>MGOU01000001.1 GCA_001795385.1 Clostridiales bacterium GWD2_32_19
TATACTCTACTTGGATATAATTATACAATATTTATATTCAGTTGGGAAACTTATTTGATAACGTTATTATACAAGGAGTGGTTTGTGTGGGATAGCTGTACCCTCAGCAGAAGAAGGTATTAATATACTAGGGCAAGAGAAAATAGATTTGGTAGTACTTGATATAAATTTACCTGGTATGAACGGATATGATATGTGTAGGTTAATAAGGGAAAAATACGATGACATTGCGGTGATAATGTTGACAGCTAAGTCTCAAGATATGGATAAAATAATTGGTCTTGAGTTCGGTGCCGATGATTATATGATAAAGCCATTTAACCCGCAGGAATTGGTTGCTAGAATAAGAACAATACTAAGAAGAACTCGTTCGGGTAAAGTAAAAAGTAATGACATAGTACAATGTGGTAAGCTTAAAATAGACAACTACTCAAGAGAGGTTTTTAAAGAAGATGTAGAAATAAAGGTAACTGCTAAAGAATTTAATCTTATTTATTTACTCAGTACGAATCCGGGTAAAGCCTACACGCGAGATGAACTTCTAAATCAAGTTTGGGGGGAAGACTTTTTTGGCGATGTAAAGACATTAGATGTGCATATAAGAAGGATACGCGAAAAAATAGAAGATGATCCGTCAAATCCAGTATTCATAGAAACAGTTTGGGGAGTTGGATATAGATGGAGGAAAGAGGTATAGTATGTTTAAAAGCATAAGAACGCGTCTTATTGGTACATATTTGGTTATAATTATAGCAACGGTTTTAACCATTGCTATAATTTTGAGTTTTTGGGTACGTAATTATTACAAAGATAATATAGAAAGTTATCTTAAAGGGCAGCTCGAAGTTGTATCGGTTTTTTATCAGAACTATTTTTCAGGTTCTGATTTATCTCAAAATTCAAGAAAGATAATAAAGAATTTTTCTAATATGACTGTTCAGATACAAATAATAGATGCGAGTGGCATGGTTATAGATGAATTAGTTGATTCAGGAAAGAAGGATTTATCAAAGGAGACAGATGTAACAGCTGCATTAAGTGATAAAACAGGAAAATATGAATGGGTAAATAAGGCGACAAATGAACCAACTTTAGCATATTCAATGCCACTTAAAAATGGTAAGGATATAGTTGGAGTAATACGTTTTGTGACATCACTTACTGAAACTAATAGAGTTTTGAATAATTATTATTTATATATTTTTATTTTGAGTATTGCAATAATAGGATTAGTCTTTTTAATAAGTCTCTTTTTATCAAGGACGATAGTTAATCCTATTATAGAAATAACGAGAACAGCAAATGAAATGTCAAAAGGCAATATAAATGCTAAAGCAAAAAAAATCTATGATGATGAGATAGGAAGACTAGCGGATACACTAAATTATCTTTGGTCAGAACTGCAAAAGAATCAGAAACTAAAAAATGAATTTATATCAGCGGTATCTCATGAACTTAGAACACCTATCACATCTATTAAAGGGTGGGCTATAACACTAAAGGAGACAGATGCAGAGAATATAGATGAGATAAGGCATGGGCTTGATATAATTGATTCTGAGGCAGATAGATTTAAGGATATGATTGAAGAACTTTTGGATTTTTCTAGGCTCGAATCTGGAAGGTTTGAAATATACAAGAATACCGTGAATATAAGAACATTGATATTAAGCGTTTTTGAACAAATGAAGCCAAGGGCAGAAAGGCAAAAGATAAATATGAATTTAAACTTTAACACGGTTTATGATATGGTAAGCATAGATGAGAGGAGAATACGACAAGTGCTCATAAATGTTATTGATAATGCACTTAGATATACAAAGGAAGAAGAGGGGAAAATTAGTATCGAGACGAATGTAGTGCTAGAAAATAAATCTCAATTTTATAAAATAAATATTATTGACAATGGCTGTGGAATAGATGAGACAGAGCTTGTTTTTGTAAAACAGAAGTTTTACAGGGGGAAGGATAACGATAAGACAACAGGTACAGGTATAGGACTTGCAGTATGCGAAGACATAATAAATCTACATAGTGGGACTATACGGGTAATAAGCAAAATAGGAGAAGGAGCGGATGTTGAAATACTGCTACCTTTAGATTGTTAACCTTTTTGTAACTATTGTTAACTAATTGATAACTACTTAGAGGATAAAATATGGTATAATTTACTAAGAGATAAAAATAAAGGAAATGTGTATATATGAAAAAAACTATAGTAATATAATGAACTTAAAGAGATTTTAGTTTATGTTGAGTTTGATGGGGAAAGGTTTTATATAGATAAACAAGGAAATAGAGTAGATTAGATAGAATTGCATAATTAAATAACTATAGAACCTGTAGTCATGGGATAAGGGAGGGGATTTAAGTGCTAAAAAAAATACTATACCTAATATCAATATGTATACTACTCTCGTCATGCTCTAAAGATACATCTCCAGCAAGCACTATGAGGATACCCACATATGGTAATAACAGTAAAGTGATACAAGAATACATACAGATGAAAAACCAAAATACAACTGCGAAAGATATAATGAAATTTCTTGATAAAAATACAGATCAATTATCACAAAACGAAGCGGCTGATATTATCCTAGATGTATTAGATATATTATCTCAAAGTGAAACGAATTACAATAAAAAATTAAAAGAGCAACTATTTACAATTAATAAACAACAAATAGTAGAGCTAGATGACAAAGCCTTAGACAAGGAAATTGCAGATAATGGATATTATATTATAGCAAGAGAAGGCTTACTAAATGTGGTTGTAAATTGTGATTTTCTGAAAAGTAGATATACACAAATTCTAAGTGAAGAATTAAAAGAGTACTTAGATATCAAAGGCCGATATGTAATTGATAAAATTATATTTAGCAGTTATGATAAAGATACAATCGATGAACTTGCAGAACATATTATTGTAATTGAAAAATATATAGATAACTATCCTTTGTTTATAAAAATTGACGAGGTGAAGTCGATATACGAAGAATATGTAAAGGTATATCTAGATAATTATAAAACATTTAACACAGCAGATGGGAAAATCTCAGCTAAATATCTAGAGAGCTATGAAAATATAGTAAAAAAATATAAAGACTCAAGGCTCGGTAAAGTGGTGACTGATTATTTAAATGCACTTAAGGTGAGTGAATATAAAAAAACAGAGTCTGTCAATAATTTTATTAGCAATGTAGGAAGTAAGATAAAATTAGAAGAGGCAAAAGTGGCAACACCAGTATTAAAGGCTGTAGTAACTAAGAAAAATTATGAAGAAAAAAGAGATGTTGGTTCAGGATTATGGGCTGTAAAACTGAATGAAAAATGGGGATATATTGATGAAAAAGATAAGGAAATAATACCAGTAAAATATGATTATACTTGCGTACATTCTTTTTCAGGTGGACAAAAAGAGATTATTGTAAAACAAGATGGTAGATACGGTGCATTTGATGGGACAGGCAAACAACTTTTACCATGTATATATAGTGGGTTAAAAATATGGAATTATAGTATTGCAAAAGGATTTTATAGCTATTTGTTTGTAAACGAAAAAGGTGATATATTCTCAACTAAGGGTGAAAAAATAGGTAATTCAAGTGAGAGTAGTTCGAAAGATAACTTTATGGATGTAGTAGTAACATTTAAAAATGGAAATGTAATTATAAAAAAATCTCCAGAAGATAATAAAAAATACTTTATGCAAGATTGGAAAGGAAATTTTTTATTAAATAATATACAAGAAATAATTAGAATTGATGTAGGGTTCGTAGCAAAGGTAAATGGAAAATATGGAGCAATAAATGTAGATGGAGATATATCATCACCTTTTATATATGAGAGCTATGAAATAATATGTATTAGTCCAACTGGAGTGCACTTTGATGTGGAGTTTACAGATTCAGAGGGGAAAAGGTTTGATGGGAATGGAAAGCTAATTTCTGATAAAGAACCGTCAACGAATGTTAGCAATGACGTTTATGGAAAATAAGATATTGTTAAAAGTTTATGAAAAAAATTGAATAACTTAGTAAGAAGAGTATATAGTGTAGTATTTAGTACTATAAATATTTTACAAACCAAAATAAAAAGGAGGAGATTTAAATGAAAAACTATTTACTTATTAAATATATTTTATGTCTTATAATTTTATTTTCTACAACATTAACGTATGTAGAAGCTAGTAAAAGCCTTGCTGACCCTCTTATAACTAAAGGTTTAAAGGTAGTAAGTGTTACACCTGCAAACAAGTCTAAGAGGGTTACTAAGGATACAATAATTAAAATTACATTTAACAAAATAATCAATGCAGGACCAGAATTTGATTCTATCTGTTTACTTGGTCCCATTGATGGGGGGTACTCGGAGCCTACAATTTCAGATAACATGTTTACTATAAAAAGTGCGGCTGCTTATGATAACACAAAATATATTGTAAGATTACCAAATGGGGCATTCAAAGATGAATTTGGAAACTTGAGCAAGGAATATGTATTTCAATTTACGACAAAACGAAGCAATATAAAAGTGGCAAAACCTATAGTAAAATTAACTTCAACAACAGGAAAAAGAATAAAGGCAGAAAGTACAATATCAGCAAGTGTTACATATGCACAAAATATAGGTGGAGGGGCAGCATATTATTGGGATGGTATTAGTGGATATCAAATATTAACTGGAGCTTCCAATTTTAATATAACAGCGCCAACTAAAGTTGGAAAACACACATTATACTTAAGGGTTGTAGATGTTACAGGTAATGATACAGGCTGGAAAAGATACATATATAAAGTTAAAAGATAGAAGAGGTAGAGAACGAAATCAGAACTGCTTATCAATAAAAAAGGTGAATTCGTCTGGATGTCATCAAACATCAAAGAACATGAAGAGAATGAGGTATTAAAATAAATGAAAGTTGACTAAATTTAAAAAGCAATGACATGCATAATATCATTGCTTTTTTAGTATAAACATATAATAAAGTATTGTAAAAAAATGATAAATAAATTATAATATAGAAAAATAGTCTGTGTATAGAAAGGGATAGCTACATAGTTAAAGTTGATGGATATGAAGTTAGTATGAAAGTTTATTCTGGAGTATATGAAGGGCTGATTCAGGCAGAGTAGAATTTGACAAAAGAAGAAACAGAAAAAAATAAGGGGAGGTTACAAATATGAGTTACTATTTTGGAATGCCAAGTTTAGTTGAGTTTAGTAGTATAGAAGAAAATGTAGAGTTATGTAGTGAGTTGGGTTTGAATTTTGTAGAACTAAACATGGATTTACCGTATTGCTTACCTGAGGCTAACAATGTAGATAGGTTAAATGAACTTAGAAGTAAACACAACGTGAATTTTACAATGCACTTTCCTGAGGAGATAGACTTTGCTACATTTATGCCTACGATAAGAAGAGCAAACATCACCTTGTTCGAAGAAATATGTGATTTTGGAAAGCAAATAGGAGTAAGTAAAGTCAACATTCATATAAGCAAAGGTGTACACTTTACTCTGCCAGATAAAAAAATAAAGATATATGAAGTGTATAAGGACAGGTTTATAATAAACTTGTGTTCAGCAATTAAGGAACTAACAGTAATAGCAAAACAAGCGAATATAAAGTTGTGTGTTGAGAATACGAGTATGCCAAGTTATATAAAGGAAGCGTTTGAAAATATAGTCACTATAGATGATGTCTACTTTACTTGGGATATAGGACACGATGCTAAAGATAAGTATAGTGCGAGAGAGTTTTATAACAGACATACTGATAAGATAGCTCACATGCATATGCATGATGTGGATGAAGACAAAGACCATAGGACACTATTTAGCGGTAGTGTAGATATAAAAGAGAAACTTGGGTTTGTGAAGGAAAACAATATAAGCACAGTGATAGAGATAAAGACTGCGAATGATTTACGAGAGTCAGTTGAGAGATTACAAAATAAAATATAACTACGAGGGTGATAGTTTGAACCATTTATTTAAAGTGTTAAGTAAAGAGCAAATTGAAGATATTATATTTTAAAATGTATTCTCAGACTTTAGCTTCTAGGCAATAGAAAACATAGAAGATGATAGAGTAAATGTATAGGATATAAGATATTAGATATAGATGGTAATATATTACAAGGATTAGACTTATAGAACAATATATGAAAGCCTTAGGAAAGAGAAAGAAAGGTGGATAAAGCACATGAATATAGATTTAAGCACATATACAGAGGAATTATTACCGGCGAATGTAAAGCTAACGGGCTATGCAACAAATGCCAACATTTTAATTAACATAAAGGGTAGAGGATTATTGCTTATTTACAATAAGACATACGATATGCTGTACCCATTCTACGCTACAACTATAAATAGATATGAGTTCAAAAGTGATACAGTAAGTGGAATTCAGTTAGAGTTTAAGGAACACATTAAGAGATTGGGTCTTACGGAAGAGTATAAAAAACAGAAAGTAGTTAATGAAGTAAATAGCCATTATGAGTTAGAAAACTGTGAAATAACAGAAAAACTATGCAGTGAACAGTGGATAAAGTATTCTAAGACAGGGAACGAGTGGAGATTTTACAGCATGGATTTTTACTGCGCTGAAAAAATAGAAAGTGTTCACAAGATATTGGGCAGTAGTAAAGACAAACAGGTATTTTTACCGCTAGATGATAACAGTATTAGAGAACTGATTAATACTGGAAGGGTCGATGGAATCAAGGTAGTGGAGAATTTTTTAAAGATGCTAGGTAATGAAGTATTTGTAAATGAAATAAAAAAATTTGAAGTTTGATAAAATAGTTTTATAGAAACAAATACTACACTACCTTTATTTTTAAGGAGGAAGCTTTATGAATAACAATCGCAAAATACTATTCTTTAGCATCATACTTACTCTGCGTAATTCGAATATAATAAAAAGAAAATAAAATATATAGTCACAGAAATTCCTGCGACTAGGGAGGGGTGATACGATGACTAATAATGAGAAAGTATTATCAGAAGAGCTAAAATCTAGGCTAAACGGAGCTAGTTGCATTTGTATGGGAGACAATGTGGGGTATATAAATAGTGTTCAGGTCAGTATTGACGAAAATGAAAATATTGTACCGATAAATAAACAAAAGAGAATTCTAATACCAATAGGTTTTATCTCCAAAATGATAGACGCAGATGTCGCTGAAAGTGGTGGCAAAATAGTAATAAATTATAAAAATAGAAATATCCAGATAGCAATCAACGAGAAAAAGATATTGGTGGATGGAATAGAAATAGAGATAGATGTGCCTGCACAAGTTATAGATAACATGGTGTTTCTTCCTATTAGGGCGATAACAGAAGGTTTCGGTAAAAAGGTGTTTTGGGATGATAGAGGGATAGTTGTTATTAGTGATGTAGAAAAAATATTTGATGAGCAAGAAGATAAGAACCTGATAGACGAGTTGGCTAAGTTGTATGAAGTTGCAGTTAATAGTAAAGTAGCTAAAGAAAAATTAAAAGGGTTAGCTACCATGCCTGTAGATGCTGCGTTTGAATTTATCAGATTAGAAAGAATAGATGGTAAGAAGTACTACGTTTGTAATGGATACATTGAAGAAAAAGTCGAGGAAAACGGCGAGCTGGTTGCTAAACATGGTGCTGATTTTGGCACATATTATGTTGATAGGAAAAGCGGGGAAGTATACATATTTGATGTATCAGCGGAGAAAAAATTGATAGAAATGGAGTGATACGCTAATGACGGAAGAAATTAAGCGATGTAAGGTTAATAGTAGTGAAGTGAAAGATAGTATGAAAGAGTACATGAATAATAAAATAAATTACATAAATGAAGACATTAAGATGGGAGAACTGCTGGGAAAGGGGTAACAGCAGAGATCTTTGATTTGAGGAGCGATACAGGAAAAGTTATAAAGTTATTCAACGAAAAAGTTGATAAAGAAAAGATAATAGAAGAGTATATTAAAACTAGATATTTATTTGACGCAGGGGTTAGAGTACCTAAAGTTTATGGTATTATAGAATTTAAAAACCAATATGGAATTGTGATGCAAAAGGTTATTGGACAAACGTTATCATGGAATTTATATAAAACACCAGATAAAGCTAGCATAATATTAGAAATTTTTGCAAAAACTCTTGCATTAGTAAATATAGCAGAGGATAAAGAAGGTTTATTGCCACCTCAGAAGAAATATTATAAAGATTTGATAAATAAATTAGTTGATTTAAATAAAAGAGACAGAATATTAAAGATATTAGATGAATTACCAGATGGCAAAAACATTTGTCATAATGATGTTCATTTAAACAATACTATGGCTGGGGTAGAGAAATTAAATAAGAATACAACCAATGATGGAATTATGATTGATTGGGTAGGAGTAACAAAAGGTAACCCACTTGGGAATTTTGCATTTGCACTTGTATTCCTACAATGCTCTCCGTCACCATCAAATATGGAAGATGAGACAAGGGTAGCTATCGATAAATTCATAGATGTATATTTTACTGAGTGTAAATACGATATAAATAGGGAAGAACTTGATAAATGGAGATTAGTAGCAGGAGCTTTATTTGTAGGTAATGAAGAATTCAGGCTGACAGTAACAGATGAATTACTAAAAGAGAAAATAGTTAAGAGGTTGAAAAATTATACTAATTTAATGGATGAATTGCTAGAAAAGTATTAATTGTGGAATATACATATAAAAATCGAGCGATTATTATGAAACACCAAAATATGGAGAAACATTAACTGAGGGTAGTTTTGAAAATTATTATGGAAAAAAGGAAGTATTAGAAACTGTAGTATTTACTATTGACAAATGTAATAATAAGTAATATAATACACAATAATAATTGCGAGTGTACATAAGGCGAAGCTGAGCTGTACAGGCACGGAGTGCTACACAAATTGAGTTGATAGCTCAAGCAAGGAGTCGTAAAAACAAACGATTCTTTTCTTGGGCTTTTTGCTTACTCAAAAGGGGAGTTTGATATAATGTAAAGGATGGGTGGAAATAATGAAATCAAATTTAACAGCAAATGAACTAAGAAATATGTATTTAGACTTTTTTAGACAAAAAGGGCATAAGGTTATTTCAGGGGCATCTTTAATACCTGAGAATGATCCAACTGTTTTGTTTACAACTGCGGGAATGCATCCATTAGTACCATATTTACTGGGAGAAAAGCATCCGGAAGGCAAAAGAATTACTAATGTTCAGAAATGCGTACGGACTGGAGATATAGAAAGCGTAGGGGACGCGACACATTGTACGTTTTTTGAAATGTTGGGAAATTGGTCTTTTGGGGATTATTTCAAGGAGGAGGCTATTAAATATAGTTGGGAGTTCCTGTCTTCAGATAAGTATTTAGGAATACCAAAAGAACGATTGTTTTTTACTGTTTTTGAAGGGGATGAGGATGCACCTAAAGATATGCAGTCATATAATGTATGGAGGGAATTAGAAGTAGAAGACAGCCATATATATTTTCTGCCTAAAGAAGACAATTGGTGGGGGCCAGCAGGATTAACTGGTCCATGTGGACCGGACACGGAAATGTTTTATGATACTTTGAAGCTTAACTGTAGTGATTATTGTAGACCGGGATGTAGTTGTGGAAAGTATGTGGAAATATGGAACAATGTTTTTATGGAGTATAATAAACTTCCAGATGGAACATTTGAACCATTAAAACAATATAATGTAGATACTGGTATGGGGCTAGAAAGAATACTAGCTATATCAAATAATGTAGGATCAATTTACGAAACAGAGTTATACAAAAATATAATAGCAAAAATAGAAAAAATATCAGGACAAAAGTATAATGAAATTAACAAGAAAGAGTTTAGAGTAGTTGCAGAACATTGTAGAGCAATAACATTTATTTTAGGTGATGAACGAGGGATATCTCCTTCAAATGCAGATCAAGGTTATGTTCTAAGGCGATTAATCAGGCGAACTGTTAGATATTTAAAAAAGCTTGGTGTAATGAGAAGTGCAGTTTCAGATATAGCTAGTATAGTCATAGAAGATTATGCTAATACATATCCTGAGTTAGAGAAAAATAAAGAATTTATAATTGGTGAGATAAGTAAGGAAGAACAAGCTTTTAATAAGACAATTAACCAAGGTATAAAAGAGTTTAATAAGATTGTTAATAAAATAATGGAAAGCAAGAAGATAAGTAGTGAGGATGCATTTAGATTATATGATACATTCGGATTCCCAATAGAATTTACGATGGAAATGGGGGAAGAACAAGGAATAGAAGTTGACTACGTGGGATTTGAAAAAAAGTATAAGGAACACCAAGAATTATCTAGAACTGGGTCTGAACAAAAGTTTAAAGGCGGATTGGCAGATAATTCAGTAGGCACAATGAAACTTCATACAGCTACACATTTGTTGCAAGGAGCACTTAGAAAAGTACTCAGAGCTGATGTTAGTCAAAGAGGAAGTAATATAACAACAGAAAGATTACGATTTGATTTTTCTTTTGAAAGAAAGTTAACTAGTGATGAATTAAAAAAAGTAGAATGTATTGTAAATGATGCCATATTACAAGGAATAGAGGTTAAGTGTGAAGAAATGACAGTTACAGAAGCGAAGGAAGCAGGAGCTATTGGGTTGTTTGATAGTAAGTATGGTGATAAAGTTAAAGTGTATTCTATTAAGGATTACTCAAAAGAAATTTGCGGAGGACCTCATGCGTCAAATACAAAAGAGTTAGGAGTATTTGAAATCATGAAGGAAGAAAGTTCTTCAACTGGAGTAAGAAGAATAAAAGCTCGATTACGATAATAATAGATGGAAATAAAACTGTAAAAATCAACTGACACAGCGAAAAAGCAGTGATATGCATAATATCATTGCTTTTTTAGTATATATATTGTCTAGGATGAATATGATCACGAATTACAGGAACGACCTAAAGTCTTTCCACTTAAAAATTTAACACTAATATCTTGTAAAGAAATCAAAAATAAAGTATAATATGGTAAATGAGTTGATACTCAAAAATGTTAGTAAAGTGGCTAAAGAAAAATTAAAAGGGTTAGCTACCATGCCTGTAGATGCTGCGTTTGAATTTATCAGATTAGAAAGAATAGATGGTAAGAAGTACTACATTTGTAATGGATACATTGAAGAAAAAGTCGAGGAAAACGGCGAGCTGGTTGCTAAACATGGTGCTGATTTTGGCACATATTATGTTGATAGGAAAAGCGGGGAAATATATCGGTTAGATGTATCAGCGGAGAAAAAATTGATAGAAATGGAGTGATACGAATTGGATAAAATAGCGGTTATAGCTGATATACACGGAAACTTGACGGCACTTGAGGCTGTTATGGAAGATATAAAAGCAAGAGAGATAGATAAAATATTCTGCCTTGGCGATATGATAGGAATAGCACCAAGTTCACATGAAGTTTTAAATATTATTAAAGGAAAATGTGAGCTTGTATTATTTGGAAATGCAGAAAAATGGGTTATAGAAGCGGATTTAGATAAAACCGATTCTGAAATAGGCAGAAAAAGAATTATCTGGAATAGGTCGTTACTTTCTCTCGGAGAAAAAGACTATATAAAATCTTTGCCTATGATACATGATATGTACATAAGTGGGAGATTGGTTAGGTTCATGCATTCGGCCCCAGATAATGTCTTTAATAAAACTCATTATATTGATGACGAAACTGATAAAGTAAGACTTTTCTTACCAACAGAGAATACGCCAACTGACAAGACTGCGGATGTTGTTTTATATGCAGATATACATGAACAATTGCTTCAAAATTTTTATCACAGAACACTTGTAAATATAGGAAGTGTTGGGACTTCGGTAGAACTTGTGTTAGATGAAAAATATAATGGGGATAGTAAGGAAACCACAAACGCGATGTACTGTATAATTGAGGGAAGCATTGGGGAGCAAGAGAATAAGACAACCATAGGTTTTCAGTTTGTTAGAGTACCATTTGATATAGAGAAAGAGCTACGAATATCTTTTGACAAAAACATGTTGGAGTTTGATGAATATAAGGGTGAACGAACTACTGGACAATATAGAAATATGGAGCAGTTGAAAGTTAAATTCAAGCAGGTAAGACGGGAACAAGGAGAAAGGTATCTCAGATAGAAATGGAGTGAAAATTGATGACTACACAAATCAAAATCAGTAAAAGTGAAATAACCAGAGATGATTTTATTTTATTATTTTCAAGTGATAACCTATTAGAGATGTACAGTCTCATACAAGATGGCAATGTGTTAATAACAGGATTTCAGAAGAAGCCGTGGGGTACTTGGAATATAGTTGGTTGGTTCTTATGCACAACAGATGAAATATCTA
This sequence comes from Clostridiales bacterium GWD2_32_19, assembly GCA_001795385.1. GTDB lineage: Bacteria > Bacillota > Clostridia > Lachnospirales > UBA12420 > UBA12420. The sequence continues at coordinate 12,380 of MGOU01000001.1, forward strand.
TAGAAAATAGCATTAGACTGGCTGCCGGGAGTACGGACTGGGAATATGTTTTTCGTGTGAAAGATGATATAGATGCAGATTACATTTTCTCAGGGGGGAATCATGAGAACGAGAAGATGAATTCTATAGAGTTTCTAAATGGAGAGGATAACTCTAAAATACAGCTTGAAATTGGTAAGCAAACTAGGGTTGAAAAACTTAATATAGTTGAATATACATCATTACTACGACCAGAAGATGGCAGTGTTTATGCCAATGTACGCCGTAATTATGTAGTAGAGCCTTCAAGAATATCACTGGAGACGGATTTTGAATTTGTCTCTGATGTTTTCATAGGGACATCATATGTTTGCATGTTCCCAGTTTCTAAGGAGTATGGTCAATATATATTTTTTGGTGGAGACAAGGATCCTTATGAAACACCAAAACATGGAGAAACATTAACTGAGGGTAGTTTTGAAAATTATTATGGAAAAAAGGAAGCATTAGAAGCCAAAATATGGGGACCTGCAAATACAGCGTATAAATTTAGAGTATCAATATAAAATGAGCAGATGGTAGACAATTTCAAGAACAATTTGAAAACTTTTTATTGGGATTTAAATGAAAAAACAAACAAGTTATATTTTTCAAAGTATGATAACCAGGATAATAAGAAGATAAAAGCAGGGGCTGGGTGGCATAATAAGGCTGAGTGGATGATTGAGATAGAAGACGAGCTTTAGAAGATGGAGCTATTGGATTATTTGATAGGAACATAAAGGTCAGAAACCATAGCTTTGTCAAGCAAGATAAAAAAATTCGGACTCACTAATATAGGGATACACTTAAAACTGACGGTAGGTAAATCATTGAGAGATAATGTTTATAGAACTTTTATATAATGAGGGGTCAGGTTTGATTTATTCATTTATCATGGTAAAATCTATTGAAATATTATAAAATAGATGCTAAATTGTTTTGAGGAGATAAAATGCCAAGAAAGCAAATGATACATTATGATGGTGCATTGTACCATGTAAAAGCCATAGGAATAATGGTGATAATATATTGAAAAACGACGAAGATAGAAGAAATTATATAGAACTAATTTAGAGATATAAAGAAAGATATGGGTTCAAGTTATGTGCAATAGATTGCTTCGCAAAAAACGCTCGCAATGACAACATGATACCCCGTCGGCTTGCCGAGGGGAGATTCATTAACTGTAATGTCTTATAAAAAGAAATGAAATATGTTACAGAACTATTTAGGGGAATTATACAATAAAGTGATTGATGAAGTAAGTCAGATATGGAGCTAGGAAGGTGATATAATTGGAATTTATTTATGATTTTACAGAAGATGGACTAAAGCTACAAGCAGTTCACTGGCAAGGTAATAACAAAAAAATGTGTGTAGTTTGTATTCATGGTCAAGGTGGAAATATAATAGAAAGCTATTTTGCTACCGTTTGGGGAGATGTATTATCAAAAAACAATATTGGGTTTATATATGGACATAACAGAGGACATTCCCATATGAATGATATCTTAATGAAGGATGGACAATTTAAGCGAGCAGGAGCAACATTTGAAATATTTGAAGAAAGTTCATATGATGTTGATTTATGGGTTAGAAAGGCAAAAAAATTAGGATATGAAAAGATCATATTACTAGGGTATAGCTTAGGGTGTAATAAGAGCATATACTATTTATCAAAGAAAGGGAATGTAGTGGATGGAGTAATATTGGCATCTCCTCCTGATATGGTGGGTATCACTTTGCTCGAAGAACCAATGTATGGTGAATTAGTAAAAGAGGCAAGAACAAACATAGAACAAGGTGAACCAAGAAAATTATTAAATGATTTGCTTGATGGTTGGAGCTATACAAGTTCAGAAAATTTTATCAACTTTTATACAGTAGGCAATGACATAGATAACTTGCCAATAGAAAGAAATCCTGAACATTTTGAATAACTGGAAAAAATAAATGTGCCGATTTTAGCGTTCTCAGGTAGTAATGAGTACCCGACATATTTAAAATTAGACATAGTAAAAAGCAAATCATTAAACTGTCCAGACTTTGAAACTAAAATAATAGAAGGATCAGAACATACATATAAAAAGTGTGAAGAAATAACAGCGAATGTAATCTTAGAGTGGATTAAAAATAAATTTTAGAAATGGGAGGTTTAACATATGCAAATATGTCACAAAGAAGAAGCAGAAAAGTTTGAAAATGCAAGTACATGTATGGTTTATGAATATGGTAAAATAAGTGATAATGATATCAATGGAGCTGTAGGAATTATTAACGGAAGATACCCTGAAGAAGGGCTGGTTACAAATGAAGAATGTAAAGAGTTAGTATATGTAATAAAAGGAGAAGGAAAAATTGTTATTACTGACGTAGAGCATAAATTAAAAGAGGGAACTATGATTTTAATAGACAAAGGAGAAAAATACTTTTTTGAAGGACAAATGGAAATATTAATGCCGTGCACACCAGCGTGGTATCCAGAGCAACATAAAGAAATAATATAAATATAGAAGGTGAAATAAAATGAATCAAGAATTACAAGACAACAATTATAAATATTATGATAATGTGTAAAGGTGGAGGTAACCATAAGATTCGAATAAGTGAATTAAGTAGTTTTTATTTTAACGGATTTGGATGAAATTTAGTTAATGGATACAAAAGCAGAAAGTAAGATTCTTGATATATAAGTCAAAGGAATCAGATATCATACCAGTAGAAGTAAAGGCTAATGAAAATGTAAAATCAAGAAGCCTGAGCGTGTATATATCAAAATATAGACTACCTTATGCAATAAGGATATCAGCAAAGAACTTTGGGTTTGAAAATAATATAAAATCAGTACCATAGGAAATATACTTGTTTTGCTAGCAGTAATGTCATATTCAATATACACAGTATTATCAAAAAAATTACAGAAAGATTATTCACCAATAGAGATAACGATGGCAATGATTATAACTACAATAACTATGCAAATGATACTTGTTTTGACTGAAGTTCATACATATGAGACTACAATAACAAATGTGTCAATAGATAGCTTATTTGGTATATTTTATGTAGGTGCAATTGGAACGGCAGCGTATTTTCTCTTATATCAAAGGGTAATAAAAATGCAAGCCCTGTTTATGCATCGATGATATTTTACCTACAACCAATATTTACTTTTATTTGGTCTACATTTTTACTTGGGGAAAAGTTAACAGCAAGCATCGTAGTGGGGGGAATCATTGCACTTGTAGGAGCAAGTTTGGTCATGAAACAAGAAAAGAAACCGAAAGAAAAGGATATGGAGGCATAGGACATTAGATGAATATGAAAACAATATAAATGAGGTAATAATTTAATTCATATAAAATTAATTTCAAAAGCAGTGACATGCATAATATCATTGCTTTTTTAGTAAAAATGTATAATAAAGTAACTACAAATAATTAACTCGGAGGTTTTTCCATGAAGATATACGAGGCAGGGCATCAAATAGGAAATCATTCTAATAAGCATCCTCACATAGGCAAAATGAATAAAAGTCAGGTGAAGGATGAAATTATGGAGTGCCATCACAAGGTTAAGGAACTGCTGGGGATAGATATGGTAGTGTTTAGGCCACCTTATGGCGAGTATAACAACACTGTTATAAAAACATCGAGGGAACTCGGTTATGAGGTTATACAGTGGTTTGTTGATAGTCTAGCGACAAAAGTACAAATGGTATGAATGCTTGATATATGGGGGTTTGTGAAATTGTCTAATATGAAAACTAAAGACAAAGGAGAGCGATGGGTATGAAAGAAATATGTACAGCAATTAGAGGGTTTGGAATCAAAGTGAAAGAGGTTATGATATGTGAGTCGAATTATTTATGCTAATTATGGAGAAGATTGGATTAGGACGAATGCAAGAGAGATTAATGATGCAGCGATATATTTTGGGATAGTTGATTTATAATGGGTTGATGGAGGAAGATAGATGTGTAATGTATTTAGATGAATTTGATACAGATGACAGATATAAGTGGCAAAAACAGTAAAAACATAAATTACAACGATAGTGTATGTTTTTTATTGCAGAAAAAATTGTAATATGGTAAAATATGATAAGTGAATAAAGATACAATAAATTATATTTTTAATGTGATATTTTATGGAGGCAATCATGGGGAACGTAGATCTTTTGTGTGACAAAATATTTAAAGAAAGTGTAGGAGAAACAAAATTTGCTTTTGAAGTTTATAGAGAGATATATGACTTGAATGAGATTACTTATAAGGGAGAGGTTTCAAAAAGACTATATGACTATGTAAAACAAAGAAAATATTTTGTACTGCTTCTTATATATGATAATGAGGGAAGAGTTTATTTGGAAAAAAACATGCAAGATAAGCTGTTTTGGTCTATTCCGGGTGGAAGTATATATAAGAATGAAAATATACATAATGCAATTAAAAGAACATCAGAAAAAATATCAAAACAAATAAAAATAGGAGAGGTTGAACCAATTGCATATATAAAAAATAAATTTATTTATGATTCACAAGAATATGAGCATAATGGGCTTGCATTTATTGCAAGAATTAGAAATAAAGAGGATATTAATAAAAGAAATTTAACAGGTAGCTTTGTTGAAGTTACTGAAGAAGAATTGGAGAGTATAAATAGATTTGCAAATAGAGAAGTTGTCAGAATTTTTGAAAAGAGATTTAAAAAATTTATAAATACGCAGAAGTCGGATTTTCAAGATGATGAAATTTCCACTAATGAAAACTATAAGAATAGGTATTTGCTGCATAACAACATAATAAAAAAGTACATACTCACGGAAAAGAGAAAAAGAAAAAAAGAATTTAATAAGGTTATAAATGAGGCAATTGGGTCTGCTGAGAGAATAGTTGATGTATCATGTGGTGAAGATTCTTTTTTATCGAAGTTAGCAGATTTGAGTTTCACAAAATATGTAATAGGAAATGATATAAGTTGGAGTCAAATAGAAATTTTGGGCAGTAAAATCAAAACCCCAAAAGTATTATTTACAAATCATAATGCAGTATACTTCCCTTTTAAAGAGAGCATATTTGATGTTTCATATTGTAGTAATACTCTTCATCATATGCCTAGTAAGGAACATTTAATAGGAATGCTTAGGAAAATGTTTGAAATATCTAAAAAAATGGTTATAGTTGAAATAGAGGATCCAAAGATTATGGGGGGATTTCCATATGTTTTAAATAAGTATTGGTATATGGGGTTCCTCGGAGATGTTGGGGGAGCATATTTAAGTAAAGAAGCATTTGAAGAGTTATTTAACAATCTATTTGAAAATGAAGCAGAAATAAATTATAGATATTTTACAAATATTCAAGGAAGATATATGATTGCTGAAATTGTAAAGAAGCGTAAGATGAGTATAAAAAAGAATGAAAATAAAGTTTTTGTAAAGCAAGGAAAGTTTGAACTTGACTATAAGTTAAAGGATGAAATTCTGGAGTATATTAGGAAGATGGGGTATATTTATAAAACAAAAGGAAGAGAAGAGGATTTGTATTTTACAGATAGTGAAGGAGAATATATTGATAATAGAACATGCTTAAGAATCAGGAAGAATGAATCAAAAGATTTTATACTCACATATAAAGGAGAATCCGAGGATTATAGCAACCAATATTCAAAAAGGGAGTTTAATGTTTCAATAAATAAAGAAGGACTAGAGAAAACAAAGAAAATACTTGAAATGTTGAACTTTTATAAGTATGTAAAAATAAATAAAGAAAGAATAATTTACACTAAAAGTACAAAGGAATATGAGTATAATATTTATTTTGACGAAATAGATAATGTTGGAAGTTTTGTTGAGTTTGAAATTATAGCTGAAGATATGCAAAAGATAGAAGATAAGTTTAATGAATTTATGTTTCTATTTAAAGAATTGAATCTAAAACCTGCATGCGAACCGTACAGAGATATTATATCAAGAAAACAAATAGAAAGGTTGGGTGATTTAAAGAAAATTGATGGAATATTATTTGATTTAGATGGAACTATAGTGCCGTCGGAAAAAGTATTCTTTGAATCATGGCAATTTATCCTAGAAAAAGATTATAGTGTGCAAATAGAGAAAGAAGATTACATAAAATATGAGTTGGAGAACAATGAAAAACTAATGGTATACTTAAAAGCGAGAAAAGAGATAGATGAAAAAGTTGATAAAAAAGAAATGATGGACAAGGTATATGAAGAATATAAAAGTAGGATAGATGTAATAGCAAGTGAGACGGAAAGCTTGAAAAATATTAGACTTATTAAGAAAGTAAAAGAAAAGGGATTAGAATTAGCATTAGTTACATCTTCAAAAAAAGAATTTGTAGAAAATATTCTTAATAGATTAGATGCAGAAAATGTATTTGATGTAATTATTTCTAGGGATGATGTAGAAAAGTATAAACCAGACCCTGAAAGTTACTTGAAAGCTCTAAATAAAATGAAAACTTCTAAAGAAAGATGTATAGTTTTTGAAGATTCAAAGAGAGGGATAGAGGCAGCAAAAAGTGCAGGATTAAAGTGTGTATGTGTGCTAGAAAATACTTTAGCTACTAAAGATAGCTTTGAAGGAAGCGAAGTTGAAGTATTTGATGAATTAGCTGAAATTCTTATAAAAATTTATGACGAGCATAAAAATAATAAAAATCTGGAGGGATTATGATATGAAAAACTCTGATTATAGAACAGTTGTAGAAATAGAGGAAAAGTTTTTTTGTGATAATGATATCGAGACAATAAAAGATGAAATAGAACGAGAGGGATTCAAGTTTATAAAAAGAATAAACGAAAAGGATGAATATTTCACTGATTTAGCTGGTGAATATATAAAAAATAGAACCTGTTTGAGAACTAGGACAATAGATGATAAAGAGCTTGAAATAACATATAAAGGTAAGTCAGAGGTGTTTTCGAGTTTCTATGCAAAGAAAGAGTCTAATATTATATCCGAGGTAAAGTCATATGAAAATATAGTTGATTTGTTTAAAGTCTTTGGGTATCATTCATATGTCGTTGTAGACAAGATAAGGGATTATTATAGTAAAACTGAAAATGAGATTACATATAATATTCTTATTGATTCTATTTTAAACATAGGAGAATTTCTAGAATTTGAAATAATAATACATGATGATAGTAGTGAAGGAGAAAAGTATTTTTTAGAGTTTATAGATAAGTTTAAAAGTTTAAAACTGAATAAAGCAGACCTACCATATAGGGATTTTGTTGCGGAATATTACTATAATAAATTGCAGTTAAATAAAATAAAAAATATACATATAGAAAGTAGTGTTGATAACATTTTAGAAGATTGTAATTTGATATGTAAAGTAAAGGAAAAAGGAATATTTTTAAGCAGTAATATAGTTAATGAAGAGCTGTTTGTAGAAAAGAAAGAAGAATGTCAAGTTATATACAAACATCAAGATTATATAGAAGTAAATAGCATTAAGCTAAAAAACATTACTCAATTATTAGCGATATTATTATATAAATAATTTATGTGCAGGGAGAAATAAACATGGAAAAAGAAAAAATGATAATGACACAAGATGACTACAATAAGTTTTCAATACGTATTAAAAATGCAGAAAAAAAACTTGCAGATATACAAGCATACATTGGTTGGAAAAGAAAGTGGTGATATATCTGAAAAAAAATATCTATAGATGCACCGCTCGGAAAGGCTCTATTTGGTTCTAAGGTTGGAGATATTAAAACATATAAGGTTAATAATGCAAATTTAGAAATAGAGATTAAGGGTATTGATATAGAATATAATAATGAAAAACAAGTAGAGTAAATATAAGATTATAAACAAAAAAACAGCGAATATCAATAATAATGCTGTTTTTTTGTTTGTAAATAATTTTCATATCAACATCCATAAAAATAAAGGAAACATTAGAATTGTTAAGAGAAGTGGGTATAAGTATAGTGTTTAAGTCAAATATACATCAAAAGTTTGCAGTTATAGATCAAAAGATCGTATGGTATGGAAGCATAAATCTTTTAAGCTTTGGGAGTGCAGAAGAAAGTATAATGAGACTTGAAAATCTTAATATCGCGAATGAATTGATTAAGAGCGTGGAGAAGTAAAAATAAATAAAAAGCGTACAATTGACGAATAAGTCATTAAAAGTAACAAAACTACATATTTTTATTGACTTATATATTATAAACATGTATAATCTTCTTAAGAGGTGGTCGTATGAAAAGGAAAATAATTGATGAATTGATAAAATGGAAAGAGGACAAGAATAGAAAACCCTTGATTGTTCATGGAGCGAGACAAGTAGGAAAAACGTATGTTATAAGAGAATTCGGGAAAGGTCATTACAAAAACATAATCTATGTAAATTTTGAAATAGACCTTGAATTAGCAAAAGATTTTACGGATAATATATCACCAGAATTCATAGTCAATAGAATGGAGCTATACTTTGGTGAAACAATCAAAAAAGGTGAAACATTGATATTCTTTGATGAAATACAAGCTTGCGGGCGAGCACTCACATCGCTCAAGTACTTCTGTGAAGATGCGCCAGAGTATCATGTAATAGCAGCAGGGAGCTTACTTGGAGTAGCAATCAACAAAGAGAAATACTCTTTTCCAGTCGGCAAAGTAAGTATGATGAATCTATACCCAATGGACTTCGAGGAGTTTTTATGGGCACAGGGGAGAGAACTGGTAGCGAATGAAATAAGAAGATGTTACAGTAGCAATGAGGAAATGTCACAATCGATTCATGGTTTATGTATGGAACAATACAAAACATATTTGATTGTAGGTGGCATGCCAGGTGTAATTAAAAGGTATATAGAAGAACAAAAAGTCATAGAAACACAAGTCGTAAAAAATGAGATACTAAGTAGTTACACCGCAGATATGTCAAAGTATGCAACCAATAGTGAGGCAACTAAAATCAAGGCGTCTTACGATTCAATACCGTCACAACTTGCAAAGGATAATAAAAAATTCCAATATAAAGTAATACAAAAAGGCGGAACAGCAACTATGTTTGGAGAAGCGATACACTGGCTAGAAGCAGCTGGTGTGGTACTCAAGTGTTTTAAAATAGAACACGGACATATGCCACCACGTGCATACAGAGATTTGTCTAGCTTTAAGCTATACATGAGTGACATCGGGCTTTTGACACTCAAAGCAAATTTACCACTACATGCACTCATGTCGAGTGATACCAATAATAGCACATTCATAGGGGCCCTAACAGAAAACTACGTAGCCCAAGCATTACTTAATAATGGATTTGACTTACATTACTGGACATCAAAGGACACAGCTGAGGTTGATTTTGTGATACAAAAGGAATCAGATATCATACCAGTAGAGGTAAAGGCGAATGAAAATGTAAAATCAAGAAGCCTGAGCGTGTATATATCAAAATATAAACCACCTTATGCAATAAGGATATCAGCAAAGAACTTTGGGTTTGAAAATAATATAAAATCAGTACCACTATATGCGGTGTTTTGCATAGAAAACAAAAATGAAAAGAAGACCGAAATGTTTGGATTGGTGAGGATTACCTAATTACCTAAAATTCAATGCTAAATAATGCAGATTATTGTATGGTTGCAAGCAATGCAGACATAATGAGTGAATAGATATGTAAGAATATTATGTTTGTAAGAGATACTATGAACCCAGATATGAATGAAATAGAGAAATTTATTGATTCAATAATTGTATAAGTTGTTGTCTTAATAATATATATACGAGAGGGGACGCATTATGCTTTGGATTGTATTAATTGCAGCACTTGGTGGGGCAGTACCAACATTTTCAAAAATGGCGCTAGAGGTATTTCCTCCATTTACATTTGTTTTACTAAGATTTATCGTAGCACTTATTGTATTGGTGCCCGTCATGCTTGTAAAAAAGAAGACATTGGTAAATAAGAATTTTAAAAAAATTGCACAGATTTCCCTTTTTGGGACAGGTAATGTAGTTTTCTTTGCGCTAGGAGTCAGGTATACAACGGCTACGGTTTCACAAATTCTATACGCGGCGGTGCCTATATTGGCGACAGTGTTGACAGCAGTAATACTAAAAGAAAATATTTCGAAAAATAAAGTAATAGGAGTTTTATTGGGATTTATAGGGGTTGGAACTATTATAATTTCATCAGGACTAGCAAAGGATACAAGAGGAATGGGTACACCCATTGGAAATATCCTTGTTTTGCTAGCAGTAATGTCATATGCAATATACACAGTATTATCAAAAAAGTTACAGAAAGATTATTCACCAATAGAGATAACGATGGCAATGATTATAACTACAATCGCTATGCAAATGATACTTGTTTTGACTGAAGTTCATACATATGAGACTACAATAACAAATGTGTCAATAGATAGCTTATTTGGTATTTTTTATGTAGGTGCAATTGGAACATCAGCGTATTTTCTCTTATATCAAAGGGTAATAAAAAATGCAAGCCCTGTTTATGCATCGATGATATTTTACCTACAACCAATATTTACTTTTATCTGGTCTACATTTTTACTTGGAGAAAAGTTAACATCAAGCATCGTAGTGGGGGGAATCATTGCGCTTGTAGGAGCAAGTTTGGTCATGAAACAAGAAAAGAAACCAAAAGAAAAGGATATGGAGGCATAGGACATTAGATGAATATGAAAACAATATAAATGAGGTAATAATTTAATTCATAGAAAATTAATTTCAAAAAGCAGTGATATGCATAATATCATTGCTTTTTTAGTATAAATATATAATAAAGTAACTACAAATAATTAACTCGGAGGTTTTTCCATGAAGATATATGTTTTAAAAGGTAGTGACATAATGAGGTATTTTATTATATTTCTTATAACAGTAAGTGCAGCTATAGGCTCTAAAGATTACATAGTGGAAGTTTCAAATGCAGTAAGGAGAGAGTTACCCGTATATTGCGTAGAGAGAAGTGATAAAAATATTGCGATTACATTTGACAATGCTTGGGACAATAAGGAGTTACCAATAATACTAGATACGCTTAAAAAGCATGGTGCAAAAGCTACATTTTATGTAACTGGAGGTTGGGTTGATAGATATCCCGAAGACTTGAAGAAGATATACGAGGCAGGGCATCAAATAGGAAATCATTCTAATAAGCATCCTCATATAGGTAAAATGAATAAGAGTCAGGTGAAGGATGAAATTATGGAGTGTCATCACAAGGTTAAGGAACTGCTGGGGATAGATATGGTAGTGTTTAGGCCACCTTATGGCGAGTATAATAACACAGTTATAAAAACATCGAGGGAGCTCGGTTATGAGGTTATACAGTGGTCTGTTGACAGCCTTGATTGGATGGACTATAGTGCAGCAGAAATAATAAATAAAGTAGTAAATCATAAGAAGATGACAGGTGGAGCAATTGTATTAATGCATACTGGGGCGAAATATACTGGTAGTGCGTTGGATGAGCTTATAAGTAAGCTGAAAGAAAAAGGATACACATTTACTACGGTTGAAGATTTGATATATAAAGATAATTTTACTATAAATCATGAAGGTAAACAAATAAAGAAGGTAATAAAAGATGAAGGAGTACAGGTAGAATGAGATACAAAATGTTATAGAACATTGAAATTTCTAAATTTTTAAAGTAAAATATTGATTATTTAAGTTTTATAATATATAATAAATATTAATGTTGATATATTAATTTTGTATATATATTCTAAAACAAATTAATAATATATAAGATATTATTAAAATACTTGTTTTGGGGTGATAAAATTAAAACAAATGGAGTGATTACTATGCTAAAGAAAAAATCTTCTAAGGTTGTACAAATTAATGATATAATTCAGTGGTATGAAAGTGAAGAAATACAATTATCGCCTAAATACCAGAGGAACAGTGTTTGGAATGACAAGGCTAAATCATATCTGATAGATACTATTATTAGAGGGCTACCGATACCACCAATTTTCATGCGTCAAACAATAGATGTTGCAACTCGAAAGACATTTAGAGAAATAATAGATGGGCAACAACGGTTACGGGCAATAATTGAATTTATACAAAACAAATTTGCTATATCTAAATCTCACAACTCAGAATATGGTGGTAAAAAGTATGAAGATTTATTGGAAGATATTAAAGAGCAAATTTTAGAATATGAAATATTCGCTGAAGTAATTAATGAAAAAGATGATACGACGATTTATGATATGTTTGCAAGGCTTAATACAAATAATTATGTTTTAAATAGGCAAGAACTAAGAAATTCTAAGTATTGGGGAGAATTTAAAGTTTGTGCATACAATAACGCAGCTGAATATAGGGAACTACTTTTTGACAATAAAATATTAAATGATAAGCAATTTTCTAGAATGGAAGATGTTGAACTTATATCTATTTTGTTTAATATAATAATAAGTGGAATTGAAACTGATACTCCGATAACTATTGATAAATTATATCAAAAATATGATATGTATTTTAATGAATATGAAGAAATAAAAATTAAATTTGATAAAGTAATGGAAGTTATTAAAAAAATATATGATTATTTAAATGGAAATGTTAAATGTTTCACAAGCAAAGTATACATTTATACTATTTTTGCTGTTATTTTCCACCAGTTATATGGTATAAATGAATTAGAAATAAAACGATTGGAAAAATATAATGTCGACAATATCGATACAAATATTCAGGAATTTATAGATTCTGTAATTAGTTTTGAGAATGAGTTTGAAAGATGTGTGAAAAATGAAGATAAAACATCTGAATATTTCAATCAATTTGTAAAATTTGATAAAAATCATCGCAGCAGGACAACCAACAAGAATGAAAGACTAGAAAGAATTACATTATTAAATAATTTTTTAGTTGGTGCTGTTTATGGAGAATAGCGATTTAATTTCATATATTAATTCATGTCAAAATAATCTTATTACTTCAAATGCATTAATATATGAAGCAAGTTTTTTTAAAATATATGTAAAATTTGAAAAATATCTTGCAACTGTGTTTAGTAATTACTGTATTGGAATACAAAGCAGTAAAGACTATCTTCCAGAAAGAAAATTAATGTTTATAGATGAAGAGCATCTCAATGCTGTATTAAAAGGTGGAGATAAACATTATATAGATTACATAAAAAAAATAGAGCAGTTGTCAAAACATATTTTTATTGAAAATCCCTTTAATATTATTTTTGAAGTGGCAGATAATCTGACTGCTTATAATCAAATGATTGTGTTGCGAAATCATATAGCCCATGAAAGTGCTGAATCAAAATCAAAATATACTCAAATGATTTTGGGTAAAGGCGAATATATTGATCCGGGTCAATATTTAATGAAGAAAAATAAAAAAACTTCTCAGACTAATTATAGCTTTTATATTAGAAAAATTACAGAAATTTCCGAATTGATTATAGAAAAACCAATAGTATAATATTAAAATGAAGTATTCTAAAAAAAGGATAAATACTATATAAATATTTTTTGATGGATAAAAAAGATATGTAAAACAACGAAGGTAAAGAAAAAGATGTCGATGAAGAATAAGAATGAAACGAGGAAGAAGATCAAGATTAACATATAAAGTTTCAAATAGATATGAAGAAATCATACGAAATGAGCCGCAAGGCTCTTTTTTAGTACAGTTAATGATGAAAAAAGCTTGAATAAAATTATTATTAATAATAAAGGTAGGATAGTTATAATCAAGAATATAAACCAAAGTATAAAATGGTTAAATGTGGAAAAGATATATAAAAATATCTTTTCTTTTTTAAATTAGCAAAATTAAAAGGCATAAGCAGTAAAATATATAAACAAAACACAGGTTTTATAAAATTATAATATGAGGGGTTAGGTCTATGAGTGGAAAAGTAGTTAGAATACAAGAAGGTTTTAAAGTAATACATACATACCCAGATATATCAGATATGGAGAACGAAAGAAGAAAACTAAAAATAGCAAAGGAGATATATGAAATTTTATCAAAAAAACAATGATAATGTAATAAGATAAGTTATTTGGTACTCTTATGACTAACAATGACAGTCTTGATTGGATGGACTATAGTGCAGCAGAAATAATAAATAAAGTAGTAAATCATAAGAAGATGACAGGTGGAGCAATTGTGTTAATGCATACAGGGGCGAAATATACTGGTAGTGCGTTGGATGAGCTTATAAGTAAGCTGAAAGAAAAGGGATACACATTTACTACGGTCGAAGATTTGATATATAAAGATAATTTTACTATAAATCATGAAGGTAAACAAATAAAAAAGGTAATAAAAGATGAAGGAGTACAGGTAGAATGAGGATAATAAATTATTTAAGTTTTATAATATATAATGAATATTAATGTTGATAAAATATTAATTAGGACAATAATTAAAATACAATGACATTTTTTATACCACTTGTGAGGGTGGTTAGTTAACATCTCTGAGTGTAATATATCCACCTCCGAAGAATATAACCGCTGTCAAGTTTAAAAGTTGGAGGGATATTAGTTCCAATAATAGTGATGATATATATTCGAAGTCATTATATGGAAACTATACTGGAAGGTATAGAATTTTAGGATAAAAGGTAGAAACACTAACGCAGCAGGTAATCAAAAATTATTTTGGGACACTGCTAATTGGCAAAGCTTATGTAAAATAAACAAAAAAGCGATAAAAGTTGTCGAGCTGGATTGACAAATATAAAAAAAGGGATAGAATAATGCTATAGTAATATCACAGATAGTGTCAAAAGTTATAGAGGAATTTATATGATAGAAGATAAAGTAAAGTAAAGTACAGCATGTATTACCAACCTATAACATGGAGAAATATGTGGGAAAATGTATAGAGAGCATTTTACAGCAAGGTTGTAATGATTACGAAATAGTATGAAAATGGTAGGATGAGTTTAGCAACAAATAGAGGGATAAAAAAATCTAAAGGGGGATTATAATGTTTGACAAGAATGAGATTTTGCAAGACATGTCTATAGAAGAGAAAGCAAGTTTATGCTCTGGAGGTGATTATTGGCATACGAAAGAGCTAAAAAAATACAATATTCCAAGGCTTACTATGTCAGATGGACCTCATGGCTTACGACTACAACTTAAGCAAGCTGATAATTTGGGCATCAATGAAAGTGAGAAAGCAACTTGTTTTCCATCAGGGGCGACGATTTGTAATAGCTGGGATGAAGATTTAATATACAAGATGGGAGAGGCACTTGGCGAAGAGTGCCTTAAAAATAATGTTCATATATTGTTAGGTCCAGGGATAAATATAAAACGTAGTCCATTATGTGGTAGAAACTTTGAATATTTTTCGGAAGATCCGTATCTCACAAGTAAAATGGGAATAGCGTATGTTGATGGCCTACAAAGTACAGGAGTAGGAGCTTGCTTAAAGCATTTTGCGGCAAATAATCAGGAAGAGAGACGAAGAGTTATAAATACCATAGTTGATGAGAGAACCCTAAGAGAGATATATTTATATGCATTTGAGTACATCGTAAAAGAAACGCAGCCTATTTCAGTCATGAGTGCATATAATAAATTAAATGGAAGATACTGCACAGAGAATAATGAATTGTTAGGTATATTAAAAAATGAATGGGAGCATAAAGGTATTGTAATCACGGATTGGGGTGCGGAGAATAATAGAGTAGAGGGACTTATTGCGGGGAATGAGCTTGAGATGCCAGCAACAAATGGTAAATCTGATTTACAAATTGTACAAGCAGTCAAGGAAAAAGTAATAAGTGAGGAGTTACTTGATGAAAGAGTAGGAAGGCTTCTTGATGTTGTCGATACACTTACAAGTAACGAGAAGTTGGGACAAAGTTATGACAAGCAAAAGCATTTTCAATTAGCAACGAAGATTGCGGAAGAATCAATTGTGTTACTTAAAAACGAAGATGGGATACTTCCAATAAAACCTAAGAATATTGTTGTGATAGGGGATATGGCAAAAAAACCTAGATATCAAGGGGCTGGAAGCTCGACAATTAACTCAGAGATAATAGAAAATGCGTATGATAGTTTTATTTCAGCTGAATTAAAGGTTAATTACGCAAGTGGATACTCTCGTCTTCCAAGCACGGAGGACGAAAAGCTACGAAAAGAAGCTTGCAAGATGGCAAAAGGTAAAGATATTGTAATTATATTTGCAGGTCTCACTGAGGAATATGAGTCGGAAGGAATAGATAGAAGGACTTTAGATATTCCGACCAATCAAAAT
>MGOU01000002.1:0-12323 GCA_001795385.1 Clostridiales bacterium GWD2_32_19
AACATATTGACAGTAACGGACATAAAAGGTATCATAACAAGAGAATACGACGCACTAAACCGAGTAACGAAATACACAGACTACAGCGGAAACACAATCACATACACATACGACGCAGTCGGTAACCTCGAAACACTCACATACCCAGGGGACAAAGCAGTAAACTACGAATATAGCGTTGTAAACTCACTCACAAAAGTAACCGACTGGGCAGGACGCACAGCAACATACGAATACGATGCAAACAGCAGACTAACAAAAGAAAACCGACCAAACGGAACAACCTGTGCGTATACATACGACGAAGCAGGACAAATAACACAGCAAAAAGACACAGACCAAACAGGAAACACAATAAATCAATACGACTATGAATACGACAAAACAGGCAACATAACAACAGAAACAATGACACAAGAACTACAAACAGTACAAACAACCACCACAGTCATGACATACGACACACACAACCGCCTAGCAACATACAACGGACTAGCACTCCAGAGAACGATTTCCAACCGAAAAAGATATGATAAAGCCATATGCAATACAAAAAAATATTATAAAAGAAAACGAACATGAACACTACGATTTGATATATTTTGCCCATTCAAATGACGAAAACACAGTATTGAATGATATTGAAACGGATGGAATGGGATGGTTCACATTAGAACAAATAAAAAGTGAAACTTTTGATACATTTGAAGATAAAAAGATTTTGTGTGAATATTTCTATAATTTAAGTATGAAGAATTGATGATGTAATTCTCAAAATAATAGATTATAAAGATTATTTGTCAATAGTGGGGGCGTATAAAACTTGAAAAAGTTTTGTTCGCTCTTTGCTTATGATAGATTTATTTTGTTGAAATTATCCGTGCATAGGATTACCAAAAATATATAAGATTGTATAATTGTTGTGATAAAGTAACAAACTATAAATACAACTATGAACAGAATATATAAAAATTCAAGGAGGAAAAAACTATGCATAATATGTCTATCAATAAAAAAGTCGCAGGTGATTTTAAGTCAATAGAAGGGAAAGTACGCCAGTCATTGCAAAATCATGGATTTACTGTAGTTACTGAAATGGATCTTAAAAATATTTATAAAAATAAATTAGGTGTTGATTATCATAATTATGTGATTTTAGGTGCATGTAATTCAAATATGTCTTATAAAGCTCTTCAAATCGACCCGGATATGGGATTGCTTATGCCTTGTAATGTGGTTGTATCTGAGGAGGAAGATGGAGTTTTGATTTCTGCCATCAATCCTAAGACAATGATTGGAATGATGCAAAATGAATTATTGAATGAAGTGGCAGATATTGTAACAGAAGACTTACAAAAGGCTATATCTGAAATATAGAATGGAGAATTGCGTGATTTATATTGACTAAGATAAAATCAACTAGCTTGCAAATGCTAACTACAATACTAACTATGTCCTCGATTGCGATTCACCACATAGATGCTAAAGGTTATTATGACGATAGCACCTTTAAGTTGATAGAAAAGATAGCGGAAGATTATGTTGCAAATCATAAAACTGAAAGTCAAACTTTACAAGAAAGTGAATATCAGGATCGTTCTTTTTCTATAGGAAAAACAGGAAAAATTAGGTTTAAGTGTGAGGAAGCAGAAGACGGTTCTAGAGTAATTAATATTTATAATGACAGAACTAATTCTAAACTTTTTGAGTTTGGGCAGAATATAAGTATAACGGAAATAGATATAGAAAAGGGATATATATACTAAGGATAGTGAAAATTCATTAGGTGTAATACAAGTTTATAAACACGAGGATACAATTAAGTGCGACCAAACAATTTCAATAAAACTCATGAAACAGCTAATGATATAGTTAAGGATGTAGTTAAGGATGTATTTGTTACTTGCAAGGAAAATGATCATATTTGCAATATGAGCAACTTTGGAGTGGTTCTTTGGATTTTCTTTGCATCATTGAAAATTTATTAAAAAGTTGAATATATTTTTTTATTTCTTCAGCATCTAGTAAAAATTTAACACCGTATCTATGAATATCGTTTGGATAAGCCTTTTTCCATAAAATTATTCCGGTAAAGTTCAGAGTTTCCCCCAGAATTTTAGTTTTAAGATTGTATATAACCTCGCTCTTGACAGGAAAGCTAAGTTTTGATTCAAAGGACAATCCTATAGGGCTAAGATTTACAGCACATACTTCTGTAATGCCTGTTTCTATAATTTTATCTTTCAACTGTAAAATTTTCAGGTCTACACATAAAGGTGTTTTAAATTCCAAACGAAAAACTTTTCTTTTTTCTCTTCCTTTTCCTTCGCCGTCATCTACTCCGTAAATGGCATTTTCACTCATCTTAACACCTCCTTATAACTAGTTATAAATTATAGCACAAACAAGATATTATGTAAACAAATAAAAAAGATGTAGACGAGTTCGCTACTGGACAACAAGAATTTAGTAAATGCAAGAATAACACCAGATATAAATATATATATGTAGAGGGTAGAACTTAAGGTTAGAAATTAAAAAAAATTTTTTTAATTTTTAATTAAAATCAGAAAAAAGGGGAAAAATGTAAAAAAATATTGACAAGCTGCAAAATTAGGGTATAATATTAATATCATTAAAAAAAGAGAAAAATTCAAAAACAAAGAGGCTATAATTATGTCAATTACAACAGGAAAATTAGCACAAGAAGTAGCAAATATGTCAAGTGAATTTGAAAAAAATAATTCAGAATTAAAAAAACAATATATAATATATAATATACAGGCTTTTAATCGTATAGTATCAACAATTGATACCAGTAGAGGAACTTTTGGTGAAGGTTATCCATATTATGTACTAGATAATAATTTAAATGGTGATTTACCAATTATTAATGAACAGTTAAGATATAATGATCAGTTAGTTACTGAATCAGAAAAGGACAAGGCAAAAGTTTGGAAATGCGGTACATGTTTAACTGAAAATTATGATCAAATGCCTGATTTAAAGAAAATATGTATACCATGCGAGGATGTAGATATCGCTTTAAAACCAAGAAAAATTATAAATAGATTACCAGATTTTGATATTTTTGTAATTTGTGAAGATGAAAGAATGAATGAAACAAGTATAAAATTAGAAAAATTAATGCACATGTTTAATATATATACATCTGACGTAAATCCTTTAGATGCAATAAAAAATGTGAAAGAAATAAGTGAAAATTTGAAAAATGGTATCATGCCTAATAAATTTTTGCCAATAGATTTACATATTGTTGAATATTCAGTATTAACAGAGTTAATATTGGATATTCCAAAAACATTAGAAGATTCAAAGCAAAACAATCAGAATCCATATATGCCCATGAGCCCACTGGCTTATAGAAAAAAATGGCAATATGATAATGACCCTTGTAATTTTATGTTTGATTTTCTATTTTCATTTACACCATTTGGTATAGATGCTAAATTAAGAGAAATGATAGATAATACTAGATTTATAATATCTAATAATTATACTAGTGAAGAATTATATGGTTTTGCTTATAATATGTCAAGAGATGATGTTAAAAGAAGAATGCAAACACCTTATATAATAGAAATCTTTAAATCCAAAATAGAGTCTTGGAGGAAATTGCCAACTAAAGAAATAGGCACATTAGAAACTACAAAAGCTACAACGGTTGATGAGTATAGTACTGAAGGTTTATTAGAACATGCTAGAAATATCGGGCATGAGGACAACATGAAAAATATGCAAGCAAACGATATACTGGAAAAGTTTTCAGGGATACTTGGAGCATGTGAATTGGGCAATAAAACAAGAGGCATGGATATGGAAGTTTAGTATAGCGAAACATCAAAATTAATGAATATAAAGGGGATTTAGAAATAATGAAAAAAATAGATTTGCACATGCATACAAGTTGCTCAGATGGGGTTTTATCACCTAAAGAAATAATAGATGAAGCTGTGAAAAATGGCGTAGAAACTCTAGCGATAGCTGATCACGATACACTAGCAGCATATAGTAATGATTTTCTAGAATATGCACAAAATAAAAATATCAATATTATAACGGCAGTAGAGATATCAACAAGAAATGATAAAGTTGGAATTCATGTTTTAGGATATAATATAGATATTTACGACAAAAAATTAAATAAAAAATTATCAAAATTAAGAAACTCTAGACACAATTATTTAGTAGATGTGGCACATAAATTAAATGGACTGGGATATATTGTGAATTTAGATAAATTAAGCAAAATAGATACAGTAACTAAGGCTCATATTGCCCTTGATATTGTCGAAAATCCAAACAACGCTAGTTTATTAGATAAAGAGTTTAATCATATCCCTAACAAAGGTGAATTTATTGAAACGATAATGAATGAAAATTGCCCTGGTTATGTAAAAAAAGAATCGATAACTCCCATAGAAGCCTCTGATTTAATCAGAAATGCCGGTGGAAAAGTCATATTGGCTCATCCTGTAGCATATAGATTTGAGGATAATTTAGAAGAGAACGATGTGTTATCAATTGTAGAAGAAATGAAAGCAGATGGAATTGAGTCTAATTATATTTATATTGATCGCAATAATAATAAAATTGATGAAATAGAAAAATGGAATACATTTGCAAAAGATAATAATTTAATAATCACCATAGGTTCTGATTTTCATAACGATGATGGAATCCATCCACTAATAGGTTTAATAAATGAAAAAATTAATTTAAATGATGAAGATGTAAATAAAATTATCAATAATTTATTAAAAAATAACTAAAAAGCAAAAACTATTCGTCAAAGAGTTATTTTGCGAATAGTTTTTTCAGCCCTTACACAGTAAGGGTTCGTTTTTTTAAAAATTTTAATCAAAATATGTTGATTTTTCGATTATTTAAGTATATACTATTTAGTATGTGTTTTACATAATAGGAATAATTATACATGGGTTTAATATAAATTTTGATAAGGGAGATTGTGTTTTATGTTTGAATTTTTTTATAATGTAGCGATGACTGACTGGTTATCAATATTTTTTGTAATCTTGATTATTTTAATTACCATTCCTATTTTAATTTATTCAGTGGGATATGTTAAAGAATTTGTACAAAACTATTCACTAAAATATATTTATATAATGATGATATTGTTTATATTGTCAATGATTGGAGTTGTTCTTTCAAGCAATATCATAGTGTTTATGATATTTTGGGAGATTATGTCTATAACTTCCTTTTTTCTTGTTATTTATGAATATAGAAACAAGGAAAACTTGGATTCAGGAATTATGTACTTTGTAATGACGCATATAAGCGGGCTTGTACTGATGATAATGTTTGCGTTAATTTTTAAATATACAAATAGCTTTGATTTTAAAGAAATAATTAATTATGCTGATAAATTGACAATTAATCAAAAAACTATAATATTTATTCTTGCTATAATCGGTTTTGGTGCAAAGGCGGGGTTAATGCCGCTTCACGCATGGCTTCCAAAGGCGCATCCGGCGGCACCTTCAAATGTGTCAGCACTAATGTCTGGTGTTATGCTTAAAATCGCGATATATGGGTTTGTGCGTGTTGCTTTTATGTTTTTGGGAGACGTGCCATATAGCTATGGTATCGCGCTAATGATAATAGGAACAGTGACTGCTATTATATGTATACTGAATGCAGCAGCTCAGCGTAATATGAAAAAGCTTTTAGCGTACTCAAGTGCTGAAAATATAGGACTGATTTTTTCTGTACTAGGGCTGGCGATTATTTTTAAAAGCTATAACATGCCTATACTCGCAACATTAGCCCTAACTGCAGGGTTATTTCATACCATAAATCATGCAATATTTAAAAGTCTTCTATTTACTGCAGCAGGAAGTGTTTTATATGCTACGGGAACAAGGAATATAAATGAACTTGGGGGTCTTTACAAAAAAATGAAATTTGCAACTTGGTGTGCATTTATCGGGACAGCTGCAATTTCAGCAATACCTCCACTGAACGGATTTGCAAGTGAAATATCGATTTTTATGAGCTTTATACAAGTAGTAGGTCGAATAGATAGTATTTGGATGATGGTTATAATTTTATGTGGAAGCATTTTAGCATTAACAAGTGGGGCTGTAATGTACGCTGCAGTAAAAAGTTTTGGAATAACATATCTTGGTGAACCAAGAAGCAGTAAAGCACAACAAACACATAAAATACCTATTTCTATGAATATCGGAATGGGATTATTATCAGTGTATGCAATTGTTTTTGGAGTGCTTTCAAAGTTCATATTTGAATATATCATAAAAATTTCACAAAGTGTGATGAATACAGAAAAAATTAGCTTTGATAGGGGCACACTTCAGAACTTCGTTGGGTGGGATATAATAATAATGACGAGTGTAATTATTTCTGTAACGCTGGTGATTTTATTAATAGATTATATAATAAGTAGAAATAAGACATCTACAATAGGTAATACATGGGGATGCGGATTTAATGAAGCAAAGCCGTTTATGCAATACAGTGGAAGTGGATTTACACAACCATTATGTAAAATAGCTGGCAGTGTTGTGGGTTATAAAAAAACAGTGGTAAAGGAAGGTACTATTTTGATAAGACAAAAAGTTGCTGATATGGTTGAAAAACATTTTTATATTCCGATTATGAAATTTGTAGATTATATTGCCACTAAAATTAAGATAATACATTACGGAAAGATTCAAATATACATCGCCTATATAATTATATCACTTATAGTTGCAGTAATATGGGTGGCTAAATTTATTTAAGAGTTTATATGATTTTGTCATCCTCAGGATGATGTTGCACTGAGCGGATCAGTAAATAACAAAAAAGTTCATATAGGAGGTCAAATATGAGTACATACATAATTTATATTATTCAACCTTTGTTTTTGCTATTGTTAGCGCCTTTGTTTATCGGTATTTTGAATAAAACTAAAGCATGCTTTAGGGGATATACGGGAGCATCGATATTTCAATTATATTATGATTTGTCAAAACTAATAAAAAAGGGAGAAGTGATTTCTGCGAGCAGCTCATTTGTAACTAAAATTGGCCCTTTGCTAACACTCGTTGCGGCAGTATCATGTGCATTCGTTATTCCTGTGTTTTACACATCACGAGAAAGTATCTTTGGAAATATATTTGTGATATTTTTTACATTAGGGATTATCAAGTTTGTTACTTCTCTAATTGGACTAGATTCAGCAAGCACATTTGGAGGAATGGGATCAAGCAGAGAACTTTTTATATCGATGCTTGTTGAACCAATCATGTTTGTTGTAGTGACATTCTTGTTTATAGAAACGAAGTCATTTAATATATTTACGATAGCTTCTACAAATAGCACACAACTATCATTTGGTCCGGGACATGTACTTGCGGCATTAGCATTTTTCATTTTGGTTTTGGCAGAGAATGCAAGGATGCCTCTAGATAATCCAGAGACTCATCTAGAGCTTACGATGGTTCATGAGGCAATGATATTAGATTTGTCAGGAAAGAGATTGGCTTTTGTTGAACTAGCATCAGCGATAAAATTAGTATTGTTTTTAACAATTCTTATTAATGGATTTTTACCATATGGAATAGCCATGGAATTCAATTTATTAACTATAGCTTTAGCACTAGCTTTATATATTGTTAAAATAATGATATTACTTTTTGCGATAGCATTACTTGAGACGACAATGGCAAAGTTTAGATTGTTTAAAGTACCTGAACTTTTGACATTTGCATTTTCAATTGGGATTGTCTCAATAATAATAAATCATTATATGTAAGGAGAGAAAAGTATATGTTCGAAACACTTTTGGAAGTTTTATTGATAGTAGCGATTTTGATGACTGGAGTTAGAAGAATAAAACTGCTTATATCGGGTTTTGCAATACAATCACTTTGTATTGCGCTAATCTGCTTTTACCTAGGATATACCACGGGAGAAAGTAGCTTATATATAGTAGGTATTATGACGGTGCTTATGAAATTAGTATTAACAACTGTAATGATGAATAAGGTATCAAAGGGTTTAAATGAGAATAAAGAGACAGATCTTATAATAAGTATTCAATGGTCATATATATTGTGTATTGCTGGAATAATTATTACATACGGACTCCTAAGAGAATTTGGACAACCTTTCTTGAAGGTAGGAATTGTACTTATGATAGTTGGCTCAATTCTTTTGATAGGACGTCAAAAAGCTATTACACAGATGATAGGTTTTCTGACTATAGAGAATGGAATTGTGCTCCTTGAAATGTATATGGTTAAAATGTCATTAATTATCGAAGCAGCATTGATGCTTGAGGTCTTGATACTAGCGCTTATAATGGGTATTATGATTTTCAATATAAACAAGGCATTTGATACGATTAATACAGATAAGTTCTCAAATATTAAAGGATAGCGGGTGAGAAA
Source organism: Clostridiales bacterium GWD2_32_19 (assembly GCA_001795385.1). Lineage (GTDB taxonomy): Bacteria > Bacillota > Clostridia > Lachnospirales > UBA12420 > UBA12420. The sequence goes on from MGOU01000002.1 coordinate 8,445, forward strand.
ATGATTATTAATATAATATTTGCTTTATTTATAGGTATGATTCTAATAACCAGTTTGCTTAAGAACATTAAAATTATTTCCGTTATCAATATAACTTTTACAATGCTAATAGGTGGTTGTTTTGTTAACATAATAGATAACGTTTATAAATATGAACATGTAAGCTTTTTAAATAATTTTTTATATATTGATAGCTTAAATGTGATACAGATATTTATTATCATGACTATAAGTATAATTTCTTTACTATATTCACACAAATATATGATTAATCAAATTCAAGATGAAACAATCAATCTAAGCAAGGCAAAGACATTTTATATATTATTTACATTATTCACTATGTCGATGGTTATTGTTGCAATAAGTAACAGTATCGTTCTAATGTGGATGGGACTTGAAGCCACAACTATTGCAACAGCATTTTTAATCGGTTTTAGTAAGAATAAACTTTCGCTTGAAGCTGCATGGAAATACATCATTATTTGTTCGCTAGGTATCGGTATTGGACTTGTTGGAATTATTCTCTTCATATATTCAGCAGGAGGAGGGGACACCTCCGAAATCACGAATTGGACATATCTTGTAGATAAAGCAGGAGTTATAAATAAAGATATAGCAAAAATAGCATTTGTATTTATATTTATAGGTATAGGAACAAAAGCAGGAATTGCTCCTATGCATACATGGCTGCCTGATGGTCATAGCGAAGCACCTTCGCCAGTAAGTGCAATGATGTCTGGGGTTTTGCTTAACCTTGCACTATATGTAATAGTGAGATTCTATATAATTATAAAATTGGTAGATGGGCTAGAAAATCTAAAATACTTATTTATTGTATTCGGATGCATATCGCTTATCATTTCATCATTCAGTATGTTGACTCAGAATAATTATAAACGTCTCCTTGCATATTCATCCATAGAAAATATAGGTATAATGACACTAGGTTTTGGAATTGGTGGGTATATTGCAGTATTTGGTGCGTTATTACATTCAATAGTACATGCATTTGGGAAAACATTACTATTCCTTGTTTCAGGGAACATTCTTAGTGTTTATAAAACGAAAAGAATGGATAAAGTACAAAATTTAATTAAAACTATGCCAATGAATGCGATACTTTTAATAGTAGGAATGCTAATAATAGTAGGATCTCCACCATTTGCTTCGTTTTTAAGTGAATATAATATAATAATCGGTGGTATACAGAGAGATTATTATATTCCAATAATTATTTTTTCAATTTGTTTATTAATAGCCTTTGTGGGATTTTTAAAGTCATTTATACCAATGACACTTGAACAAGATAATAGTCAAATATATACAAAATCAGATAAGGACAAAGAAAATATTCTTCCGATTATTATAGCACTTGTGTTTATAGTACTTACGAGCGTTTTCTTTGGAGGTTACTTAACTGATATACTTGACAGAGCAACATTAATCATTAATGGTTAGGATGTGAGATAATGAAGATAAATCTTTTAGAAAAAGAGATAAAGAATATAAATAACAGGGCAGAGACAGAAATAAAAAACAATAATGAATTGTACATAAATACAACATTTGAGGAAGTAAAAAATATTGTAGGAATATTGATGAATAACTTGAGATTAGTTTTTGTAGGTGAGTTTTGCATTCAAGAAAAATCATTTATTATTAATATAATATTGACTAATAGAAGGCAAGGCTATTTTGTAACTGTAAGGTATAATGTTACTGATGAGCTAGTGTCGCTACAGGATTTTGTTCCTCAAAGTAATTTATTCGAAAGAGAGATTTCCGATTTGTATGGAATAAAGATTGTAGATGGGAAAGATACAAGGAATATTGTAAAACATGAAATATGGCAGGAAAATGTTTTCCCACTTAGAAAAGACTACGCATTTGGGAGCAAAGTTAAGCTTGCAAGTGAGGTGAGCAGATATAAGTTTATGAGGATATCTGGTGAAGGTGGATATCAGATTCCTGTAGGACCAGTTCATGCGGGAATAATAGAGCCTGGACACTTTAGGTTTAGTGCTACTGGTGAGCCTATAGAAAATCTTGAGATACGCCTTATGTATAAACATAAGGGAATTGAAAAGATATGTGAAAATATTAATGCGAACAATCTAAATCTCTTGTTTGAAAGAGTTGCAGGTGAAAGCTCAGTTGCTTATGCTGAGTGCTACGCATTACTTGTTGAGAAACTAATAGAGTGGAAGTCTACAGATGAGGTTAAAGCTGTAAGAGTTGTCTTACTAGAATTAGAAAGAATTTATAACTATTTAGATGATATAACTGGAATATGTGTTGATATCGGATACAGCTATCCTCCCAAAAAGTTCAGTTATCTTTCAGAAATGATACATCAGCTATGTGAAAGATTAACGGGTAGTAGGTTTCTCCGAAATGCTATAGTTCCTTGTGGAATAAATATTGACTTTAATGAAGTGCAAAAAGCAGATATTTTATATACATTAAAAAATATAGAGAAAAGACTAAATAACATAATAGAAAGCACACTAGGCTCAGTTTCATTTTTAGACAGGGTTGAGCATACTGGAGTGGTTTATAATAAAACAGCAAACAAGATAGCTTTGACAGGAGTTGTTGGAAGATCAGCTGGCATAGAGTATGATGTAAGGCGAAACTTTCCATACGAGATATATAAGGAAATAAAGACAAAAACAAATACTGAAACTGCGGGCGGGGTATTTGAAAGATATAAATTAAAGATAGCTGAGATAAAAGATGCATTTATCTTTATAAGAAAAGCATTATCACTCATTGAGGGCGATGTTGTGAAAAACAAACCAGAAATAATTTTACAAGATGGACTAGAAGCATATGCGACAGTGGAAACAGTAAAAGGTGAGTTAGTTGTATATGGTAAAACGGGTGAAAATAATACATTCGATAGAATTTATTTCAAAACACCATCTTTTACAAACTGGAATGGACTAACATACGCAGTTGCAGGGGAGATTGTACCAGACTTCCCTTTATGCAACAAAAGTTTCAATATGTCTTATGCTGAAAACGATAGGTAGGGGATTTTATTATGAGAATGATATTAGATAGAATTAAATATGGTAAAGAAACCAAAAAAGATATATTATTTGATAATCCAGATTCATATGGTAAAGTAAATATAGATAGTGATAAATGCAACGGATGTACAAAATGCGTAAATGAATGTGTTGCAGGTGCCATCGAAATTAAAGACCATAAAGCAGTTGTTGATTATAAAAAATGTATTTACTGCAGAAATTGCATTGGTGCATGTGACAAGTTGGCAATAAAAATGGAGCATGATTGCAAGTTCTGCGACATAGAACAGGCAGGTAATGAGCTTAAGAAAAAAATATACAAAAAATTTAAGAGATCCCTAATACTCAGATCTGTGGATACAGGTTCATGCAATGCCTGCATGCTAGAACTTGCTGCTACTCAAAATACATACTATGATATTTCGAGATTTGGAGTAAAATTTGCGGCATCTCCAAGGCACTCGGATGGTATCGTAGTAACGGGACCGGTAACAATTAATATGAGAGAGGCTCTAATAAAAACATACGATGCAATATCAGAACCGAAATTGGTTATTGCAGTAGGAGCCTGTTCATTTGATGGAGGGATATTTAAAGATGGTTATGCAAATGTAGAAGATCTTAACCAGATTATGCCAGTAGATTTATATATTCCAGGCTGCCCACCTTCTCCACAAGCAATTATATATGGATTGCTAAAGATAATGGATAGAATTTAGAAAAGAGTCTAACATGAGTTAGACTCTTTTTAATCTCTTTGGGTTTAATTCCCCGTCGGCTTGCCGCGTTCTTGTCATTGCGAGGAGGTTCTTTCGACGAAGCAATCTCGTTTTTGAAAGAT
>MGOU01000002.1:12332-46375 GCA_001795385.1 Clostridiales bacterium GWD2_32_19
CCCCGTCGGCTTGCCACGGGAGATTCATTAGTGTTATTTAATATTGAGATTATTAATATATGTTTTCATCTGGTCCTCGGTCATTGAACCAACCTGCTTAGCTGAAATGTTACCCTCTTTATCAATAAAATATGAAACAGGTATGGAAGTAATATTATATAGTTGTGATATAGTTTGGTCTGAATCTAACAAAACTTTAAAGTTATAATTATTATTCTTTATGAATTCGTTTACTGTATTCTTATCCTCACCCAAATTTACAGTTAAAATGATCAAATCCTTATCTTTATATTCTTGATATATCTTTTCAATTTCAGGCATCTCAAGCCTACAAGGAGGACACCAAGTCGCCCAGAAGTTTAAGAAAACATTTTTCTGACCTTTATAATCACTTAAAGATACTTTGTTTCCATTTAAATCTTCTGCTGTAAAATTAATAGCAATATCCGCTGGTATTTTTTCACTCGCAACTGGTAAATCGATATTTTGGGAAGTTATGTTAGAAGATGGACTAGTCGTAGAGTCATTACTAGGTTTGTTTTTTGTGAGATTTTCATTGTAATTAGTAGTAACATATAATGCAATAATTAAGAGTATTGTAGCAATACTCCATATAATATTATTTGTTTTCATATAAATCTCCTTTCTTAAAAACGGGATTGCTTCATTTTTTCAACACTATCAATAAAAATTAGTAAAGTTTAAGTATCTGCTTAAAAAGGTCAAGTTGTTCGTAAATACTAAAATTCCCATGATTATAATTAAAAGACCGCTTAGTATAGAGACCATTGGCATAAATTTTGAAAACTTAGCAAAGTATTTTGAAAAATTATCTATAGCAAAAGCTGTAAGTAAAAATGGTATAGCAAGACCTAGGGAATAAAAGAATAAAAGTGCAGTTCCTTTTTCTATAGTATCCATGCTACCTGCATACAGTAGTATTGAAGAAAGAATAGGACCAATGCAAGGAGTCCAACCGGCAGCAAAAGCCATGCCTATAAGGATAGAACTTAAATTTTTAGTATTTGTATTTAATTTGATAAATTTCGTTTCTAAATAAAGAAACTTGATTTTTAAGACTCCAATTGTGTGTAATCCCAACAATATTATTACGATTCCTGCAACCCTTTTAAAAAAAAGTTGATTATTAATAAAAAGTTTTCCCAAAGAACTAATGCTTAATCCCATAATAAAGAAGATAATAGTAAATCCTATTATAAATCCTATAGATTTTTTAAAGATAGTTAGCTTTTCTGCGGGTGCATCAGCATTTGATACTGCTGAGCCTGTAAGATAGCTTATATATCCAGGTATAAGGGGCAATACACAAGGAGATAGAAAAGAAAGAAGTCCTGCAGAAAATGCTAATAAAAATGATATATCATTCAAAAAGTATCACCTCAATTTAATAAATTTGGGTTTAATTCCCCGTCGGCTTGCCGCGTTCTTGTCATTGCGAGGAGGTTCTTTCGACGAAGCAATCTCGTTTTTGAAAGATGAGATTGCTTCGCAAAAAAACGCTCGCAATGACAACATGATACCCCGTTGTCTTGCCACGGGAGATTCATTAAGTTTAAGTTAGTAATATTATACAGTATTAATGTGAAGAATATATGAAGATTAGTAAATAAAATTTTAAATATAAACTTGCTGATTTGTAAATCTTGATTTAGGATTTTTTATTATGTATTTATATATTCTTCATAAAATCTCCACAATTATTTCTTATAATAACAATATATATTAAATATATCAAAAACGGAGGGATTTTCATGACTCATTATATGGAGTTATTAGCAACAAACCAACCATGGAATCTAATTATATTTATGGCGATTCCAGTTATCTTAGCAGAAACTCTAGCGGTAACAGAACTATTTATTTTATTTGGCAGGAATTTAAACGGAATTGTCAGAAAAATTAATAAGATTGCAGGTATTATTGCCGGTTTATATTTTACAGGAATTTTCATATATTTATTTACTAATGTAGTTATACCACTAACAACAGCAGGCGGATGGAGAGGATTTGTTGATGTATTAGCAGTAGGTTCTTATCTATCTGGAGTTATACCTTTACTTGGAATTGCTTTACTTGAATTAAATTTAATTGGAAGAAGTAGAAATGAAGAAGGCAAGCTGAAATTACATGCAATATTTGTAGCTATATTCTTAGTAGTTGCGCACATAGCAATGATAGCTGGTATGTTAGATCCAAGACTGTTTACAAGTGCACCAAGCGGTATGGGAATGTAAATTGAAGTATTGCTAAAAATATAAAATTGATATGGATTTTAAGTTGTCTGAATAAATCCAGTCTTTTTTGCAAAATTTATAAAAAAATGGTATATTATATAGAAATATATAGTAAATAAAACTTTAAATCGTAGTATTAGAATAATGAAAATAAATTGGAGCTGCGGGGAAGGAGTGATTTAACTATGAATATAATACATAAGATGTTGAAAGTAGAAGGAATGACTTGTGTCGGTTGCGAAAGGAAAATAGAGAAAGCATTGCAAGCATTAGATGGGGTTACAGAAGTTAAGGTTAGTTACAAAAATTTAAATTCTAAGATTAAGTTTGATTCCGATATTATAAATATTCAAGAAATAACAGAAGCTATTGACAATTTGGGTTATAAAGTAGTAGACTCAAATGTGAATAAAAATAGTGAGCATAAACAAGGGAGTAAAATGTCTGTAAGTCAGTTACTTGGGATTGGCATAATAATATTTGCATTGTACATGATTATCAATAATACAATTGGATTTAATTTCATACCTGGGGTAAGTCAAAATATGAGCTATGGTATATTATTTGTAGTTGGACTTTTGACATCTCTGCACTGTATAGCGATGTGCGGAGGAATTAATTTATCTCAATGCGTGGCGTATAAGTCAACTAACGAAGACTCTAAGTTTGCAAAGCTAAAGCCAAGTTTTTTATATAATATGGGAAGGGTTATATCATATACGATAATTGGTGGAATTGTAGGTGCACTCGGCGCTGCTATTAGCTTTTCAGGCTCAGCAAAAGGTGCCGTTGCAATTATTGCAGGTGCATTTATGGTGATTATGGGTGTTAATATGCTAAATGTATTCCCAGCATTAAGGAAGCTAATACCACAAATGCCTAAAGTACTTAGAAATAAAATTCGTGAAGGTAATAGTCATGGACCATTTTATGTTGGTTTACTGAATGGTCTAATGCCATGTGGACCGCTTCAAACAATGCAGCTATATGCGCTTGGCACAGGAAGTTTTGTTGCAGGAGCTATGTCGATGTTTGTATTTAGTTTAGGGACTGTTCCCTTGATGTTTGGATTCGGAGCTGTAAGTTCAATACTTAGTAAGAATTTCACACATAATATGCTAAAGGTGAGTGCCGTTCTTGTTATGGTTCTCGGGTTGATAATGGTGAATAGAGGTCTTAATTTGTCAGGAGTTGATATATCCATGGCAGCACCACAGACTACCACAAATAGTGATAATGTGGCAAGGGTAGAGGGGAATGTTCAGTTTGTTAACACAACAATGGATGGAGGAAGATACACACCAATCGTTGTGCAAAAGGGTATCCCAGTAAAGTGGACCATAACAGCGACTAGTGCAGATTTAAACGGATGTAATAATCCAGTTACCATTCCAAAATATAATATAGAGAAAAGGTTGGTTGTGGGCGATAATGTGATAGAATTTACACCGCAGGAAGAAGGTTTTATAACTTATACTTGCTGGATGGGTATGATTAGTAGTACAATAGAGGTAGTAGAAGATGTATCAAAAGTGACTGATGCGAGCATCGCAAATACAGATAATAATCAAGAACAGCCAAGCTATGACACGGGTTTTGGTGTAGGTGGCTGTTGTGGAGGGTGATAAAATATGAAAAAGCAAACATATAAAATATCAGGAATGACATGCGCATCTTGCTCAGCGAGAATCGATAAAAGATTAAATAAAGTAGACGGGGTACAATCAGCAACGGTCAATCTCGCTACGGAAAAAGCAACTATAGAATTTGACGATGAAAAGTTAAAAGACTCTGATGTAGTTAAAATTATAGTAGATCTCGGTTATGGGGCACAGATAGAAGAGAATGTAAATAGTGACAGGGAAAAAGAACAAAGAGAAGAAGAGATAAGAAAGCTCAGGAGGTCGCTTATAATATCGGTGGTACTATCATCTCCACTTATTGTAGCGATGATATCTGCTTTACTTAATATAAATTTAGGATTATTGCATAATGGGTATTTTCAGTTAATAATAGCAACACCAGTGCAATTTATCTTAGGGTTTAGGTTTTATAAGAATGCATATCATTCTCTAAAATCAAAGAGCGCAAACATGGATGTTTTAGTTTCTATGGGAACCACAGCCGCATACTTATTTAGTGTATACAATTTATTCTTTCAAGAACTAATGGAAGGGGTAATTATGAAGGATTTATATTTCGAGGCTTCAGCCGTAATTATTACACTCGTTCTGCTAGGTAAGTACTTAGAATCAGTTGCAAAAGGTAAAACATCAGAAGCGATAAAAAAACTGATTGGATTACAAGCTAAAACAGCAAGAGTTATAAAAAATGGCGAAGAACTAGACATTCCTATAGAAGAAGTTATTTTAGGTGAAATAATCATTGTAAGACCAGGTGAGAAAATACCGGTTGATGGGAAGGTCATAGAGGGAAATTCAGCGGTTGACGAATCAATGCTTACCGGAGAAAGCATGCCTACAAATAAGAAAGAGGGAGATAGAGTCTTCGGTGCTACAATTAATAAAAATGGTACATTTAAATTTGAGGCAACCAAGATAGGAAAGGATACAGCACTTGCACAGATTATAAAGCTTGTTGAGGATGCTCAGGGCTCGAAAGCTCCTATACAAAAAATAGCGGACCAAGTGTCAAATGTGTTTGTACCAGTAGTAGTAGTTATAGCATTTGTAAGCTTTTTGGTTTGGTTTTTAGGCTACGGTAACCTCACGATGGGAATCGTTAGTGCAGTCTCTGTACTCGTTATAGCATGTCCATGTGCACTGGGACTTGCTACACCTACAGCTATTATGGTTGGAACAGGTAAAGGTGCCGAGAATGGCATACTTATCAAGTCAGGTGAGCATTTAGAAACAGCGCACAAAATAAATGCAGTAATACTAGATAAAACAGGCACGATAACAAAAGGTATGCCTGATGTAACAGACATAATAGTATTAGGAATATTTGATAAACAAGATCTATTAAAGTTAAGTGCTATATCAGAAAAGAAATCAGAACATCCACTAGGGGTGGCGATTTACAATAAAGGTAAAGACGAATTAATAGTTATAGCTGATCCTGATAAGTTCGAAGCTATACCAGGGCAAGGAGTTTATAGTGAAATAGAAGGTAAAAAGATATATATTGGAAACAGAAGGCTTATGAATGATAAACACATCGATATAGTTAGTATTGAAAACCAGATTTCTAAGCTTGAAAATGAAGGCAAAACTGCAATGCTTGTCGCTATTGATAATGATATTTCAGGGATAGTGGCTGTTGCAGACACAGTAAAAGAAACATCGAAAGCAGCGATAGAAGAACTAGAGGCTATGGGCATAGAAGTATATATGATTACAGGTGATAATAAACGAACAGCAGAGGCAATAGCAAAACAAGTTGGTGTCAAGAATGTTCTAGCCGAAGTGTTGCCAGAAAATAAAGCTGAAGAAGTGGAGAAGTTAAAGAAACAAGGAAAGGTAGTAGCGATGGTCGGAGATGGAATAAATGATGCGCCAGCACTTGCCACTGCAGATATAGGAATGGCTATAGGTACAGGAACTGATGTAGCAATCGAAGCTGCAGATATAACACTGATGAGTGGCGATCTTAGAGCGATACCAGCTGCAATAAGATTATCTAAGAAAACAATAAGTAAAATAAAACAAAACTTATTTTGGGCATTTTTTTATAACATAATAGGCATACCATTTGCTGCACTAGGTATGCTAAACCCAGTTATTGCAGGCGCTGCAATGGCATTTAGCTCTGTTTCTGTAGTTACGAACTCGCTCAGTTTAAAGAAATTTAAATGTTGAGAGATGAGTATAAGTGTGGTATAATATAGAATAAATACAAAAACAAAGGAGGAGATTCATATAAATAAAACAATAGTTTTAAATGTTCTAGGAATGTCATGTTCACATTGCGAAAATGCAATAAAAAAATCAGTAGGAGCACTTGCGGGTATAAGTAAAATAGGGGTTGATTTAAAAGAAAAAAGTGTTACTGTAGAATACGATGCAGATAAAGTTGAAACTGATGAAATAAAGGAAGCAATAGAAGATCAAGGGTATGATGTTGTATAGGAAGTGAGATAATGAATGATAATCCAAAGAAAATTTTGATAGTAGATGACGAGTCTAAAATTGTAGAGGTTGTAAAGTCTTACCTTGAAGTGGCCGGATATATAACTTTTGATGCATATAACGGGAGACAAGCATTAGAAATTTTTGATAAAGTAAAACCGTCACTGGTGATACTAGATCTTATGTTGCCAGATGTATCTGGTGAAGATGTATGTAAATCTTTAAGGCGGATTTCAAAGGTTCCTATAATAATGGTTACTGCAAAGGTAGAGGAAGAAAGTATTTTAAAGGGATTAGATATAGGCGCAGATGATTATATAACTAAACCATTTAGTCCAAGACAATTAGTTGCGAGAGTTATTACACTACTTCGTAGAAGTGAAGGTGGAAATAATGTTTTTGCAAATATTTTATCATGGGGTAATGAAGAACTTGAAATTAATTTGACAAGTCATGAAGTTATTAAAGATGGAAAGCTAGTCAATTTAACACCTAACGAATATAAAATACTGATAACACTTTGCACATACTCAAAGAAAGTATTTACGAGGGAAGAACTTGTTATAAGTTCACTCGGTGAACAATATGACGGGTATGATAGAACCATAGATACACATATAAAAAACTTAAGACAAAAACTAGAAGCTAATCCGAAAAACTCGAAATATATTTTAACAGTCTACGGTGTTGGATATAGATTTGGGGGTGAGTAATATTAAATATAAATTGAGAACCAAGCTGTCATTATCATATTTACTGATTACTTTGATTTGTGTAGCATCAATTAGCATATTTGCAAATATTTTTTTAGAGAAACAATTTAGAGAATATGTTATAAAAAATCAAAATGTGAAAAATCAAGAAATTATGAATATGATTAGTAATCAATATGGACAAGATAATAAGTGGAACTATGATTACATATCAAACATAGGAATGAACGCACTTGAGAGTGGTATTATAATAAAAGTAAAAGATTCAAAGGGTAAAATAATTTGGGATGCAACTAAGCACAATACTGGGCTTTGCAATCAAATGATAGAGCAAATGGCACAGAATATGAATAGCAGATACAGTAATTGGCAAGGTAAGTATACGGAAACAAAGTATCCAATTGTTCAAGTATTTAAACAAATAGGAACTTTAGAAATAGGATATTATGGACCATTCTATTTTGATGATAATGATTTGAAATTTATTAATAACTTAAATTGGTTTCTGATTGCCATAGCTGTATTTGCATTTGTAATTTCTCTGTTTTTTGGAACATTGATGGCAAAGAGGATTAGCAATCCCATTTCAAGAGTCATTAAGTCAGCTGAACTAATAGCAAAAGGATATTATGGAGATTGTATACCTGAAAAGTCAAACACAAGAGAAATACATGATTTAACAGAGACCATAAATAATTTGGCAGAGACTTTTGAAAATCAAGATAAATTGCGAAAAAGGCTTACTTCTGATGTTGCACATGAACTCAGAACTCCACTTACTACACTTCAAAGTCATATGGAAGCTATGATAGACGGTGTGTGGGAACCTAACATTGAAAGAATTAAAAGCTGTCACGAAGAGATACTTCGTATAAACAGAATGGTTGGTGATTTAGAAAATCTAGAAAAGATTGAAAGTGATAATATTGTACTAGATAAAACAGAGTTTGACATTGCAGAACTTACTCGAAATATAATAACAAACTTTGAGAGTGATTTTGTAAAAAAGAATATAAAAATAATGTATGAAAGTGAAGAACAATTGATTATGGCTGACAAAGATAAGATTAGCCAAGTAATAGTAAATTTGCTATCTAATTCATTAAAATACACTGAAAAAGGCGGAAAAGTTAAAGTTTATATTAGTGGAGATAAAGATAAAGTACAGCTAATAGTAAAAGACACAGGAATAGGAATACCAAAAGAAGATTTGCAGTATATTTTTGAAAGATTCTACAGAGCAGACAAGTCAAGAAATAGGCTAACAGGTGGTTCCGGTATAGGATTAGCTATAACTAAAGCAATGGTAGAAGCACATAACGGAAGCATAGAGGTGCAAAGTAAACTAAATGAAGGCACAGAATTTACAATTAAAATGGATAAGTAATAAAAGAGCTTGAATGATTCATATATAGGAATCATTCAAGTTCTTTTATTGTGAGTTTACAACCAACTATTGAACTTAGATTAAGTACTATACCTGTTTAATCTCTTAGGGTCAATTCCCCGCAGCTCTGCTGCGTGCGTTCTGTCATTGCGAGGTACGAAGCAATCTTGTACTTAAGCTAAAGGAGAGATTGCCTCGCAAAAAGATGCTCGCAATGACAAATAGATACCCCGCAGCTTTGCTGCGGGGAGAATTCATTATTATGGGATTTATTTTATATGCATTTTTATAATTTGACAGAATACACTGTGTATATGTGTTAAAATATACATGAAAAATAGAGTGTACATTAGTGTATACTGTAAATTTAATTTTAAGGAGTGATAATATGAGACGATTACTTGGTTTTATTCTAGTGTTTATATTTATAACCATTGTATCAGTCAATGTTGGAGAAGCTAAAAATTTTTCGGATTTAAGACAAAATCATTGGGCATATGGACAGGTGAAAAAATTAGTAGAAGCAGGGGTCATATCTGGATATGAAGATGGTACATTTAGACCTAATGGTATGGTGACAAGAGCGGAATTTGCAAAAATTCTTGTAAATGCACTAAAACTTAAGATACAACAAACAAGTAATTCTGACTTCTTGGATATTCCTAGAGACCACTGGGCTAAACAATATGTAGAGGCAGCTAAGTATTATCTTACAGGATTTAAAACAAGCAAAGGTGATTACTTTAAACCTGATTTACCCTCAGTTAGAGAAGATATGGCAGTAGCAATAGTAAAAGCAAAAGGACTAGAGGATGAGAAATATAATAAAAGTACACTAGACAAATTTAACGATAAAAATTTGATATCGAAGAATCTTCAAGGTTATGTAGCTATAGCAGTAGAAAAAGGAATTATGGTTGGTTCAGAAGGATCGGATCGGAAAATGTATTTTAGGCCTCAAGATAATATAACAAGAGCAGAGACGGCAGTATTGCTTGATAGAGTAAGCAATATATCAGGAGACAAAGTGACATATGATGAAGAAGATAAGGTTGATTATGATAACAATATAAATCTCGCTAAAACCCCAAAATTAGAGTATAGTGTTGAAAATGGTAGAATAGCTCTGAATTGGACAGAGGTTGATAATGATGATTTTAGATATTATAAAGTGGTTTTATCAAAGAGTGACAGAACGCCAGAATATCCGGATAACGGGTATATAGCTCATATATCGGATGTAAATAGAAATTATCTTTATATCACAGAAGGAATGAGTTATGAAGATGGAGATTTTGGTAGAAATACAGTTTCAGGGGACAGTTATTATGTGAGTATTACGACTGTTTATAATGATGTGAAATATACGAGTAACACTATAAGAGTAACTTTGCCGTAAAGTAAATTTAAATGTCTGTATAATAAGGGTAAGGGTTTTATATTCTCCCCTGCTAAAGGAGAGCTAGAGGGGGTCATAGATTTGGTATTAAAATAATGTGTCCCCACCTAACCTCCTCTAAGCAAGGGAGGGGAAAAATAAAAAGATTTGATTTTTATAGGATGAAGATTAAGTCTTTTTTGTTGTAAAAAATCGTATAATAATATGTAAGAAAACAAGAAATGGTAAAACCATTATAAAATATATCTGCAACCAGTTCCCCATTCTTATAGCATTGTTTAGCGAATATATTATAACATTATGAATATTTTTATATGTGACATTATTTTATATAAAGGCTAATAATAATAATTTGAAAATAAAATTATTGCCTTTTTTATGTAAATATGATATTATTAAATCTAAAACATAGGTATAAAAGTATGATTCAGAATTGAAATATTGAGTCTATAAGGAGCGAATTTAAGTTATGATTAATTTAAAAAAATCAAATAAAAGAATTCATAATGTTGTAAGTAATTCAAGTGATATGAAGGTGTTGTTATATACTGAATGGCTAAAGTATATATCTAACTCTGGGGTTGGTAGAGCTATTAAACATCAAATGAAAGCCTTAGAAGAAAATAATATACAATATACTACTAATTGTAATGACGATTTTAATATAGTACATATAAATACAATAGGACCTAAATCTTATCTTTTGGCAAAAAGGTGCAGTAAGCAAGGTATAAAAGTTATAATACATGCACACTCGACAGAAGAGGACTTTAAAAATTCTTTTATAGGCTCTAATTTAGTATCAAAGTTATTTAAAAGCTGGTTAATTAAAGTTTATAATTTAGCTGATCAAATTATAACTCCTACACCATATTCAAAGGAAATATTAGTAGGATATGGATTAAACCCAAACATTGAATGTGTATCAAATGGTATAGAATTAGAGTATTTTAAAAATGATGAGGAACTGGGCAAAAAGTTCAGACAAAAGTATGGGTTTTCAATTAATGATAAAATTATTACGGCAGTAGGGTTACCAATAGAAAGAAAAGGAATACTTGATTTTATCGAGCTAGCTAAAAGATTGCCTAATTACAAATTTGTATGGTGTGGAGATATAAATTCTTTATATCTACCAGGAAAGGTAAAGAAAGTTTTAAAGAATCTTCCTAGTAATGTATATCGCTTGGGATATGTACAACGAGATATGATGAGAGGTGTTTATGCAGGATCAAACATATTTGTTACGATGTCATATGAGGAAACTGAAGGTATTGTTGTTTTGGAAGCCATCGCGACAAAACGACAAGTTATAGTCAGAGATATAGGTGCGTATAAAGGATGGTTACAGGACGGAGATAACTGCCATATGGCAAGAAATCTTAATGAGTTTGAGGGAAAAATAAATAAATTATTTAATAAAGAGTTAGAGGATCTTTCTGAAAAGGGATATGAAGTTGTAAAAGAAAGAGATATAAAAAAGATAGGTAAAAAACTCGCAAGTATATATCAGAAAACACTAAATAAATAAAAAAACTATGAGAAATAGGTGAAATTCAAAATTTGAATGCTTGATTTTTATTGAGATATATGTTAATATACAAGTGCTGAAATGAAATACGAGTAAAAGTATTGCATAGGCTTTAAAATATTTTTCAAAAATAAGGATGAAAAAAATGAAAAAAAAATGGTTTAACATTATTATACTTGTAGGTTCGCTACTTGTATTCTTTGGGATAGTGGCATTTACTGATGGTGCAGATAAATTTATTCAAAATATAGCAAAAGTTAGTTTTGAATTATTCTTACTTGCTATTGTAGCAATGATAACATATTGGATGCTAGAAGCAATTATTTTATATATATTTGTTAAATCAAAGTATAAAGAATATAGTTTCATGGCTGTTCTTAGAGTATCAATGATAGGACAATTTTTCAATTCGGTTACCCCTTTTTCAACAGGAGGACAACCGATGCAGCTATATGCTATGACTAAAGATGGTATAAGCTCTGGGGAAGCTGGCTCTATACTTGTTATGAAGTTTATAGTATACCAAGTAATATTAACTCTATATTCTATAATGGTAATATTCTTTAAGTACAACTTTTTTGTTTCGCATGTCGATAAATTTATGCTTCTTGCTTTAATTGGTTTTATAGTTAATTCCTTTGTGATGGTTGTATTGTTTGCGTTTACTCACTATGCTGAGTTAACAACCAAATATATACATTCATTGGTAAAACTATGTTCTAAATTTAAAATATGTAGACATTCAGATGATATTGAAAATAAGATTAAAGATGAATTAACTTATTTTAAAGAGCATTCAAAAAGCTTGAAATCAAATATGAAGGTATTAGTTACAACGAGTTTATTGACCATTATGCAATTAACTATATTTTTTTCAATATCTTATATAATATATAGAGGGTTCGGAAAGACAGGAAATATGACAGATATTATATCGGCGAATGCTTTTGTAACTATGATAACATCATTTGTACCACTACCAGGAGCATCAGGTGGTGCAGAGGTAAGCTTTGGGATGTTGTTTAATATATTTTTAGAACCAGGCAAAATCTTACCTGCTATATTTTTGTGGAGATTCGTAACTTTTTATTTAAATATAATAGTTGGTGGAATGGTAGCGTTGTTAGCACCTGAACAACCTCTGAAAGCATAGTCTAAGATGCTGGATAAAGATGGTGAAATGAATTGGAATAGGACTTCTTAATGAGGTCTTTTTTGTTTTTTTGTAAATAATATTGACAAAAAGATTATTTATGCATATAATATGTATATATTCGGAATAAAGGATATACTTATACTGTGGGGTGAATAAGAGTGAAAGAGATATTAAATGTAACGAGTGCATTGTCAGAAGAGATAAGGCTCAGAATAATAAACTTATTGTTTGAGTCAGAATTATATGTTTGTGAAATAGTAGATATATTGGGGTTGCCACAGTCTACAGTATCAAGGCATCTCACAATACTTAAAAATGCTAATATAGCAAACGACACGAAGAGTGGCTTATGGGTTAAATACTCATTAAATAAAAACAGGATTTATAATACTATTATAAAAAGTTTGGTGAAAGAAGAACTTATAAACATACAAAAATGTAAAGAAGATATACAAAAGTTGAAGGAAAGACTCGTAAAAGATAGAGGTTGTAAAGATAATTGCAAGGGGGAAGAATAATGTATAATATATTAATAGTTGGAATGGGCGGATTTATAGGTGCTTCGTTAAGATATGTTATATATAAAGTATCAGAAAAACTATTAGGTAATTTATATCCTTATGGTACGCTTACTGTAAATGTTTTAGGATGTTTTTTAATAGGAATAATGATGTCATCTATAAATGTATCAGATAATTATAAATTATTTTTAATTACAGGAATTTTAGGTGGACTTACCACGTTTTCTGCGTTTGCATACGAGACCACAAATATGTTTACAAGTGATAAAATAACAATGGCATTTATCAATATCTTTTTGAATCTAACATTATGCTTTATAGGTGTTATAGTGGGAAGGTATTTAATGTTGGGAAGTATTAAATAAAAAAGAGGTGAGTTTGAGTGAATATATTTAGTTTTTTAAACGATCAAGTTTTAAAAATGCAATGGTTAAGCGATATAGTAAAGTTTTTAGTTGAAAATGTATTTGATTTATCGATACAAAGTAAAGTGGGTGGTGCAGTTCACTTTTTTATGTATGATGTTGTTAAAATATTTATTTTGTTATCAGTATTGATATTTTTAGTATCATATATTCAAAGTTATTTCCCACCAGAAAGAACAAAAAAGATACTAGGGAGATTTAAAGGGATAAAAGGCAATATAATGGGGGCACTTTTAGGAACAATTACCCCGTTTTGCAGTTGCTCTAGCATACCGATATTTATAGGATTTACTTCAGCAGGATTACCACTTGGAGTCACATTTTCATTCCTCATATCATCTCCATTTGTTGATATTGCATCATTTCTTGTATTACTATCATTTTTTGGAATAAAGGTAGCACTTGCATATGTAGTTGTTGGTGTTATACTTGCAGTAGTAGCAGGAACCATCATAGAAAAATTGGATTTAGGTGATCAAATACAAGATTATGTTAGAAAAATAAAAAGTGTTGACTTGGAAGTTACTGAGTTGACAAAAAAGGAACGAGTTAATTATTCAGTAGGGGAAGTAAAAAACATAATTAAAAAAGTTTGGATATATATATTAATAGGTGTCGGTATAGGAGCGATGATTCACAATTTTATCCCACAAGATATAATAGATAATGTTGTCGGATCAAACAATCCATTTGCAGTAATACTTGCCACACTTGTCGGAATACCCATGTATGCAGATATATTCGGTACTATTCCAATAGCTGAGGCACTATTTGCAAAAAGTGTTGACATAGGAACTGTGCTTGCTTTCATGATGGCAGTAACAGCACTATCATTCCCATCTATGGTTATGATAAGTAGAGTTGTAAAACCAAAGTTACTTACAATATTTATATCAATAGTTACAGTAGGTATTATAATTATAGGATACTTGTTTAATATTTTTTCATATTTATTAATATAAATTATGTAAATGAAAATAAAAATAAAACAAATTGGAGGAGATTAAAATGAATATAAAAATTTTAGGAATGGGTTGTACAAATTGTAAAAAATTACATCAGCTAGCAGAAGAATGTGCAAAAGAGTTGAATGTTAGTGTTGAAATGGAAAAGGTAGAGGAAATACAAAAAATAATGGAATATGGAGTAATGGTAACACCGGCTATTGTAATAAATGAGAAAGTAAAGGCATATGGAAGGATTCCAAGCAAGGAAGAAATAAAGGGATATATAAAAGAAGAAAATTTAGATAACAATGAGGATGTATGTAAAATGAAAACGCTTAAAATTGAATGGAGGCACCTTGATGTGGTAGGTGAGACTTGCAACCGTTGTTATGATACGGGTGAAAATCTCACGCAGGAAGTAAAAAGATTAAATAGAGTGTTACAACCACAGGGTATTGTAGTAGAACTGACTGAGTCCAAACTTGATGAAACCCAAATTGCAGAGTCGAATATTATCATCTTTAATGGAGTTCCCATTGAAGATATTCTGAATATCGAGGTATCAAAGAACTACTGTGATTCCTGTACATCTTTACTAGGAACGGAAGCTTACTGTCGGACAGTTATGTATGATGGTAGTGAATATGAGGATATCCCAGCAAAGGCTATTCGTGAGGCTGCATATAAAGCATTAGGCATAGAGCAAGGAAAAACTTCATTACCAGACGGCAGTTCTAGTTGTGGCTGTAATAGTAATGGTTGTTGTTAACATCTCTAATTTTTTATGATAATCTGCTAGACAATCAAGTCTTTATAATGAATCTCCCCGTGGCAAGCCGACGGGGAATTAAACCCAAAGAGATTAAAAATAATATATCTACTGAATAAGTGATAGTTAATAAAAAATTAAAAGAAAAACATTTATATTTTAAAATAAAATAAAATATTATTGACAAAAAATTATTAATATGATAGTATTTGTTTGTAAATTATGTTGATTAATGCATAAAATGTAATTTAAAGCTGTTATTTTAAAGAATTTGACAATAATGTAAGGCATAAGACAATGGAGAAACATGTCAGAATAAGCTTGATACTGTTATATTAATACATATAACAGTATCAAGCTTAGAAAAATTATATATCTAACAAAAGCAAAATATCAAGAGGATGTAAAACAAACAAACTTTATGTTTTTTGGGAGTAATTATTAAAATTATAAAAAAATATGAAAGCGAGGAGAAACAAATGAGAAAAATATTAAATCTTTTAGGAGTAACTTTATCAATCTGTTTTGTAGTATTAATGTTAGTTGGATGTGGTGGTAAAAGTTCAGAGGAAAAGCCAGTAGATGATGAAAATGTGACTCAAACAAGTACAAATGAAACACCTGTAACAGAGGAGACTATAAAAATTACGGCGATAGGTTTGGAAGACCCAGTGACGATGGTTAAGAATTTTGCACCATTGTGCGATTATTTAAGTAAAGAAATAGGAAAAAAGGTTGAATTTATTCCATCTTCAGATTATGAAAAAGCAGTACAAGGCTTAGAACAAGGAACAGTAGATATTGCACACCTTGGGCCAGTTACATATGTTCAAGCACATGATAAATTTAAGGCAGAGGCATTGGTAAAAGCAATAGAAGGTAAGGACACAGAATATAGCTCAGTAATTTTTGTTAGAGATGATAGTGCTGTAAAAGATGTAAAAGGATTAATGGGTAAGAAGGTTGCGTTCGGAGATAAGGATTCTATGTCTTCAAACTGTGCTCCTAAATACCTTATGTACAATGAGGGCGTTAAAGAAAGTGACCTTGCAGAGGCAAAGAATTTTACAAGTCAAGATGAGGTAATATCTCAAGTATTAAACAAAAACTATGATGCAGGTGCAGTTAAAGAAAGTATTTTTGAAAAGAATAAGGATAAAGGAATAAAAATACTTGGTAAACAAGAACACATACCTACTTTTGCTATTACAGCAAGAGAAGGATTAGATGCAAAATTAAAAGAGGATATAAAGAATGCGCTTTTAAAATTAAAAGATGTTGAGATATTAAAAGCAGTTGATAAAAAATATACTGGATTTACAAGTGTAACAGATGAAGATTATGCTTGGGTACGTGAGGCAATGGTTAAGCTAGATATTAAATAATATATAATATTTAAGATGTATTATATTAAGCAAGTTGTATCTTAATACAACTTGCTTAAATTTAGTTTTAGGCTAATCACTTTGGGTTTAATTCCCCGTCGGCTTGCCACGTTCTTGTCATTGCGAGGAGGTTCTTTCGACGAAGCAATCTCGTTTTTGAAAGATGAGATTGCTTCGCAAAAAACGCTCGCAATGACAACATGATACCCCGTAGGCTTGCCACTGGAGATTCATTTATTTTAAATACCACTATACAAATAAGAAAAAGGAGGGGGACTTTGATGATAAGTAAGTGGGGTAATTTACTAAAGAATAATGTATTCAATAAAATATTAACAAAAATATTTAAAAAAATATTCAAGAAAGTAAATATTAAGGTTTCTTTTTCAATGAAAATTATAATTATGTTTTCAACTATGTTACTTTTAATTTTATCAATAATGGCAGTAATGCTATACAACTGCCAAAGTACAACTTTAGAAGATGAACTTGAAAAAAGAGGAAAAATTTTATCAAAAAACATAGCGAATTCCTGTATCAATTCAATGTTGATAAAAGATTACAATGTATTAAGGCAGATTGTACAAGGGTTAGAAGTAGGGGAGAACGCCGAAGATTTAGCAATGGAGTATATTGCTATAATTGATGAAAACTATGTTGTGAAAGAACATAATAATGATACATTAAAAGGAACAAACTTAAAGAATATAATAAACTTAAAAGAAATCAATCCAGATAAGATTACAACAAGTGAGCTAAGCTATAAAAAAGCACTACAAATGATGGGGGTTGAACAATCTGAAACAATTTCTAAATCTCAAAATGCGGTATTAGAAATAACAGCACCCATTATAGGACCAGTTAAGAATTTAGGGTATGTAAAAATAGGTTACAGTAAGAAACCAATCACTCAGGAGTTGGGTTCGTTAATTTTAGAAATATGTATTATTACAAGTTTATTCATTGTTATTAGTATAATTGCATGCATATTTATGGCTAGGATATTTACAAAACCTATTTATACAATAGTTGAGTCAACAAAAAGTTTGGCGATGGGAGACCTAACAAAAACCGTTGTCATAAATACAAATGATGAGTTTCAACAGTTGGCAAGTTCTTTTAATATGGCGATAGAGAAGCTCAATGAGTTAATAAAATCTGTCATATTAAGTACAAAAGATGTAAATGAATTAGGTAAGAAGGTTTATGATGGTTCAAGGGAAACATCAGAAATCTCAAATCAGATAGGACATACAGTGGATGAACTTGCAAAAGGTTTTCAGGAGCAGGTTAATACGACTAATACAATCATGGATACTATTGTTGAACTTGATCAATTAATTAAAGAGATTGCAGAAAAGGCAGAACTAGTTAAGACTGCATCAGATAATACAGTTTGTGCCGCTCATGAAGGCGAAGAATCTGTTAGTAATACTATTAGAAAGATGAATGAAGTAGATGAATCAGTTAAACAGATGTTTGAAGTAGTTAAAACACTTGGAGATAAATCTATAAAGATAGGGGAAATTGTAAATTTAATTTCTGATATTGCAAGTCAAACCAATTTGCTTTCACTAAATGCTGCAATTGAAGCTGCAAGAGCTGGAGAACAAGGAAGAGGTTTTGCAGTGGTTGCAGATGAAGTCAGGAAATTGGCAGAAAAGAGTGTAAACTCAACAAGTCAAATAGAATCTATAATACTTGAAATTCAGAGTTCAGCAGCAAAAACAGTTCAATTAATGAACTTAAACTCACAAAAATTAACTGAGGGAACAGAAACCATAAGTGTTACTGAAAAATCACTAAAGAAAATCATGGATGCTGCACAAAACACAGCAGGTATGGTTGAAGATATATCAAGTGCAACTTTTAACCAAACAAGTAAAAGTAAAGAGGTTGTTTCATCAGTAGAAACGTTGGTTGTAACTACACAACAAGCTGCTTCATGTTCTGAGGAAGTATATGCATCCGTTCAGGAACAATCGGCTAGGCTTATGGAAATTGACTCTTATTCAGAAGACTTAAATAAGATTGCAAATGATCTTTCAGATAAGGTAATGCAGTTTAAAGTTTAATATCTCTTAGGGTCAATTCCCCGCAGCTCTGCTGCGTGCGTCCTGTCATTGCGAGGTACGAAGCAATCTGGTACTTAAGCTAAAGGAGAGATTGCTTCGCAAAAAGATGCTCGCAATGACAAATAGATACCCCGCAGCTTTGCTGCGGGGTATCTATTTATTTTAAATTTTATTTGATTTTGTCATACTAAACTAATGCAATAAGAAATAATATTTGAAATAAAAGAGAAATTGTGTTAAGATAACAAGATAATAAGTAGAAAGGAAAAACATATGAAGATATTTAAATTTATTGATGGGTTTAAAGAAAAACATAAAGCAAAGCGTACAGCTTTGGATTTTATCAAATACATAGGACCTGGATTCTTAGTAACCATTGGGTTCATTGATCCAGGGAATTGGGTAACGAATATTTCTGCTGGTTCTGAGTTTGGGTATTCTTTGCTTTGGATAGTAACAATCGGAACTTTATTCCTGATTATATTGCAACATAATGCTGCACATTTGGGAATTGCTACTGGTTACTGTCTGTCAGAGGCTGCTACGAATTATTTAAAACCATGGGCCAGTAGAAGTATACTGACAACGGCTATGCTGGCATGCATATCTACAGCACTTGCAGAGATATTGGGGGCGGCAATAGCATTAAATATGCTGTTTGGATTACCAATAAAAATAGGAATTATGATAGTACTAGGTTTTGTAATGTGGATGCTATTTACTAATTCATATAAAAAGTTAGAAAGATGGATAATAGGATTTGTTTCTATTATAGGAGTCTCATTTATAGTTGAACTTGGACTTGTGCATGTGGAATGGGACAAAGCAGTAATGGGAATGGTTATCCCTAACATACCAGTAGGCTCAATGTTTATTTTAATGAGCGTTTTGGGTGCAGTTGTCATGCCTCATAACCTATTTTTGCATTCTGAAATAATTCAGAGTAGGCAGTGGAATTTGAAGGATGAACATATCATTAAGAGACAGCTGAAGTATGAGTATATTGATACAGTGTTTTCTATGTTAGTTGGATGGGCTATAAATTGTGCAATTATACTAGTAGCTGCTGCAACATTCTTTGCTGCAAATGTGGAAGTTACTGAGTTATCACAAGCACAAAAGATGCTAGTACCTCTTGTTGGAAACGGTGCATCCACTCTTTTTGCCATAGCATTATTGTTTGCAGGGATATCTGCAGCTGTTACAGCAGGAATGGCAGGTGGAAGTACATTTGCAGGCATATTTAGTGAACCATATGACATCAACGATAAGCACACCAAACTGGGTGTTGGACTAACCCTTGTTTTAGCGACAATACTTATTTTCTTCATAGATGATATATTCAAAGGCCTTTTATTATCACAAATGTTTTTAAGCGTACAGCTTCCATTTACAATATTTCTACAGATATATCTAACATCATCAGGAAAAGTAATGGGTAAATTTAAAAATGGAGTATTCGATAGATTATCACTTTGGATAATAGGGGTTACTGTAGTGATTTTAAATATTATGCTTTTTATGGACTATATTTTATAGCAGGAAAGTCCTCTCTAAATAACCCAAGGTATTGAGCTTTGATGTTGAAGATTCAATACTTTTTAGTTACAATTGAATTTCAAATCATGGTGTTTCATTTAAAAGAGGTTCGGTATATGATATAATAAACTTACACTTAGCAAAAACAATATATAGGAGCTGATAACGATGGAAAAAATGATGAGAAAGGTATACATCATGTTATTTATCCTACTCCCGATAATATTTGTAAATTATACAAGTGTATTTGCAATGATCCTACAATATGATGGACAGACATATGAATATACAGCACAACCTGTTAAACTTAGAGTAAATGGTGAGACAGTAAGTACTGACATGCCTCCAATAATACTAAATGACAGAACATTAGTGCCAGCAAGGGATGTTTTCGAGAAACTAGGTGCTAAGGTGAACTGGGATGAAAAGTATAAACAAGTTTATGTGACATATGCAAATAAGGTGATAATATTAACGATAAATAATAAAACGGCATACATTAATGGGATAACAAGTGAACTTGATGTGCCTGCAAAAATAATAAATGATAAAACTATGATACCTGTAGCCTTTGTAGCAAAGGGGATAGGTTTTAATGTGAGCTGGAACGAAAAAACAAGAGTAGTATCTATTCAAGATAAAAACATGGTTGTAGTCGATGATAGTAAGGTTGTTCTGGGATATGCTACATATTATTATGATGGCGACAAGACATCTTATAACTCGATGGTAAATAATAAAGATGTACTTGATGAAGTAATTACGCATACGTATACTGTTGATGGGTTAGGAAATCTTACAGGACTAATACCGACAAATCAGATAGATTTCGCAAAGGCAAACAATATAAACCTGAAAGCTTCTGTGACAAATCAGTTTGATAGTGAAGTAGCCAAAAAGCTGCTAGAAAGCACTGAAAATAGAAGTAAATTGATAAATAACATTTTAGTTCAAATGAAAAAGTATGGTTACTCAGGAATATGTATAGACATAGAAAATGTGTACGCATATGATAGGGAATATATGACGAGGTTTATGAAAGAACTATATGAGACGCTATCGCCTATAGGATATTTAGTAACGATAGATTTACCAGCAAAAACATATGATAATAAAACAGCTGCTTGGCAGGGTGCGTTTGACTATGAGGGGCTAGCTCCATATGCAGACCAATTCGTAATTATGGCATATGATGAGCATTACCCACAAGGTACAGCAGGATCAGTCGCTTCAGCAGGTTGGGTAGAAAAAGTAGTTAAATATGCAATAAGTATAATACCAGAAGATAAAATACTTTTAGGCGTGGCTGCCTATGGATATGACTGGTCAACAAGTGGGACAAGGTCTTATACAATAAGCAAAGCATACTCAGTAGCCGCAAAATATGGTGCAACTATAAACTGGGACACAGTCTCAAAGTCTCAATATTATGAGTATACAGATGAAAAGGGAATAAAACACAAAGTTTGGTTTGAAAATGAAAAGAGCTTAGCAGCAAAACTGGATATAGTGAACGACTATGATTTAAAAGGAATAAGCATATGGGCATTAGGGTACGAAACACAGGCGTATATGGATGAAATAGAAAATCAGGATTGGTCTTGATTAATAAATAAATCATAACAAGCAAGGTTTTATTCAAGAAGGATAAAACCCTTTGAGGAAAGATTATTGGAGGGATTAATATGAAAAAAAAATATATTAACAAAACATACTTGAGAGGGATGGAAAAGTATGATATTAAACTAATTAAAGATGAGGAGTTAAATTGTTATATTTCACTCAAGAAGATTGATAAAGTGGAAGAGCCACTTGTTATGAATCATGATGGAATAAATGTTTGTGTAATAAACGATGGATATTATATAATTGAATATGTGTCAATTGATGATAACTATATCGTAAGAACATTCTTTGATAAAGAGCAGAAAGTTGTTGAATGGTATGTAGACATAAGCAAAGAAAATGGAGTAAGTGAGGATGGAATACCATTTTATTATGATTTATATTTGGATATACTTGTATTTGATGAAAAGGTAATATTAATTGATGAAGATGATTTGAAAGAAGCACTTGATGAAGGAAAAATAACACAATATGATTTTGATTTTGCTTATGAAGTTGGATACAAATTAATAGAACAGATTAAGTGCAAGCAAAATAAATATATTAATAGAAATAATACTGATTTGAAGAAAATGCTGAAAATGATTAACATGTAGTATAGGTATTAATATACTTGTTATGTAATATAAATTAAGAATATATAATTTAAAATATTGATATTACAAATTACTTGGGCTAATTAAAATGTACCCTATAGAATAGACTGTTTATTTGTCTATTCTATAGGGTACATTTTAAAATAAACTTAATCTCTTTGGGTTTAATTCCCCGTCGGCTTGCCGCGTTCTTGTCATTGCGAGGAGGTTCTTTCGACGAAGCAATCTCGTTTTTAAAAGATGAGATTGCTTCGCAAAAAACGCTCGCAATGACAACATGTTACCCTGTCGGCTTGCCGCGGGGAGATTCATTTTTGTTTAAAAAAAAGTTAATAAAGTATAAATAACTATATTTAAATTTCAAAATATGCTATAATAATGGAAAATATTAAGAAAAATTGGAGGAGACGTTATGGATAAGAAATTTATAACAACTGGTGTGAATTTTGAGGGGTATAAGGTAACAGAAAATCTAGGTATTGTCAGAGGAATTACAGTTCGTTCAAGAAGTGTTGTAGGGACTTTTGGCGCAAGCATCCAAAGTGTTTTTGGAGGAAATATAACAATATATACGGAATTGTGTGAACGAGCTAGACAAGAGGCGTTTGATATAATGATAGAGCATGCTGATAATATGAATGCTAATGCAATAATAAGCATGAGATACGATGCGAACCAAGTAGGAGAAGGTATAACTGAAGTTTTGTGCTATGGCACGGCTGTGAAAATAGAAAAATAAACGGATATGTTTATTTGAAATTTTAATTCAGGAGGGTTTTATGGAAACTTCAATAATTATTGGTGTTATTGTATTTGTCTTAGTACTGGCATTTATAAGTATATATAATGGGATAATCTTAATGACAAACAAGGTGAATGAAGCGTTTTCTACAATGGATGTTTATCTTAAAAAGAGGTATAACTTAATACCAAATTTAATACAAACTGTAAAAGAATATATGTCTCACGAAAAAGAAATATTGCAAAGTCTGGTTAATGCTAGAACTTTAGCTACTCAAAGTACTAATTCTGAGAATATAATAAGTTCTAACAACGAGATATCTATAGGATTACAAAAAGTTTTGCTTATGGTAGAGGCTTATCCTAATTTAAAAGCAAGTACAAACTTCCTAGAATTGCAAAAAGAACTAAACCAGATTGAAGAAGATATTACAAATGCACGTAAATATTACAACGGGTCAGTTAGAGAGTATAATAACTACATATCGATATTTCCCAATCTAATCGTAGCAGATATTTTAAATAAAAAAGAAAAAATGTACTTTCGCATTGAAGTTTTAGAAAGAGAAAATCAAGAAGTAAAATTTTAGAACCAAAAATTGGTATGGTTTTGGTGGTGGATTATCGACAAAGGTTCTTGGTAATACGACTGTTACTAAAGTAAATAAAAATAAATAGTGTGAGATAATAAGCAAGTTTTTATTCAAAGGATGTGGCACATATGATGAAGGGAAGTAAATATTTTGACTACACCGTGTCAAAGCATATTAAGGAAGCAATCGATATTAATATACAGCGACTTCCTCTTTATTCTGATTTAACAGGCGGAAGGTCTGAAAAAATTAGTAGTAGTTTAATTTTCTATGAGAAGATAGCTTGGGTAGTTTTCATATTTCTAGAACAGTTTGCAAGACCATATCATAGGAATGGAATTCCTATAATGTCAGAGGAAGTTGTATCTATGAAATCAATACCTAAGTTTAGTGATATTGGACATAAAGATACAGAGACATTTTTTATAGATTTCAAAAGGATAGATTCTAAAGATATAGGGTATAAGATTAGAACTGCATATAATAAAGATAGTTTTATAGGTGTGGCTGAAACAACTGAAGAAATTTTAATTAATTACAATGATTGTGTCAGGTACTATTGTCTTACTAGACATTTATTAGAGTCGATTGTAAGGGCTTCATATCTTGCTATCGAGTATGATGTATATGCAAAAGCTCGAAGGATAAAGTCACCAGCCTTGCTTTCATGGATATTTATAAATACTCTAATCTTAGCAATAGGCAAAGCTTCTAAAATCGACATGCTTGCGGAATCAATTCAAGCTGAAGGTGTACCTATACTTTATAATGATCTTCCTCATGTACCAGCTAAATCAAGCTTTTATGAGGTAAAAGAGAAGGAAACATGTCATTATTAAATAAAATAATAGGTAAACCCAAAAGTATTTATAAAAAGTGTAAATACATATAATATCGATATTTATTTTGGTTAGTATATATAAGGATACATCCTAAAAGCGAGGAGGTGACCTATGAAAAAGATTATTCCCAATATCAATTTTAAAAATTGTAAAGAGGCTTTAGATTATTACAAGGAAATATTTGGTGGAGAAATAAAAAATCTTCAGAAATCAGACAATACACCTGGTTTTGAAGGACAAGAAGGAAAAATAATACATGTAGAACTTCATATTAACGATCAATGTATATTATATCTGGTGGATGCAATGGGTGATAGTGCAGAAAGTGGTAATATGGACTTGATACTTGAATTAGATAGTGAAGAAGAAATAAATAAACTATACAAAGCTTTGAGTAAGGATGGCACTATAAAATTTGAGTTACAGAAGACATTTTGGGGAGCTCAACATGCAATAATTACTGATTGCTTCGGAGTTACATGGGGATTGAATTATATGCTACAATGAATAAAAGATAGTATTAACTTATTCTGAATAAGTTAATACTATCTTTTATTTTCAGTTTATATTTTGAAATTTGTTTAGGTTTTAGATTCTCCCCTGAGAAGGGGAAGGAACCAAAATACAAGTATTAATCTGATTTTAAATTATAATTTGTTAGTTATTGTAAATAATAGTTTTAGGTGATGATATGTTTGGATTGTTTAATAAAAGAGATCCTATAAAGGAAACAGAAAAAGATGATAAACCGCCAAGTATTAATAAATTAACAGGAATACTTGAAGAAGATATAAAGCTGTTTAGTAATATTTTCTCAAATAATGATACTTTAATAATTAGAAAATTTCAAAATAAATATTTAGATTCAGCTAAGTGCTGTGTTATATATATTGAAGGTATGGTAAAGAATGAAATACTTAATGAAAATATTATTAAGCCTATATTGTCTAACAATTTAGGAGAAGAAATATCAAATAAGAATCTACTTGAAGAACTACAATATAAGGTTATCGTATCAAATAATGTAAAAAAGTCCTCTGATATTGATGAAATTGTAAACTCAGTAATATATGGAGATACAATATTCTTGCTTGATGGATATGACAAAGTTTTAATAATTAATTCTAAAGGTTGGGAGACTAGAGCAGTTGCGGAGCCAACATCCGAAAAGGTTATTCGCGGCCCTAGAGAGGGGTTTACAGAGTCCATCAATATAAATTTATCACTGTTAAGGAGAAAAATTAAAAACCCTGATTTAAAGTTTAAATTTAAGGAAATAGGGGTTATGACTCATACGAAAACTTGTATATGTTATATTGAAGGGTTGGTTTCTGACAAAATATTAAAAGAATTAAATAAGCGTTTAGATGATATTAAAATAGATGGGATACTTGATGCTGGGTATATTCAGGAGTTAATTAAAGACTCACCATATTCACCATTTGAAACGGTGGGAACTACTGAAAGACCGGATGTTCTAGCTGCAAAGCTACTTGAGGGACGTATTGGACTTTTTATTGATGGGACACCTTTCGTTTTAACTGTTCCGTTTTTGATGATAGAATATTTTCAAGTTAATGAGGATTACTATAATAACTTTATATATGCATCTATAAATAGGATATTAAGAATAACTGGAGGACTATTATCTATAAGTGTCCCAGCTATCTATATTTCACTTATCACATATAATCAAGAAATGATACCCACTCCACTCATCTTAAGTATATCTGCTGCTAGGCAAGGTGTTCCATTCCCTACGGTTGTCGAGGCTCTTCTTATGCTTTTAGTATTTGAAATACTCAGGGAGGCAGGAACTAGAATGCCTGTACAAATTGGACAAGCTGTTAATATAGTAGGTGCATTGGTGTTAGGACAGGCAGCCGTTGAAGCTAAATTAGTAAGTGCTCCAATCGTCATAGTAACAGCTTTGACTGGTATTTCATCACTACTTATTGTAAACTTAATAGGTGCTTCTATAATAACGAGAACTATATTTTTGCTTCTTGCGTCAATAATGGGTATGTATGGGTATATTTTTGGAGTTGTAGGGTTAGTTATATATCTTATGAGTATGCGTTCATTCGGTGTTCCGTATATGTTAAATATTATTTCATTTGATGAAGAGGACATAAAAGATACTATAATAAGAGCACCATGGTGGGAAATGAATTTCAGAACAAAACTAATTGTTGATAAAAACTATGTTAGACAGCCTAAAAAAAGTAGAGGTAAATGAAATGATGAGACTTTTTAAAATAGTCCTGATATCCTTTTTTATTTCAGTTCACATGGTTTTGTTATCTGGTTGTTGGAATTACAGAGAGGTAGAAAAAATGTCCGTTGTGGCTGGTGTAGCTATAGATAAAGGTGATGATAATCAATATAGTATGACTGTAGAAATAGTGGAAGCTAAAGGCGGTCAGGAACATAAAATAACTCCAAAGGTCATAACAATGACTGGTAACACCTTATTTGATACGATTAGAAATACTATATCAGTATCTGGTAAAAGATTATATTGGAGTCATACAAAGGTATTAATTTTAAGCAAGAATATAGCAGAAGACGATATGGTAAAAATACTAGATTGGTATAATAGAGATGCAGAGACGAGAGCTGATATGCATATTTTAGTTTCTAAGGAGAAAACAGCAAAGGAAATAATTGAAAGTAAGGCAAAAACCAATGAAGTTGTCTCATTTGAGATTGATGATATATTAGAGAATGAAAAAAGTCTATCAAAATCACCAAATATTGCAATATCAGATTTTATAGTTGATTTGGCGGCAGATGGAATCTCACCTATAACATCAGCAATTGGACTTCAAAAAACAGATGAACAATCTTCACCAAAGGTTATGGGGACTGCCATTTTTGATAAAAATAAGTTTATGGATTTTTTGAGTAGTGATGAAACGAAAATATTACTTTTCATTAAAGACATGGTAGAAGGTGGAGTTCTTGTTCAAGAACAAAAGAATAAGAGCGGTGTCACAAAAATAACATTAGAAATTATTAAAAGCAAGACCAAAATTGAACCTATATTTAGTGATGATAATGTGAATATAAAAATTAATATTGAAACAACAGTAGCAATTGATGAGATACAGGGGAAGGAAAATTATATGGAGGAGGGAAATAATATGAAATTGCAAAAGGATGTAGAAAAGAATATGAATATTAGAATAAAGAACTTAGTAAAAAAAGTACAGTCCAAATATAACACTGACATATTTGGATTTGGAAAGAAAATAAAAGAGAATTTACCGGATGAGTGGAAAAAATTAGAGTCAAAGTGGAAGAAGAAATTTAAAAATTTAGAAGTTACTGTTGACACTAAAATTAATATAAAAAATAGTGCAGCATTATATAAAACTCTTCCAGTTGGTGATTAGAATATGATTGTAGCAGTAGTTTTGGTATATGCATTAGTGATATTTATACAACTAGTTCCTGTATATAAAAATAACAATCGACGTGATTTTTGGGTCAATTTGACTATAACTATAATATCTTTTATAATTGCTATATTATTAAGTTTGAATATTAAAATATCTAGTCCGTCAGATTCTATAAAAGATATCATAATAGCTCTTTTGGGAAAGTAGGAATTGTATGAATAAGGAGATTATAACTAGTAAACAGGCGATTTGTATTATGATTTTTTTTATAACAGGAACTTCTTTACTAATTGGTACAGCAGGTGTGGCAAAAAGAGATTGTTGGATATCTATTATTTTAGGAATTATTATGGCAGTTCCATTTGTTATCATATATGCAAGAATATTAACGCTTTTTAGGGGTAAAGATATTTATGAGATAGTACAAATGGTTTTTGGAAAGATTTTTGGTAAGATAATAGCAATACTTTATATATGGTATGCATTTCATTTGGGTGCTTTGGTTTTAAGAAATTTTGGAGAATTTATAAATGTTGTTGCAATGCCAGAAACTCCAATGCTTGTTCCTATGTTTATGATAGGAGTATTATGTATCATGGTAGTTAGTGGTGGTGTTGAAATTATAGGAAGAACTTCGAAGTTCTTCTTCCCTATTATAGTAGCAGTACTAGTTTTAGTAAATCTATTGGGTATTACAGAATTGAATTTTGATAATATTAAGCCCATTTTGTACGATGGATTTTTGCCAGTATTTAAAGGTGCTTTTTCTGCGTTTTCGTTCCCTTTTGCTGAGACAGTTTTGTTTACAACCATTCTTTTTGCTTTACAACCTAAAAAGTCAGTCTACAATGTTTACTTATGGGGGTTATTAATTGGTGGGATTATTATATTAATCATTTGTATTAGGAATATATTGGTTTTAGGTCCAGATATTGCAGAAATTCTATATTTTCCTTCTCATGTAGCAGTGGGTAGAATAGAAATAGGTGACTTTATACAACGGATTGAAGTTACTGTTTCTATAGTGCTTGTAGTAGGAACATTTATAAAAGCAAGTATTTGTTTGTATGCTGCATGTAAAGGTATAAGTAGTCTGTTTGGTATGAAAAATTATAGAAATATCGTACTCCAAACGGGATTACTAATGATCTATTTTTCCTCGTTTATATACGAGAGCACAATGCAAATGGAACATTGGGCTTTTGAAATATATTCATATTATGCTTTACCATTTCAAGTTATTTTACCAATAATAATTCTAATTGCAGCTGAGATAAAGGTAAGAAAGGGTGATTTTAAGATAAGTGAAAATAGAAGTTAATTATATTTCAAGTTGAAAGTCAAATAAAATAGTATAAATAGTAAAATATTTTTAAAATATGTTGATAAAATATAATAGTTTGGTATAATATAATTTGTAAGATATAAGAAGTAAAAATAAAAAGGGAGATGGATACAAATGAAAAAAAGATTGATTCTTTTAGTGAGTGTTTTATTGATGGTATTTCAAGTGAATTATTCTTTGGCTGAGGATAATATAAAAATTAATATGTATGGAGAAGATTTATATATAAAAGATCAGGGACCTATATTATATAACGATAGAACCTTGGTACCAATTAGGGTAATATTTGAAAGGCTGGGTTTGGAAGTTTCGTGGGACGCAGATAAAAGAGTAGTTACTGGAAAAAAAGAAGGACTAGAAATTTATTTACAAGTTGACTCTAATATTTCGAAGCTGAATAAAAAGGAAGTAATTTTAGATGCTCCCGCTAGTATAATAAATGATAGAGTTATGGTACCTTTAAGATTTATTGCTGAAAGCTGCGATAAAGATGTAGAATGGGATCAAGATAATAAAACAGTAAGAATAAAAGAAAAAGCTCAGGTAACAACAGCAGAAGAATTTTTAAATGCAATTGAATCAAATAAAAATATATATTTAGCTAATAATATTGATATAAGTGAAGTAATGGAAAAAAGTGAAACCTATGATCTAAAGCATACAATTTTGAATAATAATGTAGAATATGATGGAGAAAATGTAGTAATCACTAACATCGAAAATTTATCAATAATAGGTATCGATAGTGCAAAGAAAGTTCAAATAAGTATTTCTAAAGAATATTTAAATAATGTAATGTTTTTCGAAAATTGTGAAAATCTAAAACTTGAGAATTTAGAAATCGTTGATAAAAAAACAAAAGATCAAAAGATAGGTATAATAAAAATTGAAAGTTGTTATCGAATAAATACAAATAATTTAAACTCTTTTTTTACTACTAATACTAATACACTTGAAAGTGGTGAAATAATAGTAAAAACACAATCTATAAGTAATAATAAACTAGATGGTGAAACAAAAATATATTACAAAAATGGAAACTTGATGTGTGAAGCAATATATAAAGATGGATATCCTGAAGGATTGATAATCCTATACTATGAAAGTGGCATTAAAGCGGTAAAAGCTGAAGTAACAAAAGGTGATTACGGGATAAAACCAATAGGAGGAAGAGTAATTTATTATTATAATAATGGAAATGTTATGATAAATGTTAAGGTAGGAGATGATTTTAACTTCGCTGAAGGAGAAGTATATAATGAGAAAGGAACATTACTATATAATGGAAAATTTGAAAATGGTAAACCTATAAGTATGACAGACGAAGAATGGAGTAAATTAGGACAAATATTTACAGAAGGAATGGGTATTTACGAACCAGTATTAAACAATATATTTAATGGACATTTTGGAATATAAATTACATAATATATTTAGTGCAAACAAAATATGCAGATTATGGTGGAGATAATATACAATAATAATATAAGACAGCTTCAATTGCTGTCTTATATTATTTACAGGTGAAGAGTTAAACTCAAAATATTTTGTTGAATATCTAGAAAATAAATATAAAGATTTATACAATTTAGAGGACTAATTAGATCAAAAAGAGGTTATAAAGTTATAAGCAAAATGCTAAACTTTATAACCACTTTTTGATTTGGAAACATGGGCTAGAAAGCAAACTTATCATTAGGAGAGTTAAACAAAGAATCCAAAAACCACTTGACAAAAAAACTTATTTTTAAAGTTTTTAATATATATTTTTACAAATTATTTAAAAAACATATACAAAAACATAAATATTTGTTAAAATAACTTATGTGAAAATATTTTATATAGGGAGGAGTCTCGAAATATGAAAGAAAAGATTGTAGCATATGTATTATCTTTAGTGATGATAGTATCAAGTATGGGCAATGTATATGCCGATACAAATACAAATAATACAGGAAGTGATTTTACTTTAACAACTGACATTTCGGAACATTGGGCAAAAAATGAACTGATAAAATGGCAGGATAAAGGGCTGATTAAAGGGTATGAAGACGGAACTGTAAAACCAGACGGGAGCATAACAAGGGCAGAATTTTTTGCATTAGTAAATAGAATTTTTAATTTTAAGGGTGAAGCAGAGATCGTTTTTGACGATGTAAGCGAAGCTGAATGGTACAGTGAAGTGATTAAAAAATCAGTGGCTGCTGGGTACTTAAAAGGGTATCAAGATGAAAATGGAGTGATTGCAAAACCAAATGCTCCAATAAATCGTCAAGAAGCATCTGCGGTTTTATGCAGGGTATTTGAACTTGTAGGAAATTCAGATAATCTAGAAAATACATTTATAGACTACCAAGCAATAGAAGGATATGCCAAGCAAAATGTAAATGCACTTCTTGAAAAAGGCTATATCAAAGGCTATGAAAACCAAACATTCAGACCAAACAATAATTTGACAAGAGCAGAAGCGGTAAAAATGATTGACAGCATAGTAGGAGAGATATATAACCAGTCAGGAAGTTATACAGGTAAATACAATAATATAGTAATCAATACAGGTGACATAATGTTAAAAGATACAACAATAAACGGAAATCTATATTTAACAGAAGGAATTGCAGAAGGAAATGTATATTTAGAAAATGTTACGGTAATAGGGGATACAGTGATTAAAGGTGGGGGGTTAAACTCGATCATTATTAACAACTCTAATTTAAAAAACATTAAAGTAAAGAAAAATGATAGCAAAATAAGAGTTGTTTTAAGCGGAACAACAAAGTCATCAGGTGTCTCTCTTGAATCAGGAGCGATGATCCAAAAAGAAAAAGATAATGTTAGTGATATACCAGTTCGAATTTCAGAGAACATACAAGATGGAGCCAAGGTAACATTAAAAGGAGATTATGCCGAGGTAAATGTAGATAAAGCGGTATCTATTGAAACAGCTGCAGACTCAAGCATAGGTCAACTTAATTTAACTAATAAAATACAAGAAGGAGCAAAAATTATATTAAATGGTAATTTCACAAGAGTAAATATGGACAAGGCTGTATCAGTTGAATCAGCAGCAGATACTAAAATATCGGAACTAAGGATAACAGATAGAGTACAAGAAGGAGCTAAAGTAACACTTAGCGGTACTTTTGATAAAATAACTGTAGATAAAGGTGTAGAAATTACAACAAATAATACTACTATAATTAATGTAATGAATATTGCAAGTACAGCAACAGGAGCAAGTTTAACAGGTGAAGTTACGATAACATTACTTACAAATAGTGCGAGTGGTGTTGAGATAAATGGAAAAACTGTGACTCTAGGTAGTAGTATATCTGTAAGCCCAGTTGATGAAAATATTACGACAAATACATCAAGTGGAGGATCGTCAGGAGATGATAGTTCGACTGATAGTACAGCCCCAGTGATTACACTGGTAGGACAAGCAACAGTAAATGTAGCAAGTGGAAATACTTATACAGATGCAGGAGCAACAGCAAGTGATAATATAGATGGAACGATAACTGCTAACATAGTAAAAACGATAACAAACGGAGCAGGGACAATCATAGGCTCAATCAATACATCTGTATCAGGAACATATACCATACACTATAATATAAGCGATGCAACAGGAAATGCAGCTACAGAAGTAACAAGAACGGTAATAGTAGGAGCAATAGAGATTTTAGCGAAAGCAAGCTTTACAGGAGCATTTACATCTGATGTGAAAGTTAGAGTGAATGGTGGATTTATAACAGGCTATTCGTTGTACTATAAAGACCAACTGGTAACGACAGATAGTGATAATGATGGAGTAGTAAGAACAATCAGTAATATATTTAATAACTTGGGTGATGTAAAAGTAAGAACATCTGGTGGAGTAGATATAACAGATTCAGATATCACATTAGGGGCATGGTAAGCAAACTAAAACTAAAAAATGGGGGTATTGAGAAGATGAAGAATATGAAAAAAGTAATATCATACATACTTGTAATGTGCATGATGGTAGTGAGTACGGGATTTAATGCGGAAGTGGTATTTGCGGCAGCGCCATTAGCAGATGGAACAACACCGGTAGTATTAACAATTAA
Source organism: Clostridiales bacterium GWD2_32_19 (assembly GCA_001795385.1). GTDB lineage: Bacteria > Bacillota > Clostridia > Lachnospirales > UBA12420 > UBA12420. The sequence continues at coordinate 45,767 of MGOU01000002.1, forward strand.
TGCGGTAGTGGGAGACTCACAATTAGTATCAACTGATGTGGTAACATTAAAATTTAGTGAAGCAACAGAAAATACTGGAGGACAAACAGTAACAGCAATAACAAGTGCTTTGACAGGAACAGCATTTGTTGGGAATGCGACTGTAGAATCAGTGGCAGGATTAAATACTGATTCACAAGAGTATAGATTAACAATTACAAATACAGTAAATTTAGGTTCTTTAAATGTAATTACATTAGGAGCAGGGGCAGTAACTGATACAAGTGCGGTTGCAAGTGTTGCGCAAATTGATTTTATGGTAGTAGATACTGATAAGAGTGCCTTAACATCAGCAATAACTGTAGAAGTAGGAGCAGATCATGGAACACCAGTATATGTGTTAACTCAAACAGACTACACAGTACCAACATGGACTAATTATGCAAATGCAATAACAGCAGCAATAACAACAGAATCAGATGCAAATGTAACTCAAGCAGCGATAGATACAGCGACAATATTAATAGGAACAACAAAAGCAGGATTAGTATTTGCAGGACAAGCGGCACTAGATGCAGCGATAACAGCAGAAGGATTGTTAACAGCAGCAGACTATACAGACTATAGTGC
>MGOU01000003.1:0-6804 GCA_001795385.1 Clostridiales bacterium GWD2_32_19
TTTCTTTCATGGCCAACTTCAGATCATCTTGCAACTGCTCTTTTAAACTCACAAATATCTCCACCTTATCAAATTTTTCTTTTTCTAGCAGCTTCTGACTTTTTCTTACGTTTTACGCTTGGTTTTTCATAATGCTCTTTCTTTCTGATATCCTTCAGTATACCGTCTCTTGCACATACTTTTTTAAATCTTCTTAAAGCATTATCCAGCGATTCATTTTTCTTAACCATTACTTTTGACATAGTTACTCCCCCCCCTTCAATTTTACTACTTTGGGTGGAATATCTATTATATTCACGACTCAATTATACAACAAATAAAATATATAGTCAATATGTTTTTCATTTTTTTACCTCTGTAACATAAATTTAATAATATGTATGTTTAAAATATGAGGTCTATTTTACATCGACCTCATATTTTCTTTTTTCTCCAGTTTCTAGTGAATTCAAATATATCATCTTAACTGGTGATATTTTTATTATTTTTGTATTGTTATCTGCAAGAGCTTCTGAGTCATTTATATATTTGCTTGCTTCATTAAATTTTTCTGTATTTCTATCATATACGCTTGCCTTACCAAATATCTGTACTCCCTTTATTCTAAAGTAATCTTCATATTCAGTATTAATTAGCAAACAAACATTGTTATTAGTACTAAGATTTTTAAATTTATTTCCGCCAACAGAAGCTATAAATATTTCATTTTTATCATTTGAATAATACATTACTGGACTTGAAAGAGGAAAGTCTTGATAATTAGTGGCGAGAACTCCATAATTATTTTGTTTAATTAAATCATTTATTTCTTTTTTTATCATTCAAATTCTCGCAGTTTTGATACTTTTACATTTTCTATTCTTTCTTCTTGCATGTTTCTAACGGTAGCTATCCCTTTATCTTCGTCTACATCCTCAAGCCATACTTTCTCATTTTCATAATACACATTTACCATGTCATCACCATTTAAAATACCCATTGCTGTTTCTAAATTCATTTTATCACCCCCATATATTATTAGCAATTATAGAAATTATATACTTTCTGTAATTGCTAATAAAGTTTAATTTTGCCTTTAATTTTTGAATAATTACCTTGCTTTTATTATTACATGTGTTATAATTTTATAAAAATATTCTAAAAATCAGGTGATAAAATGAGCAAGAAAAAATTCTTTCACAAACTTTATAAATTCCATGAAAAAAGCAAAACGTATTTAATTGAAGTTTCTCTTGATGATTATGACGAAATATATGATGACTGGGATCCATCTCCTTTCAAAAAAAGAGATATTGAACCTGAATTTAATGATTTTATAGTAAATTCATCTGAAGATATACCATTGAACTTTAAGATTGGTATTGTTCTTTATTTGCCTTCATCTAAAAAAGACGAAAAAAAGGAAGCTACCTTAATCTCAGCTTACCAAAATTACTATGACTATGTGATAGAAAAACTTAATAGATCAAAATCAACCTTAAATGGTAAGATTATTTTTAACTTACTTTTTTCTATGTCATTATTATTTATCGGTTATGGTTCTTCTGGTGATGATGGAAACATATTTATCAATGTTTTTAAAGAAGGTATTTTCATAGGTGGTTGGGTATTTTTATGGGACTTCTTCACTACCATTTTCTTTACAAAAAGAGAACTAAGAAACCAATACAAATTATATAAAAGATTGTACAATGCTGATATAAATTTTATATATCTTGATTAGTCACTTTTTGTATTTAAAACCAAGCGCACCTATAATCACAGTATAATTATAGGTGCAAACTAATTCTTTAAATGTTTTCATTTTTTCCAGTCTCTTTTACTCTATCTTCTCTGAATGGTGGATTCATAATTAGCATCAATTTTCAACTGCATGACTGCAGCTTGACTGCCTCTTTTACCCTTATGTCCTCTGTGTGAAAAAAAGATGTCCAAGTTGGTCATTGTGCAAATATCTGATACGGTAACATTTTCAGGTTTCACTCCTTTATCAATTACTAATTTTCTATTAATCAAAGATATGTCTGGGAAATATTTTTGAGATTTTTCATCAAAACTTATATATTCACTGACATCAATACTCATTTTGTCAAACTCTTCTTTAACTTCTTCTCCTATTTCATAACATTTTCCGCAAATCGAAGGACCTACGGCAACTAATAGATCTTCTGGATTTGTACCAAAATTATTTTTCATTACATCTATCATTTTCCCTGCTATCTCCATTGCTGTACCTTTCCATCCCGCATGAGCCAATCCTATAACTTTCTTAATGGGGTCATAAAAATATAAAGGTGCACAATCTGCATGCAATGTGACTAGTCCAATCCCTTTAATGTTAGTAATCAATCCGTCAATGTCTTGATAATCTTTCTCTTTTATAATCCCTTTTCCTATGTCATCTTCTGTGACAATCCTAATGTTATTGTTATGACATTGGTCAGAGAACACTAGTTTTGTGTAATCTACACCTATGGCATTTGAGTATATTTTATAATTTTCTAATACATTTTCTTCGCTATCACCTAAATAAAAATTTAGATTCATTGATTCATAAATACCATTGCTTACTCCACCAATTTTTGTGCTGTATGTCGAAATTATGTCATTCTGATATTCATCAAAAATACCGAATTTTACATATTTTACATTGTTTTCAGTCTCAAATTTTATATCTTTTTTTATCATTATTAAACACCCTCCAATAGAGAAATATAGTACATACGGTATTAGTTGTGATAATAGGATATTTGTAAAGCCCACATAGTGTCAAAATTTACAGTTTTTAGATATATATAATATAGCATTAAAATTAATATTTTTCAATAAGCTTATTATATTTTATTTAATAATTTGGAATTTAAAGACTTTTTTGTTACTTCATCTTTCCAAAGGTTTGTATAGTTTATGTTATAAATGAAATATATTATTACACATAGATTGCCTCTTTCAAAAGCGAAGCACGGATATGAAGTTTTTAACACCATGTCAGATGGCTTATAAAGGTAGTTATTAAGACTTAGTACTTCTCTTACAAATTTAGATAATTCCTCCTCTTATATATTTTCTTATGTGGAGAACAATATAAAAAGGGGTGATTTTTATGTCAATGAATAAACGAGATGGAAAAGAGTGGAAGATACCAATTGAAAAACATACTACTGCCGCTTGGGCAAATATAAAAGATACAAAACCTGTTTCTAGAGTTCCTATACCTACCGAAAAAAGTGTTCGCAATGCTAAAGACTGGGTAGATGCAAACGAGAAATAAATCTCCCCGCGGCAAGCCGACGGGGTATCATGTTGTCATTGCGAGCGTTTTTTGCGAAGCAATCTCATCTTTCAAAAACGAGATTGCTTCGTCGAAAGAACCTCCTCGCAATGACAAGAACGCAGCAAGCCGACGGGGAATTAAACCCAAAGACATTAAATAAAAAAGATATAGGTTATATCTTTTTTATTTGCTAGTAATGTGCTTCGCGAATTAATTTACAAGATGAAAGGTATAAAAATATAGTTCCGCGTTTTACTAGAATAACATTATGAGTGGTACTTATTTAAGCAATGAAAAATATACATAATACTTTTTCAGTATACTTCTACTCTGCTAGGTTTTTATATTCTTCATATCTTTCCTTAACATTCTTCTCTGCTTTATCATGTAGTTCTTTTATATTTTCTGGAAATGTGTTCTTTAAAGATGTATATCTAATTTCTCCATTCATAAAATCCTCAAATGGTTCTGTTGGCTCTTTTGAATCCAAAATAAAAGGATTTTTATTTTCTTCTTTTAGTAGTGGGTTATATCTATATAGCTGCCAATGCCCCGTGGTGACAGCTTTTTTCATTTCCGCTACACTTGTTTCCATACCAGTTTTTATCCCGTGGCTTATGCATGGTGCATAGGCTATAATTATTGAAGTGCCCTTGTATGCCTCTGCTTCTGTAATAGCTTTTATCGTTTGATTCATATTTGCTCCCATTGAAATTTGTGCAACATATACATATCCATAGCTCATCGCCATCATTCCGAGGTTTTTCTTAATCTTCTTCTTGCCTGATGCTGCAAATTTTGCTACAGATGCTATCGGAGTAGATTTTGATGATTGACCTCCAGTATTTGAATACATTTCTGTATCCATAACAAAAATATTGACATCTTCACCTTCATACAAAACCTGGTCTACTCCTCCAAATCCGATATCATAAGCCCATCCATCTCCACCAAGTAGCCAATGGGACTTTTTAATCAGATAATCTTTTTTATCCAATATTTCTTGTAACACTTTATTACTTTCTAAATCTTCATCTTTAATTGCTTCTAATATTTTAACAGTAGCTTCCTTAGATTCATCTCCATCATTAATTCCATCAAGCCATTCTGTAAAAGCTTCTTTTAATTTTTCATTAATTGGTTTATCCAAAGCTTCCTTTATCAACATAGCTAATTTTTCACGTAGCTGGTTCACACCGAGGAACATCCCATATCCGTACTCCGCATTATCTTCAAATAATGAATTTCCCCACGCAGGACCCTTCCCAGATGCATTCGTAGAGTATGCTATAGATGGTGCGCTTGCCCCCCAAATTGATGAGCATCCTGTAGCATTTGCAATCATCATCCTATCACCAAAAAGCTGAGTTAGTAGCTTCACATATGGTGTCTCTCCACATCCCGGACATGCACCACTAAATTCTAGTAGTGGCCTAATAAACTGACTTCCTTTCAATGTTTTTGGATCTACTAGATTCTCCTTGTCAGTTATAGTCATTGCAAAGTTCCAGTTATCTGCCTCTGCTTTTATTTCTTCCTCTGCAGGCTTCATGATTAAAGCTTTCCCTTTAGCTGGACAAATATCTGCACAATTGGCGCAGCCTGTACAGTCAAGTGGACTTACCTGAATACGATATTCTAGATTTTCTATCCCTTTACCTATGGCCTTTTTTGTCTCGAAAGTCTCTGGTGCATTTCTTTTTTCTTCATCATTTAACAAGTATGGTCGTATAACTGCATGCGGACATACATATGCACATTGATTACACTGTATACATTTATCTATTTGCCACTCTGGAACCATTACAGCTATACCACGTTTCTCATAAGCAGTAGTTCCAAGAGGGAAACTTCCATCCTCCATTCCATTAAAAGCACTTACAGGCAGCTCGTCTCCCTGATGTCTAGCCATAGGAATTTGAATGTTTTTCACGAAGTCATTTAGCTCTTTTGCATCTGATTTCTCTTCTTCTGCTTTTCCTTCTTCTATAGTAGCCCATCCATCGGGTATATTTACTTTAATAACTCCCTCAATTCCCTTATCTATTGAAGCCTTGTTCGATTCAACTATTTCATGACCTTTGCTACCATATGTCTTTTCAACAGACTTTTTCATAAACCCGGCTGCTTGATCAATAGGAATAATATTTGCTAATTTAAAGAATACAGATTGCATAATCATATTTATTCTACCACCAAGCTTGAGTCCTTGTGCTATTGGCACTGCATCAATTATGTGGAAATTAATATTATTCTCTGCTATATATTTTTTAAAATGTGCAGGAAGCTTATCTTCTAACTCTGTCTCATTCCACGGGCAGTTTAATACAAAAATACCACCCTTCTTCAAACCTTTAAGAACATCTAGATTATATATAAAAGATTTATTATGACATGCAATATAATCTGCGTTATATACTAAATACGGTGACCTTATCGGGCTCTTTCCGAACCTTAAATGTGATACCGTACTTCCACCAGATTTTTTACTATCGTATGAGAAATAGGCTTGTGCATAAAGTTCTGTATTCTCTCCAATAATCTGTATAGCCATCTTGTTCGCTCCAACTGTACCATCAGAACCTAGTCCCCAGAATTTACAGCTAACCGTTCCCTCTGGTGTCGTTTCAATTACATCCCCTTCTGGAAGTGATGTATTAGTTACATCATCCACAATCCCTATTGTAAACCCGTTTTTAGGCTGCTCCTGCTTCAAATTTTCAAAAACAGCAATAACCTGTGACGGTCTTGTATCCTTTGAGCCTAATCCATATCTTCCACCAACAATGATTGGTTTATCTTGGTAATCATAAAATAATTTTAATATATCTAAATATAGCGGTTCACCTAAAGAACCTGGTTCCTTAGTTCTATCAAGTACTGCAATCCTTTTAACAGTCTTTGGGAACACTTTAAAGAAATATTCAGGGGAAAACGGTCTATACAAATGTACATTTATTAATCCCACTTTTTCACCTTTACTTGTAAGGTAATCTATTGTCTCTTTAATTGTATCGCACATAGACCCCATAGCAATAATGATATGCTCAGCTTCGGGTGATCCATAATAGTCAAAAGGATGATAAGCCCGCCCCGTAATCTTTTCTATTTCTCTCATATAATTTTCAACAATATCTGGAACTGGTGCGTAGAACTTATTTGAAGCCTCTCTACCTTGAAAATAAATATCAGGATTTTGTGCCGTACCCCTTATAGTGGGATGCTCTGGGTTTAGCGAGCGTGCTCTAAATTCTTTTATCGCATCGTAATCTACTAGCTTTGCCACATCTTCCATGTTTATCACTTCAATCTTTTGATATTCGTGAGAAGTTCTAAATCCATCGAAAAAATGTAAAAATGGAATCCTTGACTTGATTGCACATAAATGAGCGATATTTCCCAAATCCATTACTTCTTGTACATTTGAAGCAGCCAAAAGAGCAAAACCTATTTGCCTAGTAGCCATTACATCCTGATGATCTCCAAAAATAGATAACGCATGAGTCGCTATAGCCCTCGCACTTACATGA
>MGOU01000004.1 GCA_001795385.1 Clostridiales bacterium GWD2_32_19
TATAAAGACTATGAGATGGTGTATGACCACTCTTTGTTTGCTATGCAACTTTTACTAGGAGTATTCATAACAATGACAAATTAAGGTTTTCATTTTTTCATAAAACTTTTGACACTATCTAATTGACATCTCCCCATCCTTCTAGAGTAAACACTCCGCCCTCATACAACGCTGAGCCTACCACTATCATATTCGCTCCATGTTTTATTACTTCATTTATATTATCCTTTTTAATTCCACCGTCTATTTCTATGTCAAAATACAAACCGCTTTCTTCTCTCCATTTTACCAGTGTGTCAATCTTATCTAAGGTTTCTTTTATAAACCTTTGACCCCCATAACCTGGAAAAACAGACATGACTAAAAACATGTCCACTTTATCTATATACCTTTTCAATAGTTGCACATCCGTATCTGGGTTCAATGATATTCCTATTTTTACTCCTGCCTGTCTTACCTTTTCTATTATGCTATCTATATTCTCACTTGCTTCAATATGTACTGTTATTACATCCGCACCTGCATTTATAAAGTTATCTATATGTTTTTCAGGCTGAGTTATCATAAGATGTACATCACACTTTATATCGAAATGTTTTTTTATATCCTCTATAATTTTATGTCCAAATGTTATATTGGGTACAAAAACTCCATCCATCACATCTATATGGATTATGTCAATTCCACTATCTTTCATTATTTGAATGTCACTTGTAAGATTTAAAAAATCAGCTGTAAGTATTGAAGGAAGTAATCTTTTCATAGTTTTCGTACCCCTTTGTTTGTGGTAGTGTCAAATAACTTCTGTTATCATCTAGTAACTATTTCACTTTCTATTACTCTTATATCTACTTTCTTCCACTTTTATATCTTTTTCCTTAAGTTCATTATATAGATTCAAATATCCACCATATCTTTCTTTTGATATCTTTTTCTCGTTAAGTGCTTCTTTTACTTCACAGTGTGGCTCTGATATATGCACGCATGTTCTGTACTTACATTTTCCTTCATACTCACTAATTTCCTTGTAATAAAATCTGAGTTCTTCTGCTTTTATATTTTCTACCTCAAGTGATGTAAATCCTGGGGTGTCTAATACAAAGCCTCCGATTTCTAGTTCAATAAGTTCTACGGCTCTTGTTGTATGTTTACCTCTCTTTGTTTTTTCACTTATATCTCCAATTTGCAGCTTTAGGCCCTCTTGTATTTTGTTTAATATACTTGATTTTCCTACTCCTGAAGGTCCTGCGAATACATTCACTTTATTTTTCATAGCAGCTTTAAGTTGTTCTATTCCTGTTCCTTCTTTAGCACTCACAAATATAACATCATACCCCGCTAGCGTATATACATCTTTTATTTTTTCTAGTTCTTCTTCTTTTGCGGTATCAATCTTGTTGATACATATACAAACCTCAAGTTCCTTTTTTTCTACCATAACCAAAAATTTATCCAAAATACTATAGTTTATATCTGGGCTATTCATTGAAAAGGTCAAAATTACTTGATCTATATTTGATACTGCTGGCCTAACTAGGAAATTCCTTCTCTCTATTATCTCTTTTATAACTCCTACATTGTCACCCTCAACCTCTATATTTACTATATCACCAACGATAGGAATAATGTTTTGATTTCTAAATTTCCCCCTTGCCTTACACTCATAAACCTTTTTATCAATCATGATCATATAACTTCCTGCAACGCCTCTTACAATTTGGCCTTTCATAAAACACCCCGTTTTCAAAGAACAAAGTTCAAGGTACAAAATTAAAAACTGTACTTTGTTCTTTGTTCTTTGTGCTTTTTATTTAATAACGTCTTCTATTTGTACTTTACCATCGATATATACTTGAACTATATCTCCTATTTTTCCTTCTGCAGTAAATTTAAAAGGAAAATCAGCTATATTACATACTCTATTATATTTTAAATTTGATTTTGCTCCACTTATCAACAATATCATTACAGGTACATCCACTTTGTCTATTGGTACTATTGGCTTTATCTCTAATTCAATTTTCCTTAAGCTTGGATCCCTTGTTACTGTTACTGCTGGTACTTGAGTTGGAGCTGGCAACACTGGTGTTACTGGTTTTACTGGTAATACTGGAGTCTCTGGAGTTATAGTATTGGTTTTATCTCCGCTTCCATTTGACCCAAATATACTTGTAATATTATTTGTATTGCTAAGCACTAAATCAACCTTTGTACCCGGTTTTGCTATGCTTCCTGATTTTAAGCTTTGACTTATCACCATATCTTTTGCTAGAGTAGCACTCGGCTTGTATGTTATTTTACCAACCTCTAAATAAGAATTTTCTAATACTCTTTTTGCTGTTACATGTGATATATCTATAACCGTTGGTACAACTACTTCGCTAGGAATTTTGCCAAATGATACTTTCAAATTGACTAAGCCAGATTTCTTTAGATTTTCACCTGCCCCTGGTACTTGTTCTACTATTATTCCTTCTTCTTTTTCGAGGTTAAGTATTTTATCTATCTTTACTGTAAATCCTTGTTCTTCTAATTTTGATTGTGCTGTTTTAGATTGTTCACCTAAAACATTTTGAACTACTATCATTTCAGCTCCCTTACTTACAGATACCACCATGCTAGAGTTTTTTTGCACCTTATGGTTTGTTGGATAGCCTTGTGTTAATATTATTCCCTTTTCAATATCTGAATATGTCTCACTTTCTTTATTTAAAACCAAACCTATCTCTTCTGCTTCACTCGAAGCAACTTCAAAGTCCTTCCCTACAAAATTAGGTACCTCTATAATTAAAGACTGTTCAAAATTCTTTATAAACATGAATCCTACATACACAATGATAGAAATTATAATAAGTGATGTTATTGTGGCACCTATATAGACCGTCTTATCACCTTTATCGTAATAAGTTTCAACAATCTCATCTGGTAATTCATCATCTTCTTCTGGTATTATTTCAATTTTATTTTGCACTTTATTTTCAAGCAAGTTTTCTTTTGTGATATTCTTCCAATCTCTTACTGCTTCTTTTTCATTTTTAACAAAATACTCTTGTATCAATTCTATTTCTTTTTCATCTTCTTCTGGTAACTTTAATCCCTCTTCTTCTGGGAACTTTAGTCCCTCTTCTTCTATTAATAACTCATTTTCTCCATCATTAGGAATATCACTTGTAGCATTGTCTTTCATGATAGCTTGATTTTCATCTGGTTGGTTCACATTTACTTTTTGTTCCCCTGCATGTGAAAATAACTCATCGCCAAATATTTGTCCTTCAGGCTTTTCATTGTTTTGAGCTCTGGTTATTTCCGCATATTCCCTTTTCAAATCTTGGATAAGTTCTGTTAAATTTGAATATCTATCATTTGGATCTTTCTTAGTACACTTTAATATTATAAACTCTAGATTAGGGCTTATTCTTGGCTCAACATTCCTTGGACTTGGCATTTCTTCTAATACATGTTTTATCGCCACCGAGACAGGCGTTTCTCCCACAAAAGGCATGCTTCTTGTAAATATCTCAAACAATACTATACCTAAAGAATATATGTCGCTTCTCGCATCTACTTTCTCTCCCTTTGCTTGTTCAGGTGAGAAGTAGTGTACCGAACCAATAGCATTGCTGGTAACTGCTAAGGTAGATGTTGTCGTAGCAGTAGCTATACCAAAGTCCGCTACCTTAACTTGCCCATCATTTGTTATAATTATATTTTGAGTCTTTATATCTCTATGTATGATACCATTTTGATGCGCATTATTTAGGGCATCCGCAACCTTCAACATTATATTCATGTTCTTTTTAAAATCAATAGTTCTTGAGCTATTGATTATTTTTTTCAAAGTGTCCCCATCTACATATTCCATTACAATGTAGTATACATCATCTTCAACACCTACATCATATATATCAACTATATTTGGATGCACTAATTTACTCGCTTGTTGTGCTTCTGCTCTAAACTTTTTAATGAAATTTTGCTCTTCAATATACTCTTCTCTCAAAACCTTTATTGCTACATATCTATCTAACTCTCTGCATCTGGCTTTATACACAATAGCCATTCCACCTGCACCTATTTTTTCAATAATTTCATATCTGCCCGCAAGAACAGTTCCTTTTGCTAACATATAATCAACCTCCTTTTGTTTTTATTTCTATATTTTCATGCTATTCCTATTACAGAAATATTGTCTTTACCGCCTTTTGCATTAGCTTCCTTAATTAATAAATCAATATAGCTTTTAACATCTTCTGTTATATTATATATGTTTAAAATTTCCATATCACTCAACATCTTATACAAGCCGTCTGAACACATCATAATGTTTTTGTCTTTAGTACATTCAACCTCATATGTATCTACATTTAGATTGCCTAGTTGCCCTACTGCTCTTGAAAGTATATTTTTATTTATTTTGAGATGTTCTACTTCTAATATATTTTTCATTTCATTATAGTATGAATTATCTTCTGTTATTTGAGTAATCGTGTTTTGACTTAACAAATACAGTCTAGAATCTCCAATATTTATTGCATATATTATATCATCAATTATTGTTGCTGCCAAGAATGTTGTAGCCATACCTTGAAACTCATAATTATTAGTTGATTTATAGTGTATATATTTATTAACTTCCACTATTCCTTTGACTAATATTTCTAACGGACTTTCATCACCTTCATATTCTATAATACACTGACAAAACTTTTCTGTTGCAAAAGAACTAGCTATTTCCCCTGCTATCTTACTCCCAACTCCATCTGCGACTATAAATAAGTTTGGTAGCTTGCCAATTGGTTCGTTAGTGTAAAATATTCTATCTTCATTTTTTTTTCTAGTTTTACCTTTATCACTAATGCCATATGCTTGCATAATATCACCGCCTTTGTTAAAGTACAAAGTCCAGAGTAAAAAGTACAAAGCTTTGTTATTTTTACTTTGTTATTTGTTCTCTCCCATCTGTTTATTCCTCAGTTGTCCGCATGCTGCATCAATATCTGCACCTAGTTCTCGTCTTACTGTCGTTTGTATTCCACATTTATCTAGTTCTCTTGCAAAATTGTTAACCACACTCATGTTTGCCTTTTTATAGTCGTTCTCTGCTATCTCATTTACAGGTATCAGGTTCACATAACATAGCAAGCCTTTAAGCACATGAGCAAGTTCTCTTGCGTATTTTAAATCATCATTTATATCTTTCATCATGGAATACTCTATATTTACCCTTCTATTACTCACTTTAACATAATATTTGCAAGCCTCTATTATTTCATTAATGCTATACTTTTTAGCTATCGGCATTATTTGTTTTCTTATATCATCATTTGAAGCATGTAGTGAAATCGCTAAATTTACTTGCGTTTTTTCATCTGCAAATTTATATATTTTATCAACTAATCCACATGTTGAAACCGATATATGTCTTTGCCCTATGTTTAGACCATTTGGGTTTGTTATGTTTTTTATAAATTTTATTACATTATCATAGTTTTCAAATGGCTCTCCACTACCCATAATTACTACATTTGAAACTCTTTCGTTTGTATCTTTTTCTACTCTATATATTTGCTTTACCATCTCGCCTGCTGTTAGATTTCTGACAAGTCCATTTACAGTAGATGCACAAAAGCTACAACCCATGTGACAGCCTATTTGAGATGAAATACAGACCGAATTTCCAAACTTATATTTCATAAATACACTCTCTATAAAATTACCATCGTTGAGCTTAAATAAATACTTTGTTGTTTCATCTATTTTAGACACTTGCTTTTCTACTAATTCCATGTTTGTTAAATAACTGGTTTCTTTTAGTTTCAGTAAAAATTCCTTTGATATATTTGTCATATCATCAAAATTTTCTACCTTCTTATTATGAAGCCAATCAAAAATCTGTTTAGCACGAAACTTCTTTTCAGCATTTTCCACTAAATAAGTTTCTAACTCTTCGTATGTTAAGGATAATAAATCTATTATTTCCATAATATTTCTCCATTCTTTTTTGTTCTTATATATATATCTGTTATTTTATACTATATTCATAAATTTTTCAACTGTTTTTTTATATATTTTATATATTAAAATAAACTACTTTACAGTAGTTTATTATTTCTCTATTTTATGTTTTCTATTATTTTCACTATATTTTCTTTTTCTGTAAGTTTTTCTACCACTTCTATATATTCACCCTCTTTAATTCCTGTTTTTATTTTTTGTTTCTGTATTTTATCATTTACATATATATCAACATACTTTTCTTCATCTATCTCATATATATTCTCTTCTTTTATTGCCAATACCTTTGACATTATGTTACTTCTTTTATAAAATATTCCTCTGCATAACGGAGGAATATTTTATTTATTCCAATCTTTATTAAATTTATACAGTCTCGCTGGTCGATGTGCTCCACGCTCAAAATTTTCTGTCTCTATTACCTTTTCTTTTATCTTCCTTTGAAAATTTGGTTTAGTAAAAGTCTTTCCTAATATCACTTCATACACCTGTTGAAGTTCTGCAAGTGTAAATTGATTTGGTAATAAACTAAATGCTATATCCGTGTATTCTATTTTATTTCTCATACGCATTAACCCGGAATATAAAATTTTTGCATGGTCAAACGAAATATTATCTTGCTCTAATATCTCTAATTTACTTGTTGAAAATCTATTTACAACTTTTATAGTATCTTTTATTTTAGCCTTTGCTACTATATCCTCAGTTTTAACTATTATTTCAACTGTCTTTTCTACTATGCTTGTTTCTTTATCTTCCGTTTCTTTCTCTTCTATTGTTTTTATAGCAATATCAAACCAATTTGCATCCATTATTTCAAATCCAGCCTTTATCTTACAATTGTTTTTATTTATTAGAGCCATATACGATGTAGACATAATTCTCATTCGGGGATCACGATTTACATCTCCCCATGTATATAGTTGCTCTAAATATATATTATCAACTGCTGTTTCCTCTTTTAATTCTCTAAAAGCCGCTGCTTCTAAATCTTCATCTAGCCCAACAAATCCGCCTGGAATAGCCCAATTATTTATGAAAGGATGATTCCCTCTCTTTACTAATAAAACCTGTAGCTTCTTATCATCTAGTTTCCTTACATCAGGGTTGTCCACTGTATGAATAGCAAAAATCAAGACATCTACGGTAACAGATGGTCTCTCATATTTACTCGGGTTATATGTGTCTAAGAATTCTTGCTCTGTTTGTCCTAGTTCATTTAACATATGTGCATTCACTCCTTTATTTAATCTATATTTCCAATCCAGCTCGTATAATCTGCATCACTAGGCATGCGCCAGTCTCCTCTTGGCGAAAGGCATATGCTCCCTACCTTTGGCCCATCAGGCATGCATGAACGTTTAAATTGATTGTTAAAGAATCTTTTTATAAATACTTTAAGCCAATTTTTAAGTTGTTCCTTTGTATACTCATTATCAAACGCTTTTACCACTAACATCAGCAGTTTTTCTGGTTCCATACCATATCTTATAAAATGATATAAGTAAAAATCATGCACTTCATATGGTCCAATTAAATCTTCTGTGGATTGTGTTATATTACCTTTATCATCTAGTGGCAAAAGCTCTGGGCTTATAGGAGTATCTAATATGTCAAATAAAACTTTCTCTGCTCCGATATTTATAGCATACCACTTTATTAAATATTTTACAAGTGTTTTCGGTATAGAGCAGTTTACTGCATACATACTCATGTGATCTCCATTATATGTACACCAACCAAGAGCTAATTCTGACAAATCACCAGTACCTATAACTGGTCCTTTTTCTTTATTAGAAAGATCCATCAAAATCTGTGTTCTCTCTCTTGCTTGTACATTCTCATAAGTGACATCCTTTATACTTATGTCATGTCCTATATCTTTAAAATGCTGCAAACATGCATCTTTTATGTCTATCTCCTTAATTGTAATACCTAGCTCATTTGCCAACTTAAATGTATTATCGTATGTCCGCTTACTTGTGCCAAACCCTGGCATTGTTATCGTTATTATATTCTTACTATCAAGTCCAAGCAGGTCGAAAGTTTTTTTACAAACTAGTGCAGCAAGCGTAGAGTCAGAACCACCAGATAAACCCAGTACAACTTTCTTTTCACCTGTATGTTCTAGTCTTTTTGCAAGACCTGCCACCTGTATATTAAATATCTCTTCACATCTTTCAGTCATGTCTGCATTATCCCTTGGTACAAAAGGTGTTTTATTAATGTTTCTGACTAATGTTTTTGTATTTATTTCATACTCCTTTGCATGTTCTATAAACCATGTTGCATCATCAGAGTTTCCTGAATCCATTTCTTTATTATCGGCAAATGTCTTATTTTTGATTCTATCATGAGTAAGTATATCTATATCAATATCACTAATTATTATATTATTTTCTCTATCAAATCTATTGTTTTCTTTTAAAAGTTTTCCATTTTCATATATCCCTGAATATCCACCAAAAACTAAATCAGTCGTAGATTCATGTACACCTGCGGAAGCATATATATATGCACAAATACATCTAGCACTCTGCGTTTTTATCAAGTTTCTTCTGTAATTTATCTTACCTATAAGCTCGCTGCTAGCTGATAAATTTATAATTATATTTGCACCTTCTAACACCTTGTTAGAACTCGGTGGTATTGGCGCCCATAAATCTTCACAAACCTCAATACCTAACTTATAACCTAACCTTTCTGAAGTATAAATTAAATTACCAAAAGGAATAGTCTCACCAAACATTTGAATATAGCTAATTTTATTAATGTGATCCTTACCCGATGTAAACCAACGTTTGTCATAGAATTCATCATAATTTGGAAGGAATACCTTCGGCTGAATTCCTTGTATTTCTCCTTTATGAATTACAACAGCACAGTTATATAAAACATCATTAAATACTATAGGTGCCCCCACAGCATACAGTGTATCTAGGTCTCTCGTAGCCTCAATTAGTTTCTTCAACCCATTTTGCACATCTGTAATTAACTTCTTCTGAAAAAACAAATCAGCACATGTATAACCTGTAATTGAAAGCTCCGGAAAAGTAAGTATTGCAACATCTTTTTCATCAGCCTCTTTTACCAACTCAATAATTTCATCTACATTATAATCTACATTTGCCACCTTAAGTTTAGGCACTGCTGCTCCAACTCTTACAAAATTGTATTTACTCATAACATTTACCCCCTAACTCCTTTCTACATATACAAACCTTTTTTTATAATATATTCCTTCGCCTCTTTCGATACCAATTTGTCGAGTTCTATATAATTCTCATCTGCTATACATTTTCTTACTCTAGTAGCACTTATATTAGAATACTCCACCTTTATACCTTCTTTTATAAGTATAAATTTTTCTCTATATTTCTTCATCAATTCACTATTTTCTATTATTTTTTCCAAATCTACATTATCTCTATTTATAACTATGTGATAATAATTTTTCAACAATCTATCTGTGTCATTCCAGCGTGGAAAATCCATTAAATTATCCGCCCCCATTACAAAAACAAGATCATCTTCAAGAATTTCTGCAAATACATCCATGTACTCTACAGTTGTCAACTGTTTTCCAGAACGTATATCAAAGCTAGAAATCTTTACTCTAGAATCGTTTTTATAGCATTCTTTTATCAACTCATATCTATCCCAAGCAGGAGCTAAGTCTTCTTTTGCATAGCCATCTGAAAGAGGTAATAATATTACTTTTTCAATTTCATCTAAATTCAGAACTTTCTCTACCACATCCATATGTGCTAAAGTAAGTGGATTGAATGAACCTCCATATATTGCAATCATGTTATCACTCCTCTATCTTTCAATTTCATCTACATACGCCCTCACAGCTTTTGCTAAATCATCTATATTCTCGTAAAATACAAAATCAAATATTCCATTATCTTCTAATGCTAATTTTGTTTGTATTTCTACATCGATTTTCCTTTCATATTCAGGATCTATACCTATAAAAAAGTGTTTATCTTTTATATGTGAATTAACCCATTTACCCAACTCATACAAAGTTATTGGTTGAATCGTTTCATGTGCAAACCATACCGAGATTATATCTGACTTTTTTAACTTCTCATACTCCCACCTTATCTGCTTTTCAACTTCTTCGAGTCCACTTGGATATTTCTCTCTCCTTGGATTATAAACTATTATATCCAAATCCATAAGCTTATTAGCCAATTCCTTTTGCCAATCCGAACAGTTAGTTATACCACCTGCTAAGAAAAGCTTTAATCTTTTATCTTCCTCTTTCTCATTATTATCAATCGCTTCTATGTATGTCATACACATACCTCCTGTCTACTTTTTAACACTAACTTAATAAGTAATCACATTTTACCCTATTACATTATTTATGTCAAGTCATTTTCCATCTCATCGTCATATTCTATTCCTTTAACTACTTCAACACCATTCTTCTGTAGATCGTAAATTGCCATTACTTGTTCATACTCTCTATCGTGTACACCTGGGATGTCAAATGTATCTGTCATTTCTTCTATAACTTTTACATCCAAATCTCTATCTATCTCATTACCATACTTTTTCATGCTAACTGCAAATTGTTTTACACATATATCAGTTACGCAACCAACAACTAATACAGTATCAATTAAATCCGCATTTACTTTTCCAAATTGTTCAATAATCTCCAGTGGATTCTGTGCTAGCATTCCATTAGTATTATTCTTTTTTAAAGTTAATATATTTTCTATTTGTGCTAGTTCTTCCACAAGCTTAGATTCTTCGGTGTCTTTCAAACAGTGAACTGGATAGTTTTTAAATTCCTCTGCTGTTTTTTCATGTTCATCTGTATGCGCAATTACTATACCCTCATCCTTATCAAACCTTACAGCAAACTTAGCTATACCAGGTATAATTGCCTCTACATACGGACTATACATATCTCCTTTTTTTGCGAAACCTCTATTCATGTCTACTATAACAAGCATTGTCCTCTTGATGTCAATGTCACTATACTTCAACATTTTCAAGCTTATAAATTGTTGCAATGCCTTGTCAAATTCATTCATTGCATTTTCTCTTAATACTTCTTCGTCTGTAATATTCATACTAATCCTCTCCTTTTTATTTTATTATTATTAAGTATCTGATAATAAGTAAAACCATGTTTTTGTCTATTTTACGCAGTCATCTCATATATTTCTTCTATTAAATCATCTTTCAAATTATCTAATTTTTCTGATAAAGCAACTGTATAGTTTTCTGGTTCTTCGAAACGTATTACTTCATCTGTCAATGTTTCTACTTGTGCTCTGCAGAAGTCCCTTACTTCTTCGAGTGTAGGCACTTCGTACACTAATTTCCCTTTTTGAAATATTGGTACCATCAATTCTTTTACTATATAATCTTCAACTAACATCGCTTCTCTCAAAGTCTCATCGTTTATATAGTCTTCCATTTTACATGTATCTATTTCCTCATTAGCTAATGTAAGTACATCTCCCATAGCTATATTTGTTTTACTATTGTATACTCTCCATGTTTTTTTAAATCCTGGGTTCGTTATCTTTTCTTTTGTCTCACTTTTCTTTATCTTTGCTACATGTAATCCTTCTCCTGTCTCTATTTCTGTCAACTTATATACTCCACCAAGTACTGGGTCACTCTTTGCTGTTATATTTCTTTCCCCTACCCCTAGTCCATCTATAGGTGCACCTTCTTCTACTAATCTCTTTATTTCAAACTCATCTAGTGAATCTGATATTGTTATCTTTACATAATCAAGCCCTGCGTCATCTAACATCTTTCTTGTTTCTTTTGATAATGTTAATAAGTCTCCACTATCTATTCTTATGCCTCTAAGTTTATGTCCTTGTGGTTCTAAGATTTCCTTCGCAATTTTTATTGCATTTGGTATACCTGATTTTAATACATCGTATGTATCTACCAAAAGAGTTGTAGTATCTGGATATCTTTTTGCATATCTCGCAAATGCTTCATACTCATTTTTTGCTTTTTGTACAAAACTATGAGCCATTGTCCCCATTACAGGTATACCATACCTTTTACCAGCAAGTACATTGCTAGTTCCAGCCATACCACCTATGTAAGACGCTCTTGCTCCATTTATCCCTGCTGTAGCACCATGTGCACGTCTAAGTCCAAACTCCATTACTCTTCTTCCATCAGCTGCCCTTACAATTCTTTCAGACTTTGTTGCTATTCTTGTCTGATGATTTATTAAGTTTAAGATAGTAGTTTCAACAAATTGTGCTTGTGCCACAGACCCTCTAACAGTCAGTAGTGGTTCATTTGGAAATACCACAGTTCCTTCTGGCATAGCCCATACATCACATTCAAATTTGAAATTTCTTAAATAATCTATAAACTCTTCATCAAAAAGATCTAAAGTTCTCAAATAATCCAAATCATCTTCTTCAAACTTTATGTTTTGCACATAATCAATAACATTTTCCAGACCCGCAAATACTGTAAAACTTGCTTTGTCAGGATTCTTTCTAAAAAACATATCAAAGCATCCTATTTCTTCTTCATCCTCTGTATATATTTGCATCATAGTTAATTGATATAAATCAGTAAGTAATGTTAAGTTTTCTTCATTTCTAATATTAAATTTCATAAAATCCTCTCCTTTTAATTTTATTGTTATTAAGTATTTGATAATAAGTAAGCCTGAAAAGATATCATTTCTTGTTGTTTTTTATTCTTAATTTGTTCCCTAATCAATACTTGCTGTATGCCTATTATTGTGAATAAGCTCATAGACTCGCCATTTTCACTTTCTGGGTCCTCTCCATTATCATTAACTGTTAATTTATTAATTTGAAAGAGGCCATAATCATCTAATGTCTCATTCCCTGTAATCTCTGCCATCTAACTACCTCCTTCGTACTTTTTCTTGTTTACTTATTATCATTATATTAATATCTTTTATGTATATTACCATTATTTTAAAACCATGTCAAGTACTTTATACAAAAAAGATATTATCTTTTTTATATAAAGTACTTATTTGTAATACTAACCAATCTTTAAACACCAATAAAAAAGCCACCCCTGGTAGCTCCTATCTATAATACTTCATTATTTTTCATCACTTTAAAATCTTGTCTATATATTCTATCCTATATTTTATTTTCTCCTCACCATATAAATCAAAAAAATACTCTAACGCTGGCTTATATTTATTTGTAAGCATATTTCGAACTTTATCAGGATTAATTTTTATAAACTCTTCTACCCGCTCTGGTGAAGTGTTATCAAATAAGTCCTGTATCTTTACTTCTCTAGCTATTTTATTTTCATTTATCCTCTTTACATAATCCATATAAGGTTCATCATCTACATGAGTGAGCAATTTTAATGCTGCAATTACTTCATCATCAAATCCTCTTCTCTCAAGATCTTCAAAAGTCATATGTGTATCCTCAATTATATCATGTAAAAGTCCTACTACCTTTTCTTTTTGCTCTTTTAAATTAATCATAACCCTTAAAGGATGTAAAACATACTCTTTACCCAGTTTGTCCTTTTGCCCCTCATGAGCAAAAACCAATAAACTAATTGCCTTCTCTAATTCTGTCATATCAATCACCATTCCCTTTTAATTCAACTTTTTCCTCAATATATCATAATAATTTATGCCCTTAGGTTTTATAAGTTTAATTGTCTTCTCAGCTTTCTTTATATATATATCCTCTTTACCGCTCAATTCTATCCCTTCTTGCCCATCTATCGTAAGCATAGGTACTTCTTTCTCATTTTCTGCCTCTTCACTCAACTTTACACAAATCCTATGTGTATACGAAACCACTATAGGTCTTGCACTTAGCGAGTGCGGGCATACCGGAGTTATAACCATCATAAGTGCATCTGGCATTAACAACGGTCCCCCAGCTGATAGGTTATAAGCTGTCGAGCCTGTTGGTGTTGATATTATTACTCCATCAGCAAAATATTTATCAACATATTTCCCATTAATATGAATCTCTACTTCTATCATTCTCGAAAACGACCCTCTATTGATTACTATGTCATTTAGTCCTATCATGTCTTTTCTGTCCGGATCAGATGTAATACTTGCCTCCACCATTATCCTCTCTTCTATTTCATACTTTCCTTTTTCTAAAAAAGTAACTATATTTTCCATATCACCAATCTCTACTTCTGCTAAAAAACCTATTCTTCCAAGATTTATCCCTATAATAGGTACATCATAATGGTATACCTCACGTGCTAATCCAAGTATTGTCCCGTCCCCACCTATTGCCATAATAATATCTATATTTTTATCTGGTATCTCGCTTAACTCTATACAATACTCTTTTAATTCAATCTCACAAACCCCTCTATAATTAATCCAAATACTCTTGTTATGACTCTTCAATATGTCTACTAACCTTTTTGTTACTTCAAGTCCTATATCTTTATCCACATTTGTATATATTAAAATATTTTGCATTTTATCGCCTCTTTTTAAATAATATATTAAGATTTATTTTATCAAACAATTTATCATTTGTCTATTATTTTTTATTATTTCATAGAATAGAACAAAAAGCGCACAAAACTTTTTCAAGTCTTATACGCACACACTATTGACAAACAATATTTATTTATTTTTTGTCATCTTCTTTTTTAATTTCATCTTCATTAACTTCTACATTCTCTTCTTTTTTCATTTCTTCTCTTTTTATTTCTTCTTCATTTATTTCGTCTTTCGTCTCTTCTTTTGGTTCTTCTGATTTTTCCTCGGTAATTTCTTCACTAGTCTCTTCCTGACTAATTTCATTTTCTTGTTCTTCTGACTCTAAACCTTCAACAATAATATTCTCTTCTACAACTACTTCTTGCTTTTTCTTTTTTCTTTTCACTGCAATTACTATTGCAGCTATCAATACAAGTACAACAACACCTAATATGCTTCCCATGATTAACAAAGTATTGCTTGTATCTGCAATATACTTTATTTCATTTTTTGTTGTTAAATCTATTTTCCATGAATATACACCCTTTTCATGTACTGTTGCATTACTTTCGATTACTTTAAATGGTGTTTTTATATTAACATTAAGCTCTACCTGTTTTAATACTGAACTCATACCACCTGCTTCAGCTTCTGAAAAATCAAGCATTCCTGTTATAATTAATTTGTTTTTTTCTTGTTTTAATTCGAACCCTTGTGCTTCATCAGAAGTTCCGCCACCGCTCATTTCATTTAATAATGTCTTCCATTCTTCAAAATTTGCAACCGGCTTACTTCCTTTATATCCTGTCTGAGTTTCTGTCTTATAATCTTGTACCACAAACCCTTTTCCTTCTAGCTCTTCCTTAGCTTGTTTTAGATCTCCTATATAACTTAAAACATCATTATTATAAAGTATAGCTATATCTAAAACACCACTACCATCCCTATTAATGTTCATGTTATAATCTGCCTTCATACATCCTGTCATTACCATTAACATTGTTAATAATACCCCTAAAAATAATCCTCTTTTCATATTACTCCTCCTCATATTCATTATATTCTGCAACTTCTCTCAATTGTACTTTTTTTACTCAATTTTGTCAAGAGTTATAATGATTTTAAAAATTTAATAAATTTTTCTATGCCTAGGTTTGAAACTACCAGTCCTTGAGGCGTTCGTTTATTATTATTACCTATTTGAATTGAAGATTTTCCAGTATGTTTTTTTCTTGTTTAAATTGAAAACCTTGAGTATTTCTGTGGGCGTATAAATATACCCTTCTCAGAAAGATAAACAAACACAATAAAAAAAGCTCTTGCGAGCTTTTTTTATTGTGCTTATTATCTTAAAAGTTGTAATACTCCTTGAGGAGCTTGGTTTGCTTGAGCAAGCATAGCTTGTGCTGCTTGTTGCAATACATTGCTCTTTGTTAGTGTCATCATTTCTTTTGCCATGTCTACATCTCTAATACGAGATTCAGCAGCTGTTAGGTTTTCACCTGATGTATTCAAGTTGTTGATAGTATGTTCAAGTCTATTTTGGT
>MGOU01000005.1 GCA_001795385.1 Clostridiales bacterium GWD2_32_19
CAGCTACTGATGCAGATGCAGAATTATTGATAACAGCAGCAGGAAGCAGTGCAGGTACAGAAGTAACATTGAATCAGTATGATGTATGGAATCAACTAGTGAAAACAATTGTTGGAGATAAGATTGTATCACATACCTACAATGGAGAAGGATACCGAGTAGCTAAAGCCGTAAATGGGGATGTTACAAACTATCTTTATGAAGGAGATAAAGTCATCCTTGAAGTAGATGGTAGTGGAGTAGAGAAGGCACGCAATGTATATGGAACAAACCTTGTATCAAGAACCGTAGAAGGCGAGACCCTAAGCTATATGTACAATGGACATGCTGATGTAACTGCACTACTTGATAACAGTGGAAATATAGTAGCTACATATTACTATGATGCATTTGGAA
Source organism: Clostridiales bacterium GWD2_32_19 (assembly GCA_001795385.1). Lineage (GTDB taxonomy): Bacteria > Bacillota > Clostridia > Lachnospirales > UBA12420 > UBA12420. The sequence continues at coordinate 397 of MGOU01000005.1, forward strand.
ATATAATAGAGCAAACTGGAAATCCAGATAATAATATAACTTATGCAGGATATCAGTATGATAAAGAAACGGGATTGTATTATTTGAATGCTAGGATGTATGACCCTGTAACTGCTAGGTTCTTGCAGGAGGATACATATAGAGGAAGTGCAAGCGACCCATTGAGCTTGAATTTGTATACTTATTGCCATAATGAGCCGATGATGTATACGGATCCTAGTGGACATTTAGAGAAAAGTGATGAAGCTTTAAAAAACAGCAAAGATAAAAATAAAAATGTTGATTATACTAGATTAGTGACATTAACAAATGCTTATAACATGGCAAAGTCAGCAGGTTTGACGAAGGTAGCAGAGGATGCACGTAGAGCAGCAGTAACAATAAGAAAAGCATACGATAAAAATTATGCAGACTCATACAAATATAAAACAAAAGCAACAACAGGAAATAATAGTACAAGTTATGGTAATGGTTCAAAAGGAAGTACGGTAACAACAATACAAAATGCTCTTGTAAACAATGGATACAGTGTAGGAGCATATGGCAGTGACTCAAGCTTTGGAAATGCAACAGCAGCAGCTGTTGTAAGATATCAAATAGACACGCACAGAAATAATATTTCAGGCGATGAGCTATACTACAATGGAGTAGTAGATGCAAAAACAATGGCAAGCTTGGGAATAACAATCCAGACACAACAGAAAAAATCAACAAGTAATATTGCAAGTACTGTAACAACTACACAAAGTCCTGTTAATGCAGGAACGGTGACATTAAGCTATTTTGCAGGAATAGGAGATGCAACGATTGACACAGTGAGTGGACTAGGCAATATGGTGATGCATCCAATACAGACAGCTCAGAATGTGGGAACAGCAGTAGTTCATCCGATTAAAACAAGTGAAGCCATAGTAAATCAAATATCTACTGCATATGAAAACGATGTAGTAAACGGTGATGCAAATAACGCTGCAAGATTCTGGGGGAATGTAACATTCCAAGTAGGGACAGTAGCTGTAGGTACAAAAGGACTAGACAAAGCAACAAAAACAAGCAAAGTTGTAGAAACTGTTAATACAGCGGAAAAAGTTTCTAAAATAGAGACAACTGCAGATTTGTTGAGGGAAGCAATATTAATAGGAGAAAAAATATACGTAAAACCAAACATACTAAATGAAATTGGAGTAGCAGAGGCGGCAGGAGGTAAAGGCTTTTCAGGACTAACTAGAACAATAATTCAAAGCAAACCTGCTACTTGGCAAGGAGAATTAACAGGTGGAACACAACAGATAATACAGTATTCAGATTCAAAAGGTATTAAATTTATTGTTCATGAAGTTACAGAGGGAAATGGATTAACTGTACATAGAGACTTTGACGCTGTACATATACAATCAGGGCATATGATCAATAAAATGAAATAGAGGTGTAAAAGATGAAAGAAGAAGAGATACTTGAGATATTAAATATGTTAACTAGCGAATATCTTAAAAAAAATAGAAAAAAAGAGGATACTGTAATCTTGTTAAATCAGAAAATAAATATTTTAGATATCACACAACTAGACAATGAATTTATTACAAGTGGGTATTATGCGCTAAAATATTTAACAGATGAATATGAAACAACTGATTATGAAATGGAGTATATGCGTGATTGCTATGAAGGAAAAAGAAGATTTTCTCAAGAAGATAGAAATGAATTTATAAAAAGAAAACTAAAAAGTTAAATTTTAAATATTATTAAAAGAAGTTGGGGTAAAAAACTCCGACTTCTTTTAAGATATTATTATGTACAACATTCACCTACACAATAGTAAAGACATGAAAGTTCTTAGATATACCAAATGCAACAAACATAACTTTATCATGTCCATACTCTTTAAAATAATTAGGTAATGGTTATGGGGAAATACTTATTAAACCTAGACCAATGGATATTTACACTAAGGGATTTGAATCTTTAATGTCGACTGTTGACGAACTAAAACAGAAAAAAGATATTAAGGTTATAGTTTTCGGGTGTACACAGTTCAATTCAGCTGATGTGACCTTACTTCTTTTATGTGAGGGGAGTAAATGTAAGGAGTCAGGGTTGAAATATTACTTATTTTGAAAGTGTTGAAATATAAAAATATATATGGTATATTAGTAAAAAAGTGGGATAAGAAGAGTGCCAAGAAAACGAAAATATAGAGGAGTATGAAGGTAAAAAAGAATATGCACTAAACGAGTTAGCTAAAACAGGAGAAGCGGTAAGGACAGCTGGAACAAATATACTTAATACCGATGTAAGAGAAAATATTTTTACTAAATCAGGCGTATATATGGTAGAAAACTATAATACTTTCGCTGATCCTAATGCAACACAAGAGGAACTAGATGCATATATGGACAACACATTTGCAGTTTCAATGATTGTAGATGGGTTAGGAAATATAGGTAATAGTGTAACGATAACGACTACACCACAAGTATCATTAGCAGGAGGAGGAACTGTAGGAGTAAGCGTAGCAGTAACTTTTAATACTTCAGCCGCTGCAGTCGGAGCTGCAGAGATGTCAATAGGAATGTCTGGTGGTAGTGGTAATACTGAGGGTAACAGTAAGACTGACCATGGTGAACAAAGAGCAAAAGAAAGAGGATTTAGTAATGATAAGATAAGTGATATTCAACAAAATTATTCTCAAAAGGTATATCAGCCTGGTGGAAGAACTGTATATGCAAAGAAAAATGGAAATTATTATGATGTAGTTATCACAAATCGTAATGGAGAAATTATAACAACGGTAGGTGGAAATACTAGAACATTAAAAACGTGGAATGATGTAACAAAAATGCTCAATAATCAGGGAGGATATACATCTATACCGCTTGATTTAAAATAATAGTAAGAAACGTATGACCTGTAACAAATATTTTTGTATGACGGAGGTGTAAGTGAATGCCAAGAATATGTAATATAGAAAATAATATTATTTTTGAAATTAATTTGCTGAAAAATGATTATTTAGATGTGGATTTATCAAGAGATGACTTTGAAAATTGGGTTCCTTTTCAACTTTTACTTAAAGTTGAAAAGGAGGAATACTCATACAAAAAAGAAAGTGGTGCGACCTTCAGTCTGTATGAGTTGAAAAAATTAATTAAAAATATTCAGGAATTAGTTGTGAATAAAAAAAGTGGTTGTGAAGTAGATAGATTTGAGTTTTCAAGCGCTGAAGCTTATTTTGATATAATTTTTATTGATTCGAAGGAAGAAGATTCGATAATATTAGAAGTTTGGATTAATGTGGGTTCACTAACAAATGGAGAATTATATGGATATGATAAAGGCTTTAGGTTTGTTGTATATATTAAGGACTTAGAAAAATTCACAACAGGTATTCATGAGCAATTAAAAGGATTAAATATATTCCCCTAACCAACGATTTAAGGCAAGTCGAACCTGGACAATAGAAGAAAGTATACAAAGATGGGTTTTATGCAAATGGAAATCAAATATATATTCATTATTTTGAAAGTTCATCTGAGAAAGTGTATTATGTTAAAGTAAAATCGGGATGGAGCAATAAATAAAAGGGGAATCATCAAGTGAAATTAAAGACTAGTATTGAAAGTAAAGAAGATATAGAGAAGTTTATATTAATTATAAATATTGGAATTATGACTGCTATTAGTGAGGGAGTATTTATTATTAAAGAGGCTGAAAATTATATATATAGTCCATATTCAATAGAAATAATTAAAAAAATAGGAGTAAATGAAAACATAGTTAAATTAATAAATCTTGGATGTGAATTAGAGGATGTAGAAAGCCTAATACCACATAAATTACAAGATGCTATTGATGATATAAGAAATACTGCAATTAATTTGTTAAGGAAGTTTGGGAAATCTAAATTATCAACCAAGAAGTGGATTGATTAGATATTAAACAGGTTCTATAAAAGAAGTTAGGGTGTAAAAACTCTGACTTCTTTTTAGATTAACAAGTCATAAACGAAAGTAGTGACAGTAGGGACGGTCCGAAACCACTGAAAAAACCACTGATTTTCTAGTCCCTTATGCCATTTTATATTCTATTTTGAATATTTTCACCAAATTGGCAACTTTAATAGTTTTTTCTACCAAAGGCAGCAGTATTAGGGGTCAGATACCATAGCTTTGTCAAGCATTTTGCAAAAAAATATCCTACCCCTAAAAAATTTAGTGTAATTTTTAAAAATATTAGATTATATATGTTAAAAGCTATTATTCATACTCTACTTTATAAGGGTCAGGGCTGAATTATTCACTTATTTATTATAAAAGTGTTGAAATATAAAAATATATATGGTATATTAGTAAAAAGCGGGGTGGAAAGAGTGCCAAGAAAACAGAGAATATATTATGATGGGGCTTTATATCATGTGATAGCTAGAGGAAATAATGGAGAATATATTTTAAAGGAAGAGGAAGAAAAGAAAAAATACATAGAAACGATTAAAAAATATAAAGAAAGATATAAATTTAAGTTATATGCATATTGTATTATGGATAATCACATACATCTACTTATAGAAGTAGGAGACACCCCATTACCAAAAATAATGCAGGGAATACAGCAGGTATACACACAATGGTATAATAGGAAAAATGCAAGGACAGGTCATGTTTTTCAACAAAGATATAAAGCAATTGTATGTGATAAAGATGGATACTTATTGCCTTTAACAAAGTATATACACAGAAACCCTGTAGAAGCAAACATGACAAAAGATACAAACTACGAGTGGAGTAGTTATGGGGAATATGCAGGAGGAAGAGAAGAAGTAGTAGAAATAGAATTTGTACTTAAAATATTATCAAATAATAAGGCAAAAGCAATAGCAGAATATAAAAAATATGTAAACGAAGAAATGGATGATATTGAGCAGTGTGAATATGAAATAAAGGAAGTTCAAAAGGGTAATGTAAATATAACTAAGAAGATAGAATTGGATTATTTAATAGACACAATATTAATGAGAGAAAAGGTGAGTAAAGAAGAAATAAAAATAAAAACGAAAAAGCAAAGAATATCAGATATAAGGAAAGCTATAGTTATATTGGCAGAAAAGCATTGTAAAACGACTAGTACTGAATTAGCTGATAAACTTAACATACAGGTATCAATGGTATCAAAGATAAAAGCTGGGGAAACAAAACAAACAGAATATTTAAAAGAGATTATTAATACATATAATAATTGAATATTTCAGCCCTGACCCCGAACGCTCTTGAAAGGAGAGTTGAATAATGACTAGATTTATGAAAAAACCGGAATTACTCGCGCCAGCTGGGGATATGCACTCCTTAAAAGCGGCTGTAAATGCTGGGGCCGACTCAGTATATATTGGTGGCAAATCATATAGCGCACGTGCTAGTGCCAATAATTTTGATATCTGTGAAATAAGTGAAGCACTCGATTACTGCTTACTTAGAGGTGTCAAACTTTTTGTGACAGTAAATACTTTATATAAAGAAACAGAGGTAGGGGAAGTTATAGAATATATATCAAAATTGTATGAAATGGGAGTTACGGCACTCATTATACAAGATATAGGCTTGGCTAAAATTATAAAAACACACTTCCCAGATATAAAACTGCATGCAAGCACACAAATGACAGCGCATAATCTAGAAGATGTAAAGTTCTTAAAAGCGTTTGGATTCGACAGGATAGTATTGAGTCGTGAATTATCATTAAAAGAAATAAAAAATATAAAGGAAAATTCAAATATGCAAATAGAAACATTTGTACATGGTGCTCTATGTATTAGTTATTCAGGGCAGTGTCTTATGAGTAGTATGATAGGTGGTAGAAGCGGAAATCGCGGTAGATGTGCACAACCTTGCAGGCGTAGGTACGAGATGGGTTGTAATGGAGATATCATTGAAAATAAAAGTAAATACATATTAAGTCTTAAAGATATATGCACAATTGATATAATACCAGAACTTATAAATGCACAAATTGATTCTTTTAAGATAGAGGGACGCATGAAAAAGCCTGAATATGTTGCTGGAGTCACATCAATATATAGGAAATATTTGGATAATGTACAAAATGTAATTTGCGATATACAGTTAGGAGATAAGAGAAGTGAAAAAGGCTCTCTTGATAAGGGAGCTGGCGCGCTAGCGACTGAGGGATCTCGTACTGGGGTGGTTATTAAAGATAAACAAACACTTGCACAGCTTTTTAATAGAGGGAACTTTTCTGATGGTTATTACATGATCAGTAAGTCTAGGGATATGATGAGTATGGAAAGTCCTAAAAATCAGGGATTAGTTATAGGAGAAGTAATTGGTTATGAAGAAAAAAACAAAGATTGTATTATAAAAACAATCAGAGATTTGGCCAAGGGAGATGGGCTAAATATTATTGCCAGAAATGGTACAGAAACAAGCCGAACTTTGGCGTGTTCAGTAGATGCGAATACTACATTTAAACAATATATAGAAACTAAAACTGATATAGGAAGCAAAGTATATAGAACTTATGACGCAAAGTTGGAAAATAAATTAAAGGTATTCTACGAAAAAGACATTAAAAAGCATAAGGTAAGTATGATAGCCGAGTTAAAACAAAATAAAAAAATTAAGCTAACAGTATACGATGAAAAGCACATGGTAAATGTAGAAGGAGATATTGTAGAAGTAGCGAATAATAATCCTTTAAGCTCTGAAAAAATAAAAGAGCAGTTATCTAAGACAGGAAATACACCGTTTGAAGTGGAAAATATAGAGCTAAATATTGACGATAATATTTATATAAACATCTCAAAGATAAATGAACTAAGGCGTGAAGTAATAAGTATTTTCATGGATAAAATACTGGGCGAATATAGAAGAAAAAAGGTCGATACAAGATTTATTACTTTAAAATCTTCATATTCTATAGGAGTGAAGGGCTGCAATGTTAAAAAAGAAATAACGGTATCAGTAAGAAGTTTTGAACAATATCAAGCAGCTATAGAATGTGAAATATCAAGAATATATGTGGATATATTCGAAATGAATGATGATATTTTAAAAATGATAGGATTAGCACATGAGAAAGGTATAGAGATATTTGTAGCTCTTCCTCATATATTAAGAGAAAAGAATGAAAAAAAAGTTTACAAACAAATATATGAAAAGCTAGAAAAAACAGATATAGATGGATATCTGATTAGGACGGTTGGGGAGCATGAGATTACTAAGGAGTCTAAAAAGAAAAAAGTTATTGACTATACTTTGAACCTATATAATAATCAATCTATAGGATTCTGGTTAGGACAAGGTGTAGAAAATGTGACAATATCACCTGAACTTAATATTGCAGAAATAGGACTGCTAACAGAAAATCAGGAGATAGTGATATACGGTAAATTACCAGTAATGTTTATTGAACAGTGCATAGTGAAGAACTTAAAGGGTAATATAGCATGTACTGAGCAGGAAGAAAAATATTACTTGAAGGATGAAATGAATGTAGAATTTGAACTTGAGAAGAATTGTAACCTATGTTTAAATGTATTATATAATAGTGAAGATATATTTTTACTACCCTATACTGACAAGATATCAAGGTTGAATGTGAAGTATTATAGGATAAACTTGAAAGACGAGGACTATGAGAGTACAAAAAAAATAATACAAATGCATACCGAGATTTTGATAGATGGGATAAGAACAAAGGGAACAGATAAATATATTGAGGTAATGAAGAAAAAAGGATATACAAAGGGGCATTATTTTAGGGGCGTGGAATGACGATAGAGCACGATACAAAGTTGAAAAGCAAGGAAGTCTCTAAAATGAAAAAAAATCTTAATACCTATTGTATAAATGGAAAATATATGTTATACTGTAATAACTTGATAGTATTATAACACAAGAGTGGGTGAAAACCCACTCTTGTGTGTTACATAGATATAATTATAAGAATGAGGATTGATTTGGAATAACAAATAACCTCACTACCCACAAATAAAGGAGGGAAATGAATGAACAAAGCAGAAGAAATTGAGAAAAAGGTTGAAGAGTTATTACAGTCAGTAATTATGGAAAACAATCTTGAACTTGTAGATGCGGAGTATGTAAAAGACAGAGAGGGCTATTATTTAAAAATAGCTATTGATAAAGAGGGTGGTGTTTTCATTTCTGATTGTGAAACTGTAAGCAGAGCAATAGGAAATGAACTTGATACACTAGGTTTCATTAAAGATGAATATACATTAGAAGTAAGTTCGCCAGGACTTGATAGACAACTTAGAAAAGAAAAAGAGTTTGTAAAGTATGCAGGAAAATTAGTTGATGTAAAACTTTATCAAAAAATAGATGGTGTAAAGGAAATTCAAGCTCAGCTTGTAGGACTTATAGATGGTAAGGTAGTTCTTAAGTCTGAAATAGGAGAAAGTATTGAATTTAAAAGAGAAGATGTAGCATCAGTAAAATTAACAGTTATACTATAAATTGAAAAGAAATTTGAAAATAGAAAATGAAAAAGGATAATCTCAACTTTCAACTTTCAACTTTCAACTTAATAAACGGAGGGGATTATACAAAAATGAATGCGGACTTTATGCAAGCACTAAATGCTATAAGCAAAGAAAAAGGAATTGAAAAAGAAATTTTAATCGTAGCTGTTGAAACAGCACTTGCAACAGCGTATAGAAAAAATTTTGGAACAAGTCAAAATGTAGAAGCTACTATTGATGGGGAAAGTGGAGAAATTACTGTTTTTGCTAAAAAAACAGTAGTAAATAATGTAGAAAATAGTATATTAGAAATCTCTTTAGAAAACGCTCAGAACCTTAATCAAAAATATCAAGAAGGGGATATTGTAAATATCGAAATAACTCCTAGAGAATTTGGTAGAGTTGCAGCACAAACAGCAAAACAAGTTGTAATGCAAAAAATAAGAGAAGCAGAAAGAGATATAATATATAATGAATATTTAAGTAAAGAAAGAGATATAGTAACTGGTATAATACAAAGAAGAACGAAAACAGCAGTGTTTATAAATTTCGGTAAAATAGAGGCAATGCTACCTACAAATGAGCAAGTAAAAACGGAAGATTATCAAATGAATAAAAGATTGAAGGTTTATATTCTTGAAGTAAAACAAACAACAAAAGGACCACAAATCTCTGTTTCGAGAACGCACCCAGAACTAGTAAAAAGATTGTTTGAGCAAGAGGTGCCTGAAATATATGATGGTACAGTAGAAATTAAGAATATAGCTAGAGACCCTGGTTCAAGAACAAAAATAGCAGTATATTCAAAAGACAAAGATGTAGATGCATTAGGTGCATGTGTTGGACAAAATAGTCATAGAGTAAATGCAGTAGTTCATGAATTACATGGAGAAAAGATAGACATAGCACTTTGGAATAAAGATATTCGAGAGTTCATAAAGTCAGCTATAACACCAGCTATTGGATTAGCAGTTGAATTAGATATCGATGCAAAGCTTGCAAGAGTAGTAGTGCCAGATATGCAATTATCACTTGCTATTGGAAAAGAAGGACAAAATGTTAGACTTGCAGCAAAGTTAACAGGTTGGAAGATAGATATAAAAAGCGAAAAAATTGCAGAAGAAACTGGATATATTATTAATAAAGAATCATATTTTAATTACAGTGTAAATAATAGTAAAGAGGAAAATGAGTAAAATATAATAGGTACCTGTCAAGGGGTGATATACATGCAGACAAAAAAGGTTCCATTGCGTAAATGTCTCGGATGTCAAGCAATGAAAGATAAGAGAGAACTTATAAGAATAGTAAAACCTTCAGAAGGCGATGTGTTTGTAGACTTAAATGGAAAAGCTAATGGAAGAGGAGCATATATTTGCAAAGATAAAAAGTGTTTAAATGATGCAAAAAAGAAAAAGGTATTAGAAAGAAATTTAAAAGCAAATATTAGTGAAGAATTATACCAAAAATTAGAGGAGCAAATGAATGATGAATGAAAGCAAAATATATTCAATGTTGAGTTTGTGCCAAAAAGCGGGAAAACTATGTTCAGGTTCATTTACATGTGAAAAAGCAATAAAAAGTGGAAAAGCCCTGTTAACAATAGTTGCTGAGGATTCAGCGGAAAATACGAAAAAAGATTTTAATAGTATGTGTAAGTATTTTAAAGTTCGTATATATACATTTGGAGAAAAAGAAAAATTAGGAAATTACATAGGTAAGGAAGACAGAACAATATTATGTGTAACTGATACTAATTTTGCAAAGAAAATTAAAGAGTTGCTAGGACAACTAGAAGGAGAGTGAATTTATGGCCAAAATAAGGGTTCATGAATTAGCAAAAGAACTGAATATAAACAGTAAGGAAATAATAGAAAAGGCAAAAACTATTAATATAGACCTCCCAAATCACATGAGTTCTATTGGGGAAATTGATGCTGAAAAAATAACGAATTTATTTAAACCAACGGTTAAGGCTGTTTTAAAACCAGTGATAAAGACGGAAGTATCAGCAAAAAAAGAAGATGCGAAACCAGTACATCAAAATATAGAACATAAGCATGATCATAAGTCTACAGAGTATCAACATAGGAATGATGGACCGATAGACAAACATCATGCAAATCCTAGTATTATAGAAAAAGATGAAAAAGGTAATACTAATATAGAAATTAAACATGTTGAAATAAAAAAAGATAAGTTCAACAAGTATAAGCCAACTGCTACTGGAAATTACAAACCAGTTACGGTAGATTTAAGTAAAAAAGAACGCAATAAAAGTAAGTATAAGAAGAAAGATGAAGAGATGGAAGAAATAGAAGAAATGCACATTCTTACAATTGGGGATGAAATAACAGTAAAAGATTTAGCTGATAAGCTAGGTAAACCTTCTGTTGAGATAATAAAATATTTAATGACAAAAGATGTTTTTGCTAATATTAATCAATCAATCAGTTATGAAGTAGCAGCTGGAGTGGCTGAAAGTTATGATATATTGATTGAGAGAAAAGAAATAGATGAAATTGAAGAAATAGTGTATTGTGAAGATTTAGGTGTTTGTGAATTACAGGAAAAGCCACCAGTTGTTGTAGTTATGGGGCATGTTGACCATGGTAAGACATCTTTACTTGATGCAATAAGAGAAACACAGGTAACTGTAGGTGAGCATGGTGGAATTACTCAGCATATAGGTGCGTCACAAGTTGAAATAAATCATAAGAAAATAACTTTCTTAGATACTCCAGGACATGAAGCATTTACGGCAATGAGACTTAGAGGAGCTAAAGTAACAGATATTGCTATTTTAGTTGTTGCGGCGGATGATGGAGTTATGCCTCAAACGATTGAGGCAATAAATCATGCTAAAGCTGCAGATGTGCCTATTATTGTTGCTATAAATAAGATTGATAAACCAGGTGCAAACCCAGAAAAAGTAAAGCAAGAGTTAACTGAATATGGACTTGTATCAGAAGAATGGGGTGGAGAAACAATCTGTGTGCCAGTTTCTGCTGTAACAAGGGATGGAATTGATACACTGCTTGAGATGGTATTGCTTGTTGCGGAGATGAAAGAATTTAAAGCAGCATATGATACAAGAGCAAAAGGAACTGTTATAGAAGCAAGATTAGATAAAAACAGAGGAATTGTTACGACATTACTTGTAGCAAATGGTACACTTAGAGTAGGTGACCCAATTCTTGCAGGAAAGACATGCGGAAAAGTTAAGGCAATGTTCAATTCAGAAAGAGAAAAAATCAAATTTGCTACACCTTCTACACCTGTTGAAATATTAGGATTTAATAATGTACCTGAAGCAGGAGATACTTTTTATGTAACAAGAGACGATAAGCAAGCAAAATATTATGCAGAAAAAGCAGCAGTAGAGTCAAGAGAAAAACGTATAGTAGGGGCACATAAAAATGTATCACTTGATGCTTTATTTGACCAAATAAAAACAGGAGAAATCCAGAAACTTAATGTAATTATAAAGGCTGATGTTCAAGGTTCTGTTGAAGCGATAAGACAGAGTCTACAAAAACTATCAAATGCAGATGTTATTGTGTCAGTAATTCATGGTGGAGCAGGAGCAGTTACAGAATCTGATGTTATGTTAGCGGCTGCATCTAGTGCTATAGTTATAGCATTTAATGTTGTACCACAAGCAGGAGTTAGAAAGTTTGCAGAAGAAAATCTAGTAGACTTGAGACAATATAGAGTTATATACAATGTTATAGAGGATGTAGAATCTGCTATGAAGGGAATGCTTGCACCAGAGTTTAAAGAAAAAGTTATTGGTCAAGTAGAAGTAAGAGATACATTTAAAGTAACAAATGTAGGAATGGTAGCTGGAGGATTTGTTAGAGACGGATATATAACAAGGAATGCAACTATAAGAGTAGTAAGAGAAGGTATAATTATATTTGAAGGAGCAATAAGCTCGCTAAAAAGATTCAAAGATGATGTAAAAGAAGTAAAAACAGGATTCGAATGCGGTGTCTTAATTGAAAAGTTTAGTGACATAAAAGCAGGAGATTCAATAGAAGCATATATTATGGAAGAAATAAAACGAAGCTAAGTTGTTAGTAAAGAAAAAAATAAGTGACCCCTCCTAACCTCCCCTTAGCAAGGGAGGGACGAAAAAATGTTCTCTCCATGAAAAATGTAGAGAACAAAAAAATTATCACTGCAAAGGGATAATTAGAGAGGGTTACAGAAGACGAGGAGTGAATATACATGAGAACTAATACAAGGATTACAAAAATTAATCAAGAAATGAAGAGGGAACTTTCTAATATAATAGATAACGAGTTAAAAGACCCAAGAATAAAAGAAGCCATGACTAGTGTTACAAATGTAGAGACAACTACTGATTTGAAACACTGTAAGGTTTTTGTAAGTATATTAGGAAATGACGAAGTGAAAAAGGATATACTAGTTGGTTTGAAAAGTGCAGCTGGTTTTATAAGAAAAGAAATAGCTTCTAGAATAAATTTAAGAGTTACACCAGAATTTACTTTTAAAATAGATGAGTCGATAGAACATTCTATTCATATGAGTGAGTTATTTAAAAAGATAAATGAGTAACTAATAATCTTAAAGTTGGGGACGGTTCCTTCGTTCTAGGAACTGTCCTCGTAGGAAAAACTTTAATCTCTTTGGGTCAATTCCCCGCAGCTCTGTTGCGTGCTAAATTTGTCATTGGATGTCGAAACCACCAGCGGAGCTGGTGAGAATAGAGTAAGCAGTAGCGATGAGGATGACAAAAAAACTCCTGTGTTGTATAAT
>MGOU01000006.1 GCA_001795385.1 Clostridiales bacterium GWD2_32_19
TACTCCGCTACCGCGTCACACGCACGATTGAGTGTAAGGTGCTTCGCTAATTTATTTGAAAGATAAAAGACTACAAGTTTTCAACCCCACATCCGTTATATCCCCTCCATAGGTATGTCCCGGCGTTCAGTACTCTTAAACGGAAAGGGCAGACCGTAAACAACCCCCATCCAAAATTAAATTATCTTTTTTCCTAATCCGCAAACTGTTTGAGTAAGTGCAGCGCATGCGAAACGCACGAGTTCTTGCGGCTAGTCACCCAAGGATGGGGGTTAGGGGGTTGAGTTTTTTTGTTACCTTTTTTTTGAAAAAAAGTAAATACACTATTGTTTTAGAACAACATCAACACTTCTCACATTAGTCAGTATACAAATATGAGTGGGAAGACACCTATGTTCCATTAGTGTCTTCCCACTCATATTACTCGCTTCTCTCAATGACGAAAATTTATAATCTATTCTTCTTCGTTTTCTTCTACTGAATTTACTATTTTATTCACTTCGTCTTCCCCTAGCCCTGTAAACACTACAATCTGTTCTACTGTACATTTATTTTTTATCATATTCCTTACTATTTTTTCTATTCCTTTCTGAATACCTTTTTGCAAACCTTCTTGTCTTCCTTCTTGTCTTCCCTCTTGTCTTCCTCTTTCTTCTGCATATTTTTCTTTAAGTTGCACTATTCCCATAGGTTCTTCTACCTCCTTTAGCTCTTTTTTTCTTTCTTCTTCATATATTCTCTTTTCTTCTCCTGTTAGTTTTATTATATCTTCTATAAATTGAAATATGTACTGCATTTTTTCTTTATCATATTTTCTTTCTTTCAATAATCTTATTAACTTTATTTTAAACCTATGTGCTTGCATTTTTGTTTCTTCTATTTTAATTGCATATAATCCTGCTAACATCACTAAAGCGAATATGTTTTTATTTTGTGCCAGGTCATCTTCCTCTTGTTCTATTAACTTATATGTCTTATACTCATATGTAAGTTTTGTATCAAAAAATTTATATTCATATTTTTCTGGTTTGTAATTTTTATCTTCATCTGTAAATATTACTATTGTATTTATACTTTTGTTATGTCTGTCATATATTCTATAGAAATACTTAAACATTCTTTCTGTAAAGTCTTTATCATAATATCCCTGTACTTCTATATGTATAAGTACCCATTTTTCTTCTCCATTTTTCAGATACACTTTTACTAGTTTATCCGTTATTTTCTTTCCCATTTCTGATACTGTAAATAATCTTGCTAATTCTTGTTCTAGAAATTCATATTTCTTTGTGAAGTTTATTTCATTATACATCTCTGGCATAAAATATTCCACAAACTCTTCAAATAAATCTTCTATTATAGCCTTCCACAACTCATCTGGACTTATTTCTACTACTTTTTGATCTGCCACTTATTTTACCTTCCTTTCACATCCTTGGTATATTAAAATTATATCAAACTTTTTAGTTTTCTTCAACTAATATTTTCTTTCTTTTATATCTATGTATATATTATAACGATGAATACCCCAGGGGACTTTTCACCATCACCTTCTACTCTACTTCCCATACATCCTCATAATCTCCTCAGTGTAACTTCCTTCCTTATTATATATAATAAGAGGTTGGTCTATTACTAAGTATGGTTTTGCATGCTTTACTCCCTCTACTAAAATCATTGTTGGCGGTTTATCTATAGTAGGATATACATTTCTTAGTCTTTTTAGTTCTATTTTATATTTCTTCATTATATGTATTATGTCTGTCAGCCTATGGGGTCTGTGTATCATGTATATTCGCCCATTATGCGTTAGTACACTGCTTGCATTTGATATTATGTCTTCTAGGGTGCATAAGACCTCGTGTCGTGCAATTATTTTCTCGGTTATTTCGTTTTTGAGGCCTTTGTTATTCTCCATGTATGGTGGGTTACATGTTATGATGTCAAATTCTTTTTCTTTAAATATTTCTCTACTATCGTTTACATCTCCTTGTATGAAACATACTTTATCTGTTTGTTCATTCATTTTTATACTTCTGTTTGCCATGTCTATGTTTTTTTCTAGTATGTCTATGCCTGTAATGTACTTTGCTTCTGTTTTTGCTTCTAGCAGCATTGCTATGACACCGTTGCCTGTACACATGTCTAGGACTGTATCATCTTTTTTTACTCTTGCGAAATCCGAAAGTAATACTGCATCTACGCCAAAGCAGAACATCTTTTTGTTTTGGATTATGTGATAGTTTTTTATCTCCAAATCATCGATACGCTCATCAGGAGAAATTATGTTGTTCATGTGTGTCACCTCCATGGGATGGATTTATAATTAGTGGGAGAGTTCCTTCATCTATATATTAAGAAACAAGACAGGATTTTGTCCTGTCTTGCTATTTTTACTCGTCTAGTTTTTCTTCCGCGCCTTTTTTATCTTCTAGTGCTTTTAGTGCTTTTTCATCTACTTCTTCCATTTCATATTCATATTGATTTTTATGTGCACAATTGCCTGCACATCCTACTACTTCTAGTTGTTCTGGGGTGTATACTCTTATTTCTGAATGCGTTTCTGTAGCGGTTTTGGTTAAAGAAACTCTTACTAACTCTTTTATACTATCTCTTCCTATTATAATGCCTTCTCTATTATCATCTGTTTTTACTTTACTTCCGATGTTTGGTATTCTCTTATTTACCTCTTCGTATAAATCATTTTCATATGCTAGGCAGCACATAAGTCTTCCGCATATTCCTGATATTTTTACTGGGTTGAGAGATAAATTTTGTTCTTTTGCCATGTTGATAGACACAGACTCAAAATTGTTTAGGTGAGTAGAACAACATAAGCATCTGCCACACATTCCTACTCCTCCGAGCATCTTTGTCTCGTCGCGTACCCCTATTTGCCTAAGCTCTATCCGTGTTTTAAACACTGCTGCTAGGTCTTTTACTAATTCTCTAAAATCCACCCTACCTGATGATACAAAGTAGAATATAAGCTTTGCGTTGTCAAATGTATACTTTACATCTATTAGTTTCATTTCTAATGAATGCTTTTGTACTTTTTTCTCGCAAATTACTAGTGCTTCTCTTTCTTTCTTTTTATTGATCATATTTTGCTTTAGGTCGTTTTTATCTGCCGATCTTAATATGCTTTTTAGTGGAAGCTCTAACTCTTCCTCATTGACTTCTTTTCCTACAACGACTATTTTACCAAACTCTAACCCTCTTACAGATTCAGCTATTACATTATAACCTACCTTTAACCTAGGATTATCATCACTGTAGTAATGAATCTTGCCATTCTTCCTGAACCGTACTCCATTTACTTTAATCATATTTGTACCTCCGTTGTGGAAAAGGTAGTATAAAATATTTATAGTACTAAATACTACACTATCCCTTTATATTCAATATATTTTATCAGTATTATCATCCCTTTTACCCCTTCACATTTAGCAGCATTACATGCGTTGCTAGTTTTGGATTTAGGTTTCTTTTTATGTTTTCCCTTATATATTGTATGTTTTCTATTATTCTGTTTAGATATGCATATGTGAGTTCTGTTGCTTGGTGGTTTAACTCTTCTGTTTTGTCTTTATTTATTAAATGCTTTGTACTTATCTCGCTTTTTATGATATTTATATCTCTGTACCATATATATAGAAGATTTAGTATTTCTTCATATTTTTTTTCATTTTGCTCAAAGAATTTTTTTATTTTTATTATGTTTTCTATGTTAAGGTTTAAAAACATTCTTGTTGTTTCTATTAATTCATTTCTAAATTCAGTAAATTCTTTTGAGTTTATTATGTTTTCTAGTTTTGATATGTTTCCTTCTGAGTAAGAAGAGTAGATATCCACATTTTCTATTTTCTTATTATAATTATCCACAATATATTTGTTCATATCCTCTATATTAATGGGTTTTAGATCTATTAATATACATCTCGACAGTATAGTTGGTAAAAACTTTTTATAATCTGTGGATGATAATATTAAAATTGCGTATTCGCAGGGTTCTTCAATCGTTTTTAGTATCGCATTTTGTGCTGATTCTGTCATGGTGTCAGCTTCTTTAATTATGTATATTTTGTATTTGTTTTGATAAGGTCTTATGTTTATGTCAAAAATTAATTTTTCCCTTATCTGCTCTACTCCTATACTTTTTTTATCCTCACTATCTATATAAATAACATCTGGATTGTTTTGATGTTCAAATGTTTTGCATGATATGCAGTCATTACATGAATCAACACTCGACGCTTCACACATTAAGGTTTTTGCAAATGTTTGTACAACCATTTCCCTACTGATAGAGTCATCGCTATTAAATATATAGGCATGCGATATCTTATTTGCTGCTATGGAGTTTTTTATGCTTTTTATAGTATCGGCATGACCTGTTATTTTATTAAACGAATACATTTTTATCAACTCCATTTTAGTTGTAAGTTGTTAATCATTTAAATTATTCCCCTCTACCTTTGTTATAGGAAGAGGGGTGATCTGAGGATAGTTTTTAATTTTCAATTTTCAATTCTACCCTGAGATATTAAACATCTATATTATTTTCTTATTCAAATTCTGATAGGTCTCCGCATTCATCTATGTTTATGTCTTCGTCATCTATTTGGTCTAGTCTCACTCTAGTTACTGCTACTACTTTTACTTCTTTGTCGAGGTTGATTAGTTTTACTCCTTGTGTTGCTCTACCCATGTTTGAAATATCTTTTGCTCTTAATCTTATTATTATACCTTCTGATGTAATTATCATAAGTTCGTCTTCGTCACAAAGGATTCTTGCATTTACTATTACTCCTGTTTTTGCAGTTACCTTATGAGTTTTTATTCCTTTTCCGCCTCTGTTTTGTAAGTGGAAATTGTCTACATTACATCTCTTACCTAGTCCGTTTTCTGTTACCATGAGTAGCTCTTTACCTTCTTCGAGTATTGTCATGTCTATGACTTCGTCTCCAGTTTTAAGTCTTATACCCCTTACACCTCTGGTGTTTCTTCCTGTATTTCTAACATCTTCTTCTCTAAATCTTATTCCCATACCCTTTTTAGTAGCTAGAAATATTTCCCTTGTTCCATCTGTAAGAGAAACTCTTATTAGCTCATCATTATCCTGTAAGCTTACAGCTATAAGTCCACCTTTTCTTACATTTTGATATGCCATGATGCTTGTCCTTTTTACTAGTCCCAGTTTTGTTGACATCATTAGATACATGCCTTCTTCATAATTTGCAATTGGTATCACTGCACTTATTTTTTCTTCTGGATTTAATTCTAATAAATTTACTATGTTTGTACCTTTTGCAGTTCTTGCTGACTCTGGTATTTCATATGCTTTTAGTCTATAAACATTACCTTTATTTGTGAAGAACATCAGGTAGCTATGACTGCTCGCTATGAATATACTTTCTATAAAATCTTCTTCTCTCGTGTTCATTCCTTTTATACCTTTTCCACCTCTATGTTGTGCTTTATAAGTAGAAGCTGGAAGTCTTTTTATATATCCAAGATGTGTCATTGTTATAGCGCAATTTTCTCTTTTTATCATGTCTTCTATGTTTATTTCTGATGAATCATATGTTATTTCTGTTCTTCTGTTATCTCCATACTCATTTTTTATTCTTATAAGATCATTTTTTATAACTTCATATAATTTATTTTCATCACCCAATATTTCTTTTAATTCATTCACTAATATTTCTAGTTCAGCAAACTCTGCATCTAATTTATCTCTTTCAAGACCTGTCAATGCTTTCAATCTCATGTCTACAATAGCTTGTGCTTGTATCTCAGTAAGACCAAACCTTTCAGCTAAGTTTAGCTTCGCTGTATTAGTATCATCAGATGCTCTTATTACTTTGATAACCTCATCTATATGATCAAGTGCTATAATCAATCCTTCTAATATATGTTTTCTTGCTTCTGCTTTTGCTAAGTCGAATTTTATCCTTCTTGTCTCTACATCTTTTTGATGTGCAAGATAGTGGTCTAAAATCTGCTTCAAATTTAGCACCTTAGGCTCGTTATTTACAAGAGCGAGGCTATTCACCCCAAAAGACTCTTGAAGCTGTGTATGCTTATACAGCGTGTTCAGAACGATGTTTGCGTTTGCGTCCCTTTTTAATTCTATAACTATTCGTACTTTATTTTCTCTGTCAGATTCATCTCTAAGATCTGATATGCCTTCTATCTTCTTATCTTTTACTAGGTCTGCTATCTTTTCAATCAAATTGGCTTTGTTTACTTGATATGGTATTTCTGATACTACAATCCTTTGTTTTCCACTTTTACCTTCTTCTATGTCGCATACTGACCTAATTACAAGTGATCCTCTTCCTGTTCTGTATGCATCTTTTATACCTTTTGTACCAAGTATAATTGCACCAGTTGGAAAATCTGGGCCTGTAACTATTTCCATCAATTCTTCTATATCCGTGTCAGCATTATTTTCTATATGATTATCAATTATTCTTATTACAGCATCGACTACTTCCCTTAAGTTATGAGGAGGTATCTTTGTCGCCATACCAACTGCTATCCCCATCGTTCCGTTAATTAACAAATTAGGAATTCTTGATGGTAATACTGTAGGTTCTTTTGTATCTTCAGAATAGTTAGGTTTAAAATCAACAGTATCTTTACCTATGTCTTTTAGTAATTCATCTGATATTTTACTAAGTCTTGCTTCCGTATATCTCATAGATGCTGCACTATCCCCATCCATAGATCCAAAGTTACCATGCCCATCTATAAGCATATATCTTGTACTAAAGTCTTGTGCTAGATTTACTAGTGTATTATATATTGATGCGTCTCCATGTGGGTGATACTTACCCATTACTTCCCCGACAGTCATAGCACATTTTTTATAAGATTTATTACTGAAAAATCCTATTTGATGCATAGCATATATTATTCTTCTATGTACAGGCTTTAAACCATCTCTTACATCCGGTAAAGCTCTTGAAACTATTACACTCATAGCATAACTGATAAATGACTTTCTCATCTCATCTTCAACTTCGATTGTTATTATTTTATCCATGCTCTCATCGCCTGCATTTATATCTTCTGACATTTAAAAACCTCCATTCGTTACATTCTCTAAACTTCTTCTTTCGAGTTCTCCCTCTTCCCAGGTGAGAACTTTCTATATACTCTCTTATTCTACAGAGTGGATTTTCTAGTTCCTCCCTTGCGAAGAGGAGGTTAGGTGGGGTGTTCTTTACATACTCTTCAATTCTAACAAGGAGAACATTAACTATAATGTTTCACGTGAAACATTTATTATCTATTATGCATCTATGTTTTTTGCGTATTTTGCGTGTTCTTCTATAAATTTCCTTCTTGACTCTACTTTTTCTCCCATAAGGATAGAAAATATTTCGTCTGTCGCTATTATATCTTCAACTTGCACTTTTATTAGGATTCTTCTAGCTGGGTCCATTGTTGTTTCCCAAAGCTGCTCAGCATCCATTTCTCCAAGACCTTTAAATCTTTGTAAATCTATATTATCTCTTCCTATTTCATTTAATAAGTTTTCTAACTCTTTATCAGTATATAAATAATGTTCTTTTTTACCTTTCTTTACTTTAAACAAAGGTGGTTGTGCTATATAAACATACCCATGATCTATTAGTGGCTTAAAATGTCTATATATAAAAGTTAATAACAAGGTTCTTATGTGAGCACCATCTACGTCGGCATCCGTCATTATTATTATTTTGTGATATCTTAGTTTTGTTACATCAAAGTCATTTCCTATACTTGTTCCAAAAGCCGAAATCATCATTTTTATAATTTCATTTTCTAGTACTTTGTCTAGTCGTCCTGCTTTTTCTATGTTTAGTATTTTACCTCTTAGAGGCAATATCGCTTGTGTTTCTCTTGTTCTTGCATTTTTAGCTGAACCACCAGCTGAATCCCCTTCTACTAGATATAACTCGCATTTTGCTGGATCTTTTTCAGAACAGTCTGAAAGCTTACCAGGTAAGGTTGTCCCTTCTAGTGCTGTTTTTCTTCTAGTCAAGTCTCTAGCTTTTCTTGCAGCATCTCTGGCTCTAGCTGCCATTATAGATTTTTCTAATATTTCTTTGGCTATAGCTGGATTTTCTTCAAAAAAGTAAGTTAAATGCTCAGTAAATATCTGATCAACAGCAAGTCTTGCTTCTTTATTTCCTAGTTTTTGTTTTGTTTGTCCTTCAAATTGTGGATCTATGATTTTAACACTTATAATAGCAGTTAATCCTTCTCTTACATCGTCGCCTGTTATGTTTTCATCTTTTTCTTTTAATATATTGTTTTTCCTAGCATAATCATTAGTGACTTTTGTAAAGGCATTTCTAAAGCCAGCTAGATGAGTACCACCTTCTGGCGTATTTATATTATTTACAAAGCTATACAAAGTTTCTGAGTATGAATCATTATACTGAAATGCTATTTCTACATTTATATCATTCTTTTCGCCTTCAGCATAGAATATTTTTTCATGTAATATCTTCTTCTCATCATTTAAAAATTCAACGAATTGTTTTATTCCACCTTCGTAGTGAAATAATTGTTCTTTTTTATTTCTTTCGTCTTTTATATTTATTTTTAGATTCTTTGTTAAAAACGCCATTTCTTGTATTCTTTTTGCTAGTATATCATAATCATAAACCAATTCTTCAAAAATCTGCGAATCTGGTTTGAAATGTACAAGAGTTCCTGTCTTATCAGTTGTCCCTATAACTTCAAGAGGTGTCACTGTTTTTCCTCTTTCAAACCTTTGTTTATGTATTTTACCAAATTGATATACTGTTACTTCTAAATACTCAGATAAAGCATTTACTACAGAAGCTCCTACACCATGTAGACCTCCTGATACTTTATATCCTTCTCCTCCAAACTTTCCACCTGCGTGAAGGATAGTAAATACAACCTCAACAGCTGTAATACCCTTAGTAGGATGTATTCCTGTGGGTATACCATGTCCATTGTCTAAAACCGATATGCTATCATCTTCGTGTATCGTTAACTCTATACTGTCACATCTTCCTGCTAAAGCCTCATCGACTCCATTATCTATTATTTCGTATACTAAATGGTGAAGCCCTCTACTTGAAGTACTTCCTATATACATACCCGGCCTCTTTCTAACAGCCTCAAGCCCTTCTAAAATTTGAATCTGACTTGCATCGTAAACTCCTTTTGACATTTATGTTTTCACAACCTTTCTCTAAACTTATTCCTTAATAATTATACCATAAATTAACTCCAATAGCAAATAAAAGGGATTAAATTTTTTTAAAATTTAATCCCTTTAAAAATTAATCTCTTAGGGTCAATTCCCCGCAGCTCTGCTGCGTGCGTCCTGTCATTGCAACATCCTAAAACTTGGTTTGTGTATTGTGCAAACCTAGACATAGGGGTCCTCTAGGAGGAGGTACGAAACAATCTTGTACTTAAGCTAAAAGAGAGATTGCTTCGTACCTCGCAATGACAAATAGATACCCCGCAGATCTACTGCGGGGAGAATTCATTACTTTTTATTTGTGGATATTTAAAATGTTTCACGTGAAACATTTTAAATATAATTACTTAATTTCAATGTGACTTCTTCCATATCTTCTTCTAATTTTTTATTCTTTTGTTTTAAATTTTTAATTTCGCTTTTTAGTTCATTTATATCCTCTTCTTTATCTTGCTCTTGCTGTTTTAAATAACTATTTTCTTTTAATAAATGTTCTTCTTCTCCTAATTCAATTAACCAATTTTCTATGTTTTTTATTTCTCTTTTTAGTCCAGATATATCATACATATAGTCAATTGAAGATATAACCAACATTGTTATTGCTACTATTGTTATTACCGAATATATAACCATTACTTCATCTTTTTTTGTAAGTCCAACTACTGCCATAATCAACATAAATATTAATGCTACTATAAAAATAAGTTTTATAAAATCTTTTTTTTCTACTTCTTTTCTTAACACTTCTTCTTCTTTAAATCTTTTAAGTTTTAAAATTACTTTATGCTTATCTTTAACATCTAAATTTTCTATATATTTTTGTATTATATATGAATGAGATAATAGATAATCTTTAGTTTTATCGATCCACTTATTCTTTTCTCTCGAATTTCTACTTTCTAATGTGCTATCTAACATATTAACATATTTTTTTACTGTTTCCTCTCCAACATTTTTATTTTCTCCTTCTTTATCTTTATTCATTAATAGCACCACCTTTATAAAATGAACCTCCCCGCAGCAAGCTGACGGGAAATTAACCCTTAGAGATTAAAAATATAAGTTATACACACTAATAATGATAATTGTTATATTTATAAACACTTATATACTTCTTCTTTTTTTATTACACCTTCTCTAATTATTTTTACCTCTTCTTTATCTATTTCAACAATTGTGGATGGTTTATTACTTTCAAGAGGTCCACCGTCTATATATATATCTACATTCAGCTTAAATTGAGATACTATCTGTTCTATATTATAACAATTTTCATAGTTTGAGATGTTTGCACTTGTTACAACAACAGGAAAATTGCATTTATTAAGAATTAGTTGTGCTACTCTGTTGCTTGTACATCTTATTCCTACCTTTTCTGAACCATTAGTAATATAATAGGGTATTACCTTACTTTTATTTAAAACCAAAGATAATGGTCCTGGCCAAAATTTTTCAATTAGTTTTTTTGTATTTTCTCCTAAAACATCTGTATACTTATATATATCACCTATATTTCCAACAAGAACCATCATTGGTTTTTCATAGTCTCTTCTTTTTATATTGTAGAGTTTCTTTACACTTTCAATATTACTAGCATTACAAGCTATACCATATACCGTATCAGTAGGAAAAACTACTATTCCCCCCTGTTCTAACATAATAATTATATTATCTATGTCATATGTTGTCAGTTTTTTAGAATCTAGTATTATACACTCTTCTTCTCTATTATACATACCATTCACCTATCTTTGCTTTTGAGTTCATCTCCTAGAGAAAGAGATATGTAGTCCTTTACACTATTTTACCTTCTTTTATATTGAATATCTTACCTATATTTAGCTCTTTCATTATGTTTTCATCAAACTCTGTTGTTGTTAATATTGTTTGCACTTTTTGTATGTATTTTATTAAATGTTTTTGTCTTTGATTATCTAACTCTGATAAAACATCATCTAAAAGTAATATAGGGTTTTCACCAGTAATATTTTTTATTAATTCTATTTCTGCAAACTTTAACGACAGTATAGCTGTTCTCTGCTGGCCCTGTGAACCATATCTTTTAAGATCCTTATTATTTACTTTAAAACTATAATCGTCCTTATGAGGCCCTACCATTGTGTATCCATATTTCTTTTCTAATTCTAAACTGTTTTCTAATTCCTTTTCAAAATCTTGTTCGCTTACATTATTATTATATATAAGCTCTATATCTTCTTTATTTGATGTTAATGATTTATGTATTTCAAAAATGATGTTTTGTAATTCTTTTACATACTCACTTCTTTTCCTTATTACTTCTTTCCCATACTGCATCAGTTGATGATCCCATACACATAAAGTTTCACGTGAAACATTTTTGTTTTTAAGAATATTATTCCTTTGTTTTACAATTTTGTAATATTTTTGTATATTTTCAAAATATACTCTATCTATTTGAGATATTTGAGCATCAAAGTATTGTCTTCTCACATCCGGTCCATTTTTAAAAAATAGCAAATCATCTGGAGTAAAAATAACTATATTAATTATTCCTATTAATTTTATAAGTTTGTTTATATATAACTCATTAATAGATATTGTCTTTTTTTTATTTTTATTTATATATATATTTATATGTTCTTCTCTATATTTCTTAGTTAAAATAGTCTTTATATATAAATCTTCTTTATCCCAATTTATTAATTCCATATCTTTATGTTCTTTATATGATTTACCGATAGCTAAAATATAGATAGATTCTAGTAAATTTGTCTTTCCTTGTGCATTGTTTCCTATAAAAATATTTAGACCTTTATCTAAATCTATGTCTAATAAATTATAGTTTCTAAAATTTTCTAATTTAAGATTATTTATATACATAGGCTTATAGATATTAGTTTTCAGATATTAATAACCAGTAAATTTTTACTTTCATTTTTATCTTTAACCTTTAACTATTTTATACTCCCCTTCCTGTACTTTAATTATATCCCCGTCTCGTAGTTTTTTACCTCTTTGTAGTGCTATTTCATCATTTACTATTATAATACCTTCTAGTATCATTAATTTAGCTTCTACACCCGATGTCGCAACACCTGCAAGTTTCAAAAGCTGTCCTAGTTTTATATATTCTGTATCTATTTTTATTTCCGTCATAGTTATCCTCTTTTCGTATTTTTATTATACTTTTTATAAACATACATTCATTATAACTCTTTTATTATTTTTTTTCAATATTTTTTTATTCTTATATAATAAAAAATACCAACCAATGGATGATATTTTTTATTATATAAGAATAAATTTTTATCTTTCTAGGACAGTTTCTTAAAATAAAAAACCGTCCCTTTTACTTTATTATTTAATCATTTGCTCTTACTGGTAAAACTAAATATTTATAATCATCAGAGTCTAATGGAACTATTATACATGGACTTAAAGCTGATGTGAAATGAATATTTATATATTCATCATCTATAACTTTTAATGCATCAATCAAATATTTTGGATTGAATGCCATTTTTAATACTTCTCCCTCTTTTTGTATATCTACTTCTTCATATGCACTTCCTAAAACTGTATTAGATTTAATAATAATCTTATTTTCCTCTATTTCTAATTTAACAGGCTCTTTTTTAGTTATGCTTGATATTAGTGATGCTCTTTCAAGCCCTGATAAAAATTCTATTCTTTTTACTTTTACTTTTGTATTATAATTATCAGTGAATATTGGTTTATATGATAAAAATTCGCCTTCTAGTAGTCTAGAAATAACAATGCTGTCATCTAAATCAAAAAGAATATGGTTTTTATCAAAATATAAAGTTACTTTCTTTTCTAAATCTGAACTTAATATTTTAATTATTTCGTTCATTGTTTTACCTGGAACAACAATTTTTATATTATCTTTTGATTCAACCATACTTTTTCTATAAGAAATTCTGTATCCATCTATTGCAACAATATTTATAAATCCTTCGTTTATTTCAATTAATTCACCTGTTAAAATAGGTTTTGACTCTTCCACTGCAACAGAAAATAATGTCTGTCTTATCATGTCTTTAAGTTCACTCTGAAATATAGTAAAACCATTGTTTTTTTCTATAGTATTTGGTTTAGGATACTCATCACCTTTTTGACCCGCTATTTTATATTCAGACATATCGCATTTTATAATAACAACATTTTTGTCGTCTGCTTCTATGTATATTTCTTTATCAGGCAACTTCTTTATTATTTCTGAAAAAATTTTAGAATTGATTGCAATTTTTCCATTTTCTTTTATATTTGCTTTTACTTTACTTATAATACCTATTTCTAAATCATTTCCCATTAAAACAAATTCGTTGTTATTACACTCTAAAAATAAACATTCGAGTATAGGCATAGATGTTCTATTAGAAATTGCTTTTGATGAAATATTAAGACCTTCTATTAAATCATTTTTTGTACATGTTAATATCATAGTTGTGGACATCTCCTTTTTTAAAAAATTATATAATATATATTCTTTTTATAGCAGTAGTTATAGTAGGGCCTGTGGATATGTATATAAGTACTTCAAACCTTTATTCAGCAGCAATTATAGAGTCTTAAAACTGTGTTGATATCTTTTTAATTTTAGAGGTATAATTTTAACAATTGTTAGTAACTTTTTAGTATATGAAAACAATAAACAAATTATACATAAGTTATCAGA
Organism: Clostridiales bacterium GWD2_32_19; assembly: GCA_001795385.1. Taxonomy (GTDB): domain Bacteria; phylum Bacillota; class Clostridia; order Lachnospirales; family UBA12420; genus UBA12420. The sequence continues at coordinate 13,923 of MGOU01000006.1, forward strand.
TAAAAAATATCAAATAATGTATAAAAATCAATAAAGTTAAATGTATTTAATTTCCTTTTATTCTATTTTCTAACAATTCTACAATTTTCTTAATTTCTAAACTATTGTTTATTTCTGTATATATTTTATCGTAACCGTGCATTACAGTAGTGTGGTCTCTTCCTCCGAACATTTCACCAATTTTGGGTAATGACATGTCTGTTAGACTTCTCGATAAGTACATAGCAATTTGTCTAGGATATGAAATGGCTCTATTTCTCTTTTTAGATTTAAAATCTTCTATTTTTAAATTATAATATGATGCAACTATTTCTTGTATATATTCTATTGTTATATTTTTAGGCCTTGCAGATATAAAATCTTTCAAAGATTCTTTTGCAAGATTTAAGTCTATCGGTAGGTTTTGAAGTTTGGAAAAAGCGAGTATTCTATTAATTGCTCCTTCAAGCTCTCTAATATTAGATTTTATAGAAGTTGCAACAAATACTAAAACATCATCAGGAATATTATATTTTTCTCCTTCAACTTTTTTCTTTAGGATAGCAATTCTTGTTTCTAAATCAGGAGCTTGTATATCAGCTATAAGTCCCCATTCAAATCTTGATATAAGCCTTTCTTCTAATGTTTCTATTTCTTTAGGAGGTCTATCACTTGATATAATAATTTGTTTATTTGCTTCATGTAAAGTGTTAAATGTATGGAAAAACTCTTCTTGAGTACCTGTTTTTCCAGCTATGAATTGAATATCATCTACTAATAATACGTCAATATTTCTATATTTATTTCTAAAAGCTTCATTATTTTTTAACTGAATAGAATTAATAAGCTCATTAGTGAATGTCTCTGAAGAAATATATAATATACGAGCACTCGGATTTTGGGCTAATATAAAATGCCCTATAGAATGCATTAAGTGGGTTTTACCAAGCCCAACTCCTCCATATAAGAAAAGAGGATTATAAGCTTTTGATGGGGTTTCTGCTACTGCTAAAGATGCAGTATAAGCCATTCTGTTCCCTCCACCTATTACAAATGTTTCAAAAGTATATTTAGGATTCAAATTATTTTTTATGCTAACTTCGTTAGTTAAAACAGGTGATTGGTTTGCACTCTTTTGTGTATTATTTACTTGATCTAAAACAGTAATTTTTACATCAAAATCCATATTAGTTACTTGACGAATAGCGTTTTGTATAAGTAAACTATATCTTTGAGATATAATGCCTTGTGCAAATGTTTCAAAAGTTTGAAGGATTATTGTATTGTTTTTGATCTCTATAGGAATAAGTGTTTTAAACCATGTAGTATAACTAACTACAGAAACTTCATTTTTTAATACTTCTAAGGCTTCATTCCATATTTGTAATATATCCATATTTTGCATCAAAAGACCTCCTGTCTTACAATAACACCCGATTGCCATCATGGCATGTACGGATATATTTTACATTTTAACACAATTTTTTTAAATAATCAATCAGTTTATTTTAAAAAATTGTTGATAAAAAACATGTTAATAATGTTAATACGGTGTATAGAAAAGAAAAAGGAAAAATAAACTATAAAAAACTAACAAAATGTGTATAAGATTATTAACATTATAAATAGCATAAGTAAGATGTTTTTGAAAGTTATAAACAATATCAACAGTGTTATACACAGATATATATTGGTTTGTAAATGAATATTTTTATCCACATATTAACTATATAATATCAAAAAATCTGTGGATAAGCAAGAAAAAAACGATAAAAATTTTTTATCGTTTTTTTTTGGAAATATAATAAAGTATGCATATTATAAAAAAAAGTGTTTCCATTAGCCTCTCTTCGCATGAGGAACAAAAAAACATAGAATCTTTAATCACTCAGAGTCAATTACCCGTAGCTCTGTTGCGTGAGTCCTGTCATTGAGAGGAACGAAGCAATCCTGTTCTTTAAAAGACAAAAGAGAGATTGCTTCGTTCCTCTCAATGACAAAAAGATACCCCGCAGCTTTGCTGCGGGGAGGTTCATTAAAATATTTATTACTTAGATATAATATCTACAATTCTCTGTAAATCATCATCACTGTAGTATTCTATTTCTATTTTTCCTTTTGTTTGACCTTTTTTTATAGATATTTTTGTACCTAAAATATTTTTCAAGGTTTCTTCTACATCATTATAAATAGAAGAAGTTTTTGTTTTATTAGAAGTATTTTTTGGATTTTTATCAAATAGAGTTTTTACATATTCTTCTGTTTGTCTAACACTTAAACTTTTATCAATGATTATATCAGCAACTTTTTCTTGTAAATCATGATCTTCTATATTTACAATAGTTCTTGCATGGGCGTTCGAGATGTTTTTTTCTAGAAGATACATTTTTACTTTATCACTTAATTTTAAAAGTCTAAGGGTATTTGCAACTGCAGATCTACTTTTGCCAATTTTTATGGCCATTTCCTCTTGTGTAATATCAAGTGTTTCTATAAGTTTTTGGTAAGCTTCTGCTTCTTCTAATGCATTGAGGTTTTCTCTTTGTATATTTTCGATTAAAGCTATTTGCATTGTTTCTTTAGGGTTATAATTTTTAACGATAGATGGTATCTCTTTAAGACCTGCTATTTGAGATGCTCTATATCGACGCTCTCCGGCCACTATCTGATAGTGAGAAGCCATTTTTTTAACAATGATAGGTTGAATAACTCCATGTTCTTTTATTGAATCAGCAAGTTCATTTAGCTTGTCTTCATCAAATGACTTTCTGGGTTGATTTTTATTTGGCTTTATATCATCAACAGGAATATTAATAATAGCTTCTTTTGCTTCTATATCAATATTATTTTCTATTAAAGCAGCAATTCCCTTACCTAGACCTTTTTTCATAGTAGTTACCTCCATTAAAAATCTTTTACTAGCCATCAGGTCTAGTAACTAAACATTATTCCTAATAACTTCTTCTGCTAGTAATCTGTAACTCTCAGTACCTTTTGAATTAGGGTCATATAAATTTATAGGTAATCCGTGACTAGGAGCTTCACCAAGCCGTACATTTCTTGGTATAATTGTTTTATACACATTTTCTTTTAAATGATGTTTTACTTCTTCTACTACTTGTAGAGATAAGTTTGTACGAGCATCAAACATTGTAAAAATCATACCTTCTATATATAATTCAGGATTTAAACGCTTTTTAACTAAATTTATGGTATGCATCAGCTGTGTAAGGCCTTCAAGAGCATAATACTCACATTGAATAGGAACTAATACTGTATCGCATGCTGTCATTGCATTTAAGGTAAGCATACTAAGAGATGGAGGACAATCGACTATTATGAAGTCATAATCATCCCTTACTTTTTCTAATACTTGTTTAAGTAAGTATTCACGATTTTCAATACCTATGAATTCTATTTCAGAACCTGATAAGTCCATATTTGCAGGGGCAATAGTAAGATTTTTTTGTTTTGTTTTTAAGAGTATTTTATCTAAGCTTATTTCACTTAATAATACATTATATATAGTGCGTTTTAGTTTTGATTTGTCAATGCCAAGTCCAGTACTTGTATTGCCTTGTGGATCAAGGTCTACTATAAGTACCTTTTTTCCAGCTTCTGCTAGACATGCAGACAAGTTAACAGAGGTAGTCGTTTTACCAACTCCACCTTTTTGATTAGTTATAGAAATTATACGACTCATTTTATCACTCCGTTCCAGTATGCAAAGTACATAGATTTTGCTATATTATAACATAAAAGAAAAATTTAAACAAGCGAAGTTATTTTTTTATTTTTGATATAGTTCTAGGGAACTTTTGAGGTGTATCTTTGATTTTTTTTATAAATACAATATTGTGACTTATATTAGTAGTAGGAACGACGTAAGTTTCTGTTTTTTCATAAGCTCCTCCTAGCTCGCTTATGATAGGGAGAGTAGCCTCTATCTCTTCGTTAATATTTGAAGGGCCTTTCATAGCTAGAAAATATCCGTTTTTACATACAAAAGGGATACAAAACTCGGATAAAACGGGCAAATATGCTACTGCACGAGATGTACACATATCAAATTGTTCTCTATATTCTTTATTTTGTCCCAAAACTTCAGCGCGTGCATGCAGACATTCTACATTTTCAAGTGAAAGCTCACGACAAATATCCTTCAAAAAATTAATACGTTTATTTAATGAATCAACAATAGTTATAGGTAAATCAGGCAGTAAAATTTTAAGTGGAATTGCAGGAAAACCGGCTCCAGAGCCTATATCTATCATGTTTTTTATTGCATTAAAATCAAAAAAACTTACTAGTGACATACAATCAATAAAATGTTTAAGAATTATATCTTTTTCATCTGTAATAGCAGTGAGATTGAATTTTTTATTGGTTTCTAGTAGCATATTTTTATACATTATGAATTTATGAACCTGTTCAGGTGTTAAAAAAATATTAAATTGTTCGGCACTTGATTTTAATAAAAATTCTAATTCATTCATTATGTACCTCCATTTTCTCATCTTGTCATTGTGAAGAGCTTTTTTTCTTTGATATTATTCAATTCTAAATTATTACAAAATGTTTAAATATTTCAAAAAGTATTGATTTTTTTAAAATATTATACTATAATCATGATTAGATTGCAATATAGTATAATATAATTATAAGAAGTAGAGAAAATAGCACCATAAAATGAACAGTTTTTACTGTTCGCACTGTGCATTTTTTGCATTTGTGAATTAATTAAGGGGAGGAATACATATGTTGAAAAAATTAATGATAAGCGTTAATGTTCTTTTTTTACTTGCTAGCACAACACTTTTAGCGAGGGCAGAATCAGTAATAGTTACTACAGAATCTTCGGAAGAAGTAGGGGATTTTATATCAAATCTTATAAGTAAAATAATGCCACTTGCATATCAAATAGGAGCATTTTTAATTTTTCTTGCAGTTGTGGTAGCGGGTTTTGACATGATAAAGCATAGAAAAGATGCGGATAAAAGAAAAGAGGTACTTCATTCGTTTTTATGGCTTGCTGTAGGAGCTTTTATAATAGGAAGTGCAGTAGTAATAGCGGGTATGATATGGAATGGAACAGTTAAAATGTCATAATATAATAAATAACAACATTTTAAATGCAAAATATTGACAAATGTCAAATAAAGTATTATAATATACATATGAAACAAAAATGTAATATAGTCAATATTACATTTAACTTGAAAGGGGATGAAAACATGAAAAAAATATTAGCAAAATTATCTTTAATGTCTTTAGGGATAATGGGATTATCATCTAGTGTAGTTTTGGCAGATGGTCCTGTAACAGGAGTAGAATTAAGTACTACTCTCTCGACTATTATAACTACTATAAACACTTTTGCAACACCAATAGGATCGTTTTTAATATTTATAGCTGTTTTAATGGTAGGATTTAGTATTCTTAAAAATAAAGACAAAGCAGATGAAAGATCAAAATCAATGGAGTCTTTATTATGGCTGGCAGTGGGAGCTTTTGTTATAGGTGCGGCTTTAACAATTGCTGGAGTATTAATAAAACCAGCTGATGATAGTACTTTAAAGAATACAACAACACCATATAACACGGAAATACAAGCAGGAAACTTTATAATATAATTTCCAGAAATATTAATTAATTTTAAGATTAGGTATTAAGCCTAATCTTTTTTTGTTATTTTGTGTTTTTGTATTGAATTTGTAAGAGAAATGTTGTAAAATATAAATAAGCATTGTTGCTATATTTGCTATAAAAAAGGTGAACATGGATATAAGGAAAAAATTTTACATAGTAGTATTGTGAATTGTGTATATCATGTAATAAATGGGGGTGTGTTTATATGAGAATGTTTGGAGTACCTTTTGATATAAATGAAGAGGATAAGCTTATAGGTGGGTATTTGTCTCTTAGACAAGCAGGGTGGCTTGCAATTCCACTGACAGTATTAGTAGTAGAATTTGTGGCAGATATGAGTTATATTACACATGTTAATGCGTTGGCAATGATTATAAAGATTTTAGTTCTTTTTGTAACTATTGTTATTGCAGGATTTATGGCGTTTGGGTCAATGGACTCTATGAATGCTGATCAGTATGTTTTTAAGATGATAAAGTTTAAATATAGGAAAAAGGTGATAATGTATAACGATAAGGTCTAGTATATAATTTAATATAAATTATAACTTTCAAGGGGGCATTTCTATGAGTATTAGTGATATTATAACAATGATTATGATTTTTGCATCGGTAGCTACAGCAATAGGGTTTTATATAGTTTATACAAAGCAAACAGGTGCAGGTGTTAACATTAGTATAGGTAAGTTTGATTTAAATCCTAATGGTGGTGGGAAGGTAAGAAATATACAAAAAGAAGAAGTAGAGAGAAGTAAACTTCAAGAATATCTAGAAATAGATGATATCGAAAATTCTATCATAAAATTAAAAAGAAACAACAGCCTTAGAATTATTCTTTCCATATCTTCACCTGACTTTGCACTTCTAAATGAAGATGAAAAAGGTGTTTTTGAGAATGCACTACTTGACTTGGGGCTTTCTCTTAATTTTCCTATTCAGTTTTTTACTACTGCTACAAAGGTAGATACGAAAGCTTCGGCTGAAAAAGCACTTGCTGTAACGAAAGACAGTGATGAAGCAATAGATTCAAAACTAAAAGAGTATGCTAATTTATTATATGATAGACTTCTTGAACTAGAGAATTCAAGAGATGTGTATGTTAGAAAAAGCTATTGTATAGTAGGTATAGACGGTGTTTATGATAAAAAAAGATCGATTTCAGAACTTAGAAATAGAGTAGAAACAGTTGTGGGAGCACTTACAATGGCAAAAATGAGAGTTAATGTATTAGAAAAAGAAAAGATAGCACAATTATTTGCAAATGTTTTGAACAAAGGTTCAAATATTTCGATAGAACATATGTTAGAACATGATGTGTTGAGTGCATATAGTGTGGGAGACAAGACATAGATAAACATGGAGAATATAGATATAAACAGGTATATAATGGACAAAGGATTATAAAAACATATAGTGCATTAGGAAGAGAGTAAACATGCATCAGTGAAGTAGTAACTATACTATGTAACTCGAAGCACGCAACTATTTAAACGGGGGTGTAACTTATGAATATTGATAAGAAGGTAACCAAAACACAAGAAAATGCACAAGAGGATGAAAGAAAGTTTATGGCTAGACATGATTTAATAGATTTGTTTTTGCCAGATGTATTTGAGGAAAATAAAGACCATATATACGCAGGACCAGGTAAATATGCTAGACTTTATGTTATAGATAAATATCCAAGAAAGATGCATATTGGTATTTTGAACGATTTGTTTGAAATAGACAATATAAGTATAAGCTCATATGTAGAAAACATACCTGACGCGCAAGTTGTTAGGAAATTAACAAGTAAATTGGTTTCTTATCAGTCTAATATGTATATGCAACAAAAAAGAGGACACATGATAGATTATGGTACACAACAAGCAGTAGCGGACCTAGATAATATGAGAGAATTAGTTCAAACAAATAGAGACAGGATGAGCTATGTTCAAATTATGATTACAGTGTGGGGGAAAACACTAGAGGAGTTAGATCAGAAAGGTGAATGGTTGGAAGACATTTGTGCTAGAAAAGGTATGAGGCCAAGAGTATGCGTGTATGACCAAGCAAAAGCTTACATAACATCACTTCCATATAGAAATATAAAATACATGGGCAACATGAGAAATGCGGTAATAGGTGTAGTTGCGAGTTTAGTACCTATTGGTAATACAGAAATGTCTCATCCGGGTGGGATCTATTTGGGTAACAACCTTTATACGAATTCACCTGTATTTTTTGATAGTTTTATAGGGCCACCACTACTAACCAACCCGATGATGGCTATATTTGGTATGGCTGGAGCAGGAAAGTCTGTTACCATGAAAACAATTGCATCTCGTGCTGCAGCAACAGGAGAATGGATTATCATACTTGACCCAGAAAATGAATATGAAAAGCTTATAAAGTTCCTGGGCGGACAGTATTTTGAGATAAAATCAGGGCAGTTTTCAGGAATAAATCCATTTGAGTTAGAGGTAGAAGAAGATGAAAAAGGACAAGTAGTAGATATATATAGTAAGTTGTCAGAAATAAGAGAGCTACTCTCTATGTTCTGTCAAAAGTTTAGAGAACAACCTCTACGCGGACAAGAAATATCAGCTGTGGAAGAAGCAATAAATATTTTATATGCAAATAAGGGTATAACAAGAGATCCAGAATCTTTATATAGAGAAGTAACAGAAGAAGTTGATGGTAAATTTTTTACAGGAAGAATAAAGAAAGATATGCCAACTCTTTCTGATTTAAGAGAAGAGCTTTCTAAAAATGAGGCAACTTTTGGGTTATCAGAAATGATGAAAATATTGGTTGATGGAAGGTCATTATCAATGTTTGACGGACAAACCAAAATAGATTTAAGTAAAAGATTAATAGGTATAAACCTAAAACATTTGACAGACGAGTTTATGAAATTCTTTGCGGTTGTAAATGTAATGTCATGGATTTGGGGTAAATTTTCTAACTGGAAGTTTAAAGGAATACATAAACGTGTTATAGTAGATGAAGGTTGGTTGTTTGCAAAATATCCTCAGGCAGCTGTATTCCTAGAATCAATAGCAAGACGTGGTCGTAAATATAGAATATCTCTTCTTATAGCATCTCAACAAATGAATGAATTTTTATCATCAGAATCAGGGAAAGCAATTATAAACCAATGTGCGACGAAATTTATAATGAAACAAGACCCAAATGTAGCAAGAGAAGTTGCGGCGTATTTGTCATTATCTGAGTCGTGCAAAGAAATGATATCCTCATTTAGTCAAGGAGAAGGTCTGCTCATGACAGATACGGATTTAGTAGTAATGAGAATGGTTCCATTCGATTTCGAATGGGATTATGTAATAACATAATATTTTGCCAAATCTTGACAAATTAGCAAAAACAATGTATAATAATGTAAAAAGAATGTAATTTAATTTGAAAGATGGTGGTGAAAAGATATGGATAAAATAAAGAGAATAGGGTCGGTCGTAATACTTGTGTTATTAATGATTAATGTGTTAGGATTTAGTCGCGTATATGCGGGTGATGTTGAACTGGCAATTACTACATTTTACACTGTCTATATGGATTTAGATATGCTTTCAGGGACTCCTGAGGATGATAGCCCAGGAGAATATGAACTTAATTATGGGTACTATGCTATCCCTGAAGATAGTAATAGCTCAAGAACTTTTTTTTATAGTAATACTGATGCATCAACGTATCTAGTTAGTGATTCCTTGTATGATACTTTGGTAAAGACATCACTAGATTCAGGTACAGAATTTTCTGAATATACAAGTAAAAACAGAGCAGTTACTAAAAAAATTATTAAGCTACTCTATCGTAGTGATTTATATGGAGGTACTGTCTATGATGATGATGATCTATCGGATGATGAAGTAATGGATAGTGAAGCTGCTATCGATGCATTAGTGGATGATACGGCAGGGACTTCAATCTTAGATGAAAATACACTTTTGCATGATCTTTATTATAAGGATCCTCCTGTAATAGGATATGCAAATTATTTCAGAGGCGGTATAAGTAATGAATTCCTAGTAGATTTAGATATAGCGGACAGAGCGTTTTGCGCCTCTGCGGGTAATACTGCACATTTAACTCCTGTGGGGTTATTTAAAGAAGAGACATTAGCAACTTTGGAAGAACAAGAAGAAATAACAGAAGAAGCAGTAATAACTGGAAATACAATAAATCCATGGGGACTAGATAGAAGTGGTACCTATAAAGCTAATATGGATAAGCTAGTAGGATGGATAAAATCGATGGCTTTTCCAGCTTTGGGATTTTTGGTTTTTATTGCGGTTATTATTACAGGTTTTAAAGCAATAGGAAATGCTACAAGGGAAAATCCAAAAGAGCGTATAGAGTTAATGCAAAGCTTTAAAAATATTCTTATTGGTGTTATTGTAGTGACTTTTGCGGTGGGAATAGTTACAATTGCTTTTAATGTAATGCAGGGTTCCTTGCAAGAAATTTCAAGCACAGAATATACACCTGAACCGCTAGAGGATGCTAAACCAGACGGTATTATTTCAGCTATTGCGTATTTGTTTAATGGTCTTGTTACATTTATAGTGGATGGAGTAAGAGGATTTTTACATTTGATTCCTGGATATAATTCTATAGAACAATTAATAACACTTAGAGATATAGGCGGCACGTTAGATGTTACTGATAATGTTTATATATCCCCATTTAATAGCGATGGCAATGTGAAAATGGGACTATATACTGCGGCGTATGTTTTAATTGCTTCTATATGTCTTCCTATAATGGTTATAGCTGTTTTAAAATCTGGATTTATGTATATAGTTTATGCAAATAACTATGGGCAAGTTTCTCAGATAAAGGACGACATAAGAAGATTTTTTATAGCAGTTTTATTTGTTGTTATAGGACCATATATTTTTCAAGCGATATTAATGTTTTTTAATATGATGACAATGTTGATACCTTTTAAGTATAGTTATAGTATAACAGAAAATTTTGACACAGGAAATGCCATAGGAAATTTAATTGGTGGACTCTGGCTTATGTATATAGAAGTAACCATAACATTTATATTCATAGTAAGAGAGGTTACTCTTACTGTTATGTACATTGTAACTCCTTTAGTAGCCTTTGCATGGGCATTAACTTCTAAGCATAAGCTTTTACAAATATGGTGGGGTGAGGTAGTAACAAATGCATCTACCCAGTTTATATATGCTATAGTTTTCTTCATTGCTACTATAGGACTCGGAAATATTACATCAAATAGTCACTGGTTAATATATTTAGTATGGATGACAATGGTTATAAAACTTGCTAAAGCTCTTAAAGAAGGATTACAAGGTGGATACCTCGCATCACTTTCAGGTATTAATGAAGAGGGTATTGCAGAGGGACTTACAAAGTCTACAATGTCAAAGGTAGAAGGTGGAGCAAAGGGACTTTCCAATGCTGCACTTGACAATGCAAATACTAAATTTAATTTAGACGGGAAGAATTTTGCGTTAAATTCACTTTCAAATATTAGAGGTGCAAATAGAGTCTTACATGGTGCAAAGGCTAAAGATGCTGGTTTTTCACCGGGTTTAAGAGGGGAGTATGCTAAAACTCAGAAAGAAAGTTATAAGAATACACTACAGGAAAATGCAAACCTTGTAACGGTATCAGAAGCAACAGGACGAAGCGTAGAGGAAGAAAGTGTAAGGGCACTTAATATGGCAGGGGTAAAAGATGTAAAAGTATTTGAGGATACAGCTAAAAGAGCAGGAAGATTTAAAGAGATAGATCCAAGAACAGGAACAAGAGCTGCATTTAACTCTGGAGCTAATAGCGTAACTCAAAGAAAACTAAATAATATAATAGGATTAATGTCACCAGGACCAACTGGTGGAGGTGGTGGATCAAGCGGAGGCGGGACGAATACAACTTCACCTTTAATAGTGCCACCATCAACAACGAGAAACCCAAGAACTGGCAACCCAACTATTAGTCAGTCTATAGCAAGTGGAATTACACCTCAGCAGTTTGGAGTAGGAACTCAAGTTCATGATGAGCTCAATGAAGGGTTACAATCTACGAATATTGGCGGAACTAGAAGGGCAGAGATAGAAAAACTAGATGGAGAAGGTAATGTAGCCTCTAGAAATACTAAGTTGGAAGAAATGGCAAATACAGATTATAATAAATATGCAACAGAAATAAGAGAAGCGCAAAATCAAAAAGAGGCATATATTAAAGAAATGAAGGGTCACGGAGCAGAAGTTGATGGTCAAAATTTTAAAGAAAGTGCAAGAATGAAGGATTATGATAGTCAGATAAACAGTAAGAAAGCAGATTTAAATAATACAGATGCTGTTAAGGCAGGACAAGCACTTAAGGAAAAAAAGGTACAATTTATGAAGGAACTAGATGGAGAAAAGAGAAACAAACTATCTAAAGAAATTGAAAAGATTCGTAAGAATAATCCAGACATAGTAATGGATACAGAAAAACTAATAAATTCAAAGATAACAGAAACAATTTTAAATAAGCAAAGAGAACTAAATAGTAGAGGCTCGTATAACATTTAATTAACAAACTAGAAGAACCAGTGGTTCTTCTAGTTATCGTTATTAAAAAGGTAGGTGGATAAGTATGTCAAGTGGAATCGACAGTGGGGAAGAAGAAAGAAAAAAGAAAGGAAACGGTTCCCTTTTAAAGAGAGCAAGTGGAGTTTTTAATAAAGGAAAAAAATTTGGTAAGGACAAAATAAAAGGATTAGTTAGGAAACAACTAATTAAATGGTTATTAGCAGCAGGATGGCCAGCTGTAGCAGTGTTGGTAATTTTTGTATTTCTTGTACTTGTTATTCAAGTGCCCAGTGCTAGTGCTGATATTGCAACTAAAAACATAGAGAAATTATATATGGATTTTAGTGAGGAACCTTACCTTATTGAGGAAATTGACATAGTACAAAAAGCAGAGAATAAGATGACCCCTAAGACCATGGAGAAATATGCAGATTTGTTTATAATGTATAGAGGTGCTATGGAAGGTGATACAGATGATGTTGCAACAAAGAAGATAAAAGATAATTTGACAGATGCATTACGTGAACAAGGTATTTTAGCGAATACAATAGATGAAATACCTTTCTTTCTTAAATTTGAAAGAGAATCGTATGCGTGGTCCTATCCAAAATGGGAGCCGATAACAAATGCAACAGAGAAAAAAATTTTTGATATGTATAGTAACATATACAGGAAAGAAAATGTAGCTGGAAATGGCTATATAATTAGGGATATGAATGGAAATGTTAAAAAGAAGATATATACTTTTCATGATCTTAGCTCGTCAGATATTTACGACGAATACAAGAAAACTTTTAGCAAAGAAGATATAGTGTTAAAGAAGAATAATTTGTTTAAAGGAACACATGTAGCTGTAACAGATCCCAGCGTCAAAAAGCAAATATTAAAGAAACAATTTGACATGTTGTATAATAATGTTATGACTAAATATGAAAAGTATTTTAAGTTAATGCAAAAATGCGATGAGGCATATTTTGGTACATATAACGATAAATTTATAAGTACAGATGAAAATGAAAACATGGTATATTTAGCAAATGCTGATGGAGATCCTCTAGAGGTATATATGAGACGTTCTCTTATTAATAGATTTTTAATCTTTAATGAAGTAGTGAGATTAGTTTATGAAATGACGGGATATCCGTTAAATACTGCTACTACAGACAATGACCTAAAATATAATGACGCAGATGTTCAAGATATGATTAAGAAAGGATCTTATAAAAAGTCAATATCAAGAAGCTATACAGATACTCTTTTAGATCTTCAAGAAATAGAGTATAAAAATAGGTTAAGTTGGCATTATATTGGATCAGTTTTGGCTGAAAAGGCTAAAAAAGAAGATGAGATAAAGCTTCTAGCTGGGGGAAAATCAGGAATACCAGAGACAGTAAATTTAAAGAAAGAATTGGACGAGTATAATGTTTTAAATGATGTACTTTCTACATCAACACCATATTTTAAATATGTATATCCAAGTAATATGAGCGCATTAGTAAAAGAAAATGATACAAAAGTAGGAATAATGGCAAAATATGGAGACGAGTATGAAGATTTTGATATAAAAGATGGACCTTGTGCTCCTATTATTCCTCGAGAGATGTTTAATGGAGAATACAAGACTGACAATACAGATTTTCCAGCCGGGTATATAGAAATAAACGAAGAAGAGATAAAAGATAAATTAAGCGATATGAATGATCTTGATAGTTGGTTAAGTAATATAATAAAAACAATGAAAGCTTTTGAAAAGTCACCGCTTGTATATATGAAAGAAGAATTTATTCCAATGGCTCTGGTAGCATATAACGCGAGGAATCACGAGATAAGTGAAGCCTTTAATGTTTTAGATTATTATGTAACACATAAATTACATATGGATAATTCAAGCGAAGAACTTTATGCATACGATTCTTGGTCGGATGGATATCAAATACTACGAGATAAGGAAGTTAAATACCATAATATAATTGTTAGTGATGAAGAATTAAAGTCAAAAGGCGATGTAGTAAATATAACAGAGACTATTAGATTAGAGTATAAATGTTATGAAGAAATGAATTCTCAACCGGATGCTGTGGTTGCTAATAATATTCTTAGGGTTAATAGACAAGTAAGTAGAACGCTGCCAAGCCTTAAGGCCGATAAGACAAGTAATATTTTTTATTCAAAAGTAAACACATATTCTGAAAGTGTTATTAATCCAATGCCAGTAGTGGAGGAAGATTTAGATAAAACAAAGTCATATGTAGAGCATATAGATAAACATTGGGAGGCATATAATTACGAGGGAGAACCTCCTGAACTGGAACCTGCAGGTAGTGGAGATGCAATTGATGCTGAGCTGATATATCATAATATATACAATAAACCATGGACTGTGATGAACGGATCAAAATCGAAATGATAATTTAGAGGCAATAACAAGTGATTATAGAGTGTGGCACGTATATGGACAAACTAAAATAATCATTGGAAGGACTGACGTCTATGATAAAAAGATTGAAAATTGTAGGTATTGTAATAGGCTTGATTTTTATTAATATGATAGTTTCTCACGCAGATGGAATAGATGAAATAGCGAAAAATTCTGTTGGCTTTAACAATATGCTCAAACGAATTGATCTTATAGAAGAAAATTTTACTGAAAAGCAGAAAGAAGTTGCAAGGAGTAATTTAACAAGACAACGCATGATTTTTCAACCTGGAGGGGAGATAGCACTAAACCAGATGATGAATCTGAAGGATGATAGCGATAGCACTAGTGGAAGCGAAAATAATGGCGGAGGATCTGGGGGAGGATTTTCTGGAGATTTACCTAATTTTAAAAAGATGGTTGATGATGGAAATCCATTGGTTGATGTGCTTAGTGCCATGCAACCAGGCGCTGTGTTAAACCCACTGACATGGCAAAGGTTAATAGATTTTGATACAAATTATAATTATGATGAATCTATAATGAAAGCAGCAAAGGAGCATGAGATAGATCCTCTTATGATAAAACTAATAATAATAAAAGAAACTAACGGAAAGTTAGATGCTCATTCTTATGACGGGGGATTTGGGCTTATGCAATGTACAAATTCAGGATTTGATGAAGCACGATTACTTACAGATGCTGAATATTCAATAGACTGTGGAACGATTATATTAAAAAGTAAAGTAGGAATAGCTAAAAACGATTCAGGAGGATCAACTATACGAAATGTATTTGTAAGGTATAATGGTTATGGAATAGGTCCAGGATATAATGCATTTGAATATGGAGATGACTTGGCAAGGTGGTATTCTGCTATAAGAAAAGTTGATGCATTTACTACAGATATAGATAATGTTTTTTTTGGTGGATATCCAACAGAACTTTCTAGTAAAACTGAATTTACAAGGGATGATTTAGTGAAAGTGGCAAAAGCGCTTTTGGATATAAATACAAGTGAGACAGGAGGTCAACCAGTACCATATTTTTGGGGTGGTAATCATGGCGGTTATTACTTTACGGAACGAAACTTTGATCCTACATGGTTAACACAACAGCCTATACAGGCAGGAGGTAGTACTGTTACGCCAGTAGGAGCAATGAGGCCATATGGAATAGATTGTAGTGGTTATGTAGGATGGATATATAATCAGTTACCAGATAATCAAAGAAATGCACTGCCTGCAGGATTTACTACTGGAGTTGTCTCTAGTCAAGCAGCAGCGTCTACACCGATTACAGTTGATCAATTAAAACCCGGAGATATAGGGACTAAGAGTGGGTTACATATTGGTATGTGTATAGGAAAAGACACTGATGGAACACCTTTATTCATACACGCAGGAACAGGAAGTGTTCCTGATTATGATGATGGAACATATGTAAATGGAAGAGTTATGATATCGCGACTTAATGTTGGAAATTATTTATGGGAAGTTAATGGTAATGTACAAGAAAACTCAGCTGTAAGTTTTTCAACTTTTTATAGAGTAATGGATTTCCCAGGGGATTGAGGTGATGTAATATGAGAGACAACATTATAATACAAAAGATAATAGAATTTATTGAAGATTTTTTTAGAATTAGAGTGATACAATATTTGGCAATATTTTTGATTTCCGCTTTGATTATGTCTTGGATAATATCTCTTAATCCACCAGAGGATTCTAAAAAAAGAATAGAAGAAGTTAAGAAGGATAATATAGAAAAATTTAATGCTATTAATGACCTTTCATGGGAAGAAAGTAATAATATTGTAATAGGTATATATCATGAAATTACTGCAATTAAAAACAGAGACAGTCTTAATGAAACAGAAGGTAAGATAAAAGAAATATTTGATTTACAGGAAGAAGAATATGAATTAAATATAAATAAAGTTAAAAAAATAAAGGGAAATGAATATAGTGCATATATTATAATGTATAAATGGGAAAATACAATGGGTGGAGAAAGCACCACAAAGAAGTACGCTTCAGCCACTATAGGTGTTCATTATACAAATAAAAAGATAAGCATATCTAAAATAATAGACTATAAAAAAGAAAACTAATCTTGATTCTGTAACAAAAACTTAACATAATTTTCAAAATAAAATTTGACAATCCTACTTGTATTATGTAGCATTATGCTATATAATACAAGTAGGATTGCGTATTTATAAGGATTTAAATACATTTTTATGTAAATTTGTAATTACAAGGGAGTTGAATTTATGATAGCTATAGCAACAGGGATAGATGCACTTGATCAAAGAATTAAGCAAAAATTTGAGGAAAACAACATAAAGGATTTTATGATTGTTAATTATAGAGAGTTTTTACTTAAATCAAATTTTGATGTTGTTATTATATCAAAGAAGCTAATTGGAAATATAGAGCTTGAATATTTGATCTTAACATTAAGAGAAAAAGATATTAGAATTATGTATTTAACAAATAAAGATGCAGTAGGTGAAATAAGATTATGTTTTAAATATGGTATAAATGATATTCTGACTGATCCTATAGATGCTGAACTTGTTGTTAATGTATATAAAGAGCCTAAGAAATTTAGTGATGTAAAAAAACTTTTTCTTATGGTAAATAGTAAAAATGCAACAGATAAAACTGTCGATTTTGACAGACTAATGGAAATATCAGAAGAACAAAACAGAATTAAGCCAACAATAGATACCAAGGGATCTAATTCGAAAAAAGAAGTAAAATATGAAGTAAAAAAAGAAATAAAAAAAGAAAAAGAAGTTAAAGAATATGAAAGAATACTTAGAATGAAGGAAGAACAAGAAATAGAAGAAGAACCAGTACATATACCAGAAACAGTAGTAAAAACAGTTGAAAAAGAGAAACATTTTGCTGGTAAAGAAGATTTGTCAAGATATAATAAGAAGGAAGTTATTAGAGAAACGATACAGGAAACTGTATATAGAGTGCCAAGCGACTATAAAAAAGTAATTGTAATTCTGGGTACAGAACCAACAGGGAAAACAACAATAGCTGTTAATATGGCATGGTGTTTCAGTCAACAACATATAAAAACAATACTAATAGATACAGATTTTAAGAAAAAAGATGTTTATTTTCATTTTGATAAGAACTTCAGTAACTGCTTAAATAGGTTGGCAGAAGAAGAGAATGTTATAAATTTAGGAATAGATGTTAATCCGAATTTGAAGATATTTACAGAAAACAAGGATTGTGAAGTCGAGTTCGGTCAATATGATATTATGAAACTAATAGTTTCTGCAAAAAATCATGCACAAGTTGTGATAATAGATTTGAGTCACGATTTAGACGAAGATACAGTAAGAAACATTTTAGAAATTGCAGATAATTCTATAGTAGTTGTTGACCAAAAGGTAACGACTTTAAATAGAGTGCCTGAAGATTTAGCAAAATTTAGAGGACAACTCCATAACATGAGTATTATTATAAACAGATATTATCCATTAAGGCACTTAGAATCAGATGAGATAAAATCAAAATTTTTCGAAGATGTAGATCTTCCAAGTGGTAAGGAATTTAATTACATTGTGGATAAAGTTCATACTGTAAGTGACGATGCAAAGTCGGTTCTACAGGGCTTGGCAAATAGGATTCCAGCCATGGAATTAAAGAATAATTTCATAGCAGATGATATTAAAAAGATATGTAAATACTATTATGTTGCAAAAGATATGCAGCAGAAGAAAAAAGGATTTATGTTTTTTAAATGAAATAAAGCAAGAAGGTGATCTTTGATGTATGTGACAATAATTGCACAAAACTATATAATAGCTAATGCACCAATAGGTGCTAGCAACGAGATAGAAGTACCATCGTATTTTTATTATACAGTTGTAATTATAGCTTTAATTTTCTTCGGTATGGCTATATTTCAAAAGTTGCTGAGAGATTCTAAGGTAAGGGAATCAGACAGAAAAAGATTGGAAAGGCTTAAAGATCAAAGAGAAAAGCTTACAAGACAAAAAATAGTAACAGATCATTGTGAGGTTAATCAAAGTAGCACAAAAAACAAGAAACATATAATGCTAAACGGGCAAAATATTGTAGTTAATGATAAGACCAGAGAAAAACATCATAATGAGATTAAAAATATAAATATTCAAGTTGAAGAAAATAAAAAGGAAGAAACATCTGTAAAAAAAGAACCACAGGTTATGGATAGTACATACATTAAACAATTACAAGAAGAAATACATAAAAGAATGTTACAAGAGAAACGAATTGAAGAAGATAATATGATAAAAGAAGAACAAAAGGCACAAAAAATAAATAAAGAAGATGAAGAAGAAAATGAAAAGAAAACATATGAGATACAGCAGAAGATAATATTAGAAGTAATAAACCGAGAAGAGTCAAGACAAGAAGAGTTGATAAAAGAAGAATTAAAACAGAAAGAGCTAAGACAAGAAGAGTTAAGACAGGAAGAGTTAAGGCAAGAAGAAGCAAAGAAAATAGAACCAAATGTTAAGCACAATCTTATGAATATGTTAAGTAGATTGAAACCACCAAATGAAGTAAGACAGGAAGAAGTAAGACTAGAAGAAGCAAGACTAGAAGAAGCAAGACTGGAAGAAGCAAGACTGGAAGAAGTAAGACTGGAAGAAGTAAGACAGGAAGAAGTAAGACTAGAAGAAGCAAGACTAGAAGAAGCAAGACTAGAAGAAATAAGACAGGAAGAAGTAAGACTGGAAGAAGCAAGACTGGAAGAAGCAAGACTAGAAGAAATAAGACAGGAAGAAGTAAGACTAGAAGAAGCAAGACTAGAAGAAATAAGACGGGAAGAAGTAAGACTAGAAGAAGCAAGACTGGAAGAAGTAAGACTGGAAGAAATAAGACGGGAAGAAGTAAGACTGGAAGAAGTAAGACTAGAAGAAGCAAGACTAGAAGAAGCAAGACTGGAAGAAGCAAGACTAGAAGAAGCAAGACTGGAAGAAGCAAGAATAGAAGAAATAAGACTGGAAGAAGTAAGACTGGAAGAAGTAAGACTAGAAGAAATAAGACTGGAAGAAATAAGACTGGAAGAAATAAGACTGGAAGAAATAAGACTGGAAGAAATAAGACTGGAAGAAGTAAGACTGGAAGAAATAAGACAGGAAGAAGCAAGACAGGAAGAAGCAAGACTGGAAGAAAAAGTACCAGAAGAGATAAAATTAGAAGACGAGAAAAAATCTGAAGAGGTACCTAAAGATGAAATACTAAATGAAGATTATAAAAGACAAGTCAGAGAAAAAACAAAAAGTATTTTGGAACAGATAAGCTTTGAAGAAATAGATTATGATTTAAATAAGGATTTTTCAAGTCATAAAATAATATTGCTGCTAAGCCCAGAAAAAACAGGAAAAACAACTATTGCTGTTAATTTAGCAGAGGAAATAGCTAGCAGAGGCATAAAAACAACGCTTATAGACACAGATACTATAAGACAAGATGCATATTACTATTTCAATACAGAAGAGAAAGGTTGCTTGAGTAAATTATCAAGTGTTAAAATTCTTAGCGATGTATATGACTTAGGTTTAGAAGTAAATAAAAATTTAAAACTATTTTCAGAGCATAAAGGCGTAGATGTACATGTAAGCACAGATGATATAATAAAACTTGTTAAAATATCAGCAAAACATTCAGAAATAATAATTGTGGACTGTGCAAACTTTTTAGATTCTAACATAGTTAACAAACTTATAGAAATGGCAAGTGGAATTTTTATAGTTACGAATAAGCAAGTAAATATGGCCTCTAGACTCCCTATAAAGTTATATGACCAGAGAAGAGTGCTACAAAATAAAAAAGTTGATTTAATTATAAACATGGATGAAGAAATAGACTATTTTAAAAAATCTGTAGTAGTGAATTTTTTTAAGAATATTACTTCACCACTTTATCCTATGGAGAAATATACAATACCAATAAACGAAGTATTTTCTATAGCATATGATTTAAAATCTATAATAATAGGATTGACTGCACCAAGACAATCTGCAATAAAAGTAAAAGGTAATAAAATACATGCTGGTATAAAACAGTTAGCAGAACATGTAATTAATAGAAAATAAAAATCAATTCAAAAAATTGAATTGAATAGGAGGTTTTAAGATGAAGGATCAAAAGGTTTGGTTAGTAATAGGTATATCTTGTTTAATATTTGGTATTATGGTAGCATATATAACAAAAGGGTATTTACCAGCAAAAAACAAGGAAATAGAGGCTCGTTATGCAAAAGATTATGCAGCTGTGAGTGTTTTTATGATTGCAGATGAAGCAGGATTGTACTCAAATACTATGGTAACTGAAGAGTTATTCACTCAAAAAACAATAGTACCAGTTCTAGTTCCTACAAAATTTATACCAACAGACAGTTCTGGATTTTTAGTATATACTGAAGGTGAAAAAGCTGATATGTTACAGAAAAGGACTAATGTTGAACTTGTAAAGGGAGCATTTGTACTAAAAAAATCAATTGGAGAATCTACATATCCAGATGATTTGCAATATAAAAGAAGGAAGGAATATACATTTAAAAATAATGTAGCAGGAGAAGTTAAAACTGGAAGTATGATAGACGTACTAGTAAACTACCTAACGGGAGATTATGATGTAGTTATACCTAAAATAAAGGTTGAAAAGGTTGTAGCAGGGGTTGATGGAACGGCTGCAGTAGCTGGTGAGGCCACAACAGATGCTATTTCTACCTTGGGACAAATCACTGTAATATTGTCAGTGGATGAGATGCAATTTAGGGATATTGAATTAGCAGAAAAGATGGGAAATCTTCAGTCTAGGGTTTATGAAGATGAGGAACAGGCTCCATCATTACAAACATTTAAGTATTCAGAAATGAAGAATCTTGTTAAACAAATTGCAGATCTTAAAAACTTAAGTGGTGATATTGATAGTTATAGTTCAAGTGCATACATAGGTTTTTATGGAGATAAGTGGGATATTAAAGAAAAACTAGCTGGTGAACTAAGTAAATATAAAGAGTCACAAAGAATTAAGAGAGAATTAGAACAGCAAAAGGCTGATGCTGCAGCTGCAGCAAAAAAATCTACAACAGTAAAAACAGTAACACCAGTAAAATCAGTGAAGACAGCAACACCAATAGTACCAGAAACACAAGAAACACCAGTGGCACAGTGATAAGTTTAAATATAATAGTAAGAATATATATATAATTTAATTACATCTGAAAGAAAGGGGGATGGTGAAAGTGCTTATAACAGTTACCGCACCAAAAAAGGGATTAGGCCAGACAACAACAGCAATAAACATTGCTGCAATGATAGCGAAGTATTTTAAGTCAGAGGGAAAAGAAGATAAAGTAATTTTACTTGATATCAATAAATACTGTAAAGATATAGAATATTATCTTTGTGATACAGCGGCTACGAGAGGACTTGATGATTTTTGTAGCTTATTTAAATCAAAACTGATTAATCATGAATCTTATAAAACTTGTGTAAAAAGCATAAATTCTCATATGGATATAATGGCAACAAATGATTATTTTGAATTGGATAAAGATGCAGCAGAGGCTTTGATTGAGTATTCATCAAATGCATATTCTTTCACAGTACTTGACGCTGTTGGGGCTAGTAATGTGCCTTCAATGGCAGAGCCTTTTTATGAAAAGTCAGATATAATAGTAGTTGTTATCAACCAAATAAAAAGCGTTATGCAATTAATGTATGAAAGAGATACATATAGAAAATATAAGGACAAGATAATCTTTGTATTAAATAAAAATATTGATGAAACTGATACCGGTATGATGGAGTACAGTTTAAAAACCATTAGGAAAGAACTACAAGCGTTAGAATATCAAAATCAAGTATTTCCTCTCAATTTTGATGTAGAAGTAATTAACGCAAGCAACTATGGTTCTATACTAGGGCTTGTAATGGGAGAGTCAAAAGAAAAAAGACAATATACAATACAACTCAAGGAGATAGTGAAGTGTATTATAGCAAATGACAAGGTTCATTATGGATTGATAAAAGATGAAGATGGAAAAAAAGAAAACACAGGTGACCTCTTGTTAAAAATTTTTCACAAAAGTAAATAAAGTTGATAAAGGTACACACATAACAAAGTACTTTTGATTTAAAATGATTTAAAGGGGTGATTTAATGCCAAAATTTTTTGATACTCAAACATATGACACTATAACTAAAAAACTTGACGAAGCATATAGTAGTCCAGATAAGTATGCTGAAATATATGATATACCACGTGAACAAGCGGAAAGAGAAATAGCTAGCTATACAAATCTAAAGGATGCAGCATCACTAGGGGACATAGGCGCAAGAGAGTATTTAATAAATCAATATTCAAAATTCTTGATGTATTTTATGAAAAAGAATAGAATTAATATTGATGATTTGGTGGATTTCGAGAATATTCAAAATAATATTATTGTCATAGCTTTTGAAATTTTAATGAATGTGGCAGATATAGGAGATATAATTAAAAAGTATAAAATTGTAATTAGGGTTACAGAAGAAGAAATGAGAGATATAATAGAAAAAGAAATGCCTATAATAAAAGAGTTTTTAAGCAATCCAATGAATAGAGTCAAAATTATTGCGACCCTTGTATATACGCGTGAATATGGACAAGACTGTGTTGACACTATTCAACATCATAATATTAATGAAATAGGTATACTTGATATGGATTATATATATGTAATTAAGGGAGATAAAATACATTTAAAGTTTTTAAAATTTGAAAATGAGGATGTAATCCTTAACATACAGAAGAAAACGACTCAAGATTCACCAAATAATTATGATCAACATAATCCATTTCTTGTTGCTGCAAAGAGAAATTCAAGTCGTATAACGGTTGCAGGCTATGGATGTACACCAGCACACGATTTGTATTACAATGAGCGTATATTTAACTTGTCTAAAATATCATTAGAAGAGATGAGAGATAGTTATAATACAATTGATGAACTTATGTGTAGATTTGGATGCTTAAATCAAAAAGGAAGAGGTTCACACTTTATTACAGGTTCTGACATGGGTGTTGGTAAGTCAACATTCCTGCTTGCTATGCTTGAAAAAGTGCCTGATGAATGGGGGATAGGAATACTAGATACGCAAAACGAGTTGCAAGCTAGAAGGAAATACCCAAGAAAGAATGCACTTACATTAATAGAAACAGAAACAATGGACATAAAAAGATGTTTTCAGATAATGCTTAAGATGGCCAGAGATGTATTATATGTAGGTGAAATCACAAAGCCAGAGGAAGTAGGAGAACTTATAAATGCCAGTTTGCGTCTTAATTCAGGGGTAGGAGGAACACTCCACTCATTGTCACCATACGAGGTTGTTACGAACCTAAGAAACCTTATGCTTAGAACGGATATGTATAGTGATGGTCCTATAGCTGAGGCGGATATAGCAAGAGGACTCGACACTATATTCCATTTAGCAAAACTACCCAACGGTAGGATAATTGTTGAATATGTAGTTGAAGTAGAATACGTAGAACAAGACCATTATGTGGATAAAATAGAGGAAGGAACTTTTAAGGAAAGAATTATGAGCTTCCTAAAATTAGGACAAATGGCGTTATCAAAATATTTGTACACAAAAGCGTACAAGTATAATACGATAATACAATTTGATAGAGATTATGATATATGGGTACCAAAAAATCTACCATCGGAACAATATTTTAGTAAGATAAAGAAGTATATGACTCAAGAAGAAATAGACGACTTTAAAAATTATTTTTGGGAAGAAAAAGAAAGAGTAGAAAAAATAATAGAAGAAAGAAAAAAAGAAATGGCAAAGAAGGTGTAAAACATGAATAGTATTGTAGAAAAACTTAGGCCAGTTATTATGAATATTATATCATTACTTACACCTCAAAATATAGTTTGGCTAACATTGGTTATAACGGGTTTAGTCTTAATATTCAATTACATGTATGATCACTATAAGTATAGAAAAAATGTAATGAGATATTTGATAAAAAAAGATAAAAAATCCATGATGCATGTACTCACAATAAGACTATCCAAGATTCAGATAGTGTACAAGATTATTAGAAAGCTTGCGATAAAAATAGGGATGTTTACACAATATTCTTATGAGAAAAACTTAGAATATGCCACAAGGGCTTTGATTTCATCAATATTTGGTTCTGTTTTTATAATAATGGTACTAGTTCCAGGAAACAGGTTTTGGTATATATCTATGTTTTACTTTTTTATAGCAGTAATAGTTATTACGGTAATATTTTATATGTTTTTTGCTATGGCAAGAATGAACTTTATAAAAAAGTTGCCAGATACATTTAAAATACTTAACAGTAGATACATAAGTAAGGGTAATATACTAAAAGCGATTCATGTTTCAATGGAAGATTTTGATAAAGTTATAAGAAAAGAAATGATAAAAATATATAACGTATTAAAGAAAAATAATATGGAAGAAATAGATTATGTATTAGAAAGTATAGATGAAACATATAAAGATGAATTTTTAACAATTCTTTTAAGCCTTATAAAACAAGCGCATTATAAAGGCGGAAATGTAATGATAAAAGAGCAATTTGAAACACTTACTGAAGAAATACTCGAAGAAATAGAAAATAGAGCAGACCTCGCTTCAGCGAGTAAATCATATATATTTTTAGCTTTGTTTATACCGCCTTGTATACCATTAATTCAGAAATTTAATGCTGATTCTATTGGTGAAAAAGCAGGGGAGTTCTATCAATCAGCATTAGGTGAAAAGCTACCTATTATGATGATAGCTGCTATGCTAGCTTATATAGGGTTGCTACTATTTATGGAAAGATCAGCCTAGGAAGACAAATGACAAAGAACAAAGAACTAAGTACAAAGATAAGAGTTGTTTAAGTTATATGTACTTTGTAGTTATATTTTGTATTTATACTTTGTTATTTGTTCTTTGAACTTTGTACTTTGTATTTATTGGGGGTTTTATTTATGGATATTTTGATTCAAGCAACTTACTCGTTATTAATTATAATAGGAGTATATTTAATAGGGTACTATATCATAAATCAGGAGTGGTTTATGAAGATGATTACAGATTTAGAGAAGAGTATCGTCTTTAATTATATGCGAGCAAAAAAGGCATATAAAGATTTTATGAGAAGATATATATATAAAGAAGATGGGCCATTATATGTGTGGTACAAGAAATTTCTTATGCACACAAAATTTTCAGTTGAAGGATTTATGAATATAAAAGTTGCTTTGTTTGTAATTACAATATTCATTAGTATGTCGGTAAAAACCACAGATATATTGGTATACACAGATGAATTATATACGAAGTTTCAATATGAGCAAGATGAAATAATGAAAAACTATAAACCACTAGAGCCAGACGAGTTGGAAGTAACGGCGGAGTTTAAAAAAGTTATTTTAAAACAGTCATTACTTAGTATTAATAAAGAAAAATTCGAAAGTATGGACAAGAACGAAACACAAGATTATATAATAAAAATAGTAAAAGAACTAAAAAACCCTACTCCAATTTCTGACGAAACATTGTCAAATGAAGTTTACTATAAATTGAAAAAATTCTATGATATAAGAAAAATTGATTTTGGCTCGTACCTTATGATAGCAGCGGCAGTGTTTTTCGTTCCAGAGATTTTCATATTATTATATAATTTTTTTATAAAAGTTGATGCAAGAAGAGAACTTGCTTTCATGAAACGGCTTATAATAATGAATGGAAGTATAAAGCCAGTAGACTTTATGGAAGTGCTAAAATATTTGATTAAAAAATCCACATTTTACACAAAAATTCTAGAAGAAATACAGGATAAAAATAAAAAGAATTACTTACCAAATACACAAATATATCTACCATATATAAGAAAATCAAAATCTATAACAGAAAAATTGTTTTTTGAGAAACTAGATGAAGCCAATAACTATGACTTTGATCAAGCGATACAGAATATAAAAAACGAATTTAATCTAGATAAAAGAACACAAGGAAGAAAGATAAAAAAGACAGTAGAAGTAATACATATATGGGGAATAGTTGGATTTATGGGACTTATAGTTTTTATAATAATGTATTTAATATTGCCATGGATGTCAGCATATAAGATGGATACACTAATGTAATTTAAGTTCAAATGTAAATAATATAGGATAAACTGCTAAAAGAAATAAAAGATTTATTTAAAGAAAATGAAACAGATAAATATTAGTCATTATATATTGCATTTTATAAAATGAAAGACTCAATAAAAAAGTATTGATTATTATCATAAAAAGTGATATAATTAGATGAATAAGCAATATACAAGGAAGTGGATAAATGAATGAATTAGCGTTTGATATATTTGTTGGAATATTAATACTGAGCACAATAGTAGTTGTAGTTAATTTGTTTGACAGTAATTTAAAAATTATAAACACATCAACAAATGATAAAAATACAGAAATATCTCAAATAAATGACGAACAAGTTACTAATGAACACAGTTTATATTATACGGGAGCAGATGTGCTTGCATATATAAATGATAGCAAAACATCGACAACTATATATATAAAATATTCAGAATCACTCATTTATAAAATAGATAATATTAATAGACAAATAGACATACAAAATGCAAGTTCATATATAAAAGTTAATAACTACTTAACAGATAAATATTCATTTGATAGAGTAAGTTATACATTCTTAAAAACCTAGGTAGAGATATACTTACGAGTTTAGTGAGTATATTTATATAGATACATAGATTGTTTTATAAAAAGGAGGTGAAACATAATGGAAAAGATTATAGCCGTAGTAATAATGATAGTTATAGTTATTGCACTTATAGCGACTGTAGTAATGCCTCAAAGCCAACAGGTAGCAAACATGGGAGAAAATGCAAATACTCAAATGGACCAATTTCAAATGGGAATGCAAGATGGTAAAAGTTTAGGATCAGCAGTTATAGCTGACTTTAAAATGGGAGCTATTAATGACAATTTAATAGTTGTAATAGATGACGATTCTGACGCAACAAAAGCTTTGTTGACAATATCTGCTACTGATGGTACAATAGCTGTAACAGCAGATACATCAAACATATCTTCTGATACAATAACAGGTGGAACAGTAACTCTACCAACAGCATTAACAATTGATAAAAATGCTGTTTACCAAAAATCAGAAAAAATCAATTCTAACAATGTAAGACATGTTTTATATGTTAGGGTAAATACAGCTCAATAATGTATTGAAATGTAGGATATTTGTCAATAGTGGAGGCGTATGAAATTTGAAAAAGTTTTATGCGCTTTTTATTATAAAAGAAAATAACAATATATTAAAATATATTGTTATTTTTTATCTAAAGGTATTTAAAAATTAAGGTAAAAGTGATATAATATATATAAGTAAATTATTTTAAAATGTTTAGTTTAACAAAATTACTGCTACTGCATCATGAGTAGAGTGTTATTCGTATATTGGATTTGATTTTAAGGTAAACTACATTTTCAACATCTACGAGAACCCTATAAAAAGTTTGTAAAATACAAAACCAAGTATTAGGATGTCGCAATGATAGGGAGAGGGAAGATAATACTGATAAGATATATTGAATATAAAGGGATAGTGTAGTATTTAGTACTATAAATATTTTACACTACCTTATTTACAGAGGGGGAGATTTAATGGAAAAGATAGTATATATCATTGTTTCAAGTGTGGCTATATTAGCAATTATGGGTGTCATATTAAATTTATTTAGAACAGATCATGCTGTTTTATATGCAGTAACAACTCAAACAGATGATATGAAAAAAGTTAATGCAGATGGGATGACTAATACAAATACATACATAGGAGCAGATGTAATATCTTT
Source organism: Clostridiales bacterium GWD2_32_19 (assembly GCA_001795385.1). Lineage (GTDB taxonomy): Bacteria > Bacillota > Clostridia > Lachnospirales > UBA12420 > UBA12420. The sequence goes on from MGOU01000006.1 coordinate 42,460, forward strand.
TTTAAGGTATAATAAAGATAGCGACATGACAATTGATGTAGATTTCCTAGCAGGTGACATAAGGACTGTAGATACAATTGATAGAAATGAAGATATAAATATTATAGTCAAAAAAATTAGAGAGGGAAGTAAAATGGTTGGAATTAATGAAGTAGCTTATACTGATTTAAATTTTAGTGTTGAGGTTGCAACACAAAATCTGTATAAATTTAAAATTAATTAACAATTATATTTTTAAGTGGAGGAGGAGATTTTGTGGATAATATTCTGTATGATGTGGTTGTAGGAGTTATAATTTTAGGAGTAGTAGTAATTACATTTAATATGTCAAAGCAAAGCACCGAAAATATGCAACAGTCTATAAATCAATCATCACAAATAGAAGAACAAAAACTTGAAGGTTTTGCATTTGAAGATTTAGACAACTATGAAATTCAAGATAAAAAGTTTATGGGTAGTGAAGTTATATCTTTCATGAGATATTATTCAAATAGCAGTGTACTTAGTGAAATAAAGGTTATAACTAAATATCCAAGTACATACACAACATATAAAACAGATAATTTAGGAATAAAGATTGAAGAAATAGAAGAAAAGTTAAAAAGTGGAATGTATAATGAGATTTCTCTATACGAAGTAAAGTTTGACTTTAGGTATGATAAGAATCTCGGAATTGTATGGTTTGAATGAAGGTAGTGAATAGAGGAGGTGTAGGGTATGATAGGTAGACTTTTAAATACTATTGTAAATATTTTATTTATGATTTATATGGTCCTATTAATATCATTTTTTTTCTTACATGAGAGTTTAAAAAATAATATTAATGAAATTAATTACTCCATACTTGATGGTATAGCAACTACGGGAGTTTTCTCAGAAGATACATATAATTATCTTAAACAGCAGGCATTTAAGTATAGTGGAGGAAGTTCTTATCAATTAGTTGTAAAATATGAGAAAAAGGTTAAGCCAGGGGTTTATGATACACATTGGAAAAAGGATTGGATATTACCAACCGATTTATCTAATATTGATGCAAGTGGAGATACAAAATCGGATGAAATACTAACGAGGTTAGGAAGGCCTATACCAATGCACATTGGGGACAAGGTGAGTATATATCTTGAGGATCAGAACCAGACATTGTTTGTAAAGCTACTCAATGCACCGTTTTTAGGAATGCTTAATGAATATATGGATATGAGAATTAAGTCGCTAAAGACAGTAATTGTGGGTAGAAATGCAAAGAGTATAGTAAAAGGTTATGAATTAAAAACGGAACTACAACAAAAAGCTACCTCGCCTACTCCATGGACGAATGGTATGGTACCAGCTAGGCCTATTGCTGTGAAGGTGCTGACTGAAGCAAATGTTGCAGGGACACCATCGACACCAGGTCAAATTTATACAAGGGCGGGTATCATGGTCATAAATCTAAATAATATTTCTTTTATTGTGGGAAATACAGTAACTATTGATTCAATAACATATCCATGGAGAACTAGCTACGATGAGATTGAAGATAATATGAAATATAATGCATCTACAAAACAACTAGGAGAAAACCATATATTTAACACAGCAGAATTTTATAGACAGGTAACTGAGTATTACGACATGAGTGGAATGTTAGATACAGAAGAAGTATCAGATTATGAAAAGGTAATAGAATTCACACAAAAGTAGGTGATGAAATGGAACAGTCTTTAACGGCTATAGTAATTTCGATATTTATAATATTTTTATTTGTGCCTACTGTGTTTTTAAAGACAAATAACACAGATAGGGAAAACATGAAACAAAATTTACATTTTGCTACTATGGCAATTGCAGATTGTATAGAGATTGCAGATGATACAGGAGCAAGTATTAATTTTGATGAATTGTCAAAAGGTTACATGAGGTATATAGAGAATTTTGATGCTAGCAAGTCTAATATTGCAATAGATGAAAAAAAGTTGCTTTTGGAGTTCAATAATATATTATTTAAAAGTTGTCAAGATCCTGAATTGTATGCAAAAGCGCAAGCAAGTATAGTAGCAAAAATACTTATATACAATAACCAGTTTATAATGGCTGGAGGGAGTATTAGAGACGGAGATTATGACTATAAAGCTGAGTTAGACGAGTATACTGATCCGACTAAAATAGGCAAATTTAACCCAGCACATTATTTCACTACTGATCCTGATCCCGTAACAGGCAAGGTTTATTATCTTAACACAAAAAATGATCAGTTGTATGATGAAAATAAAAAGATAATTAATTATACGCATAATGTCGCATTGGGGGGAGGAATACCAACAACAGATCCTAATGTTATAAAATATGTTCTAAATGTTGACAATATTGGAACCAAGGATTATTATTTAAATATGTTAAACAATAAAATTTATAATAAGTTAATAAACCCGACGGATGATGATCAAGTAGGGTATCGTGATGTAATTAGTAATGAGTTATTGATTCCTCGTAGTATTAAATTTATAAGTCTTACAAAAGAAGCTAAAAACGATATTATAATAAAAAAGATAAATCAGGTTATATCAGACTATACAGGTGGAATGACTGTAAACTTTCCGAATCCAGAAAATGTTATTTCAAGGGTTAATATGAAACAGAAGGACTTGAATTTTTTTGAGGGAACTACATTTATGGTTATATACAAAGAGAATAATTATCTTGATGTAAGAAATGAAGTTATGGAATTTAAAAATTATGTTGTAGCAGGATATACATTGAAGTAGATAACAAATAACAGGTTTATAACCTGTTATTTGAATTTTAGGGGTGGTTAAATTTATGAATCGGGCTATTCGGGCTACATTGTTTATAATATTTGTTATTGCTTTGTTTTATACCGCACCTCGCTTTTTAAACAACACATTATGGGCAAGTATACATGTTAGTATAGCTGTAGAGGATATAATTACAAAGATACTGATTGTAGTTTTACCTTGTTTAGCATATATATATATGTATAAAAGGGATATAAATATACGAGAATGTTTAAAACCCAATAAAATATCAATAAAGCAAATAGTTATACTTGTTTTAATGGGATTTTTCATTCAGCCGTTTGCTATGCTTATCAGTAGTATAACAAGCCTATTTTTTGAAAATAAAGTAATAGAGTATATGAATGCATTTGTGGGAATACCATTTTGGCTTATTCTAATCTCGATGGCGATAATGCCAGCAATTATGGAAGAAGTGATGATGAGAGGTATAGTTTTGTATGAATCGAGGGATTTAGGTATTAAAACAGCAGCGATACTTAATGGCTTTCTGTTTGGACTCTTGCATAGGAATTTTTCACAGTTTTTTTATGCAGTTGTGTTAGGTATGCTATTTGTGTATATAGTAAGGATAACTAATTCTCTATATAGCACAATCATTATACATTTTATAATAAACGGTACACAAGTCGTTTTAATGCAAATGATGCCTGTACAGAATATAATAGAAAGTAATGTCATTGAAGATATAGCCTTACTCCAAAAGATAAGTGGAATAGGTTTTATAGCAATTATTTGTATGATATGTCTACCCATTTTTGTTTATCTGATTAAAGTTCTAATAAAAGTTTCAAAACACAAAAAAAGATTAAACAGCGAAATTGTTTAATCTTTTTTTGTGTTTAAAACAACATTACATTCCTTATAAAGTTGTTTTGTTAGGTCTACCTGTTATTTCAAATCCTGCTGCAATAGCCATAGCTTTAATAGCTTCTAATGATACTTTCTTTCCATTATAGTCAATTAAGTCATCCATCGAACCTGTATGAACACAAGCAGGTTGGTATTTTTGTAGTATAACCCCGTGATCATTAACAAAGATTTCTAATGAATCTTTAACGTTTATATCTAAGTTACGTCTTAACTCAATAGGTAAAACAATTCTTCCTAATTCGTCAACTTTTCTAACAATTCCTGTAGATTTCATATAATAGCCTCCTAATAAAGTAAATTCAACAAAGTTTACATTTATTATGATACCATATCTGTAATATAATGTCAATAGGAAAAAAATAAATATAATATTATTTGTATAATTTTCTGGTTATTTGTAAAGTTATGGGATTACTTCAAGTTTTCAGGATTTAAACATGCAAGTTCAGGTAGTATAAATAGGCCATCTTTGCGTATTAAGACATCATCAAAGTATATTTCTCCGCCACCGTACTCAGGTGTTTGTATTAATACCAAATCCCAGTGAATATCAGATTTATTACCGTTTGGGGCATTATCATAACAACAACCTGGGGTGAAGTGAATAGAGCCTGCAATTTTCTCATCAAATAATATTTCGCACATTGCTTTTGTTACATATGGGTTGACACCAATTGCAAATTCGCCTACATATCTTGCGCCTTCATCGGTGTTAAATATTTTGTTGATTCTATCAGTGTTATTAGCTGTTGCATTTATTATTTTGCCATCTTTAAATTCGAGGCGAACATTTTCAAATTTGAACCCTTGATATTCAGAAGGAGTGTTATAAGTTATTACGCCATTTATTGAGGTGCGTACAGGGGCTGTATAGACTTCTCCATCTGGTATATTTAATTCGCCAGCACATTTAATGGCAGGGATTTCTTTAATTGAGAATGTTAAATCAGTATCCTTTGCTACGAGTCTAACTTTATCTGTCTTTTCCATGAGAGCAACTAGTGGATCCATAGATGTTGACATCTTTGAGTAGTCTAGAGTACAAACTTTGTAATAAAATTCTTCAAATGCTTCTGAACTCATTTCAGCTTTTTGAGCAGTAGATGGAGATGGATACCGTAGCACAACCCATCTTGTTTTGGCCACGCGTATATCGTGGTGAACCTTACCGAAAATATGTTTTGTATATAGATCCATATTTGGTTGTGGCACATCTGAGTTTTCATATGAATTATTTTTATATCTTAGACCTACATAAGCATCCATGTTTGACATGACTGTCGCTTGATGAGTTGACTCCATAAGCATTTGTTCCTCAGAGCAACCAAGTAATAAAGTACGCTCAATAGTTTCGTCTACAAGGCGGACAAACGGCAAACCACCTACATCATAAGTTTTTGCTATTATGGCATTAATTAAGTCCTTGCACTCAGTTGTAGATTCTATAAGAATCTTCTCGCCTTTTTTAATTTTACATGAGTAGTTGACAATAACATCAGCTAATTTTAAATTTTCTACGCTTATCATAAGAAACCCCCTAATTTAGATGTTTTATAATGATTAATAAATATAACATTCATTATTATACCATATTAAGGTACTACTATGAAAGGTTTATATAAAATATTTTAGTTTTCAATTTGAATAAAACTACAAATCTAGCAAACAATAGAAGTATGAGATAATGTAGAAGTTAGCATATAAGAAAGGAAGGTAGAATATGAAGGAAAGAAGAATTGGTTATATAATTTTAGTTAGTATAATGATAATAGTTATAACAATATCAATTAATATAGTAAATCTTAGTATGGTTAATGTTGTGGCGTATACTTGGGGATCAAGAGGAACCATGGTGCAACAGATACAACAGAAGTTAATTGAATGGGGGTACTATAATAAGGAAGTTGATGGGGTGTATGGATATGATACATGGTATGCAGTGAAGACCTTTCAACAAAAGAACAATATACTTGCAGACGGTATAGTTGGGAATGCTACTTTATCAAAGATGGGTATATTCTCAGGCAATGTTGCCTATGCAGCAACTGAAAAAGGCAATTTATATACTTGGGGTTCTACAGGTGAAAAGGTAAAAGAAATACAGAGGAAGCTGAAAGAATGGGATTATTACAATGGGGGAATAGATGGAGACTATGGATATAATACATGGCTTGCAGTTAGAAAGTTTCAAGGTAAGAATGGACTAAAGGTGGATGGTATTGCGGGAGGAAATACACTGGAAAAGATAGGGATAAGAACTAGCGCGAAAACAAGTAAAAGTTCTGCTGGAAATGTAAGTAGAGATGTAAATATACTTGCAGCAGCAATACATGGGGAAGCTAGAGGTGAACCTTATGAGGGGATGGTCGCTGTGGGAGCGGTAATATTAAATAGAACTAAAAGTGGTAAATTTCCAAGTACTGTAGCAGGGGTTATATATCAACCAGGAGCTTTTGATGCTGTAGATGATGGTCAGATAAATCTAGCACCAGGAAAGCAGGCTATAAGTGCTGCAAAGGACGCTCTAAGCGGTTGGGACCCATCTAGTGGCTGTATATATTACTGGAACCCAGCAACGGCTACAAGCAAGTGGATATGGTCAAGAGATATAGTCGCAAAGATAGGAAATCATTACTTTGGTAAGTGATAATAATTAGTTTTTGAATGTGGAATTATGAGTTTAGGCATTCGGCTTTCGATACACATTTCAAAGGCAAGCAGTAAAACAAGAGGAGAGATTAACAATGCCAGATAAAAAGATAGAAGATAGACAAACAAATAAGGATAATTTCTTACTTAGGTTAAAGAAAAAGTTATCAGATAGACATATTTATAGTGTATTTGTTGTAATAATTGCAGTTATGATTGGAATAGGAGTATATATATATAAAGAAAAAGCAAACTACGAGACATACTTACAAAATACTTTCCAAAATTCTTTTTATGAAGGAGCAAAGTATATAGATGATGTCGATAATTTGCTAGCAAAGATAAATGTAACAAATAAACCTAACCAAAGAGTAAAAATATTTACTGATTTATATAGAGAGGCAGCTTCTGCCCAGACTAATATGGGTAGACTTCCATATAATCAAGAAACAATGTCCACAGTGTTAAAATTTTTAACTCAACTTAGTGATTTTTCATATGCTATGCTTATAAAGTCGGCAGATAATCAGGACCTAACTAAGGAAGAGGTAAAACAGATAAATGATTTATCAAAGTATGCAACGGTTTTATCAACTAAAATGGCACAAATAAAGCAAGATGTTAGTGATGGAAATAGGATAAACTGGGGTGAAATACAAAAAGAAGGAGAGCAGACTATGAATATGAAAGGGTCTGCATCAACAAAGGCAGTAGCAGGTTCTATTTCAGGAGTGAAGAAAGATTTTCAGAATTATCCTACACTAATATATGATGGTCCATTCTCTGATCACATACAAAAGATGGAGCCAGAGTTTCTGAAAGACAAAGCATATATAAAAAAAGATGAAGCATTAAAAATAGCAAAAGATTTTATAGGACAAGACAAAATATCTAAAATAGATATGACATTTGTAACAGACACTAAACAAAAATATGTAATACCAGTGTATAGGTTTGCAGCAAAAATGAAGAATGATACTAATAAAGAAAGAGATTATAGCGTGATTCTAGACATAACACAGCAGGGGGGCAAGCCTTTGTGGATGTTAAATTATAATGAGATACCACAAACTAACAAAGAATTAAAGCTAGAAGATTTAAGTGCTAAGACAAAGGACTTTCTTAATAATAAAGGATATCCTAATATGGAAGTAAACTATTATGAAATAGTCGACGGTGCAGTTGTTTTTAATTTTGCCTATGAGCAGGATGGTGTTACTATATATTCAGATTTAATAAAGGTAAAAGTCTCGCTTGTAGATGGTGATGTGGTTGGCTTCGAATCACAAGGATATGCGATGACACATAAAGAAAGAGAGTTACCGATACCAAAAATAACTGCGGAACAAGCAAAGAAAGAAGTGAGCAACACATTTAAAATAGAAAGGGTAAAATTAACATTAATACCACTGAATTCAAAGAGAGAAGTATTATGCTATGAGCTAAAAGGGAAAAACGGAGAAAAAGATTTTCTGGTGTATGTAAATGCTTTGACGGGTAAACATGAAAATATATTAGAAGTTATAAAGAATGAAAATGGAGTGTTTACACAATAAAAAAGAATGGCTATTGTTTAGCCATTCTTTTTACTTGCTCTAAATAGATAAGAAGTACAGATATATCAGCGGGTGAAACACCTGATATTCTGGATGCTTGGCCTACCGAGGTAGGCTTTATTTCGTTTAGTTTTTGTATTGCTTCAGTTCTTAAGCTGGGTATTTTCGAGTAGTCGATTTCTATTGATAAAAGCTTTCTTTCGAGTTTTTTAAAGTGGTCTACTTGTTCTTTTTGTTTTTGTACATACCCTTCATATTTAAAGAATATGTTTATTTGATCTACGATATCTTCGGTGAGATCTGGACGTTCTTTATCAATTAGTGCAAGCATTTCATAGGTTAACTCAGGGCGTCTTATTAAGCTTGAAAGAGTTATACCTGATACAAGTTCTACACTATTATTTGCTTTAAGGAAGTCCTGAATCTCAGGTTTGGTTCCTACGTGAGTAGTTTCTAGCCTATCTACTTCTTGAGCAATTACTTGTTTTTTATGCAAGAATCTTTGATATCTATCTTCAGGTATTAAACCGACATCATGACCTTTTTCTAACAGACGCATATCTGCATTATCTTGTCTGAGAAGTAGTCTATATTCGGCACGTGAAGTCATCATTCTATAGGGCTCTTCAGTACCTTTTGTTACAAGGTCGTCTATAAGCACACCGATATAAGCATCAGAACGATCAAGTATGAGAGGATCTTTGTTTTCTATCTTCATAGCCGCATTAATACCTGCTATAATGCCTTGTGCAGCAGCTTCTTCATATCCTGAACTTCCGTTAATTTGACCTGCGGTAAAAAGACCTTCAACATTTTTAAGTTCGAGAGATAATTTGAGTTGAGTAGGATTAATGCAATCATATTCTATTGCGTAGCCGATTCTCGTAACTTCACAGTTTTCGAGCCCTGATACAGTTCGAAGCATATCTATTTGCACATCTTCAGGTAATGAAGATGACATGCCTTGAACATATATTTCATTGCTATTTTCACCTTCAGGTTCAAGAAAGATTTGGTGACGCTCTTTATCCTGAAATCTAACGAGCTTGGTTTCAATAGATGGACAGTATCTCGGACCAACACCTGCAATACTCCCATTATATAAAGGTGATCGGTTTAGATTATCAAGAATTACTTTGTGAGTATTAGCATTAGTATATGTTAGATGACAAGGTAATTGTTCACGAGAGATAACTTTTCCGTAGTTTTCAAAAGAAAAAGGAATTACTTTTTCATCACCCGGGTGCATATCTATTTTTGAAAAGTCTATAGTGTTTTTATCGATACGGCAGGGAGTTCCAGTCTTGAAACGATAGATTTCAATGCCTAAGTCGATAAGAGAATCGGTCAAATAATTTGCTGACTGTAGACCACATGGGCCACTATTTACAGTATAATCTCCTGTGATGCAAATAGATTTAAGATATGTTCCGGTCGCAAGAATTATACATTTAGCTTTATATATTGAATCAGTAGCAGTTCTAACACCGGTAACTTTGCTGTTTTCTGATAAAATTTGTACAACTTCACCTTGCTTTAATTTTAGATTAGGTGTGTTTGTAACAATCTTTGTCATTTCTTCGCTGTATCTTTTTTTGTCAGCTTGTGCACGTAAGGAGTGAACAGCTGGTCCTTTGCTTGTGTTGAGCATTTTTATTTGGAGGTATGTTTTATCTATATTTTTCCCCATCTCACCACCAAGAGCGTCGAGTTCGCGCACTAAGTGACCCTTACTAGTACCACCTATGCTGGGGTTGCAAGCCATCATGGCTACACTATCTAAATTTATGGCAAACAGTATCGTACTGTGTCCAAGTCTTGCGGTAGCAAGCGCAGCTTCACAACCTGCATGTCCTGCACCAACTACGATAACATCTACTTCATCTGCTATATATGGCATGAAAATCACATCCTTTTAAGTTGTATATAAGAAGGAAAAAATTAAAAAATCCCTGTTTATTATACTATTATATAATAAAACAAAGAAATCGTCAAATGGTAATAAAATATTTGTTTTTAATATCTCAGGGTCAATTCCCCGCAGCTCTGCTGCGAGCTAAATTTGTCATTGCGAGGAACGAAGCAATCTCGTTCTTTAAAAGACAAAAGAGAGATTGCTTCGTTCCTCGCAATGACAACATGATACCCCGTCCCCCTGCGAAGGGGAGGAACCGAAAAGTTTATTTACCTAAACAGAATCTGCTAAAGATACTGTGTATTATATCTTCGCTTACTGATTCTCCTGTTATCTCGCCTAAATATCGATATGCATTTTGCAAGTCAATAGCTAGAAGCTCTTGAGTATGAAGGAGTTTTATACTAGTTAAGACATTAGATAGGCTTTCCTCAGCCTTATTTAATGCATTCTTGTGTCTTACATTTGTTAAAATAACTTCATTGTTTACATCAATTTCGCCGGACATAAATATTTTCTTTATTGTTTTCTCAAGATCATCAAGTCCTGTGTTTTGTGTAATAGAAAGCTTTATGATAGGAACATTATTTATGGAGTCACCAAGAATAGAAAAGTCAATAGCCTCGGGTAAGTCGGATTTATTTAAAATTATTATATGTTTTTTATCTTTTATTCTTTCTAAGATGCTAATATCTTCGTCTGATATGGGTGATGAGTTATCTAGAATAAATAAAATCAGCTCAGCTGAATCAATCGCTCTTCTTGATAGATCAACGCCTATTTTCTCAACAACATCTTCTGTTTCACGGATACCTGCTGTATCAACGAGTTTTAGAGGAATTCCATGTAAGTTAACATATTCTTCAATTAAATCTCTAGTAGTACCAGGTATATCAGTTACAATAGCTCGCTGTTCGCCAATTAAGGCATTGAGTAGAGAAGACTTGCCAACATTTGGCTTTCCTACTATTGCAGTTGAGATACCTTCACGAATTATTTTACCTGTATCCGAAGTTGTGAGTAATGATTTTATTTCAGTGTTTATTTGGATGACGGTAGTTTCTATTGTATCAATAGATAGCTGCTCAATATCGTATTCGGGATAATCTATATTTACTTCTATGTGAGAAAGTAAATCTGCAACGCTATTTTTAAGAGCAGATATTTTATGAGATAGAGAGCCCTCAAGTTGATTTACGGCAGATTGGCGTGAAAGGTCTGTTTTAGCAGTTATTAAGTCAATTACGGACTCTGCTTGTGACAAATCGAGTCTTCCGTTTAAGAACGCACGCTTGGTAAATTCACCGGGTTCTGCGAGGTCAGCACCATATTTAAGAACTGCATCAAGTACTCTTTGTGTAGGAATAATACCGCCGTGGCAGTTTATTTCAACAATATCCTCCTTGGTGTAAGTATTAGGCTTTTTCATCACAGATACAAGCACTTCGTCAATAGTTTTGCCTTCATCAGCAATTATTCCAAAGTGAATGGTATGGGATTTTGCTTCTGATATATCCTTTGTATGTTTAGGTACAAATATTTTTTTAATGATAGTAAATGCATTCTCACCACTTATCCTAATAATAGATATACCGCCACTCCCAACAGGGGTGGATATTGCTGCAACAGTTAAGCTGTTTTCCATAAATAATGACCTCCTAAGTAAACTTTTGACACTATCGAAAAATAAGATCTTTCACTACTATCATCTAGTGTAGTGAAAGATCCATTTTCAGATATCAGTAACTAATATCTACCCCACATACTCCACTGCGACTTTTCTATCCGGTTCGTCGCCGATGCTTGAAGTTTTAATGTTTTTAGTATTTTGTAGTGCCGCGTGTATAATTTTTCTTTCTTGTGATTTCATTGGCTCAAAAACATAGGTAGTCTTTGAGTTTTTAACTTTTACTGCAATATTTTGGGCTAGTCTTTGTAAAGTTTCACGCCTTGTTTGCAAGTAGTTTCCTATATTCAAAGTGATATATAAATGATAAGGACTCTGTCTGTTTATTGAAAGATTAATTAAATGCTCTAGAGCATTTAGAGTGCTACCGTGTTTACCTATGAGGTAACCGAGACCTTCATCTTTTATTTCTACGAGAACATGTGAATCCGACTGCTTAATAACTTCTACTTGTGAATTAATATTCATATTTTTTAAATAAGAATACATCAGCGTTTCTATAGTACTAATGGTATCAAATTTTGGGTAAACCTTCACAGAAGCATCTTTTTTTCCAAAGAGACCTAAAAATCCAGCTGAACCTTCACTTAGAATTTTAACATCTACCTTTTCGAGAGTAGTTTTTAGTTCTTCTAAAGCTAAGCCTATAGCCTCATTTACGCTTTTTCCTTGTTTTATTATGTACTTCATTTTTAACACCACCCTTTTTAGTAACGCGTGTAGGTATATCAGATTTAACAGCATCTTTAGTAGTAACGCGTGTAGCTATATCTGATATTTCACGAGTTTCAGTTTTAATAGCATTTTTTGTAGAAACGGTTACATATTTATCAAAGTATAGTTGTTGGAAAATCGAAAATATGTTTCCTAGCATCCAGTATATACCTAAACCAGATGGAAAGCTAAACGCTGTAATGAAGATAAGCCCTGGTATAAAGTATATCATAGTAGCCATCGAACGTTCGATTTGAGAAGCTGTATCATCAACAGCGGCCTTTGGATCTTTATCTGACTTATTTGATGCACTTGTAACCTTAATTGATAAATATGTGGTTAAAGCAGTAATTACAGGTATAAGAATACTTATATCAGTGTAATTGGGAACATTTGTTAAATTTATTGTAAAAAAACCTTCTATATGATTTTTTGTGGTTATTAAACTAGGTAGAACAGAAGCAACACTATCTGGCATTTTAGTAAGTAATGTTGCCCACTCAGTGTTATTAATACTTGAAGTCAGTGTTTTTAAATTATCAATACTATCAATATCTTTTATAAGTAAATTCTTTGTTTTAAGCAATGGCTCAAATAATTCGTTGTAGTTAGGTAAAGTCATGATCTTTGTAGCAATTTCATTGTAGATTTCAGACAATTTTGATATGTAGTTATAAGCTTCACGAAGAACATTAAACAATGCAAAAATGATAGGTATTTGAATAATCGCTGGCAAACATCCGCCGAAAGGACTAGTGCCATGATGTGCATACAATGCATTCATTTCTGCAACCATTTTTTGCTGAGATTCTTGATCTTTTAGATTCTTATACTTATCTTGAATTATCTTCATTTTAGGTTGAATGACTTTCATTTTTTTAGTCGATGTATATTGCTTTAATGCAAGAGGTAATAATAAAACCTTTATTAAGATTGTAAATAATATTATCGTAATGCCTAACGAATATACAGGGGTAATATTATAAATAAAGTCAAAGATTACATTTAAAATTTTAGAGAAAAAATTTTCTAAAATTCCTGGTTGTGAACTAAGTAAGATGTATGGCATGTTTTAGACCTCCGGTTTTTTCAAAGTACAAATTAATTTAAAGTACAGAGTAGAAAGTTAATATAACTTTATTCCTTATTATTTGTACTTTGTTATTTCAATGGATCATATCCTCCCTTGTGAAAAGGATGACATTTTAGAATACGTAGTATTGCGAGCGCAGAACCTTTGAATATACCATATTTTTTTATCGCTTGATATGAATATTGTGAGCAGGTAGGTATAAATCTGCAAGTTCTGGGAGTAAAAGGCGAAATATATTTTTGGTACAGTGATATTAAAAACAGAAAAACATGTCTCATTTCAGTAAGTTTGTCTTTTTAAATAGATTCAACATAGCGCCCTCTATGTCCTTATATGCTTTATTGGTAATATCATTACGTGCAATAAAAAGTATATTATAGCCTAGCTTGACAGATGTCTCATGTAGTCTGTAGGACTCACGTATGAGCCTTGTGGCTCGGTGTCTTACAACACTATTGCCTACCTTTTTACTAACTGAGATGCCTAAATGATTAATAGTTGATTTATCACACAAAGTATACATCACTAATAAATTATTTGCAATAGATTTCCCAGATTTATATACTTTATTAAAATGTTGTTGTTTTTTCAAAGACTCTGTATAATTCATACTAAAACCTTCTTCTCTAATTTTATAAAAAAAGACCACATTACGCGGCCATTATGCTGATAGTTTATGTCTTCCTTTTTTTCTCCTAGCTGCAAGCACTCTTCTACCGTTGGCAGTACTCATTCTCGCTCTAAAACCGTGTACTTTACTTCTTTGTCTCTTTTTGGGTTGATATGTTCTTTTCATGACAGAACCTCCTTAAATCAATTCACAATATACAGTGAAAAAATAAATATTATAATTTTTTTAATTATCAATTATCAAATAAAAAATTAATATACACCTTTCGCGTGCCTTTACATTATATAAGAAAACAAGCAATAAGTCAAGTGGTTTTTATGGAAAAAGTTACATTTTATTTTATGTAACTCGTTATTGACTTTAGATGGAATATTTTGTACAATAGAACAAGAAAGAAGGTGTAATAAATGGAAAAATACATAAGGATTTTTATAGAAGAAGGGTTAAAAGATAAAACGATTAATACAATAGAAGCATATAAAAGAGATTTAGATAATTTTATTATATATATAAAGAGTAAAGGAATTTTGGATTTTGAGAAGCTTTCGGATATAGATATAATGATGTATTTTATAAACCTTGAAAAAACAGGAAAATCCAGAAATAGTATAGTAAGATATGTTGCAGTGATTAGGTCATTTCTTGATTTTTTATATAAAAGAGGGTTATTTACAAAAAAAATTGATTTTGAAAAATATAAGCCAAGAGTTGAAAAAATAGAAAGAAATATTTTATCAATGAAAGAATTTGAAAGATTAATAGATTCTATAAATATAGAGAAGAATATAGGACTTAGAGACAAAATAATAATACTGTTTATGTATTATCATGGACTAAAGCCCACAAGTTTAGTTGAGATAAAATTAACAGATTTAGATTTAAATTTGGGTATAGTAATAATAAAAAATAAAAGAATATCAATAAATAAGGAAGTTATGCCGCTAATTAAAGCGTATGTTATGCTATCGCGAAAGGAACTAATGAAAGGTAATGACAGTGAATATCTGTTTACAGGGTATGGGGAGGTTCGCCTAACTAGACAGTCTGTATGGAAAATAGTAAATAAGTATAGAAAAATAGCAAATATAGATATAGAGATAACATCTAATGTTTTATATGACTCACAGAGATATCACAGAGTAGAGAAGTAGGAAGCAATACAAAATGGATAAAACAGGAGGGTAATAATAATGGATAAAATAGTATATAATGGATTTCATAAGGTTTGGCAAACGGAAGTTGAAATAAAGGGTGTAAAGAGGATATATGAAAAATTAGATATACATAATGCTGTTGCAGGTTTGGTGACAGATGAAGATGGGAAGATTTGCCTCGTTACACAATATAGAATAGGAGCAGGAAGAAACATTAAAGAGATACCTGCCGGGCTAATAGACAAGAATCTTACAAACAAGGAAGTATTGATTGAAGAATTGATTGAGGAGTGCGAGATAGATGAAAAGGACATAACATATATTTCAGAAAATCCCATATTATCATATTTCATGGTTGTTGGTAGCTCAGAGTGTATTTTAGAAATATATGAAGTAAAAGTAAAAAGGCAACATACAAAAACAGTAAATGATGTAGATGTAGAGTTGGTTGAATGGATAACCGAAGAACAATTTGATGAGCATGTGAAAAATGGAGAAATAGTGGACAATAAAACATTGCTTTCATACTACTATATGAAGAATGAAGGAAAGTAAAAGACTTTTTCGAATGGTATAAACTAGAGATAGGTTCCTCGCCTCTATCAGGGAGAGGACATTAACATAAGCTTTTGCTAATTTTAATAAGGTATTAAAAAAGTAACACAGATACTATGAAGTACAGGAGGTTAAATATGGATACAATAGAAAAAGATTTAATAACCAAAATCGAAGAAGCAAAGAAGTATATAGAAGATAGAATAAAAGTAAAGCCTGAGGTGGGTATTGTGCTAGGTTCGGGATTAGGTGACCTAGCTGAAGAAGTTGATGATGCTGTAATGATACAATATAGTGATATACCACACTTTAAGACATCCACAGTAATAGGGCATGAAGGAGTGCTTATACTAGGGACATTTATGAATAAAAATGTGGTAATGATGAAAGGTAGGGTGCATTTTTACGAGGGATATTCGATGCAAGAGATAACATTCCCAACTAGAGTAATGAAAGCATTAGGTGTTTCAAATATTATAGTTACTAATGCTGCAGGTGCAGTGAATAAAGAATTCTTCCCAGGTGAATTAATGATAATAAATGATCATATAAATATGGTAGGAATAAATCCATTGATAGGTAAAAATTTTGACGAACTTGGTACGCGTTTTCCAGACATGACAAGTCAGTATAATAAAGAGCTTATAAGTATAGCAAACGATATAGCTTTTAATCTGAAATTAAAAATAAAAGAAGGAATATACGCATATATGTCAGGACCTAACTATGAGACAAAGGCAGAAATAAATATGCTTAGGATATTAGGTGCGGACGCAGTAGGAATGTCAACAGTACCAGAAGTCATAGTAGCAAAGCATGCGGGTATGGATGTGCTAGGGATATCATGCATTACTAATATGGCATCAGGCATATTAGGCACTCCACTAAATCATGAAGAAGTTATAGAAGTAAGTAATATAGTAAAAGATAAATTTAAAACTTTTATAAGAGAAATTGTAGAAAAAATGTAAATGAAACCATATAAGAGTTTCAGGTTCTCCTCATGGGAGGGGGGAAATTCACACGATAAAGATAGGTATAGGTTGGTGAGCATGTGAAACACAAAGAAATCATATATGTCTTTATAATTACTACATTAACAGGTGTGTGGGGATTTGAAAATATAGATACTTCAAAAATAGAAATTATTCAATCGTCTGTAGTGCAAAACAATATTGAAAAACCAAGTGAGAGCGAGCCGAAAAAACAAGAAAATTTGACAATGCCAAGTCAAAGTAATATAATAAATATAAATACATCATCAAAGAGAGAACTAGATATATTATATAAAGTAGGGCCAAAGACTGCAGACAAGATAATTGAGTATAGAGAAAAGAATGGAAAATTTAAAACTAAAGAAGAAATAATGAATGTAAAAGGAATAGGCGAAAAAATATACGAAAAGATAAAAGATGGTATAAGCGTAGAGTGAAGATAAAGAACAAGGAATATAAAAGTAAGAATATAAAATGGTTGTGAATTGATTAAGACCAGTTAATAAATGTCAAGTAGTTTTGTAAAAAAACTCTAAAAAGTTTTTTATGCTAAAAATGTGCATAGCAAACAAAGCAATAATAAAGC
>MGOU01000007.1 GCA_001795385.1 Clostridiales bacterium GWD2_32_19
AGACAGACAATGGATAGTGATAGATCAAGCGACAGGATTATTAGTAAGTCCAAAATCAATAAGTAGAAAAGCATTCGATGTAGACAACACACAAATATACAGTCCGAGCGACAATAACAACATAGGATATTATCTAAACAACACATACTACAACACATTCACAGTAGCGCAGAAAGCAATAATAAAAGATAGCACATGGAATATAGGAAATGAAAGTAATGAAACAGGAAGTAGCGTAACAACTAAAATAGGACTATTAAGAGAAAGTGAATACAACGCAGCAAAAACAGCAGGAATATTCAATGCAGGAGGAGAATATGCAACATGGTGGTTAATAACACCATATTCATCTGATGGAACAAATGTCAGAATAGTAAGTTATAATGGAACAGCAAGTAGTAATGGTGCAAGTAGTACATCAGGCTTGAGGCCAGCATTAAGGATACTCGAAACTACATATTTTTTTAGAGATACCTTTTCAGGAGTATATTATTATCCACAGTAACGAACAATGGGAATATATAAATATAAAAACAAAAATTGAGAAATTAATTCGTTGTTTTTTGAAAAATAAACAAAAATGTACAAGATATATAAAGATTAAAAAATAAAAAGAATAGATACTTCGAGTCAGTGAAGTATCTATTCTTTTTATTTGAATAATAATCTAATAAGTGCAGAAAATAATTATATAACGACAAGTATTTTATAAAATTATTTTAGGAGGGATAAAGTGTCGAGAAGCAATAAACCTATAGTACCAGAGGCTAAGTATGCACTGGATGAATTTAAAGAAGAGATAGCACAAGAAATGGGAATTTCATTTTCAAATAATGACCAAGGTTACAAGGGAGATATATCAGCATATCAAGCTGGAACACTTGCCAATATGTCTAATGGAAAAAATATAGGTGGGCAAATGGTAAAGAAAATGATAGAGAACGCAGAAATGGAAATGATAAAAAACAATAAAAATAATTAATACATTTTTATTGTTTTTTATTGCTAAAAAAAATAAATTAGTATAAAATAAGGCTAGTCTTAGAATATGGAATAGTGTCAGTACTATAAATATTTTACACTACCGAATATGGAATGGGGGAGAAACTATGGCAATTGATTTTGAAATAAAGTTTTATGGAGTTAGAGGTACATATCCTGTTTCAGATAAAAATATGATAAAGTATGGTGGAAACACACCATGTGTATATATGAAGGTTGCAGGTAAAAACTTTATATTTGACGCAGGTACAGGGATAATAAAGCTCGGAGAGGAAGTAAATACAAAAGAATTTGATGCAAATATATTTATTACACATATGCATCATGACCACATACAGGGACTTTCATTTTTAAAACCTCTTTTTTTAGATGAGAATAGTAATATAAAAATATATTGTAAAAATTATAAAGAAGCTACTTTTGAAAGTATAATAAAAGCCTTTTTACATGAGCCACTTTTTCCTTATAATATAGATACGTCAAAAGCAAAACACGAGTTTGAACCTATAGAAAGTGGAGATATAATAGAATTTGGAGATATAAAAGTGTACACAATTCAGAATAATCATCCTGATGGAGGACTTGGATACAAGGTTACATATAATAATAAAAGCTGTTGTTACATAACTGATTATGAAGTAAAGGAAGAAAATATAGATGAACTAACGAATTTTATAAAAGGTACAGATATTTTAATTATGGATGCTACCTACAACAAGGAAGAATATAAAGAAAAGGAAGGATGGGGGCATTCTACTTGGGAAGATGTAACGCATATAGCAAAAGACGCAAAAGTCAAAAAACTATTTTTGTTTCATCATAAACCTACTAGAACGGATAGAGAACTCAATGAAATACAGAAAAATGCTAGAAAAATCTTAAAGAATACTTTTTGTGCAAAGGAAGATGAGAGGGTGGTACTATGAAAAAGACGGGGGATTATTTACTAAAAACTCTTGATATAGGAATAGCACTTACTACCGAAAGAGACCCAAATAAATTACTAGAGAAGATTCTTAGGGAATCACGTGAAATAACACATGCAGATGCAGGAACATTGTATATAAAAGAAGGAAATGAACTACTGTTTAAAATTATACAAAATGATATAAGTAAAACATTTCTAGGAGAAGACGGCGAGAAAATAGACTTGCCACCTCTCAATATAAAAGGGGATAGCGTATCAGCTTATGTAGCAAGAACAAAGAAAACGATAAATATACCCAATATATACATGGAAACTAACTCATATCTTGAAGGGCCAAAGAAGTATGATAAAATGACAGGATATAAAACAGAATCAATGCTTGTTATACCTCTTATTAATAGGGAAGATGAAGTTATAGGTGTAATGTTGCTCATAAATGCAAAAAATCCAGAAGGAGAAGTAGTACCTTTCTTAAAGTATTATGAAAGGATTATAGCTTATTTTGCCTCGCAAGTAGCAATATATATGTCAAATATCAATTACCTTGATGAAATACATAGATTATTTGGTTCTTTTGTTGAGGTGATGGTAACTGCTATAGATAAAAGAACTAGTTATAATGCAAGTCACACTAAAAATATAGTGATGTTTCTTGAAAAATTTATAACGCATATAAATGATACAAGACATGGATCTTTTGCTAATCAATATTTTGGACCTGAAAGATCAAAAGAAATAGTAATGGCTGCATGGCTACATGATGTAGGTAAACTAGCAATACCACTTAATGTTATGGACAAGGCTACAAGACTTACCGAAAAGTATGATGTAGTTATAAAGAGAATACGCCTTGAAAAGTTGCAGGTAAAGGTTAACATGATGGAAGGAAAAATGGATAAAGAGGAATACGAGAGTAGAGAAAAATTTCTAGAAGAATCTGAAAAGATAATAGAAGTATGTAATAATCCTAATAAATATATAGACGATGATTTATTAAATAGCCTAAATGATGTTTATAATTATATTCCAATAAGCGAAGAGGAAAAACTTTTATGCGAAGAGGAATATGAAAATATAACTGTTAGAAGTGGAACATTAACCCAAAAAGAAAGAAAGATAATGCAAGACCACGTAGTATTTACAAAGGATATGCTTGACAAAATACCTTTTACGGAGAAACTACAGCATGTAAAAAAATGGGCTTCAATGCACCATGAATTTTTAGACGGTTCAGGATATCCAGATGGATTAGACATAAAATCTATACCGTTTGAAGTTAAAATACTTACAATGCTTGATATATATGAGGCACTGATTTCATCTGATAGACCATATAGAAAGCCAATAGAAAGAGAAAAAGCAATAGATATACTTAAAACAATGGCAGAAGAAGGTAAACTTGACAAAGCGCTTGTATTTGAATTTGAAAAGAGCGGGGTATGGAAAGAATAAAAGTTCTCATCCTAATGTAGGGGAGGAAATAGCTTGCAAAAAAGAGGAGGAACAGTTATGAATAGAACTTTGAAATCACTGCTTGGAATTATACTAGGTCTTATTATAATATTTGCATATTATAATACATTTTATAGTATTGAATATTCAATGCAAGATATGATATACCAAAAGCCAAGTGAAACAACTTATGAAATAGCAATAATAGGTGTAGATGAGGAAAGTCTGGAAGAGTACGGCAGATGGCCATGGTCTAGAGAAAAGATAACAAATCTAGTAAAAATTATAGAACAAGGTAATCCAGCGGTAATAGGTATAGACATATTGCTTTCAGAAAAATCAGATGAAAATTTAGACAAAGCATTAGTAGATGAGATAAAAAAGCATGACAATATAGTTTTAGCTAAGATGGGTAAGTTTAATAATTATACTAAAGCAAATAATATGGAAGCTATAAAAATGGTTGAACCTTTTAAAGAACTAAATGAGAGTGCTATGACTGGGCATATTAATGTGTTTATTGATAAAGATGGAGTCGTAAGAAAGACACCTCTGTTTTATGACTATAAAGGGCAAAAAGTAGAAAGCTTTCCATACCAAATATACAAGAAATATTGTGAAAATCAGGGTATAGAGTCAGTAAAACTGGAAAATATCCCTCTTGACAACTGGAACAGAATGAATATATGGTTTAATGAAGGCTCGGAGTTGACTACTAAAAATGAAAGGAATAATATAAGGTATGAAGAGATATCTATTAATAGGATTTTAAATGGGGAAGTACCACCGGAGTATTTAGAAAACAGAATAGTTCTTATAGGACCATATGCTACAGGTATAGATGATTACTACTATACTCCACTTATAAAGGATGAACCTGTTTTTGGAATACAGATAAATGCAAATATAGTACAAAATCTCTTGGAGAAAAAATTTAAAACGGAGGCAAATGATTATGTAAATGTATTAATTTTATTGATTCTAGCTATAATAACAAACTTATTATTCAGAAAAATAAAGCCTATAGTGTCACTTGTAATATTGATATTAATTACAACTGGATACATATTTTTATGTACTGTTTTAAATGGAAACAATTACATTGTGTACATAAGTTATCCGATAATATGGATTGTGCTACATTATGTGTTAGCATTACTTATGAGATATGTTGAGAAAATGAAAGAAGTTAAAGATATAACAAGTATGTTCGGAAAGTATGTATCACCAAAGATAGTAAAAGAATTAATATCAAAGGGTGAAAAGACTTTAAAACTAGGTGGTACAAAGAAATATGTAACATTGTTTTTTGTGGATATACGAGGATTTACAAGTATGTCAGAGAAACTTGAACCAGAAATTGTTGTAAGTGTGCTTAATGAATATTTTGAAACTTGCGTGAACTCGATATTTAAGTATGATGGGACTCTTGATAAATTTGTAGGAGATGAGATAATGGCTGTATTTAACTCACCTATAGATTTAGCAAATCATGAGCTTGCAGCAGTTAAATCAGCGATACACATGAGAGATAGTGGAGTAGAAATGCATGACAGGATAAAAGAAGAATATGGCGTTGATGTACGATTTGGTATAGGTATAAATTCGGGGGAGGCTGTAATAGGTAACATAGGGACAAGCTTTAAAATGGACTATACTTGTATAGGAGATGCAGTAAACACAGCCGCAAGACTACAAGCAGTAGCAACCCAAGGACAGATAATAATAAGTAAGGTAGTATATGATAAAATAAAGGATTATGTAGAGGTAACAGATTTGGGTGAAGTAAAAGTAAAAGGTAAAGAAGACGCAATAAAAATTTATCAAGTTGATAAACTGGTGGTTAGCGAGTAGAAAGGAATGATTTTATGAATAAAGCTATTTATGCATTTTCAGGTGATCCAATTACATACGGTCATATTGACATAATAAAAAGGGCTTCTAAAATATTTGATGAGATTATTGTTGCCATAGGAGTTAATCCAGATAAAAACTACATGTTTACTTTCGAGGAACGACTAGATATGGCAGAAAAAAGCCTTTGTTTATTTCAAAATATTAAAGTAGTTGGATTTAAGGGTTTACTAGTTGATTTTGCGTATGAGAGTAATTGCAATGTAATTATTAGAGGCATAAGAAATTCTGAAGATTTTGAGTATGAAAAAATATTATATGTAGCGAGTGAATCGCAAAAACTAGGTATTGAAACTTGCCCACTTTTCGCAAAACAAGATATGGTGCACATTAGTTCTAGTACAGTAAAGGCCTTACAAAAGGAGAATGGACTTATACATGAATATGTTCCTATGTATGTTAAAAAATGTCTGGAATATAAAATGTCAGGTCAATTTATAGTAGGCGTTACTGGAGAAATAGGTTCTGGAAAATCTTATATAAGTGAAATGTTAAAGACAATTGCAAAAAAACAAGGGATTGAGGTTCACAATATAGAGCTAGACTACATAGGTCATGAGATACTAGAGGAATTAAAAGAAGAAAAATATGAGAAAATAAGGGAAGAAATAGTAAATGCCTTTGGCAAAGAAGTGCAAAACGATGATGGTACCATAAATAGAAAGGTTTTAGGAAACATAGTTTTCGATGATGCAGGAAAATTGAATAAACTAAATAGTATTATGTACACACCCATTATGGTTAGGTTAAGAAGAGAATTGTACGATAAACAAGGCATAATACTAATAAATGCAGCACTTATTGCAGAATCTGGGATGACTTATATATGTAACAATAATATTATATTTATTAATGTAAATAAAGAAACTCAAAAAGATAGATTGAAAGGGCGAGGATATTCAGATGACCAAATGTTGCATAGAATAAATTCGCAATATCATTCGTCTGAAAAACAAGTAAAGATAGAAGAAATAATAAAAAAAGATAATTACGGAAAAATATGGAACATAGATAATTCAAACAATGCAACTGTTAAGGATATAGATGAATTACTACTTAACATAAAAGGCTATTTTGGGATTGGGGTGGAATATCTTACTTGAAAATGCTGATATTAGTACATGATTTGAATCTTGAGGAATGGATATAATATGGACTGTGTTACATTATGTGAGAGCATTACTTATGAGATATGTTGAAAAATGAAATAAATACTTTCGAATGTGAATTAAATTTATGGTGGCAGGATACTATCTTAATAGGGAAAGAGGATGAAACATGAGCAATAATGAAAGAATGTTACTTATAGCGGCATTACTGTGGGGATTTTCAGCACCATTAAATAAAATAATTTTACAAAGTACTTCAGAATTAACTTTTATATGGGTTAGATTTTTAGCTGCAGCAATTATATTAACGATAGTTTTTTGGAAAAAGCTTAAAAGTGCTGATTTGAAAACTATCAAATACGGATTATTACTAGGTGGTATTACGGCCACGGGTGCATTGCTTGAACTATCTGCAACTAGAATAATGAATCCAGCAAAACTTTATTTTATAATATCGATTGAGGCTGTTGTTATACCATATTTGGCATATGTTATTTATAGACAAAAGACTTCAAAGAAAGAAATAATAAGCGCCATAATTGCGAGCATAGGACTTATAGTAATAAATATGAATGGCAGTAATATAGTATTAGGCTGGGGAGAGATGCTTGCAATTATGTGCACATTTGTATACTCTTTTAATGTAGTGTTTATGTCAAAAAATAATAAAAAGTATGACAATATACTAATTACTATTTTTTTAATGTATGGTGCAGGTATTACTGGACTCATTTTAAACTTAATAACTTACGGAACGAATATGGCAGTCAAACCAGAAGGTATAGGATATATAATAATATCAATCATATTTATGACATTAATACCTTTTGTTTTGGAAACAAAAGCTTTTAGAGATATAAGTCCGACAAGAGCTGGTATCATATACTCACTAATACCTATATTTGCGCTTGTAGCAGTCATGATATTTTTGCAAGATTTTTTAACAATTCAGGGGTATATAGGAAGTGCAATAATATTTTCAGCTCTTATCTATAGTAATACTAGAAAAATTAAAGCGTAGGTATGCAGAGGTAATAAAAATTTGAAGGGAAGTCAGATATGAGAATTTTATTGAATAATGCTGATATTGTTACGGTGAATGAAGAAAATGAAGTTTTAAAAGGATACGATATAATAGTTGAAGAGAATAAAATAGGAGTTATTAAACAATCCTCAGGTTTTCTATTACAAGGAGAATTTAATGAAGTCATAGACTGTACCAATAAAATAGTAATGCCTGGTTTTATAAATTGCCATACTCATACACCTATGACCTTGTTCAGAAACTATGCAGATGACTTAAACTTACATGATTGGTTATATAAGAATATGTTTCCACTGGAAGAAAAGCTTACACCGGATATGTGTTATGCAGCAAGTAAATTATCTATAATTGAGATGATAAAAACAGGAACTACGACTTTTAATGACATGTATTTTTATATGAATGAAACAGAAAGAGTGATAGGGGAAGCTGGTATGATGGCTATGATAGGCGTATCTGCAAGTAACAAAACGGATCCTGATTTTAAAAAGTCTATAATGCTTTATGAAAAATTTAAGGATAATAAAAATATAAAAATCAATTTGGCGCCTCATTCAATATATACCTGTACTGAAAAGTACTTGAAAAACATTTGCAATCTTTCAAAGGAATATAACATACCTGTCCACATACATGTATCAGAAACTAAAAAAGAGGTTGAAGATTGTATTCGTGAAAATGGCATAACACCTGTAAAATATTTAGAAAGTCTTGGATTATTCGATAGACCAGTAATTGCAGCACATTGTGTGCATGTGACAGACGATGATATTGATATACTAAAAAGGTATAATGTAAATGTAGTACATAACCCAGCAAGCAACATGAAGCTAGCGAGTGGGATAGCGCCTATAACTAAAATGATAGATAAAGGCGTAAATGTGTGTCTCGGAACAGATGGGGCAGGAAGTAATAATAATCTAGATATGCTAAAAGAATTAAGGATGGCTTCATATCTTCAAAAGGTGAGTTCATATGATCCGACAGCTTTCAATGTAGATACAGCACTAAAAGTTGCCACAGTAAACGGTGCAAAAGCATTAGGCATAGAAAATTTGGGGCAAGTCAAGGAAGGTTACAAGGCAGACTTGATAATAATTGATGCAAATAAGACCTACTACTATCCTAAAACTAATATAAAATCTCAGATTGTATACTCAGGGAACGCAGAAGATATAGAAACAGTTATAATAAATGGTAAGATAGTAATGAAGGGTAGACAAATGTTGACAATGGATGAAGAAAAGGTAAAGTACGAAGCTCAGAAGGCGTATGAGAAATTGATTGAAAATTAAAAAATTGTTAAAGGGGGAAGTACAGATGGATAAGGATTTAAAGATAAAATTTGACTTTAATTATATGATGGAGGATTTTATAGGAGAAAAGGGTATAAAGCATCAACAAATAAATGAGATACTTCATAAGATTGTTAAAGCTCAAGAAAATATGGAGATAAAGAGAAAAGACGGCAAGATGGACTTTAGAGAGTTGCCGTACAACCAAGATGAAGTTGTAGAAGAAATAAATAAATTTGTAGAAGACACAAAGGGTAAAATAGAAAATTTCGTAGTTTTGGGTATTGGAGGCTCTGCGCTAGGACCAATAGCAGTACAACAAGCTGTAAATCATTTATATTACAATGAACTTACAAAGGAAAAAAGAAATGGGTGTCCAAAGTTATATGTACTTGATAATGTAGATCCAGAAAGAATAGTAGCTTTACTTGATATAATCGATATAGAAAAGACAATGTTTAATGTTGTTTCGAAATCAGGTGGCACGCCAGAGACGATGTCACAATTTATGATAATAGAAAAAATGCTTTTAGATAAAGTAGGTCAGGAAAAAGCAAAAGAATTAATGGTGTTTACAACAGATAAAGAAAAAGGAAATCTGATAAAAATATCTAAACAAAAAGGTTACAAGATGTTTATAATACCTGAAGGGGTTGGAGGAAGATTTTCACAACTTACACCTGTAGGATTATTGCCAGCTGCCATGTGTGGAATAGATATAAAAGAAATGCTAAAAGGTGCAGCAACGATGGACGAAATGTGTAAAGCACACGATATATTTGAAAATCCTGCGTATATGTATGCAATACTTCATTATATAGCAATGACTAATGGCGCAAATATATCTGTTATGATGCCATATGCAGATTCTTTAAAATACATGTCAGATTGGTATGCACAGTTGTGGGCAGAATCTACAGGAAAGAAATACGACACTGAAGGTGAAGTCGTAAACAGAGGTCAAACTCCAGCAAAGGCTTTGGGAGTTACTGATCAACATTCACAATTACAACTTTATACAGAGGGACCATTTGATAAGATTGTGGTTCTGATGGGGGTTGGTGAGTATAAAAAAACTTTAGATATACCAAAAGTACATGAAGATATAGATAGCATAGCATTTTTAGGAGGACATACTCAAAATGAACTTATAAGCTTAGAACAAATGGCTACAGAGTATGCACTTCTAAAATCAGGTAGAATGAATATGACAATAACATTACCTAAGGTATGTGAGCATACGGTAGGGCAGCTCTTATATTTATTAGAAGTTGCGACAGTGTTTATGTGTGAACTCTTGGAGGTAGATTCATTTAACCAACCTGGAGTAGAAGAAGGAAAGAACGCGATGTATGCAATGTTTGGAAAACCAGGCTATGAAGAAAAGAAAAATGAATTAATGGCAAGACCTGAGAAAATGGAAAAATACATGATATAAAGGGGTTGGAAACGATGGGACTATTTGATTTTTTCATAGCAAAACCAGATAATATTCAGACAAGAAGACCTGATTATAAAATATTAGATGAAGAATTGGAAAAAGAAGAGCAGACTGTGAAAAATACCAAAACGGTAGCAAAGGTCATAAACTTTAGGGACGCCAAAATCGGAGATTTTATAATAATTGATGACATTTCATATGAACTTGGAGATATTATATTATATTCGAATAAGGAAACGGGAGAAAAATTTTACAAATATGAATTAACGTCTGAGGATGTTCCTTTGTTTGATACTCCGTTAGGACCATTGAATAATGAACAAATAAGTGATGAAGAGTTTACAGATAAAGTTATGGGTATGTGTACATCTATATGGCTCAAGGTTGAACAAAACGCAATTTACAAATTTACTTATACCTTTAACTTTTCAGAAAATATAGGAGATAATGTAGTATACAATAAAGAAACCTACAATTTTGTAAAAGAGGGAGTGTTTGATAAGGAAAGTGAAAGGACATATGATGATGCAAATGACCTAGATAAAACTTGTGAATATTGTGAGTATAAAAACTCAAGAAATGATATAATACTTATTGAGGAAGTCAATGAATATATAGATACAAGTGTAGGAAGTTTGATTATGGAGATAAATATTAGTGCACAAAGAGCAATAAAAGTGTAGTTATAAAAAGGAGAATAGATATTATGAAAAAATTTATTTGTACTGTATGTGGGTATATACATGAAGGAGATATGGCACCGGATGTTTGTCCTCAATGTAAAGCAGCAAAAGAGAAATTTGAAGAAAAAATTGATACAGGAATAATAGAATTTGTTGATGAACATAAGGTAGGGATTGCAAAAGGACTTGATGAGAGAATAGTTGAAGGGTTAAGAGCTAATTTTATGGGAGAATGCTCAGAAGTAGGTATGTATCTTGCCATGAGTCGTCAAGCTGACAGAGAAGGCTATCCAGAAATAGCAGAAGCGTATAAAAGATATGCATTTGAAGAGGCTGATCATGCTGCTAAATTTGCAGAGCTTTTAGGAGAATTATTAACAGATAGCACAAAGAAAAATCTAGAAATGAGAGTGGACGCAGAACAAGGTGCATGTAAAGGTAAAAAGGAACTTGCGATTCTTGCAAAGGAATTAGGATATGATGCAGTTCACGATACAGTTCATGAAATGTGCAAAGATGAAGCAAGACATGGTCAAGGATTTTATGGATTACTGACTAGATACTTTAAATAAGGGTTTCGTGTGCCAAAGGCGCATAAATACAAGGAAAAACACGAAACTTAACATTTTAATTATAACTAATTGGTTTTAATTATTTCTAATCGTTTTAAAAATTCCGTAGGCAAATGGTAGGCAAAAATCATTTGAATACGGTTTTTTAATGTTTTCTGATAATTTTGTCGAGGGGAATAGGGTTAGGCCAAGAGGGATATGATGTTGAAGCGTTTTACTTGCAATTAAATCTATTTTGGTACAGATATATTTAAATTCAAAAAATTAACCCTTTTGTAACCATTTATAACCAAATTGTAATTACTTATTGTGGGAAATATGTTATAATCTGTTTAAAAGGAAAATACGTAAGATATTTTGTTATATTGAAAGGGGAGATTATAAATGAAGAACAATTTAATTATACCAATGTTAGCAATAGGAGCATTAATATTTGTAGGTTGTGGAAAAAGCAGTACCAATGTGGAGAGTGTTAAACCAGATTCGGCTGTAGTACATGAAAAAAGTCAAGTTGACACTCAAAACATGGATAATGTAGACTTAAATGCAACTGGAGCTAATGTGGCAGGTGAAAAATCAGATGAGACAGGTTCTAAAAACATTGAAACAACAGCTAAACTTCAAGAAAATAAAAGTATAGATGCAAAAAAGGAAGTAAAACCCGTCATTGCTACAAATACTAAAGTAAATCAGCAGAAAGAAGAGGCAGTAAAAGAAGAATATGAAAAAGTTCAAGTTTTTACGTCCATGTATACGAATAAGGAAATTACATTGATTAAATTAGGCAGTAAGTATGGTTTTGCGGATAGCACTGGAAAAAACATAACAGAAATAAAATTTGATGAAGTTATACCTGCTGATCAAGCAGTGTATGGTTTGCAATTTGTAGTAAAACAGAATGATAGATACGGAGTAATAAATGAAAAAGGGGAAACAAATATACCTTGTAGTTATAATAGTTATAACAAAGTAGTGTTTAGCAATGGGAATGAGAATGTTGGTTTTACACAACATACAAAAATAGAACTACTAGATGCGAAGGGGAAAAAGATTAATCTGGATGGAACATCAGTGGATGAGTCAGTAAAAGCAATTGGTAACACTGATACAAGCAAAAAGGTATATGAAGATAAGGTGTATTTGGCCAATCCAGATGGGGACCTATGGAAAGTTAAGTATCAGGGAAAATGGGGATGTGTTGATAAAGATGGAAAGGAAGTTGTACCAACAAATTATGATGAGATTGTATGGGTTATCTACGGTGGAATTACGCAAGTGAAATTGTATGGAAAGTATGGTATTATAGATTTAAATGGAAATGAGATTGCACCGATAAAATATGACAAGATATATGTACAATCGTTTAAGGGAAGTATTATGGATATGGTAGGGGTGATTGACGGTAAATATGGTCCAATAGGTGGGGAATGCACATATGTAGATGCAAAACTATACAATTTTAGTCCGATCGCGAGTAGAATAATACTATATGATGATAAAAAAGATGCTTTTTTTACTAGTGGAGGGAAAGTTGATTTTAGTACATATCCTAATGCTACATTTAGTGAACTTGGACAATAGAAGTAAAAAAGAAAAGTGAATAAAAATGGTTTGCCTACAGGTGATATTCTCCGTAGGCAAATGGTAGGCAAATGGTAGGCAAATATCATCTTTCAGCGGTTTTTTGATGCTTTTTCACTTTTTTGACGACCAAAATCAAGGTCATCCTTAGAGGAATAAGGGATTGCGGGCTTGAGTTTTTGATATTTCTACACTTTTCAATTTAAGAGTGATAGGAGAATATTTAGTGTCAGTGTGGGTGCTTTAAATTTACTGGCAAAAATGTTGGGTTCAACTGGGGGGAGAGCGAGTTTTGCACCCATAAAAGTATAAAATTAGTTTTGTTAAATTAACAAAAAATAGATAGTAAGAAAAATACTTTCAAAAATATACAAAATAATATAAAATATATATAAGTAAAAATACTCAGTTTTATTATATTTTAAGATAAATGGAAAAGCAGATATCAATGAATGGGGGGAGGAAATGAACATACTAAAAGCCTTTTTGGTAAGATATTTAAGATACATAGTTTTTATTATTGCGTTAGTAGTATCTGTCATTACAAATAACTATGCTTTTGTTTTAGTTGTAGTTATTGAAAGTATTGTAGCTAAAGTTATAGGTAAGATTAATATAAAGAAATTATTTTTAATGGATAGAAAAGAAGAGAGAAAATATGAAATATTTAAGAATATAATTGCAACTATAGCCATTATATCATTGCCGATATCGCTTTTTTTAAGTAGAGATATTGGAGCATTATTAATGGTACTAACCCAATTAACTATGAGTGCAATATTATTAGCTATGTGTGAGGCGATAATAAAATGGGGTATAAAGGCTGTATTAAAGCCAAATGAGAGTGTAGGTAAATTGGAACAATTTGCATTGGGAATTATTGTTACATTTTTCTTGATTTTTGCCGTGGCGCTTTTCATGCAGGGCAATGATTTAACATGGGAAATAGCAATAAAAGCTTTAAAAAATTAGTTGGGTAAAATAATTCAAGCAAGGATATTATTTGAACATAAGTATTCAGATAATTACAATGTTTAGATAAATTGCAGGCAAGATATAGGAGGAGAAAATTATGAAAAGAACAATCGTATTAGTTACATTTTCAATATGCATGGTACTCATTTTTCTTTCAGGATGTAACAGTAGTAAAAAAGTAGGTAATGAAGTTTTAGAAATTTCAAAGACAAAAATTAGTGATGAGGAATACACTGAAAAGGCAATGGAGCATAATTTAAATGTAAAAATGATAGAAAGAGCAGTCATGAACTATGAATTGGAAACGGATACAATACCTAATCACCCAAATTTTGATGAAATGAAAGCATTGGTTGAAGGGGGATATATTCAGGAAATTCCCACAAATCCATTAGGAACAGGTGAATACAGAATAGAAAGAACGAAAGAAGGTATTCCTATGCCTATAGTGACACCTACATATGTAAAATTGAAACTTGAAAATAAAGAGGATGTAGACTATAAAAATATGAATGAGAAGACTAAAAAAACTATTCATAATGAGAATGTGGGTAAGATTACAGATGCGATGATGAAATATGAATTTACAAATGGACAACCTACTGATCTAAACTTTGATGAAATTAAGGATTTAGTTAGTAAGGGATATTTAGATGAAATACCTGTAAATCCTTTAGAAACTGGCGAATATAAAATAATAAGAGATGAAAAGGGTACTTCGATAGTCACTCCAGGAAGAGTGGAGGTTACCTTGCCGCTCGACAGGACAAAAAGCAATTAGAGTAATAATCACTATTTAGAAAATAATAGTCACAAGTCTAGTAAAAAAAGTGGAAATAATACAAACTTTTTGCACGAACAAGAGTCTGAAGAGTTTAATGAAGAGATAAGAGTATTTGAAGAGATAATTATATCTTTGATGTCTGATGTGTACATAGGAAACAGATCATGGGGTCTTTATGGATTACTTAAAAGATATTTTAAGTAAAGATTTAAAATATTATTAGACAAGGTGCTTGTATATAAGGGAAATATAAAAAAGATTTGAAAGTAATTTAGAATACTTTTAAGTCTTTTTTTATTTTTGGAATTTTTCTAATTAATATTTAATAAAATTAATCATAATGAAATATTTAAAACGAACTTATGTTATGGATTCGATAAAGGTAACCGGTAACTAATTTATATTGAAAGGTAGTGACATTATGTATAAAACATATTCGTATATTTTAAGTGAAAATGTATCTGGATACGGAAAAGGGAACAGAAAACCGAGTGGATATTGTAAGATTAGGTGTTTAGATGATAAGAATATGGTGGATGTGAATATTAGAAATATAGACACAGATAGAAACAAGTATAATTGCTATCTAATATATTTTAAAGACAAGTATTATGGAGTAAATATAGGAGAAGCAACCGTATTAGGAGAAAATAGCATCACTCTAAAAAAAGATATACAAGCACGAGGCAAGATGAATAATTGTGACCTAAAGGGATTTGCAATAACTTGTGAGTTAGAGGATAATAAAGCTATATTATATGGATACAATGATGAGTCAGACCTTTGGGACGGTCATTTCATGAAAGATGAGGAATTAGAAGAAGAGAAGGTTCATGAAAAGGAAGATATAAAAGAAGATATAAAAGAAGGAATAAAAGAAGAAATGGAATATGAGATGAAGGAAGAACCAAAAGAGGAAATGAAAGAAGAAAAAGAATATGAGACGGAGGAAGAACCAAAAGAGGAAATGAAAGAAGAAAAAGAATATGAGACGGAGGAAGAACCAAAAGAGGAAATGAAAGAAGAAATAGAATATGAGACGGAGCAAGAACCGAAAGCGGAAATGAAAAAAGAAATAAAATATGAGACGGAGGAAGAACCGAAAGAGGAAATGAAAGAAGAAATGGAATATGAGACGGAGGAAAAAATGCAAGAAAGTACACACGATAAAAATATGGATGAGGCGGTGGAAACAATAGATATAAGTAAAATACCTTTCAACGAGAATCTATACAAAAAAATAAATATTGATGATCTTATACATATGGATAGATTTAGTTGGGCTATTTTTAATAATATTTTCTTATATATTAGTTATAAAAAATATGGGTTTGTTTTTTACAAGCAAGACCTACAAAAGTGCATTTTAGCAATACCAGTTGAAGAAAAGTATATAAAAAATGTAAAGGATAGGCACCAATACATAGAAGCTTACGGTAAAGAATATGAAGGATATATAATGTTAAAGTGGTAGAATAAAAAAGCAACTCTGCACTCAATTTTATTTTGAGTACAGGGTTGCTTTTTTATTGTAATTAGAGTAAAATAAGAAATATAAATAAAGTGGTATATTGTGGTAAGATTTTGAAATAGAATTGTGATACTGAGGGGGATAGACATGATAGCATTAACAACATGGGAGTTTGTAAGAAGAATAATATTTGCAATTTTGCTAGGAGGATTAATAGGTTTAGAAAGAGAAAAAGGTAATCGTCCGGCGGGTATTAGGACATATGCGTTGGTTACCACAGGCTCTTGTCTTGCTATGCTTATAGGAATATATACAGCAACAGGAATAAATGTAGATCCAACAAGAATAGGTGCACAAGTTATAAGTGGTATAGGTTTCTTAGGCGCAGGAACTATAATGCGATATGGAAATAATATAGTAGGATTAACAACTGCAGCTGGTCTCTGGGTTATGGCATGTATTGGTCTTGCGATTGGTGCAGGAATGTATGAAATTGCTATTATTACTACATTATTAATATTTGCTATACTAATATATATACCTTATATAGAAAGACTCTTTTTTGGAAAGAGAATTCTATTTCATGTATCAATACAAATATCTGAAGAGACAAATTCCATGGAGATTATAACACAAATTATAAAAGACCATGATTTGGACATAAAATCAATAGATATAAATCTTGATAAACGTAAGAATAAGATAATCACATTAAGTTTGCAAGCAAACAGCGAAATAGTAAAAATAGAATTTCTTGAAAAAATAAAAGATATTGTAAGCATAGAAAGTGTAGAATGATTATAAAAACCGGAGGTTTTAAAGTATGAGTAAGGTTTTACTTATAGATGGAAATAGTATTTTAAATAGAGCATTTTACGCGATACCGCTTTTGACTAATTCTGAGGGATTGTATACAAATGCAATATATGGGTTTATGAATATACTACTAAAACTCTTGGATGAGGACAAGCCTGAGTATATCGGGGTTGCTTTTGATTTAAAGGCTCCTACATTTAGGCATAAGCATTATTCAGAGTATAAAGGCAATAGAAAAACTATGCCTGATGAACTGAGAGTGCAGATGCCTGTAATAAAAGAGCTTTTATGCAAAATGAATATTAGTACTTTTGAAATGGAAGGATATGAAGCGGACGATATACTTGGTACACTTGCAAAACGATACGAAAAGAACGGTATGGATGTTAGCCTTGTATCTGGGGACAGGGATATGCTTCAAGTAGCGACTGATATGATAAAGATAAGAATACCTAAGACTATTAAAGGGAAAACAGAGACTGAGGATTATTATGCAAAGGATGTGCTAGAGAAGTATCAAGTAACACCTATAGAATTTATAGATTTAAAAGCACTTATGGGGGACAGTTCAGATAATATACCAGGGGTACCAGGAATAGGGGAAAAGACTGCTACAAAGATAATAAGCGAATATAAATCAATAGAAAATGCAATAGAAAAACTTGATCAGATTACTCCAAAGGGTGTAGCAGAAAAAATAAGAAACAACACAAAGTTGGCTATTATGAGTAAGTTTCTAGCAACTATTTGTTTGGATGTTCCGGTGACTAATGAAGCTTGCAAAATCTCAGATATGCTAAATGATGAGAGTATTAACATGCTAAAAAAATTAGAGTTTCGATCAGTAATTGAAAAATTATCAAAGGGAAAATTACAAGTAGTTGGGGAAATAAAAAAAGATGAGAAAACGAGTGTAGTTACAATTATTGATTCAGAGGCGGTTTTTGAAAAGCTGACTTCCAAATTGCAAAAGCAAAAGCAATTTGCATTTAAGATATTAGAAGAAAATGGTCAAATACTAGGTATTGCAGCATGCTTTAAGAACGATGAGTGCTATTTGGTAAAACAAAACAATGGTTTTGATATACAACAAATGCTTAATATATTTAGTGGATTATTAGAAGATGATTCAGTTATAAAAATAGGACATGATATAAAAAGAGACATGAAAATCTTGAAGAGTTATGGATTTGGTAAAATAAATAATTTTGAGGACCTAATGGTTGCACATTATCTTCTAAATCCCACAAGAGAGAAGTATGACTATAATGACATCGCAAGTGAATTTTTAAAAGAATATTTAGATTCACGTGAAGAAGTCTTTGGTAAAGGCAAGAGTAAAAAAAGTATATTTGAGGTAGATGAGTTGACTCTAAACAAATATATTAGTGACTATATGACTACTTTGATAAATGCAATTGAAGTGATAAAACAAAAAATAGGTAATGACATACAAAAAGAACTTTTATATACGATAGAATATCCATTGGTAGAAGTGCTAGCTGATATGGAGTTTTCAGGTATAAAGATTAATAGAGAATATTTAAGTGAATATTCAAATAAAATTAATAAAATGGTAGATACATTAGAAGAAACGATATATAATCATGCAGGTACGAAGTTTAACATAAATTCGCCTAAACAAATGGGTGAGATTTTATTTGAGAGACTTGGATTACCCGTAGGTAAGAAGACAAAGACGGGTTATTCGACTAATGTAGATGTGCTTGAAAAACTAAAACACCAGCATGAAATTGTATGGAATATAATTGAATACAGGCATCTAAGCAAGCTGAAAACCACATACGCAGATGGATTGGTAGATTATATAGATAAAAAGACAGATAAAATACACACAACATTTAACCAAACAGTTACTGCAACAGGAAGACTAAGTAGTACAGATCCAAATCTACAAAATATACCGATAAGACTTGAAATTGGAAAGGAAATAAGAAAGATTTTTGTTCCGAGTTCTGAAGAGTATGTATTTATAGATGCTGACTATTCTCAAATAGAGCTTAGGTTACTTGCACATATATCAAGTGATGAGACATTAATAAATGCATACAAAAACAACCAAGATATTCACAGACTAACAGCTTCACAAGTATTAGGGATACCTTTTGATGAAGTAACAAAAGAACAAAGAAGCAGCGCAAAAGCAGTAAACTTTGGTATAGTGTACGGGATAAGTGCATTTAGTTTAAGTCAAGATATAAATGTGTCGCCAAAGGAAGCAGAAAAATATATAAAAGGCTATTTTGATAAATATCCAAGGGTTAAGGAATATTTAAAAGAAGTGGTAATAAAAGCTAAAGAAGATGGCTATGTAGAAACTATTTTTGGTAGAAGACGTGAAATACCAGAACTTAACGCATCTAACTTTATGCAAAGGGCTTTTGGAGAAAGAGTCGCGATGAATACACCACTCCAAGGAACAGCAGCAGATATCATAAAAATAGCAATGATAAAAGTATATGAAGAATTGAAAACAAAAAAAATGAAATCAAGATTGCTTTTGCAAGTACATGACGAACTATTAGTAGAGGCACACAAAACAGAGATTGAAGAAGTAAAAGATATAATTAAAAGAAACATGGAAAGCGCAGCGACATTGTTAGTCCCACTTGTGGTCGATATAAACATAGGAGATAACTGGCTAGAAGCACATTGACTCACACACCTAACCCCTTATTAGAGAGGGGATAGGTGTGTGTAGGAGGTACACAGATATGAAAAAGATTAAAAAATTATTCAAATTCGTAATAATTTTATTCATACTGATAAGTATATGTATAAATATACTATACTTTTTGTACCCTAATAAGTATAAAGATCAAGTTTTGAAATATGCTAAGGAATATGAAGTTCAACCAAGCTTAATATATGCTATTATAAAAACAGAAAGCAACTTCAATAACGAAGCAAGATCTCATAAAGATGCCTTGGGTCTTATGCAAATTAAAGATACTACAGGAGAGTGGCTTGCTAAAAGATTGTTTATTAGAGATTACACTATAGAAAAGCTATATGATCCAGATACAAATATAAAGATAGGTACATGGTATATAAAAAGTCTAATGACGAAATATAATGATGTAGACACAGCAGTAGCATCTTATAATGCTGGAAGCGGGAATATGGATAAATGGTTACAAGATGGGGAGTACAGCGAAGATGGTCTTACAATAAAAAATATTCCATTCCCGGAAACAGAGAAATATGTAAAAAAAGTTAAAATAAATAAAATAATATATCAAATTTTATATTGACAACTATGTAATAAAATAGTAAAATTTGAAATAAACATGAAATCATTTTGTAATTATAAATAAAAATATAGAAAATATGGATAATCTGTAGGAAATTTAAATAAACAGGAGGAAAAGATATTGAAATATAATTTTAAAAAGTTATTCAAATATATATTGTTATTAATAATATTTTCGTTAGTCTTTGTAGGTTGTAATAATGATGGTAAAACAAATAAACAAGATAAAGAAAAGAGCACAAGCAAAACGAATGTATCTAAAATAGGTGGAGAGCTTATTATAGGGACTAAAGCACCGGAAACATTCAACCCATTGCTTAATATAGATGAAGATACAGATCAAGTATTGAAGTTAATATATGATACATTGGTAAATATTGACGAAAATATAAAGCCAGTTCCTAATATAGCAGAAAGTTGGAAAGTAAATGATATAGGGACTGCAGTAAATATAAAGCTTAGAAATGATGTAATTTGGCATGACGGACAGAAATTAACGGCCGAAGATGTCATATATTCCATGGATACAATTAG
This sequence comes from Clostridiales bacterium GWD2_32_19, assembly GCA_001795385.1. Classification (GTDB taxonomy): domain Bacteria; phylum Bacillota; class Clostridia; order Lachnospirales; family UBA12420; genus UBA12420. The sequence continues at coordinate 20,877 of MGOU01000007.1, forward strand.
AAATGCAACAGCGTCATTGTATAAAAAGAATTTGAGAAATGTTATGTCATATGCAGTGATTGATGAATATAATTTGAAAATAGTTTATAATAAACCAGCGGCAGATATACCATACACATTATGTTTTCCGATAATTCCAAAGCATTATTATGACACGAAAGAAGTAGTGATTAATCCTTTGGGAAGTGGTAGATATAAATTTACAAGTTATGAAGCACAAAAGCAAATAATCCTTGAGTTAAACGAGAAATATATTAATAATGCTGGATATATAAAGAAAATTACGGCAAAGATCATGAAAGATAAAACAGTAGAAGAAGAGGCTTTTAAACAAAATCAAATAGACTTTATATATACCGATAAATTAAATATGCAAAAATATGCAAGTGATAAAAAATCTAGACAGTTTACATCTCTGACAATGTATTACGATTTTGTGGGATTTAACTTTAATAACCAGTATTTAAAAGATAAAAAAATGAGACAAGCAGTAGCATATAGCATAAATAAAAATGAATATTTAGATAAGTATTATCTAGGATTTGCAGATATAGCAGATACACCTGTACATCCAAAATCATGGTTATATTTAAAGGATGTTGTAAAATATAATTATGATAAGGGACGTGCTGAAAAATTAGTAACTGAAGTATTAAAAGATAAAAAAGATAAAGTTAAATTAAGACTACTAGTCAATGAAGAAAATTACCAAAGAATGAATATAGCAAACAGCTTAAAGTCAGAGCTTGACAGTATAGGATTTGATGTGGTAGTAGAAAAGTACAAAATAGATGAATATATGCAAAAGGTAGATGCCGGAAATTTTGATATTTTGCTAGGTGGGTGGAAATTTTCAAAGTTTCAAGATTTTACATTCATGTTTAACTCAGAAGAAGCTGATGTAGGTAAAAATTATGGTGGCTACAAGGATGCTCAGACAGATTTGCTTTTAGAAAAAACATTTCTATCATTTCAAGAGGAAGATATGAGAGTAGCATATAAAGAATTACAAAAACATATACATGATGAACTTCCATATGTAAGTATAGCATTTAGGAAAAATATTATTTATACAAATCCAAAACTAAAAGGCGAACTAAAGCCGCTAGAGTGGAATATCTTTAACAACATAGAAGAATGTAGTATTGATGTTATAAAGTGATGAAAAACAAAAACCGGGGGGTTGGAGAAAAATGAATAAGAAATTAAAAATTTTGTATGTATCTTCAGAGATGGATCCTTTTGTAAAAACAGGTGGACTAGCTGATGTGGCAGGAGCATTGCCAAAAACAATAGCACATGAAAATTGTGATATAAGAGTAGTTATTCCAAAATATAGCGCTATAGATGAAAAATATAAAAAAGATATGAAACATGTGGTTGATCATTCTGTGCATCTAGATTGGAGAACTCAAGAGTCAAGTGTATTTGAGTATGACTATAAAGAACAAGAACAAGATAAAGAATTAAAATGCTACTTTATTGGTAATGATTATTATTTTGATAGATGGAATGTTTATGGTGAATATGATGATGCTGAAAGATTTGGTTTCTTTGCGAGAGCAGTACTTGAAATGCTACCCAAAATAGGTTTTCAACCAGACATAATTCACTGTAATGACTGGCAAACAGGTATTATATGTTTATTATTAAATGATCAATACAAATTCGATGAGTTTTACACGAACATGAAAACGGTTTTCTCAATACACAACATGAGATATCAAGGAAACTTTCCAGCAGAAGTCTTAAATATAATAGGACTTAATCATGGATATAATAATCCCGATTCAATTGAATTCTACGGCGGAATAAGCTATATGAAGGCAGGACTGAAATACGCTGACATAATAACAACTGTAAGCGGAACATATGCAAAAGAAATTCAAATGGTGGAATATGGATATGGAATGGATGGGCTTATTAGAAAAAGAAATGATGCGTTATACGGAATAATAAACGGAGTAGATTATAAAAAATTTAATCCAGAAGTGGATAAAAACATATATGAAAATTATAATAAAGATAGCTTGAATATTAAAAAACATAATAAAGAAAGATTGCAAGAGGAACTGGGGTTACCAAAAAGAGATGTACCGATGATAGGATTTGCGTCAAGGCTTACAGAGCAAAAAGGAATGAGACTTATTGATGAAGCAATGGAAGATTTAATGAGCTTAGATATACAATTGGTTCTTGTGGGTACAGGTGAATGGCATTTTGAAGAAATGTTTAGATATATGCAATCAAGATGGCCAGAAAAAGTAAGTGCAAATATTAAATTTGATGAACCTCTAGCACAAAAGATACAGGCAGCAAGTGACATGTATTTAGTACCATCATTATTTGAACCATGCGGACTAACACAACTATATGCATACAAGTATGGGTCGGTTCCTATTGTTAGAAAAACGGGCGGTCTTGCAGATACTGTATGGCATTACAATCTACATGAAAAATCAGGAACAGGATTTACATTCGATAACTATAATTCATGGGAAATGATGAATACAATAAAATATGCAGTAGATGTATATAATAATTATCAGGGTGATTGGATAGAACTAGTAAGAAAAAACATGGACATGGATTTTTCATGGACAAGCTCAGCAAAGAAATATATAGCATTATATAAAAAAATAAGTCAGGATAATAAGTAGAATAACACAAAACAAAAAAATTCAAGCAAAAGGCTTGAATTTTTTGTTTTATTTAGTTATAATAATGGAAATAGATAGCATATTTTATTATTTAATAGTTAAAATAATAGAAGATTTATCCCACAGTTAGTCATCTTGAGGAGATGGAAATTAGAGTAGAAAGTTTAATGAAAATGGATGAAAAGTCTTAAAATATAAGGAACTCTGAATTCGGAAATCAGTTAGAGTTAAAGAAGTTAAGGAGAGGGTGGATTTATGAATGAACAAGATAATAATCTAATATTTGGTCTGGATATAGGTACTAGGACTGTTGTAGGAGTTGTAGGATATAAAAGAGAGAAAAATTTTGAAGTTATAGCTATGGATATTGAGGAACATGATTCAAGAGCCATGGTAGATGGACAAATACATGATATATCGGAAGTTGCGAAAGCGGTAAGGCGTGTAAAAGAAAGGCTAGAGGCCAAAATAGGATGTGAATTGAAAGAAGTAGCAATTGCTGCTGCTGGACGAAGTCTTAAAACATACTCTGTAAAAGCAGAAAACGAAATAGATACGATAAAAATTACTAACAAACATATAAGAATGCTTGAAATTGACGGAGTTACGCTTGCTGAGGAAAAACTAAAACAGGAATTAAATGATAATGATTTAGAATATTTTTGTGTTGCGCATACAGTTGTAAATTATTATTTAGATGGATATGTTATTACTAATTTAGAAGGTCATAGAGGTAAATTAATATCAGCAGTGGTCTTGGCAACATTCTTACCAAAGTCGGTTGTTGACAGTCTTTATGCAGTTGTAAATAGAGTAGGATTAAATGTAACAACGCTAACACTTGAACCAATTGCAGCTATAAATGTGGTTATACCTGAAAAATTAAGATTACTTAATTTATGCTTGCTCGATGTAGGAGCTGGCACATCGGATATAGCAATAACAAGGGATGGAAGTATAACTGCATATGGGATGATACCGATTGCAGGAGACGAAATCACTGAACAGCTAATTCATCATTATCTTGTGGATTTTTCGACAGCAGAAAAAATGAAAATAGATTGCTCGAAAGAAGAAAATATAACCTTTGCAGATATTTTTGCAACAATAATAACAGTCCCAAAAGGAGAAATACTAAAACTTTTGGAACCGACTATACAAGAATTAGCAGATAAGGTAGCAAACAAAATTGTTGAGTTAAACGCAGGTAAAGCTCCTAACGCAGTGTTTTGTGTTGGAGGAGGGGGACAAGTACCAGGATTTACAAAAAAGCTAGCCAAGTTCCTCGCTTTGCAAGATGATAGGGTTGTTTTAAAAAGTAGCAAGTCAATAGACAATATAGAATATAAATCTGACTATTTAGAAGGCACAAACATAGTAACTCCAATTGGTATATGTGTAACTTCAGTGCAGCAAAAAGGGTATAATTTTATAGAAGTCAAGTTAAATGGAGAGACAGTAAGACTATTAAATTCTAGAAAATTAAAAATACTTGATGCAGGGATTGTAAAAGAATTTAATCACGAAAATCTTATAGGCAGGAAAGGCAAGGATTTAAAATTTATTTTAAATGGTAAACCAAAGAAGATTACAGGAGAAATGGGAGAGCAAGCTGAGATATTATTAAATGGCAAAGTAGCGGATCTTGAAACTTTTATAAAAGAAGGGGACAATATAAAGATAAAGCCAGCCAAAAATGGTATTGATGCAAAGGTTGTTATTTCTGATTTGATAGACTCAGATGATATATGCTATATAATGTTTAACGATCATGATGTAAAGGTAAGGTCGAATGTTAAAATAAACAAAATGACAGTTGACGCAAGTATGCGGGTTGAAGAAGATGATGAAGTAGTTATAACGAAAATTAAAACAGTAGAAGATTTATGTAAACAGCAAGGGATACAGTATGAAAGCAAAAGCATATATATGAATAACAAGAAGATAGATATTCATCACCATATTAAAGAAGGAGATTGTATATACATAGAGGACCAGACTATAGAAAATGTTAAAAACCAAAATATTATTGAAAAAGGTTTTACAAAATCTAATAATAATGCTATAATTATTCTTAATAATGAATTAATTGAATTAAATTTAAATAAAACGCCATACATGTTTGTCGATTTATTTAATTATATTGACATTGACACAGCAAATAAAAAAGGTAAATTAGAAATGAAACTTAATAAAGAAAATGTTTTATTAACAGATATTATAAAAGATGGTGACATAGCTGATATAAAATGGGTTGAAGATAATTGAAAATGAAATAGCAAACAGTAATTCTTTAATTTTTAATTATTAATAGTGCTTTCTAGGGGGGATAATATGCAAAAGATCATTAGTTTTGAGAAAAGGTATACAGTAGGACATATGTTTTTTTTACTTGTAATAAATATAATATATAGTGTTTTTTTTCAACCATTAACTAACTACAATGACTTGTTTTTTATAGCAATAGTAAGCAGTTGGGGAATATTGATTGTAAAGACATTTATATTAGAAAAAGAAGACTGGATAAAGTGGATAGTAGATAAAAAACTATATAATTTATTAAAATTGACTGAACTTATAATGGTATCACTTCTTATTGTATCAGCAAGGGAATTCAAACTTGAATTAAGCTTGCTATATTTAGTTATAATAATTGAAGCATATATTGCAAATGAAGATTTAGAAGAACCTGTGTACAAGTTTTTCTACTTGTTGCCATTTATATTCACAAATATAATATATGAAGGAACAAATTTGCTTCAAACGAATAAAATACTTTATTTTATATTTGGAATAGCTGTGTTTTTAGGAGTTCAATATATATTGGATTTAAACATAAAAGAAGTCAAACGAAAGTTAAATGAAAATAAAATACTAATAAAAGAAAAAAATACTAAAAATGAAGAATTGATAAGCTCTCAAGAGACGCTGCAAGAATTAAATGAAAAGTTGAAGGGACAAAAATTAGAATTAGAAAAAGCTACAGAAGAATATAGAAAAAAAGCAGCAGAATTTTATGTTCTAAATGAAATAGGCAAATTTTTGGGAAAATCGCTAGAAGTGGAAAAATTACTCGGCGGTGTTGTTGATGTGTTAAGTGGCGTGATGGGTGTAGACATGTGTTGCATAGTTTTGTATCCAGAAGGAAATTATGATAAAAAAGATGTGTCTTTTCATATAAAAACTGTATATGACAAAAAAACTACTGACATAATAAGACAAAAAATAGAATCTGGAGTACTTAGTTTCTTAATGGATAACAGAGATATATATATAGATAATGAAGTTGCACAAACCAAAAACTTGTTCTTTGAAAATCGTGAAGTGGGATCTTTTGCGGCAGTTCCTCTATATAAAGGGGATACAACCTATGGTCTTGTGCTTTTAGAACAAAAGTACAAAAATTATTTTTATAAGACAATAGTTGATTTACTAAAGTCTGTAGCAAATCAAATAGTGCTATCAATAGAAAATGCTAAACTTTATGAATCAGTTGAGGAATTAGCTATAAAAGACAATCTAACAAAGGCATATAATAGAACTTATATGCAAAAAGTATTCTTTAAAATGCTTAAAGAAGCAGAAGAATCTAAAGAGCCTGTAGCAGTATCAATGTTTGATATAGATCATTTTAAGCATGTAAACGATACATATGGACATTTGTTTGGTGATAAAGTACTTAAGACGGTTGCTAAGACAGTACAGGCACATGTGGACAAATATAACGGTATAGTAATAAGGTATGGTGGAGAAGAATTCTTAGTATTGTTGCCAAATAAAAATTCAGAACAAGCATATAAAATATTTGAATCTTTAAGGGAAGAAATAGAAAATACGGAACTAGTAGAAGGAGTAGTAAGAACTCATATAACTGTAAGTTTTGGAGTAACTACATATCCTGAGTTAGTAACAGATAAAGATATGGTAGTAGGGTCTGCAGATAATGCAGTGTATAAAGCGAAAGAAAGTGGAAGAAATAAAGTTGTTCTTGCGAAGAAGGAATAAATGGTTGTGGGGGAAACAAGAAAAAGCAAGCAATGGGTTTGCTTTTTCTTGTTTTCAGTATAATTTGTTAACATAAGGAGTTGAGGTTTATGAAGACATTGTTGGTCGCTATTAATAGTAAGTTTATACATTCTGGTATGGGTGTTCATTGCATAAAGGCATATGTGGAGGATCATGGTGAAAGTGTTGAGATTGGTGAGTATACTATAAATAATAATGAGGATATGATTGTACAGGATATATATAAGCGAAAACCTGATTTGTTAGGGTTTTCTTGTTATATATGGAATATTGATATTGTGATGAAGGTGGTGAAGAATATCAATAAGGTTTTGCCTGATACTAAGATTTTTTTAGGTGGACCGGAGGTGTCTTTTGATGGGGAGAAGATACTTAGTGACAATCCAGAGGTAAGTGTTATAGTTTTAGGTGAGGGTGAAGAGAAGGTTTTAAAGCTAATTAGATCATGGAAACAAAAAGAGGATATAGCAGAGGTAGAAGGTGTCATATATAGGGAAGGAGATTGTATTTCGTGTAATGCGCCTACTAGTTATATGGATCTTGATAGTCTTGGGTTTATATATGAAGATAAATTGGATGATTTTGAGAATAAGATTATTTATTACGAGTCGTCAAGGGGATGTCCATATAGATGTAGCTATTGTCTTTCATCAGTAGATAAAAAGATACGATATCGGAGTCTAGAAAAAGTATTTAATGAGTTGAAAATATTTTTAGATAATAAAATAAAGCAAGTAAAATTTGTAGATAGGACATTTAACTGTGATGGGGAAAGAGCAAAAAACATATGGCGGTATTTAAAAGAAAATGATAATGGAGTTACGAATTTTCATTTTGAAATATCGGCCGATATATTGGACGAAGAAGCTATAAATATACTAAAAGATGTGAGAACTGGATACTTCCAATTTGAAATAGGAGTACAAACTACAAATACTGAAACGCTAAGTATAATAAATAGAAAAATGGATTTTAAGAAGATTTCTAAAAATGTAGGAATGATTAAGGCGAATGAAAATATTCATCTTCATTTAGACTTGATAGCAGGACTACCAAAAGAAGGGTATGAATCATTTAAAAAATCTTTCAATGATGTTTATTCTTTAAAACCAGAAGAACTGCAACTCGGATTTTTAAAGGTCCTTAAAGGAACAGAGATGAGGGATGTTGCAAAAGAATATGGACTTATATATAAGGAAGAACCTCCATATGAAATACTCTATACAGAGCACATGAACTTTGATGAAATATTAAGGCTAAAGATGGTTGAAGAAGTGTTGGAGATATATTATAACACAACTAGATTTGTAAATAGCGTGAAGTATTTAGAAGGTTTCAGCTCAACGCCTTTCGAATTTTATGAGACCCTTGCTGAATATTGGGAAGTGAAAGAATATAATAAATATAACCATTCAGAAATGGAATTGTATACGATATTATATGAGTTTGGGTGTCGTGGAGTGGATAATTGTGAACTACTTATGGAACTCTTAAAGCTTGACATGTACACACACGAGAAACTTAAAAAATGTCCTGAATGGCTTACTACAAGTCTTACTGAAAGTAAAAAAGAAACTATATACGAATTTTATAAAAACCAACAAAATATAGAAAGATACCTATCTAAATATATTTCATATGATTCAAAGCAAATAAGTCGTATGGCACATATTGAGTGTTTTGAATATGATGTATTAGCATATGAAGAAAAAGGTGAGATACAAAGAAAAGAAATAATGATTTTGTTTAATTATAAAGATAGAGATAAATTAACACAACAGGCTAAAAAATACAATATAGTATGAGGGAATGTTTTATAAATTTATACATAATGAACTATTTGCACTAGTAATATTAGCATATAAACTTGCAAATTTTACAATTTTATATATATTTATATATTTATTGACATAATTGTTTAAAGTGGTATAATGAACATAAGTATATTTTAAAATGGGGGGTAAGTCTATGAAAATTGAACAATTGTCTTATGATTTAAATGTATTTAAAGGTGAAGTAACACTTGGGGATTTAGCTCAATGGGTATTAGTATTTGGAAATAGAAACTTGATTGGGGACACAAATATTTTCGATAAAATAAGAGGGATGTACCCAAATGCTTATATTATGGGATGTTCTTCGTCTGGAGAAATAAGAGATAATATAGTTACTGATGAATCATTGGTTTTGACGGCGGTTTATTTAGAAAAGAGTAAGGTGGTATTTAGTAGCTTTGATCTTGAGAGTAGCAAAGACTCTTATGAGGTAGGTAAAAAGATTATTAATTCCATTGAAAGAGAGGAGCTTGTACATTTATTTGTTTTGGCAGAAGGTATTAATATAAACGGAAGTAAATTGGTCGATGGCATGAGAACAGAGGCAGGGGTTGAAGTATCTATTACTGGAGGACTTTCAGGCGACGGGGCTAATTTTAAAGAAACATGTATTTTAGCAAATGAGTATGCAAAGTCTAACAAAATAGTTGTTGCAGCTTTCTATGGAGAAATTAAAACAAGCTGTGCTTCTGTGGGTGGCTGGGATACCTTTGGTCCAGAGAGGTTGGTAACAAAGTCAGAAGATAATATTTTGTATGAGATGGACGGTAAACCAGCACTTGATTTGTATAAAGAGTATCTAGGTGATTTAGCTTCTGAGCTTCCATCTAGCGGTTTGTTATTTCCTTTGTCTCTAAGAGATAAGGATTCAGAATTTAGCTATGTAAGGACTATTCTTGGTATCAATGAAGAAGATAAATCGTTAATTTTCGCAGGTGATATTCCCAAAAATATATATTGTAGATTAATGAAAGCAAACAATGATAATTTGATTAATGGTTCTAAGCAAGCAGGTGAGTTTAGTTTAGAGACATTTGATTCAGAAAGTGCTGAGTTGGCAATATTGGTAAGTTGCGTTGGAAGAAAGTTAGTATTAAAACAAATGGTAGATGAAGAAGTTGACATTGTAAAAGAAACTTTTGGAGATAAAACAAGTATTACTGGATTTTACTCATATGGTGAAATTTCACCATACAAGAAAGGGACACAATGTGAATTGCATAACCAGACAATGACTGTAACTCTTTTTTCGGAGTAAGGGGATGATGAAGTGGAGGATAAATATCATGTTTTACTGAGAAAGCAGATAAAAAAAGTACTTGGTGATGAAAAGAAATATGATTCACTTCCTGCTGAAGTTAAAACAATTCTGGACTTAGTAAATAAAACATATTTTGAAAATGAAAAGGAAAAGCAACTCTTAGGAAGAAGCATTGACATAAGTTCGAGAGAGTATAAAGAAAACATAGAAAAGATAAATAAGATGCAAGCCCAAATCATAAGTAACGAAAAAATGGCAGGAATTGGACAGCTCTCGGCTGGTATAGCGCATGAAATAAATAATCCATTAAGCTTTGTACTGGGCAACATGAATATGATAAAAAAATATTTTGTTAAGATAAAAGTATTATATGATTTAAATAAAAAATTAATAGAGAGTTATGATGAATGTTTTTGTGATGAGCTAAAAGCCCAAATTTTTGAAATCTCCATGTATATAAAAGAAAATGATATTGAGTATATAGCAGGGGATTTAGATGATATAACAAATGATGGGAAGGAAGGCATAGACAGGATTGCAAAAATAGTAAAAAGCTTACTTAATTTTGCTAGAAAGGGCTACGAAGAAGAGTTTACAAGGTATGACATAAATGGTGGAATAAGAGATACTTTAACAATTGCAAATAATTCTATAAAATACTGTGCAAAGGTGAATGAAGAATTTACAGATGTACCTTGCGTTCTAGCTATAGCAGGTCAAATAAATCAAGTTATACTCAATTTGATAATGAACGCCACACATGCAATAAAGAGTAAAGGTATACTGGGGAACATTACTGTACATACACACAATGATGAAAATTTTGTGTACTGTGAGATAACAGATGACGGTTGTGGAATTTCTGAAAAACATATGAATAAAATATTTGATCCGTTTTTTACTACAAAACCAGTTGGTGAAGGAACTGGACTTGGACTAAGTATTGCACATGATATAATAGTAAGTAAGCATAATGGCAATATCGAAGTTAGGAGTATAGTGGGAGAGGGAACAAAATTCATTATAACTTTACCTATAGATAGGTAGGGAAGTACTAAAATAAGGAGTGGCAATATGAAAAAAATACTTTTTGTTGATGATGAAGAGCAAATACTCAAAACAATTATCCGACTTTTTAGAACAACGGATTATGATTTGTATACAGCAATGGATGGTGAAAAAGCACTTGAAGTTTTGGCAAGAGAAGATATAGATTTGATAATTAGTGATATGAGAATGCCTTATATGGATGGATATGAATTGTTGTATAAGGTAAAGACATTATATCCAAAGATAGCAAGAATAATTTTAAGTGGGTATGCTGACGAAAAAATAATATTCAAGGCAATTCAAAAAAATATAGCAAAAATGTATATATTTAAACCTTGGGAAGATGAAACATTGTTAAATATTGTAAATCAAGTATTTGCAGTAGAAGAAATAATCAACGATGAAAGGGTTATGACATATATAAACAATATAGAAGAACTTCCCATCATTAAAGCTAATTATCGTAAAATAGTTTCACTTATTCAAGAAGATGCAGACATAAAGGACATAACTAATGAAATAGAAATAGATCATCAGATAGTTCTAAAAATACTACATGTGGCGAATTCAGCCTATTGTGGAGTGGAAACGAAGTCAGTAGATGATGCGATTTCTTACCTAGGACTTCATGATGTCAGTAATATAGTAATATCAACTTCTGTGATAGATGCAATAAGTTACAATGGAATAGCTGAATCAGATATGGATATTTTATGGAGACATGCATTTATAACAAACCAACTCGTAAATTTCATATATGACAATATTTTGCGTAAAAAGATTAATCAAGTTCACAATACTGCAGGTTTGTTACATGATGTAGGAAGAGTATTTTTGTTTAATAGTTTTAAAGAGAAATACGCTGAAGTATACCAAAAATCTTTAAAAGAAGCACTTGATATTGGTGAGGTTGAAAGAGACATGTTAGGAATTACTCATGAAGAGGTAGGAGGGTATCTATTAAAGAGATGGGATTTACCACATTCTATAGTTGAGGCAGCCTTCTTTCATCACAGACCAATGGACGATAGAATAATAGATAAAGAGCTAGTTTGTGTTGTTCATCTTGCTGATTATTATTCTTGGAAGGTGACTAATGAAAAAAATGCAACTAAACTTATTGAAGAGGTTTTTGAATATCTAAATATTAATAAAAGTATGTTTGAAGAGGAACTTGGAAAAATAAAGATAGATTAATTGTTTCTGAAATATAATTATATAGTAGCTAAGACATTGGAGACTAAACCCGATGTCTCTTTTTATTTCCATAAATTCTACAATGAAATAACATGGACTTTGTTGTATAATGTAATAAAGATGTAATATTAATTATAGCAAAGGGGACAAGGCTTATGAGTATGGAAAATTCTAAAATACCTCTACTTAAGATAAAGGAAATTGTTTTATTTCCTAATATGCTTATACAGTTTGATGCAGTAAAACCGGAATCTATAAATATTATTAATACCGCGCTCGCAAATAATGGAGCACTGTTTGTAATTAACGAAGATGAGGAAAATAAGGATTCGGGTACCATTGCAAAGATTAAAGAAGTTAGGAAATTAAAAAACGAAACGCTAAGTGCAGTTATCGAAGGTATAAGTAGAGGAGACCTTGTTTCTACCCATAAGCATTCTCAAGTACTATATGCAGAGATAAACGAAAAAAATCCGGTATTAATTAATTCTGAGGACAGGCAGAGAAGTTATAAAAATGAAATATTGAGTTTGCTCACACAATATACTAATTTAGTAAATAAAGTGCCTAAGGAGCTTTTTGATATAATTGAAAACATGAAAGACTTGGGAAAGGTAGTTGATACACTTGCAATAAATTTACCTATAACTGATTTGTATAAAAACAAGATACTAAAGCAGAATGAAGTGGATAAAAGAGTGGTTGAATTAATTAAAATAATGAATAAAGAAATAAGTGCTTTGAACCTACAATGTGAAATAAATCAAAAAGTTAAAGATGATATAAAAAATGTAGAAAGGGTATTTTTACTAAAAAAACAAATGGAGAAAATAAAAGAAGAGTTGGGTATAGAATCTGAGGTAGATGAGGAAGTAGAAGAATATCGAAACATATTATCACAAACTAACATTGACAAGCCTATAAAAGATAGGATTATCAAGGAACTAAAAAAACTAGAAAAAATGAAAAAAGATTATGCAGAGAGAGGTATCGTAAAAGGATATATAGATACTTTGCTTGAGTTACCATGTAGTGATGAAAAAAGACACGATCCAAGTATACATTACATAACTAAGAAACTTGAAGAAGGGCACTTTGGACTAGATGAGATAAAGGAAAGAGTTATTGAATATGTAGCAACAAATAGATATGCGGAAAAATCGGATAATATGATTTTATGTTTAGTAGGCCCGCCAGGAGTTGGGAAAACGTCAATAGCGATAAGCATTGCAAAAAGTCTTCAAAAACGATACGTTCGAATACCACTTGGGGGAATGAAGGACGAGTCTGAGCTTAGGGGTCACAGGAGAACATATGTAGGGGCCATGCCAGGCAAAATAATAAGTGCATTCATAGAAGCAGGGGAAGGTGCTTTTGTAGCAATATTTGATGAAATAGATAAGGTGAGTAATAGCTTTAAAGGTGATCCATACTCAGTACTTTTAGAAGTATTCGATTATGAACAGAACAGTAAATTTAAAGATTATTATATAGATGTCGAATATGATGTATCAAATGCTTTATTTATATGCACAGCCAATTCTCTTGAAAATATACCAGCACCACTTATTGATAGAATGGAGATTGTTTATCTAGAAGGGTATTCAGATTCGGAAAAGCTTGAGATAGTCAAGAAACATCTGATTGTAAACCAAAATATAAAATACAATATAAAGAATGATAAAGTCTTAATTAGTGATAATGCTATTATTAATATAATAAATGAATATACGAGAGAAGCGGGTATTAGGGATCTTACAAGAGAAATAGATAAAATATATAGAAAAGCAATAAAAAAACTATTTACGGATAAACAAAATAATGTTAGAATAACAAGTAGTAACCTATTTAAATATTTAGGAGAGCCACATTATAAAATGCAAAAAGGTGTGTGCACTAAGATTGGTGAAACAATTGGACTTGCGTGGACTGCATATGGTGGTAAGATATTAAAAATTCAGGTGGATATCCTAGAAGGAAGTGGACAGTTTAGATTTACAGGTAAAATAGGACAAGTAATGAATGAGTCAGCTGTAATAGCACATACATATTTAAGGTTAAATGCAGAGAAACTGGGAATAGATAAAGATTTTAATAGAAAGGTAGATATGCATATTCATATACCAGAAGGATCAATTGCAAAGGATGGCCCATCAGCTGGAATAACACTTTTATGTGCGATGATATCTGCACTTAAAGGGGAAAAATTAAGCGATAAACTTGCCATGACAGGAGAAATGACTATAAAGGGCGATATAATACCTGTAGGAGGACTCAAAGAAAAAATAACATCAGCGATAAGAAATAATATAAAGAGAGTACTAATACCTGAAGAAAATAGAAGTGATATAGAAAAAATAATGAAGGAAACACATGGTAAAATAGAATATATATTTGTAAAAAGCGTTGAAGAGGCACTAGAGGTAGTTTTCGGAAAATGAATGTAAAAACCCCTATATGCTAGTAGATAGGGGGATTTCATGAAAGTATTGTTTTTCAAGAAATGATGCGAATGAAGAACACATATCTTTTTACATTAACATTTTTGGAGGTGACACGATGAATGAAAGATATGAGAATCTAGAAAACTTATACCTAAACCATAAAAGCACAGTAGGTAAGAATATTTCTAAAATAAATAAGAGAGTAATTATAGTAATAAGTATAGTGTTAATTGCAACAATTGTAGGATTTTCAATAAACACTGCAATTAAGTATATACCTAATTTTAATAGTATTTCTTTGTATGAAGCAGTTCCTACATTTGAACTAAATAAAATTGGAGTTGTAATTGAGGATAAGTACGCAAGCATAGATAATCCAATAACACTTGATAATACTGAGATATTAGTTCCAGTTGAGTTTATAAAGAACAATATTGATAAGTATATTTTTTGGGATGAAAAAGAGAAGGTTCTGACCATTACTACTCAAGATAAAGTAATTAGAATGAAAAGTGAAGGGCTCACATCTTTTGTAAACAACCAACCGGTAAGCCTTGATATACAAGTGAAAATGTTTGATGATGTACCATATATACCGATACTGGAATACGCAGATTTATATAATATAAATGTAAAGTATATTGATGAAAGTAAACTGCTAGTGATTGATTATAAAAATCGAAAACATGAAATTGGAAGCATTAGTAAAAATACAACTTACATAAGACAGGCAGCGACTATAAAAAGTCAATGGATAGATAAGCTAAGCAAAGGCGAAAAAGTGTATGTATATAAAGAATATAACAACTTCAAATATGTAAGAAGTGAAAAAGGATTTTTAGGATATGTAAGAAGTAGTGATATTAGTGATATTAATGAAGAACAAAGTGATAATAGTCTTCAAATTTTTAGTTCCAAAGTGGAAAAGTGGACACCAAAAAAAGGCAAGATAAGTATGCTTTGGAGGCAGGTATTCAAACCTGAAAATGTAGATGCATCTAAAATGGTAAAACAGGAAGGCGTAGAAGTTTTATCCCCAACTTGGTTTAACATAATAAATGAAAATGGAGATATGAAAAGTATAGCAAATAAGGAATATGTAAAGTGGGCACATGAAAATGGTTATGAAGTATGGCCACTAGTGGCGAATCCTTTTGCTAATAAGGAAATGACTCATATAGCTTTAATAAATACGAATACAAGAGAGAAAATAATACGACAGATACTCTCATATGCGGCTTTGTATGATTTGGATGGAATAAACATTGATTTTGAAGGACTTAAACCTGAGAGTGGTGAATATTTCATACAATTTCTACGAGAGCTTGCACCTTATATGAGTGAGCAGGGGTTAGTACTGAGTGTAGATGTGTACATGCCCTCAATATGGACAACATTTTACAATAGGACGGAAATTGCCAAAATAGCAGATTACATATGCGTAATGGCGTATGACGAGCATTGGTCGACTTCGCCAGTGAGTGGATCTGTTGCATCAGCTGATTGGATTGAGGAAGGGATAATAAATACTTTAGTTGAAGTACCAAAAGAAAAAATAATAATGGGAGTCCCTTTTTATACAAGGCTTTGGACGGAAAAGGATGGGGTGCTTGTAGACAAACCAAAAGCGATGAATATGGAAAATGCTAAACAATTATTAAACGAAAATAAAGCGGCGATAACCTGGCTACCAGAAGACGGACAATATTATGGAGAATATACAGTAGATGGTTTAACTTATAAAATATGGCTTGAAGATGAAAAATCTATAGAAGAGAAGTTAAACATAGTAAATAAATATGAATTAGCAGGTGCAGCATTTTGGAAAGATGGTATGGAAAAGGATAGTATACGAGGAATAATTAAGGAAAAGTTATGGGTGACTGATAAAACCCAATATACTAAATAAAAACTTTAAGCAAATTTGCTTGAAGTTTTTATTTAGTATATTAGGTTTGCTGTCGATAATATATAGGTAAGATATAATATGGGAGGTGAAATATATGGTATCTAATGTAGCAAGCATGCAAAATTTAAGTATGGAAATGGTTGATGTAAATGAAATGAGAGAGTTAGGTATGGAAGTAGATAATATAGTAAAGGCAGTAGTTACAGAAATAAATGGAGATAAGATAAAGATAAAGTTTGAAAATGAAAATCTACCCGATCAAGAAATAAGTGCAAAAGAACTAAAAGTCTCAACTCTTGATATAAAGGTGGGAGACAAAGTCTTTTTTGAAGTTAAAACAGTAAACAAAAATAAGGTAGAGCTAAAACCAATTAAAATAAAAACTGATGTAATAGATAATAGAAATACAATGCGTGTGGACATGCTGAAGTCAATGTTATCTAAAATTAATATTGATATAACCAAAGAAAGCATGCAAATTGCTGATGAAATTGATAAAAATGATATGGAAATTACTCAAAAGACTTTTGCTCAAACACAAACTTTAAAAAACGATATAAGCAAAATAGTAAACAACATTACAAAGAATAAAATTGAAATATTAAGGAAAAATGAGATATCACTAGATAAAGTAACGATGGAAATATTAGTTGAAAATTTGAAAGAAGCGTATTCAGGTAAGGATATTGAGGTGAAAAATCTAGAGGTCAAAGTGGAGAAGTCATTTTATAATAAAATAAAAGTTGCTGAAGAAAGTACCACTGATATGAAGAATAATATAAAAACAATATTAGAAAATAATGACTTGCCAGAAACAAAGGAAAATGTAAAATATATAAGAAATATTTTAAATCAATTATCAGAGGTTAAGGAAATAAAGCAAGCAGATATATTAGAGATAATTAAAAGAGACGATAACATTACACTTGAGGGTCTATATAAAGCCAAATACACATCAGGGAGCCAGACTGCCAGCGGGTTAAAGAGGAAGGAAAAGATAGATGAAATCCTCAATATTGATGCAGAAATTGCAAAAATACTTAATGCACAAAATATAGAAGCAAATAGCGATAACAAGGCACTTGCAAAGGCCTTTTACAATAATGGTATAGACATTATAGCTGATAATATAAAAGAATATAAAATTATAGAAAATTCGGTAAGAAATATTGATGAAGTAAAGGTTATAGATGAGGCGATAAGAAATATAAAAACGGGGAGTAAAAATATTTATTTAGATGAAAATATTGAAAAATTAAATAATGAGAAGATGCAACAAAAACTAATGACTATAAAAGAAAGTATTGAAAATGTTGATATAAGTGATATAAAAAGGGTTATTGAAAAAAGGCAAACAATTAATATAAAGAATATAGTTAACGAAGGTAAGATATCTGAGAACACAATAACTAGTATACTTAATAATCCACAGATAGATATAAAAGCACTAAAGGTTAAGCTACAGATGGAAGAAATAAGGCTGAAACTTACAGTTGAGGCGGCTATGAAGCTAAAAGATAAAGGAATAAATATAGAGACGGACCCAATAAAAAAAGTAGTAGATGAATTAAAAAGAATGGAAGAACAGGTAGATATAATTATAGGAGAACAAAAAATAACTGTAGATATAGGGAAAGCTGATACAATGAAAACCTTATATGAAAAAATTGATATATTAAAAACCAGAGACATGGATACATACGCAAATGCTATAAAAAATAAGATATTTTTAAATATAGAAAATCTATCAAATGAAATTCTAAATAATAGTAATAAAATGGAAAAAATGGTGGAAAATTCTAATAATTATGTTGATAACTATGAAAAAAATGGAAAAGAAGCGGAAAATGGAAAAAGTATCCACAACATGGAGAAAATAATAAATTCTATGCTAAATGCATATGAAGAGGCAGAAACTAGGCCAAATATAAGGTATGGAGATAGCGTAAAGAAGATTGAAAATCAAATTGAGAACTTGCTTAAGAGTCAAAATATAGATGCTAGTGAAATAAATGTAAAGTGTAGTAAGATTTTGATTAAAAATAATATGGAAGTGAATAACGAAAATATAGAGGCAATAAAAGTTTGTGAAAACAAGGTACAAGCCGTGACGAGAGGATTGCATCCAGTTATTTCATTAGACATGATAAGTCAAAATAAAAATCCAATAGAGATGCATTTAGATGAAGTTATCCAGTATATAGGGGATTTTAACGGTAAGTATGGACTAGACACACAAGAAACTTTATATGATTCAATAGCGACCATGGAAGAGAAAAAAACAATAAATTTGGAACAGAAAGATGCACTAATTTCAATATACAAGGCTATGAATAAAATAAATAAAGCTGGAGATGTAGCTGTAGGACTGGCAATAAAAAAAGACATTTCTTTAACTATCAATAATCTCCTAGAAGCGACTAAATATATACAAACTACTAAAGTAAATGATGAGAATATAAATATGACGATTGATGATAATTTTGGAATTCTTTCTGAGATTAAAAATAATGAAAAAAGCATTATGGGTAAAATACAACGAATATTAGATGACGCTGATTTTGGATTTACAAAGGATAATAAAAACCTCATACAGGCTATGGAAAATGTCGAATTGGATACAAACAATGAAAATATATATAAGGCGTATAATGCAAAAAGCATATTAAATGAACTTAAGAAGCTTGCCACTCCAGAAAAGCTACAACATATAATTAGCAATAACTTAAATATAAATAATACTCCTATAGGCGAAATTGTTGAAAAATTGAAGGAAGCAACTGTTGAGAAAACGAGAGATTTTGGGTATAGTGATGAAAAGATAAATAAATTTTTGAAAGATATAGAAGGCTTAGAGGGAACAAGTGAAAATGTTCTATACGCACTTAAAAAATATGATATAAAGTCAACAATAAACAATATAAATTTATTGAAAAAATTTGAGAAAGACTTTAATTTCTTATCAAAAGAGTATAAAGAAATCGACAATGTTATAAAAAATGAAAATTTAGAGACAAAAACAATGTTTAGAGATAACTTAAATAATTTAAAAGATAAACTCTTAGGTAAAAGAAAAAATGATAATAGCATAGACAATCTAGAATCCATTAAACAAGAGTATTCAAGTAAAGAGGGCAAAAGTAATGATACTTTAATAAATAAAATAGAAAAAACGCAAGAAATCTTAAAGGCAGCTCAGAACATCCATAAACAAGATGAGTTTTATCAGATACCCATATATCTAGGAGATAGACTTACAAATTTAAATATATATATGTATAATGATAAAAATCAAAATCAAGATTCAGGCAGTAAAAACGAAAAAAATGTTTTAGTTTCCATGGATACAGAAACGCTTGGAGATGTAAGTATAGACATAAAAATAAAGGCAAGAGCTGTGGAGATAAAAATAAATGCTGAAAATAAGCAAGACAGAGAGTTTGTAAGACAAAATCTTGGAGAGTTGCAAAGAATCATTCAAGAACTGGGATACAAAACCGATAAAATATCTTGGCAAAATCAAAAATTAACAAATCCTATATTTAATGAAATAAATAATGAAATAAGAAAATATAAAAATAGCAAATATGAAGAAACTGTTTAGGGAATGTATAATTAATTTCTTTGGGTTTAATTCCCCGTCGGCTTGCCGCGGGGAGATTCATTCTTGAAATATCTGTTTCGCTCAGGATGATAGAATGAGCAAAATCAAACAATATCCATAACTGTTAGGAGTTGATTCTTATGATGACAGAACAAGAAAAACCGATGGATAAAAAAAATACAGATGAAAAAATGTATGAATTAATAATAAGTCTAGTGAAGTTTATGGACACTGTGGATAAAAAAATAAAAAATGATATTAAGCAAACTTGAAAAATGGTCGATAAATAATTTAGAAAATAAAAACTTATAAAATTGTGCGTTGTACGGTAAAAAGTTAAGTACAAACTTCTTACATTGTGCAATGCAATTAACCGGGGGTGCAAGTATGAAAATAAATAATAATATTCCAGCTTTAAGATCATTACATTTATTAGATGTTACAAATTCAGCTTTGGACAAGACATTAGAAAAGTTATCATCAGGTAAAAGGATTAATCGTGCAGCAGACGATGCGGCAGGACTGGCAATAGCACAAAAAATGGACACGCAAGTAAGAGGTTTAGAAATCGCTACTAGAAACTCTAATGATGGTATAAGTTTAATACAAACTGCAGAAGGATCTCTTACAGAAGTTCATTCAATGTTACAGAGGATAAGAGAGCTATGTATACAAGCGTCGAATGGAACTTTATCAGCTGATGATAGGGATTCAATAAATAACGAAGTAGTTCAGTTGAAAGAAGAAATCGGAAGAATCGCTGATACAACTGAATTTAATGAGATGAAATTATTAAATGGAGATATAGATAGAAGAGCGTTCTCAACAAACTCAAATGTAGCTGATATAGTTGCAATGAGCGATACTGTTAATCCAGCAAATTATAGTTTTGAGGTAACACAAAGTGCCACAAAAACAAAGGATACGGGAGGAGCAGTAACATTATTTGATGGAACCGGAAATTCGACTTTAGCAGGATACATAAATATAAATGGTGAACAGATTTATATAGAATCAGGAGAGTCTTCAGAAACCGTTTTCGCTAAAATTAGAAACTTGGCAGATACAGCAGGAGTGAATGCCACAACAGTATCACCTTTCGGAAATAGTAAAACTATAACACTAGAAGCACAATTATTTGGAGAAAAAGAAATATCAGTTACGGGAGACACTGATCTTATAGAAGGGCTTGGGCTTGATTCTGTTCATTTTAATCCTAATACAGAAGGAGAATATAAAAAGGTTAGTAATTTAGGTATATCAATAGGTGCTTTAGATGGGGATGTACTGGTAAATGGAATAGAAGTTAATTTTTTAAATACGGATACAACAGCAGATATTCTGGATAAATTAAAAGCAAAAAACATACCTGGTGCAGAATTTGCTTTAGATTTAACGGGAGTAGATAGTATAATAGTTATGTCAACAAAGCCTCTAGTAATTGAGGCGAAAACAGCAGGGGCTGGAGATGTAGCTGTAGCAGCAGATTTATCATCACTAGCATCAGGGACTGCACTTAGTTCATCATCAGTAAGATGTGTACCAGAAGACAATATAGATACAACAGCTACTATTCTAGGTGGAGTGGCACCAGCGGGAGCTGATATTGAGATAATGGTAAATGGTACATCAGCAGGAGCTTACCATTTTGCCGCAAATTTAGACTTAAGCATTCCAGCAAATTTAGAGACATTGGTTGGAAATTTAAATCAACTAGCAGTTCCAAATACTACATTTACATTAGATGAAACTGGCAGTAAATTGATATCTTATAATACAAACGGAGATACTGTTACATTAGTTCCATCGGATAATGGAGATACAGATGATGTTGATGCTGCAGGATTTTTAGGATATTCTAATTCATCAGTGTCTGTACAAACAGGTTTTGGAAATAAAGGACATAGTATAGAAGTTAATCCTACTAACATAGTGTTTGACAATCCAAGTACGGCAGCAATTGAGGGATTTCCTATTGGGACAACTGTTACAACAAGTGGGAAGAAAATTGTATTTGAAGGATCAGAGGGATTCCAATTAACTTTACAAGGTGGAGATGTTCCAGGAAATGTAACTGTTAATATACTAGAGACGGGACCACTTGATTTACAAATCGGAGCAAATGAAGGACAATTTATGGCAATAAGAATACAAAACTTGTCACCGGAAGCTTTAGGAATTGAAGACTTAAACCTAAGCACATCAACTTTAGCACAAGATGCAATAACAATAATAGATAAAGCAATAAACACAATATCAAGTGTTCGTTCAAAGCTTGGGGCTTTCCAGAATAGATTGGAACATACGATACAGAGCTTAACAGTTGCATCAGAAAATATGATTGCATCATTATCACGTATAGAAGATGCAGACATGGCATTTGAAATGTCAGAATATACGAAACAAAATGTATTAGCACAAGCAGGTACATCGATGCTTGCACAAGCAAATCAAAGACCACAATCGATATTACAATTGTTACAACAATAATGGGGGGTGAAATATCTTGGAAGGTATGACAGTAAGAATAGCTGGAGCGACGCCATCAGAATTATTAGTTATTACATATGATATAACCATTGATTCTATAGATAATGCAATTAAAGCTTTAAAAGAAAACAACGAAAAGCAATTTAGAAGATACATAAATAAATCTCAAAATCTTACAAGAGAATTAATGAACACTCTGAATATGTCATATGAGATTTCAATAAGCTTATTATCTCTCTATCGATTTGTGAATGAATTGTTAGTAAAAGGTTCTGTAAAAAAAAGTGATAAATATCTTCTCGAAGCGAAAAAAGTACTTAACATATTACTTGATGGGTGGAAGACTGTTAGTCAAACACAAAGGAAAATACAGAAACCGGTTGTAGACAATGCTCAGAGATTAGTAGCAGGTCTTACATATGGAAAAGGAAGTTTGAATGAATCTGTGATGAATAATGGGGTTAATAGAGGGTATACAGCATAAAAAAAGTCAAGCCAAAGCGGCTTGACTTTTTTAAGTCCTCCCCCTGCGAAGGGGGAGCTAGAGGGGTAAGAGTGTTTGGAATGAATTGTTTCTTTTCTTTTTGAAAGACCAAAAAGAAACAAAAAGTCTTTAACCTTTGTAATAAAAATTTTGCTTAAAGGTGTTTACAAATGGAAAAAATTATATTATAATAAACAATAGTTTTACAAGTAAATGTATTGGATACATTGCAATTGAAAAGAAATTTTGTGTTTTGAGCACAATGAAAGGGTGATAATTAATGACAAGCAAATTAGAAAACTTAGAAAAAGGCGTTGCAAAATTAACTATAGAGGTTGATGCTAAAAGATTTGAAGAAGGACTTAAATATTCATTTAGTAAAAATAAATCACATTTTAAGATTGATGGATTTAGGAATGGGAAAGCACCAAGGAGTATCGTGGAAAAAATGTATGGAGTGCAGGTGCTATATGAGGATGCTGTAGATTACTTATTGCCAACAGAATATGAAAGCGCAGTGCGTGAACACAAATTGCAAGTAGTATCAAGACCTGATATAGATATTGTACAAATAGGAAAAGAACAAAATCTTATAGTTACGGCTGTTGTTACTTTAAAACCAGATGTAATTTTAGGGGATTATAAAGCTGCTGTAATAGAAAAGGTAAGTGAAGAAGTTACGGATGAAGAGGTAAATGAAGAAGTGCATAAAGTTGCAGAGGGTAATGCAAGACTTGTAACTGTAGAAAATAGACCAGCACAAATGGGGGATATATTAACTATAGATTTTGAAGGATTTGTAGATGATGTAGCATTTGAAGGCGGAAAAGCAGAAAATTACGAGATTACAATAGGATCAAAAACTTTTATAGATACATTTGAAGATCAGTTAGTAGGTAAAAATACAGGGGATAATGTGGAAGTAAATGTATCTTTTCCTGAAAACTATACAAGTGAAGATTTAGCAGGGAAAAAGGCAATATTTAAAGTAGTGATAAACGAAATAACAGAAAAAGAATTACCGGAGATAGATGATGACTTTGCGCAAGATGTTTCAGAATTTAATACATTAGATGAATATAAAAGCGGTATAAGAAGTAGAATACAAGAAGAGAAAAAAGAAAGTGCAAAAGTTGAAAAAGAAAATAGAGCAATAAGAAAAGTTGTAGAAAGTGCAAAAATGGATATACCAAAAATTATGATAGAAAACCAAACGGATAAGTTAATTCATAATTTTGAAATGAGAATAAAACAAAACGGTTTAACACTAGAACAATATTTACAATTTTCAGGACAAAATATGAACTCAGTTAGAGAAAGTTTGAAGAATGAGGCAGAAGAACAAGTAAAAACTTCTTTGGTTCTTGATGCAATAGTTACAGAAGAAAAGATAACTGTAACAGAAGAAGAATTTGAAAAGAAATTAGAAGAGTTAGCAACTTCTATGAAATTTGATATCAGTAAAGTAAAAGAAGGACTTCTAGGAGAAAGAAGAGAAGAATTCGAAGATGAAATAAAACTTCAAAAAGCTGTAGAATTAATTGTGAACTTAGCGAAAGAAGAGTAAAAAATAGTCCAAATATATTTGGGAACTATAGAGGGGGATAATGCTAATGAGTTTAGTACCTATGGTAATTGAACAAACTAATAGAGGCGAGAGATCGTATGATATATTTTCGAGATTGTTAAAAGACAGGATAATTATGCTAAGTGATCAGGTGAATGATGTTACTGCAAGCTTGGTAGTGGCGCAGCTATTGTTTTTAGAAGCAGAAGATCCAGAAAAAGATATATATTTGTATATAAATAGTCCAGGTGGTTCTGTAACTAGTGGATTTGCCATATATGATACGATGCAATATATAAAATCAGATGTTGCGACTATATGTGTAGGAATGGCAGCGAGCATGGGAGCATTTTTACTTGCTGGTGGGCAAAAAGGAAAAAGATTTGCACTTCCAAACTCAGAAATAATGATACATCAACCACTCGGTGGCATGGAAGGTCAAGCTACAGATATGGAGATAGCGGCAAAACATATTTTAAGGACGAAAGAGAAGTTAAACAGTATATTAAGTGAAAGAACAGGTCAATCAATCGAAAATATAACAAAGGACACAGATCGAAATAATTTTATGACAGCAGAAGAAGCAAAAGATTATGGAATAATAGATAAGATATATTTTAAGAAGGAATAAGCTTTAGGATTTCATTGCAGAAGCTATGGTGAGGGTGTTATAAAACGAGGTTTCTTAATTTGGAAATCTACTAAATAATTATTATATGACAAAAGGAAGGTGACAAAGAATATGATAAATAAATTTGAAGAAGGAAGGAATATACATTGTTCGTTTTGCAGTAAGACTCAAGACCAAGTTAAACGTCTTATAGCTGGACAAGATGTATATATCTGTGACGAGTGCATAAAGGTATGTAAAGAAATTGTTGATAAGCAAATATATGATTATGAAACAAAAGATCAAATACAAAATCTTTTAAAACCAAAAGAAATAAAAAATATTTTAGATGAGTATGTAATAGGGCAAGATGAAGCAAAAAAAGCACTTGCAGTGGCAGTGTATAATCACTATAAAAGAATATTTTTTGTAGATGCAAGCAACAAATGTGAACTTCAAAAGAGTAATATACTTTTGGTAGGTCCTACGGGATCAGGTAAAACATATCTTGCACAAACTTTAGCAAAAATGCTCAATGTTCCATTTGCAATAGCTGATGCAACATCACTAACAGAAGCAGGTTATGTAGGTGAGGATGTAGAAAATATCTTGCTTAGACTTATACAAGCTGCTGATTTTGATATAGAGAAGGCAGAAACAGGAATAATATATATTGATGAAATAGATAAAATATCAAGAAAGTCAGATAATCCATCGATAACAAGAGATGTAAGTGGTGAAGGTGTCCAACAAGCTTTACTTAAGATTTTAGAAGGAACAGTTGCTTCAGTTCCACCACAAGGTGGAAGAAAACATCCGCATCAGGATTTCTTGCAAATAGATACATCGAATATATTATTTATATGCGGTGGTGCTTTTGAGGGACTAGAAAAAGTAATTGATAAAAGAACAGATAATAGTGGAATGGGATTTGGGATCGAAGTAAAATCAAAGAAAGATAAGAAGGTTGGAGAATCATTTAAAAAAATGCTCCCAGCTGATTTACTAAAATATGGATTGATACCAGAATTTGTTGGAAGAATACCAGTTATTGTAGCTCTTGATGATTTGGATAAAGAAACACTAATGAAAATAATAAGAGAACCTAAAAATGCAATAGTAAAACAATACGAAGCTTTACTTAAAATGGATGATGTAGAATTAGAATTCACAGATGAAGCCATAAGTGCGATAGCAGATAAGGCTTTGGAGAGAAATACAGGAGCAAGAGGACTTAGATCGATAATTGAAAGTGTGATGATGAATACAATGTTTGATATACCATCAACAGGAAATGTAGAAAAGTGTATCATAACAAAAGAAGTTGTCGAAGGAATTAAATTGCCAGAGTTAATAATAAATGAAAACAAAAAGCAAAGTGTTAGGAAGATGAAAACAAAGATAATAAATCATAACGAAACAGCATAGCAAAAACTTCAAGCAGATGCTTGAAGTTTTTTCATAAACAAAGAAAGTTCTTCTTTTTTATTATTAGAGTAATAACTGATGTTTACAATTAAGAGTTATAATGTTAAAAATATAAGCAATATTATGTAAAATATTGACTTGAAGCAGAAAAAAGTATATAATCTGATAAGAGGTAGTAATTAATTAATCCACACACTAACTGAATGGGAGGGAAATTATGAAAAAACTAGGGGAATTAATATGTATGTTACTAATAGCGATAACTTGTAGCATTAGCTTGTCTCATGCCGCAACGGATTCCGAACTAATAAAAGAGGTAAGTGATAAAATAACTTTTTATAAGAGCATGCTTACGGGAGATATAACAACTGATGTCAGAGACGCAGTAGCAGCATTGGAAAGTAAAGTAAATTTGATATCGGATTATACTGAAAAGACAAAATTAATGGAAAAAGTTTTAGAATTGAAGAACAAAATGAATGATATACTGACAGGAAAAGATTTAGAAACAATTGCTAAAAGTATTAAGTTTGTATTTGAGAATGGAGAGTTATATTTATCACTACCAGATACTTCGTCAAGGTATACATATAATGTATTGGTGGAAAATACTGACTTGGGTGTTCGAATGCTAAGTATTAAAGCAAAACAAAATGAAAAGATAACGCTTCCTACTATAAGTAAAGCCACAAGTTTAAAATATACTGTGGAAATATTATATGGCTCAGTAATAAAAAACACGGCAACTGGAGTATTTAAATTTACAGATACACAAGCACCAAAAATAACAGCTATTTATGTACTTAATAACAAATTATATATAAAAGCAACAGATAATTACAGATTTGCAGATAAAAGGTATATATATATTATTGGAGATCAAACATATGAAACGGATTCATACTATGAAATAGATGAATACCCAACAGCGGTAAAGGTACAAGTAAAGGATTTATTAGGAAATGCTAGTAGTCCGTATTCAGTAAATGTAATCCAAGATGCAAAAGTATATTTTGGAGATGCATCTAATGCAATAGATGAGGATATAGATGATGCAAGAGAATCGGAAATAACTACTAATAAATACTTTAAGAATATAGTTATAGGGGAATATGGTAAAGAATTATATTATTATGATGCATTTGGAACATTTCTAAAGAAAAAGGTTGGCAACTCATATCGTGAAGCAGATGTTACACCTACTTCAACATTAACAATAAATAAAATAAAAAAGAGCGTGTTATTAAATAAAGAAGGAGTATTCGAATTAAAATTTAAAAATGTCAAAGATAATGCAATAATATCTACATATGTAGTTGTGGGAGATAAAGATGACAAAATAGAAAGTTATTATGCAGCTGTAAGAGATAATTTACCAAGTTATACAACAACAGACTCTATTACACTTAAAAATTATATAGAACTTATTCCAAAAAGCAAATACGGTACTAGTGTATTGGATGGTAAATATATTGTTATAATGGTAGACGATATTGCATATTCAATTAATAGTTCAATTAAGCTTACAAATAAAAGTAGTTGGAATATATATATATATAATTTAGCAACTGGAGAAGTTATAGAACACGAATTATATTATAAAAAATTAGTAAAAAGAGTGGAAACACTTAACGATATAAAAAGTCACTGGGCAAGAAGCAGTATAGTAAGCTTGATAGAAAAAAATGTAGTTGCTGGTTATTCGGATTTGACATTTAAACCGGACAATAAAGTAACTGTTAAGGAATTTATAGCTATGTTAAACAGGCTGAATCCAAATAAGAGTAGACAAACGATTAATCCGTATGATATAGGATTGTCAAGAGATGACTGGGCTTATTATGAAATTAAAAATGTATTATCGAAAGTGGATTATTCGGCAATACATCGCTCAGGGCTTATGAATAAATATGATTATCCAATTACGAGAGAAGAAGTAGCGTTATTGGTTGCAAATTATTATCAAATTTTAGAAAAGCCTACAGATAAGTACTATAGTGATTTGACACAAAGTGCATATTCAGATGAAATACAAAAACTTATTGCAAATGGAATACTTAATGGTTACAATGATAATACAGTAAAACCATTCAATGAGTTAACGAGAGCTGAGGCGGTAACAATATTAGGTAGAATTAAGAATTAATAGGTCTTTTGTGTGTTTTTTGGGATGGTTCCTTCTGTTGAGGAATCGTCTTTTTAATTACCACGATAAAATATTCCTTTGCAATAAAGGAATATTTTGTATAAATTCTATGAAATTTTAACAAAAATTGCTTGACTGCCTTGCCATTTTATGTTATTATAGTAAAATGTACTCGTTTGCTCGTAGTGAATACGAGAATGTATAAAATTTCCACAAAATGAAAAATATTACAATAATTAAAATTAAGGAGTGGAATGTTAATGGAAAAAATTCGCATCAAACCTGTGAAAACTGGCAATGTAACAAGGATGTCATATATAAGAAAAGAAGAAGTTGTGGATACGCCAGATTTTATAGAAATTCAAAAACAATCTTACGAATGGCTAGTTGAAGAAGGACTTAAAGAAGTTTTTAAAGATATAAATCCTATAATTGACTACAATAATAATTTGGTATTAGAGTTTTTGGATTTCCAAATTGAAAAGGATAAAATTAAGTATAATATTGAAGATTGTAAAGCAAGAGACATGACTTATGCAGCTCCACTAAGAGTTAAGGTGCGTTTGTTAAATAAGGAAACTCAAGAAATAAAGGAACAAAATATTTTCATAGCAGATTTTCCACTAATGACTGAAAACGGTTCTTTTATTATAAATGGTGCAGAACGTGTTATTGTAAGCCAATTAGTAAGGTCGCCGGGAATATATTATAATATAGATCATGATAAATTAGGAAAACAATTAATAACAGCAACAGTTATACCTAATAGAGGAGCTTGGCTTGAATATGAGACTGACTCGAAAGATGTTTTTTATGCAAGAGTAGACAGAACCAGAAAATTACCGGTTACATGTCTTATTAGAGCTTTAGGTGTAAATACAGATGAAGAGATAAAAGAATTATTTGGTGAAGATCCTAAGATACTTGCAACACTTGAAAAAGATGTTTCAAAAACAAGAGAAGAGGGTCTTATTGAGATATACAAAAAACTAAGACCAGGTGAACCGCCTACTGTAGATAGTGCAGAAAGTTTGTTTACAAATATGATGTACGATGATAGAAGATACGACCTTGCTAAAGTGGGGAGATATAAATTTAACAAAAAACTTGCTCTAAAAAACAGAGTAGTAGGTTTTAAAATTGCAGAAACTGTTGCAAGCCCACTTACAGGGGAAATTATTATAGAAGAAAATCAAGTTATCACTGAAGAAATAGCTGATGCAATTCAAGACTCGGGTATACATTCTTTTGGTATATTTGCTGATGACAGAATCGTAAAGATATTATCAAATATGACTGTAGATGTAAATAAGTATTTAGATATAGATGTAAAAGAGTTAAGTGTAAAAGGAAGGGTATATTTGCCTGCACTTAAAGATTTAATTGAAAAGAACAAGGATAAAGACAAAAACGAGATAAATGAAGCAATAATGAACAATATGAAAGCATTGTTACCTATACACATAACGGTAGAAGATATTTTGGCTAGTATAAATTATACAATGCATTTAGAATATGCTATAGGAATACCAGACGATATTGACCACTTAGGAAATAGAAGAATAAGATGTGCTGGTGAGTTGCTGCAAAATCAAATAAGAATTGGATTGACCAGAACTGAGAAGGTTATACGTGAAAGAATGAATTTACAAAACATAGAAATTATTACGCCACAAGTACTCATAAATACTAAGCCTATTTCGGCATCAATAAAAGAGTTTTTTGGTAGTTCACAATTATCACAATTCATGCAACAAAACAACCCACTTGATGCACTGACACACAAGAGAAGATTGTCAGCACTAGGGCCAGGGGGATTATCAAGAGAAAGAGCTGGATTTGAAGTACGGGACGTTCACTATACACATTTTGGTAGAATGTGTCCAGTTGAAACACCAGAAGGTCCAAACATCGGTCTTATTAACTCGCTTGCAATATACGCAAGAATTAATGAATATGGATTTATAGAAACACCTTATAGAAAAGTGGATAAAACACAAGCTGAACCAAGAGTAACAGTAGAAATTGCTTACTTCACGGCGGATGAAGAAGAAAAATTTGTAGTTGTCCAAGCCAATGAACCACTAAATACAGATGGAACATTTAAAAATGAAAAAGTAACTGGACGATATAAAAAAGAAGAGTTTATTGAGTTAAGTAGATATAAAGCAGATTTAATGGAAGTATCGCCACAACAAATGTTTTCAGTTGCAACAGCAATGATTCCTTTTCTTGAAAACGACGATGCGAACCGTGCACTCATGGGTTCAAACATGCAACGTCAATCAGTTCCACTTATAAAAACAGAGTCTCCTATAATAGGTACAGGTTTAGAATACGATGTAGCGATAGATTCTGGAGTAGTAATAGTTGCAAAAGAAGAGGGTGTTGTTACAAAAACATCTGCTAACGAAATAATAATAAAAAATATTAATGGACAATACGATAAATATGAATTGTTGAAGTTTAAGAGAAGTAATCAAACAAACTGTATAAATCAAGTTCCTATTGTAGACAGAGGCCAAAAAGTTAAAAAAGGCGAAGCAATTGCGGATGGACCATCTACAAAAAATGGAGAGATTGCATTAGGTAAAAACATATTGATTGGATTTATGACTTGGGAAGGTTATAACTATGAGGATGCTATATTGCTTAATGAAAAACTAGTTCAAGATGATGTTTATACATCAATTCATATAGAAGAATACGAGATGCAATCAAGAGATACAAAACTAGGACCTGAAGATATTACAAGAGATATTCCGAATATTGGTGATGACGCCATACGTGATCTAGATGATAAGGGAATAATAAGAATTGGGGCAGAGGTATTGCCGGGAGATATATTAGTTGGTAAGGTGACTCCAAAAGGTGAAACAGAGCTTACAGCAGAAGAAAGATTACTTCGCGCAATATTTGGAGAAAAAGCTAGAGAAGTTAGAGATACTTCACTAAGAGTTCCACATGGTCAATCAGGTATAATACTTGATGTGCATGTTTTTACAAAAGAAAATGGAGACGAGTTGCCACCAGGTGTAAATGAAGTTGTTAGAGTTTACATTGCTCAAAAGAGAAAGATATCTGTTGGGGATAAAATGGCTGGTAGACATGGTAATAAAGGTGTTGTTTCGAGAGTATTACCGTCAGAAGATATGCCATATCTTCCAAACGGAAGGGCACTTGATATAGTTCTTAACCCACTTGGGGTTCCATCACGTATGAATATTGGTCAAGTACTTGAAGTTCATTTAGGACTTGCAGCAAAAGCCCTCGGAATAATGGTTGCGACTCCAGTATTTAATGGAGCAAAAGAAGGGGAAGTAGTTCAGACACTGGAAATTGCTAACGATTATGTAAATACTGAATGGAAAGACTTTGAAGATAAATGGAAAGATAAATTAGATGAAGGATTTTTCAATCATTTAGATAAAAACAAAGCTCATAGGGAAGAGTGGAAAGATGTCCCAATTAACACAACAGGTAAAATAATGCTTAGGGATGGAAGAACTGGAGAAGAGTTTGATAATCCTGTAACTGTAGGATATATGCATTATCTAAAATTACATCACTTGGTAGATGATAAAATACATGCTCGTTCGACTGGTCCATATTCACTTGTAACTCAACAACCACTTGGAGGAAAAGCACAATTTGGTGGTCAGAGATTTGGTGAGATGGAAGTTTGGGCGCTTGAAGCTTATGGTGCTGCTTATACACTTCAAGAACTTCTTACTGTAAAATCTGACGATGTTATAGGACGTGTTAGAACTTATGAAGCTATAGTAAAAGGAGAAAATATTCCAAAACCAGGAATACCTGAGTCATTTAAGGTTCTTTTAAAAGAATTACAGGCACTATGTCTTGATATAACAGTATATGATAAAGATCGTGAGTTTGATATAAGAGAGTCTGTAGAAAATGATGATATAGAAGAAACATTTTTTGAACATGAATCTGAAAAGAAGAGAAATAACGACAGTGATAATGATGATGACGAATTGTACTCAGTTCAATATATAACTTCTGAAGAACTTGCTACGGAATCAGATGATATAAATATTGTTGACGAGAAAGATTTATTTTAGATATCAGGTATAAATGATCGCCCTCTTGATTTAGAGGGAGTCGGAGAGAGTTCTATGTTTGAAGAAAGAACTCACACTAACCCTCTTTCAAAAAGAGAGGGGACTAAATTAAAGGAGTGGAATTCGGATGTCTAATGCAACAAGAAAATATTCAAGCTCATTTGATATAATGAAGATAAAGTTAGCGTCACCTGAAAAAATTAGGGAATGGTCAAAAGGTGAAATAAAAAAACCAGAAACTATTAACTACAGAACACTAAAACCAGAGAGAGATGGATTATTTTGCGAACGTATATTTGGGCCCACAAAAGACTGGGAATGTTTTTGTGGAAAGTATAAGAGAGTAAGATATAAAGGTGTTGTGTGTGATAGATGTGGCGTTGAAGTAACCAAATCTAAGGTTAGACGCGAGAGAATGGGGCATATTGAGCTTGCTGCACCAGTTTCACACATATGGTACTTTAAAGGTATACCTAGTAGAATGGGACTTTTGTTAGATTTAACTCCAAGAGCACTCGAAAAGATATTATATTTTGCCTCTTATATAGTTGTAGATCAGGGAAATACAAGACTTGATTATAAGCAATTACTATCAGAAAATGAGTATAGAGAAGCAATAGAAGCTTATGGCGAAAAAGCTTTTAGAGTTAGCATGGGAGCAGAAGCAATAAAAGAACTTTTACAAAATATTGATCTGCAAAAAGAATTTGATGAATTAAGAACTGGATTACGTACTTCAAGTGGGCAAAAAAAGTTGAGGATTATTAAGAGACTAGAAGCCGTTGAAGCTTTCCTTGAATCTAAAAACAAACCGGAATGGATGATTATGGATGTGGTTCCAGTTATACCTCCAGAACTTAGACCAATGGTACAACTAGATGGTGGTAGATTTGCCACATCTGACTTGAACGACTTATATCGTAGAGTTATTAACAGAAATAATAGATTGAAAAGACTTCTTGAGTTAGGGGCACCTGATATTATTGTAAGAAATGAGAAAAGAATGCTACAAGAAGCAGTAGACGGACTTATCGATAATGGTAGACGTGGAAGGCCTGTAACAGGTCCTGGTAACAGACCACTTAAGTCATTATCTGATATGCTAAAAGGAAAACAAGGGCGTTTCCGTCAAAATTTACTTGGTAAAAGGGTTGACTATTCAGGACGTTCAGTTATCGTTGTAGGTCCAGAACTAAAATTCTACCAGTGTGGTCTTCCAAAAGAAATGGCTATAGAATTATTTAAACCATTTGTAATGAGAGAACTAGTAAAAAAAGGAGTCGCTCACAACATAAAATCAGCTAAGAAAATGGTTGAGAGATTACATCCAGAAGTGTGGGAAATATTAGAGAATGTTATTAAAGAGCATCCAGTGTTACTAAATCGTGCACCTACGCTACATAGATTAGGTATTCAAGCTTTTGAACCTATTCTAGTAGAAGGAAAAGCGATAAGACTTCATCCTCTTGTATGTACTGCGTTTAATGCTGACTTTGATGGGGATCAAATGCCGGTTCACGTACCATTATCAGCAGAAGCTCAAGCAGAGTGTAGATTTTTGATGTTATCATCAAATAATTTGCTAAAATTATCTGATGGAGCGCCAGTTGTGGTACCTACACAAGATATGATTCTTGGAGTATACT
Source organism: Clostridiales bacterium GWD2_32_19 (assembly GCA_001795385.1). Lineage (GTDB taxonomy): Bacteria > Bacillota > Clostridia > Lachnospirales > UBA12420 > UBA12420. The sequence continues at coordinate 55,319 of MGOU01000007.1, forward strand.
ATATGACTTTAGATAAGAAAGAAGAAAAAGGTGAAGGAAGATACTTTAAAAATGAAGATGAAGTATTAATGGCATATTTTAACCATGAAATATCAATACATTCAAGAATAAATGTCCGTAGAACTATAATAGTTAATGGTATAGAGAAAACAGGATTAATTGATACTACACCAGGTAAAATAGTAATTAATACGGCTATTCCACAGGATATAGGCTATATTGATAGAACAAAAGAAGAAAATATGTTCAAGTATGAAATAGACTTCTTAGTTGATAAAAAGCAATTAATAAAAATAATAGACAAGGCTATTCAAACACATGATTCTATTGAAGTAGTAGAGATGCTAGACGAAATAAAGAATTTAGGGTTTAAATATTCTACACAAGGTGCGCTTACTGTTGCTATATCAGACATGTTAGTACCACCTTCAAAATATGAATTATTAGCTGAAGCAGAAATTAAAATAGAAAAAATTAATTCATTGTATAGAAAAGGATTAATGACTGATAAAGAGAAACATAATCAGGTAATATCAATTTGGGATCAAACAACTAACAAAGTAACAGATGCTCTTATGGACCATTTAGGTGAGTTTAATAATATATCTATGATGGCTAACTCTGGAGCTCGTGGTAGTCGTAGCCAAATAAAACAATTAGCAGGTATGCGTGGTAACATGGCAGATACATCTGGAGAAGTTATAGAATTGCCTATTAAATCAAGCTTTAAAGAGGGACTTAATGTTCTGGAATACTTTATTTCAGCCCATGGTGCTAGAAAAGGTATGGCGGATACAGCCCTTCGTACAGCTGACTCTGGATATCTTACTCGTCGTCTTGTTGACGTATCTCAAGACCTAATTACTCGAGATGATGACTGTTTTGTAAATTCAGAAGTAAAAGGTATTTGGATTAAAGCATTTAAAGATGGAAATGAAGTTATAGAATCTTTAGAAAACCGTATTAATGGAAGATGGTCAATACTAGATGTAGTAAATCCAAGTACTGGTGAAATAATAGTTCCAGCAGATACGATGATAACTAAAAAGATAGCGAATGAAATTGTTAAAGCAGGAATTGATAAAGTTAATATTAGAACTGTATTTACATGTGAGTCTAATAATGGTGTGTGTGCTAAATGTTATGGTTCAGACATGTCATCTGGAAAACCAGTTAAGAGAGGAGAAGCTATTGGTATAATAGCAGCTCAATCTATTGGAGAGCCAGGTACACAGCTTACAATGCGTACATTCCACTCAGGTGGTATAGCAGGTAAAGATATAACACAAGGACTTCCAAGGGTTGAAGAAATCTTTGAAGCACGCAGACCAAAAGGTATGGCTATCATTTCTGAAATAGATGGTATTGCTACACTAAAAGAAACAAATAAAAGAAGAGAAATAATTGTACAAAACGATAAAACAGGAGCTGTTAAGACTTATTTGATACCATATGACTCAAAGATAAAAGTATATGATGATCAAGAGATAACAGCAGGGGAAAGATTAACAGATGGTAGTATTAATCCTCATGATATTCTAGAAATAAATGGACTTGAAGCCGTGCAACAATACATTTTAAAAGAAGTTCAAAAAGTGTATAGCTTACAAGGTGTTGATATAAACGATAAGCATGTAGAGATTATAACTAGACAGATGTTAAGAAAAGTTAAGATTGATGATCCAGGCGATAGCAACTATTTACCAGGAAAGTTTATTGACAGAATAGATGCAATGAACCAAAGCGAGGAGTTATTGGCACAAGGTTTACAGCCTATAATATTTAATAATGTACTTTTAGGTATTACGAAAGCCTCACTTGCAACTGATTCATTCTTATCTGCCGCGTCATTCCAAGAAACTACGAGAGTTCTTACAGAAGCAGCGATAAAAGGTAAAATGGATAATCTTGTTGGATTAAAAGAAAATGTTATATTAGGTAAATTAATACCAGCAGGTACAGGTATGGAAGATTATGAAGGTATATGTGTAAATAAAGCAGAGGAAGAAGTAGAAGAAATAGATGAAAATAGTATGAATAGATATGTGACTAATAACTATTAAATATAATGTAAATATCCTCCTCGCGTTGTTATTATGAGGAGGATATTTATATTATATTTAATAGTTTGGGTTTAATTCCCCGTCGGCTTGCCGCGTTCTTGTCATTGCGAGGAGGTTCTTTCGACGAAGCAATCTCGTTTTTGAAAGATGAGATTGCTTCGCAAAAAACGCTCGCAATGACAACATGATACCCCGTCGGCTTGCTACGGGGAGATTCATTAGTTTGGGTAGGAATATAATTGAAAAGATGAAGAATAAAAAAATTATGAGAACTAAGTAAATTTTTATGATATAATATAAAGCAAAATCATAGAAGTTTTTTTACAGAATAAGAAAAATAAAAAGGGTGGAAGAAATCATGATAAGAGGTATTGGAATCGATATAATAGAAATAAATAGAGTACAGGAAGCGGTTGAGAAGACTAAAGGTTTTTTGGAGAAAACATATACAAAGGATGAGATAGAATATTTCAAATCTAGAAAGATGAAGTATGAGACTGTAGCAGGTAATTTTGCGGGCAAAGAGGCATTTGTAAAAGCAATGGGAACAGGATTTATAGGTGTAGAACCAAAAGATATAGAAATATTGAGAGATGTAAGCGGTCAACCTTATATAAATGTTTTAAAGGAAGAGATAAAAGAATTATTAAAGGATGCAAGGATATTTATAACAATCTCACATTCTCAAAATTATGCAGTAGCAAATGTAGTCATAGAAGAATAGTAATTTTTTGTTAAAGGTAGGAATATATATATTATGGGTGATTTTATTGAAAAGACTTGTTTACATAATCTTTATTTCTATTTTTATGACATCTTGTAGCGGAATCAATGAATATGAACAAGTACATGAAAATATAGTAAGATTAGATAGCTGTAGTTATGAAATGGAGTATAAGGTTATATCAAATAAAAATGAGAACATATACAAAATCAAGGTTACAGCGAATACGAAGGATGGATATATGGTTGAATTCTTGGAGCCAGAAAATATGAAAAGAATAGTAACAAGATATAACGAAGATGAGGCAGAACAGGAAAATACAACTATAAAAGATAAAATAACGATTGTAGATACTGAAAGATTTGATTACAATGTACTAATGTTAAGTAATTTTAAAAAGATTTATATGCAGCAAGATAAGGTTGAAATTAATAAATTAAAAAGTGGAAATTTAAATGTAAATCTTTTTGTTCCAAATGGCAATTATTATTTTAATAAACAGGAAATAATATTTGATGTAAAGGATAAACAACCTATCCAGATGAATATATATAATGAGGATAATCAAAAAACTATTGAAGGAAAGATTTACAATGTACTATTGGAGAAAGATATTTGACAAGTTGGGGTGTATGATATGAACGAAAGAGTAATTGCTGAGATTAACATGAGTAATTTAAAACATAATTTGGGAGAGGTAAGAAAATGTATAAACAATAACACGAAAGTCATGGGAGTAGTTAAAACAAATGCCTATGGTCACGGAATAATTGAAATATCAAAGGGATTAGAAGCTTTTGGTATTGACTCCTTCGGTGTGGCAATAGCCGAAGAAGCCTTGGAGTTAAGGAAAAACGGGATAACTAAGCCAATCTTAATAATGGGATATCTCGAGCAAAATAAGGTTACAGATATAGTGAAAAATGATATAATGCAAACAATATTTAGATATGAAGATGCATTATTAATTTCAGAAGAAGCAAAAAAACAAGATGTAAGTGCAAAGATTCAAATAAAGATAGATACTGGTATGAATAGGATAGGATTTAAGATAAAAAGTGATCTTGTAGATGACTTAAAAAAAATATATGAATTGCCTAATATTATGGTTGAAGGGTTATACACTCATCTTTATGCTGCAGATAAAAAAAATAAGACAATGTCACGCATACAAATAGAAATATTTCAAAATATAATTGTCGAGTTAGAAAAATCAGGATTAAGTATACCAAATAAGCATGTACTAAATAGTGCAGGTGTAATAGATTTAGGTAGAGAGTTTTCTATGGACTTTGTTAGAACTGGTATAATGTTATATGGATTATTTGCATCTGATGAGATAGAAAAAAATAATGCGGATTTGAAACCTGTTATGAGCGTAAAGACAAAAGTAATATTTGTAAAAGAGGTAGAAATAGGTGAAGGTATAAGCTATGGAGCAGACTATATTACAAAAAGAAAAACAATGGTAGCTACTATACCAGTAGGATATGCTGACGGATACAGTAGAAAGCTTACAAACATTGGTCGTGTTCTTATAAAAGGTCAATATGCAAATATCACAGGAAAGGTATGTATGAATCAATTTATGGTTGATGTAACAGACATAAAAGATGTAAATATTGGAGATGAAGTAGTATTATTTGGAGAGCAGGGTGGCAACAAAATAGGGACAGAAGAAATTGCCCAAAAGTGTAATACAATTGAACATGAAATTTTATCTAGAATAAATGATAGAGTAGAGAAAAAATACTTATTTTAAAAAAGAGAGTCAAATGCAACTTGCTCTGTATAAAAATCACTCTAATGACAATAATATAAATGAAAGTGGTACATATTTCATACTGTTTAGGAGTGAAATATCATGAATGTGAGAAGAGGGGATATTTTTTATGCTGACTTGAGTCCTGTAATTGGTTCGGAGCAAGGAGGAGTAAGACCTGTACTTATTATACAAAATGATGTCGGGAATAAGTACAGTCCAACCGTGATATGCGCAGCTATCACATCACAAATTAATAAAGCAAAGCTACCTACACATATTGAGCTAGACTCAGCTAAATACTCTTTGATGAAAGACTCGGTTATATTACTAGAGCAGGTTAGGACTATTGATAAGCTGAGACTAAAGGAAAAGATAGGTCACTTAGAGGAAGAAGTAATGGGTAAAGTTGATAAGTCGCTTCAAATAAGTGTAGGGTTGTAAAAAGGACAGTATATCAATACTGTTCTTTTATATGTGAAGATAACAGATAACAGGTTACAGTTCAGAGGTATTAATGTATAATAGTCCTATGTTGCCATTGCGAGGTACGAAGCAATCTCTCTTTAAAACTTGATTTATAACGATTTTAAAAGAATAAGTACGAGATTGCTTCGCGAAAAGATGCTCGCAATGACAATATGGGGGCTGAACTGTAACGATAATAGATAACAGATATAATTATGTCTGATTACAGTAAAATTTTTTATTTTTACATTGAAATAATTACTTCGAAATGATATACTAAGAATATTATAAAAATGTTAACTGCTATTTGAATATGATTTAAGGAGTGATTAAGTGGGATATTTTCATACAAGAGGGCTTAGGGGAAGTTTGCTCGAAGAAATAATAAATATGACTAATGAAATTTATAGAAAAAAAGGGATAGCTCTCATTCAAAAGATTCCTACTCCGATAAAACCAACAGAGATTGATAAAGAAACTAGAACAATAAGTCAAGGCTATTTTGAACAAAAAAGCACGGTAGATTATATAGGAGTTGCTCAAGGTGTATCTATTTGTTTTGATGCCAAAGAGACAAGTCAAAGTAGCTTGCCACTTCAAAACATACATAAGCATCAAATGGATTTTATGCAAGATTTCGAAAAGCATGAAGGCGTTAGCTTTATACTAGTGTATTTTAAAAAACATACAAAGTATTATTTGCTACCATTCGAAAAATTAAAAAAATATTATGATGAAAAAGAAAATGGTGGAAGAAAGTCAATACCGTATTCTGAATTTGGAGAAGAGCTAGAAATAAAGATAAGTAATAATGCATATGTAAATTATTTAGAGAAACTGAGTGAGATATTAGAAGCGAAAGAATAAAGATTATAACTTCATTCACTACACAAAATAGGAGGACAAATAATGAGTACATATCTTTTTACATCTGAAAGCGTAACAGAGGGGCATCCAGATAAAGTTTGTGATCAAATATCAGATGCAATACTAGATGCGTATATAACAAAGGATAGAAATGCTAGAGTAGCTTGTGAGGTTGCAGTTACAACAGATTTAGTGGTTATTATGGGAGAAATATCAGCAAATTGTGAAATAGATTTAGAGAAGGTCGTAAGGGATACTATAAGAAAAATAGGATATGACAAGGATGAGTATGGGTTTAATGCGAATACCTGTGAAATAATGGTTAGGTTGGGTAAACAATCTCCTGATATAGCAATGGGTGTTGATAATGCAGTGGAAACAAAAGAAAGTACCGAAAAGGAAATTGGAGCTGGAGATCAAGGAATGATGTTTGGGTATGCAAATGACGAGACAGAAGAGTACATGCCACTTGCGATAACATTAGCACATAAAATTGCAAAAAGATTAGCGGATGTACGAAATGAAGGTATTATAAAATATATAAGACCCGATGGTAAAGCACAAGTGACAGTTGAGTACGAAAATGATATACCAAAAAGAATAGATACAATAGTTGTTTCATCACAGCACGAACCTAATATACCAATTGAACAAATAAAAGAAGATATAATAAGGGAAGTAGTAAACTATGTAATACCTAAAAACATGATAGATGAAAACACGAAATATCTAATTAATCCTACAGGAAGCTTTGTATTAGGAGGACCAGCAGGAGATACAGGTTTAACAGGAAGAAAAATAATTGTAGACACATATGGTGGTTATGCTAGGCATGGTGGTGGGGCTTTTTCAGGTAAGGATCCGACGAAGGTAGATAGATCAGCTGCATATATGGCAAGACATGTAGCGAAAAGTATTGTAGCATCTGGATATGCAAAAAAATGCGAGGTACAAATTGCATATGCAATAGGAAAAGCAAATCCAGTTTCCATATATGTAGACACTTTTGGAACAGGTAAAATATCAAATGAAGAATTGATAAAAAAAATAAAACATACATTTGACCTAAAGCCAAGAAGTATAATAGATAAACTAAACCTTAGAAGACCAATATATAGTAAGACCAGTGTTTATGGACATTTTGGGAAAATAGAAGATAGTCTCACATGGGAGAAAGTAGAAAAAATGTAGAGTCTCCGATTTTTTAGAAATTATTATTGAAGAAGATAGAAAAGAATGGTAAAATAGAACAAAAAAAGAGTAGGATGTGTGATATCGTGGAACTGAATGATAAGCTGATGAAACAAATAGCAGATGTTAAATATTTGGTAAGAGATAATGCTTATAAATATAGCACTATAATACGATTTTTGTTTGCACAGTATGAAAAGTTAAATTATTATTTTATAAAAAGGATATTTACGGAGAGCTCAAGAAACATGAGCTTTTTTTGGATAGTTTGGTAGGTATGAGATAGAAGCGTATGTATCACAGATGTTGGGAAAGGTAGTAAGAATAAATGAGACAGAAAAGGGACATCAAGAACCGTCCCCAATGTCCGCAAAAGGAGGCAGGTTTTATTATGAAGGAGTATGTATTGGCAATTATTTTTGATAGTGAATTTAAAAATGTAGTTATGATCAAAAGAAACAGGGAACCTTTTATGGATATGTATAATGGTGTAGGTGGAAAGATAGAGAACGGTGAGAAAACAGAGGTAGCAATGATAAGGGAGATAAAAGAGGAGACAAGGATAGTTAACGACGACATAGAAAAACTCGAATTTATGATGAAAACTGAGTTTACTGATCAACCAAGTTTAAACATATTTTATGCCAAGTTGAAGGATAATTACATAAAATCTGAATTTCAAGATATTAGTGAAGGAACAATATCTTGGGTAAATATAGAATTGGGAAATCTACTTGATGCAAACAATGAAAAGTTGGCAGGTGATGGTAATGTATCTTATTTCATAAAATATGTATTAAATAGGGAAGGTATTAAGTTGTAAAAAAGTAATTGCACTATTTTACATACATACAAACAGATAGAGTAGTTGAATTTTAGGAGGACAAGTAAATGACATGTTCTAACCAAGAGTGCTTTAAAGAAATAAAAACAATAATATTTTTAACAACACTATACATAGCTCTAACACTATTTTCTAACATAAGTAGTTTGAGGATAATATCTGTTATGACATTATCTATGGATGCAGGGACTCTTTTATATCCAGCTACATTTACAGTAAGAGATATGATTCACAAAAAGACTAATTCTAAAATTGCATATTATACTATTTGGTTAGCTGCAATCTTCAATGTAATTATGTTTATCACATTTTATTTAGTATCGATTTTACCGCCAGATTCGTCGGTTGGGTTACAAAAGGAGTTTGGACTTGTATTGATACCCACATGGAGAATTATAGTTGGATCAATAGTAGCAATGGTAATAGCAGAGTTTATAGATACAAAAGTCTACGAAAAAGTTGTTAAAAAATTTAAAGATAAGAAACAATGGTTAAGGGTATTAATTAGTAATAGTGTATCGATACCATTAGATACATTTTTGATGTGTACAATAGCTTTTTATGGAACAATGGATAATAAAATTTTGATTGCGATAATTATCAGTAATATATTAATAAAACTACTGATAACTCTTGTTTCTTTGAATTGGATATATTTTGTGAAAAGTTAGAGCTATAACTAATTATGAAATAGATAGTTATATAATTAAAAGAAATCATGAAAAGTGGAAAATCATAGAAATATTGGGTGTTGTTAAATAAGAAAAAAGTAGTATAATAAGGTAATAAATTTATAAATCATAGATGATATCAAGCTTGTAACTAGTTGGTGGATAAAAAAAGTTTCTTTGGAGGTAACATATGATAAGAGAAGTAGCTAAAGTTGTGTCTAATAATGAGTGTACTAGTGATGTGTACGAACTGAAATTATTAGTTCCAGGTATTGCAAAGGATGCTAAAGTAGGTCAATTTGTAAATGTATACTGCAAGAATCAGGTGAATTTATTGCCAAGACCAATAAGTATATCAGAAATAAATGGTGATGAATTGGTGCTCTTGTGTAGAGCTGTTGGGGTGGGAACAAATGAATTTAGAGACTTAAAAGAAAATGACGAAATAGTTATTATGGGACCAGTGGGTCACGGATTTACAATATGTAATGAACAAAGGATAGCACTGGTAGGTGGAGGAATAGGGATAGCGCCACTTGTTGAGCTTGCTAAACTTTTACCAAAAGAAAGTACAAGTGTGTATTTGGGAATAGGTAAGAAAGAAGAAGTAGGATTTATAAAAGAAGAACTTTTTAGAAAAGAATGTATGGGAGTGAAAGTTGCTACAATGGATGGCACATATGGTACTAAGGGTACAGTCATGGATATATTGGGAGACGAGATATTTGACATGATATATGCTTGCGGCCCACTTCCTATGCTTAAGGCTCTTAAAAAGTATGTTGATAAGAATAATATAAAGGCTGAGTTTTCATTAGAAGAAAGAATGGGATGCGGTGGACTCGGCACTTGCCTTAGCTGCGTGTGTAAGATAAAAGTAGGGGATAGCGAAAAGTGGGAATACAAGAAAGTATGTAGCTATGGACCAGTAGTGGATGCAAAGGAGGTATTGTTTGATGAGTAGACTAGAAGTTAGTTTAGCAGGAGTGAAACTAAGAAATCCAGTAATGCCTGCATCTGGAACATTTGGATCGGGATATGAAATGAGTGAAGTGATGAACATACATAGATTAGGTGCAGTAGTTACAAAAGGTGTAAGTATGGAACCGTGGTTGGGAAACCCTACTCCTAGGGTAGCAGAAACTACTAGTGGTATGCTAAATAGTATAGGGTTACAAAATAGTGGGATAGAAGAGTTGATAAAAATCGATATAAAGAGTTTACAAGAATACAGGCAAAAAGGTGGAGTCGTAATAGTAAACCTTGCGGGACATACAATACAAGAATATATACAGGTAGCAGAAAGGCTAAACAGTGAGAGTATAGATATGATGGAACTCAATATATCTTGTCCAAATGTAAAAGAAGGTGGAGCAGCATTTGGTACTGATCCGTCAGTAGCAGAAAAGGTAGTTCGTGAGGTCAAAAAAGTATGTACTAAACCGTTAATAGTAAAGTTAACTCCAAATGTAACAGATATTGTAAGTATAGCAAAGGCTGTAGAGGCAGGCGGAGCAGATGTCATATCACTTATTAACACACTTATGGGAGCTAGGATAGATATAGAAAAGAGACAGTTTGTACTAGCAAAGAAATACGGTGGGCTTTCAGGACCTGCGATAAAACCAGTTGCATTAAGGATGGTGCACCAAGTAGCTCAAAATGTTAAGGTGCCTATCATAGGGCTTGGTGGGATAATTACTGCAGAGGATGCTATAGAATTTATAATGGCAGGAGCAACAGCAGTAGCAGTAGGGACAGCGACATTTAATAATGTAAATGCACTTGAGAATATAATAGACGGTATAAATACATGGTGTGAAAATCACAATATAGGAAATATAATGGAAATTAAGGGGGTTGTTTAAATGTTAACTAAGATAGAAATTGAAACAATATTTACAGAAACAGGCGTAATGAGAGAGGGTCACTTCAAACTAAAATCAGGGAAGCATTCACCAGTATATTTTAATGCAAAGGCAATTCAGCAATATCCTATGAAGCTAAACCTATTTATAGACTCGTGGTTAGAAATACTTAAGCAAAAGGTAGATATAAATAAAATAGATAGAATAGTAGGTCCAGCAGAGGGTGGGATAGCTCTAGCATACAGTCTAGCAGAAAGAATAAGCGAAGCTCGCGGACGTGAATGTCTTATGGCATATACTTCAAAAGACAAAGATACTGGCATAATGCAGCTTAGAAAAAACTTTGATTTACCTAATGATGAAAATATAGTTGTAGTAGAAGATGTAGTTACAACTGGTGGTTCAGTACAACAAACGATAGATAGTTTACATGAAAAGAATGCAAATATAATGGCAGTATGCTTAATGGTAGATAGAAGTGGTGGAACTGTTGGATTTGGTACAGAATTGATATCTTTGTACACAACAGAAGCTATTACATACGAAAGCGATGAATGTCCATTGTGTAATAAAAATATACCACTTACCGCAATGAGTAACAATGCGAAAAAATAAGAAACAAAGGAGAAATCTATGAAAATTTTAATAAAAGATGTGATTATTAAAAGGCCAATAGTGAGCATTAATAACAAACAAAACAAAATAACAGGAATAGCAAGTATTTTGATAGAGGATGCAAGTATCCTAGAGGTATATGAAGAAGGTCAAAATGTAGATATAGAATGTGATAAAATAATAAATGGTAATAAGAGAGTACATGCATTTGTAGATCTTATGGATATGCATGTACACTTTAGAACGCCTGGGCAAGAATATAAGGAAGACATGGTAACAGGTACTAAAGCGGCAGCAAAAGGGGGATTTACTCATGTGGTATGCATGGCAAATACCAAGCCAGTAGTAGATAATGCGGACACTCTAAAAATGTTAAATAGCATAATAGCAGAACAAGCAATAGTAAACGTATATCCAGTGGGAGGAATAACAAAAGATCTTAATGGAATACAAATGGCTGATATCGATGAAATGGCAAAAGGAAAAATAATAGCTTTATCTGATGATGGTTTTGGGCTTAATAACGAAGAGTTTTTGTTTAAGGCGTATCTTAAAGGTGCAGAGTATGGACTACCTATATTACTTCATTGTCAAATTGGAGATATGGATGCGTATGATAGAAATAGTGAAATAAAGGCAATAGAGACATCACTTAGAATTCTAAAAAAAGTTGCTGATGCTAGAGTGCATATACAACATGTAAGCACAAAAGAAAGTATAGATTTGGTACATGAAGCACAAAAAAATGGATTTAAAGTTACAATGGAAACATGTCCACATTATATAACCCTTACACACGCTGACATAGAGAAGTATAAAGGTAATGCTATAATGAATCCACCTCTTAGAGAGCAAGGTGACAAGGAATACTCTATAGAAATGCTAAAACAAAATGTAATAAATGTATTAGTAACAGATCATGCGCCACACTCTACAGAAGAAAAGACAGGAGATAAGATAATGAATGGTATAATAGGTCTTGAATCGTCTATACCAGTAACCTTGAGTGTAATTGATGACAATGAAAAGATGGTGGAAATATTGCTAAATCAAATGAGCAAAAATCCATGTTGTATCGTAGGAGTACCATATAATGTGGGAAATGCAAATATTACGCTTATTGGTTTAGAAGATAAGTACAAGCTTGATATTAATAAATTTGAGTCTAAAGCAAGAAATTGTCCTTATGATAATTGGACTGTAAAAGGCAGAGTAATAGCCACTATATGCAAAGGAAAAGTAGTGTATGAATACAAAGACTAGGAGGACATAATGAAAACTATAGATAGACTGATAGAAAGAATAAAACAAACAAACTCTGTTTTATGTGTGGGGGTAGACCCTCAAGACTCTTTGTTTACGACAAAGATAAAAGAAATAAGTGAAACGATACAACAGTATAGAAAATTTTGCTTTGATATAATAGACTCAGTATATGATATAGTACCTTGTATGAAATTTAATATAGCATTTTTTGAAACTATCGGACCTGAAGGTCTTGCTTTATATAAAGACATACTTGAATATGCATCAGATAAGGGGCTTATAACAATAGCAGATATAAAAAGAGGAGATATAGGTTCAACATCTGAAGCTTACGCAAAAGCATTTCTAGAGATTGGAGCACCATTTGAGAGCGATTTCATAACAATTAACGGTTACTTCGGAATAGACGGTATTAAACCTTTCATGGATCTTGCAAATAAAAATGAAAAAGGGATATTTGTTCTTGTAAAAACATCAAACCCGAGCTCATCAGAAATTCAAGATTTAAAAATTGAAGGTACAAATAAAGCTATATATGAAAAAATGGGAGAGCTAGTAGAATCTTGGGGAGAAAATAGCATAGGTGATAATGCATATTCAAGCATGGGCGCTGTAATAGGTGCAACGCACAAAGAACAACTACGTGAGATGAGGAAGAAACACGATAAAATGTTCTTCCTAGTACCTGGATTTGGAGCACAAGGCGGAGATGCTAATGATATAAAATATGCATTTGACCAAAAAGGGTTAGGTGCCATAATAAACAGCACACGAGGTATTACAGGAAAACCAGCTAGTATAGAGAAAAACGAAAAAAGGATAATAGATGATGAAGAATTTAGAAAAATAATAATAGCAGAAGTAAATGACAATAATAAAAAATTAAATGAAGCGATAACAAAATAATATGTAAAAGTTATGCCTATATATGTATATATAATCAGTAGTAAACTGGGAAGAATAAACTTCAAAGAGGAAAATATAACTGTTTTATTTTAAAAGTAAAACTTGTGAGTGTATGACGGGGACACCGTTTGTGAAAATGAGAGTTTATATAATGAACTCGCTGTCAAAGTATTTATTGGAAATTATCTGCTTTGTTATTGCTTCATGAAAAGATACTAGTAATAACAAGAAAGAGACTTTTTAGTGACTCTATATAATGGTGTTTTTATAAAAATTTAGGTCTAATTAGAAATATGATAGGAAGGTTTTACTTAATAGTAACCCTTTCTATTTTTGTTGAAAAATGTTGTAAAAGTATCAAAAGAAATAGTGCGCTAAAAAAAGTATGTTTTACTAGGGCCTTTACTTATAGCAGGTGGCTGGGGGGCACACAGTTTAAATATTCCAAAAGCTCATGGTACACCAAATTTATCAATATCTGAGCCTAATAATGTAACACAAAAGGATCTTTCACAATCAGCAGAAAGACCAAATATTATTATAATAAATAACCCAACCACTAAGACCCTTGAAACATCAGATTCTGCATGGTATATTCTTGATCATGAATATACTCCAGAACATAATATTACTATAGAAACACATGTTACAAATACAAAAGAAATAGATTTCGTAGCTTCAAAAAAAGATTATGGTACTTCAACTGACTCGGATTTCAAAAAAAGCTTATGATATTTCAGATGACGCATCTAAACTTATTATAAATAATATGGTTTCCGAGGATAACCCTGACATCTCAGTTGATTAAACAGTAAAATAACCATTTTTAAAACCGCCTCCTTTGATATTATAAATATGGTTCCTTAACCGCATATAAATCAAAAGGAGGCCATTTTATGCATAAAAATAGTTTATCAAATATTAATCATAACTAAAATTCGACATAATAACTTAAAATATTCACGATTTTATTGACAAATATAACCCAGCATGTTAAACTGTATAATAAATAATAAAAAAATAATTTTGCATTTAAAGAAGATACAATAATAAAGACTTTAGAGAAAATGATATAGAAGAGTGGAGGAGAACTCATGGATGAAAATAAGTTTTCTATAACTAGTGAACCAATGCTTGAAATGTTTGTTTTCGAAAGCTTAAATTTAATCGAGAAACTGGAAGAAATACTAATCAAAGTAGAAAAAA
>MGOU01000008.1 GCA_001795385.1 Clostridiales bacterium GWD2_32_19
AAATACGACTTTGAAATTTCAAAATTGAAATTCAAGTCGTATTTTTTGTTATTCTTACGAGAGGTTTTGAAAAAGTATAAGTTTTTCAGTGGCCTCCCATAGACTGCAACTTTTTTTGTGAAATTTTATAGTATAACACTTTTTGCTCTTTTCATGAGGACGGTTCCTGAAAATAAGGAACCGTACCCTTCATTATATTATTTCTACTATATTCCAAGTAACAGCTTTGCCAAATTTAGATAAATGAGTAAAACCAACACATCCGACATAGTACTTATAAGTGGTGCAGCCATTATTGCAGGATCTAGTTTTAGCTTCTTCGCCACGATAGGGAGCACTCCACCTATCATTTTTGCAATAATAACGGTAAAAAACAGTGTCGCACAAACAACTGTGGCCACTTTTATTTCTACTTTTTCAAATAGAAGTATTCTCCCAAAATTTACAATTGCAAGCGTTATCCCTACTAAAAATCCTACTTGTATTTCTTTCCATAATACTTTGAGAATATCACCTATTTTTATATCTTCTAGTGCAAGTCCTCTTATTACAAGTGTAGACGCCTGAGAACCCGAGTTTCCTCCAGTGCCCATTAACATAGGCAGAAACGCTACCAGCACAACCACTGACTGCAGTAAACTCTCATATTCCCTTATTATCATACCTGAAAAAGTTGCTGATACCATTAGCACAAGCAGCCATACAACTCTATTTTTAGCAAGATTTACAGCATTTGACTCAAGATAACCTTCATCAGATGGAGCTATACCGGCTAGCATCTGGATATCTTCTGTTGCTTCTTGTTCTATAACGTCCACTATGTCATCTATGGTTATTATCCCTACTAATCTGTTTTCATTATCCACAATTGGTGCAGTAACTATGTCATATTTCTTAAATATATTAGCACAATTCTCGCTCGTTTCATTTGTGTTTATTGCAACAGTTTCCTCTTCCATGATTTTCCCTATTTCTACATCATCATCGAGTAAAATCAGTTTATGTAAGGGAACAACTCCCATTAAAACTCTTGTTGCATCTGTGACATAGCAAATATTTATATTTTCATCATCTAAATCTAATTTTTTTATATTTTCTATTGCCTTACCTACCGTCATATCCTCTTTTAAATCAATATACTCTATCGTCATGATACTTCCAGCCGAATCCTCTGGATAGTTCAAGAACTGATTTATAAGTGCTCTCTTATCTTTACCTGCACTCTTAATTATCTTAGTAGCAACCATCGCAGGCATTTCTTCTATCAAGTCTATCACATCATCAAAATATGACTCTTCTATTAATTTTGTAAGCTCTTTTTCTGAAAATGTTTCTACAATACTTCTTTGTGTGTTTACACGAAGATATGAAAATACTTCGGCTGCTAAATCTTTAGGCAACAACCTTATAATCTTAATTACAGTAGCCCCATCATCTATGTTTTCTAACACTTCTGCAACATCAGCTTCATTCATTTCCATTAACTCTTTTTTAACTTGATAATATTTCTTTTCCTCAATTAAATCCAGAAGCTTTTTATACATGTAAATCACCGCCTTATTCCGTGCACAATGCACAGTTCTAACTATTTATCATCTTCTCTAATTATAGACCCTAAACAAAAAAATTACAACACTTTGTTGTAATTTTTAAAAAACAAATCATTACTATTATTGTTCATCAATCTCTATAATTGTTCTAATATTATTGGACCATGTATCTGTTCTGCGAACATATACGGTGCATCACTGTAATAATCCATATCATTAACACAAACTTGATCTCCTACTATGCCCGATGTTTGACATTCTCTACAACCTGAATTTTCATTTACGATATTCGGTTTCTTTTCCCCGTTAACACTTGTCTTAATATGTAACATTTTCCATCCCCCTAGTATAAAATTTATAAATATATTTTACACTACTGCCTACTACTTGTCAACATTTTCCACCTTCTCATTTTCGACTTATTTCTGCCCCCGCAAACGACACGGCATACAGCTTACTTCTACCATCCATATTAAATGCAGGTATAGGCATTCCTTCCACAAATGCCACAAAGTTTATTCCTTTTATCTGTGAATTTATATCCTTATCTACTATACCAAAGTCGACATAGTAATAGCCTTTGTTTTTTTCATACTCTCTCAGGTTTAATATATTATTTATATTATCCTTTATGCGTTTTGTCACAAGTTCAGTCCTAGTTTCATCATCTAACCCTATATCCTGTGCATTTTTCCATATACCAAGTTGTATGTCGTATAATTTATCTGACAAAGTAAATCTATATTTTTTTCCATTGTACTCTATTTCATAATTCATTTCTATCCATTTATCATCTTTACCTGCTATATACATCTTGTCATATCCTATTACAGATTTTAGTATTATATACTTTTTCATTTCTGCCATCATATATTTATCATCTTCCATATTTATATTCCTAAAAAACACTCTGTAAAACCATTCTAAGGCTTCTTCTTTGTTTACCAATATGTTCTCATTAAATCCATCTGCTATATTCTCCATATATTCCTCACTTGCGTAAGCTCTATACTTTGCTGCTGCATATGTGGCTGAATCGAGTGCTCTTTTATATTTTATTTTGGCAGTGTCTAGGCTATTGATAGCCATATCTCCGTAAAGCAATGTATTCACCCCTAATATTAGCACTGATATCCATATAAAAAGCCTCATAAATTCACACTCCTCAAAAGGTAAGCTTGCAGTTTCAATTTCAGAATACTGGTGCAGATGCACGCCCATTTAATTTATATATCACTCTATTGGTATTATAAAATGTATTTAACATATGGTTACTTTTTGCAATTACAGTTATAGTTAGTATATCAAATCCCTCGTCTCTTAGATTTGCATCGACGATCGACTTCTCTCCTTCTATTTCTAATGGTGTATCTGAATCTTTAAAAAACTTTTCTGCTTTTATATTTATATTAAAAACACCTAACGCTCCTAATTTTTTAGACATTTCTTCGTACATGGATGTTGTTAGCATCCCTTTTTTACTTGCAACTTGAGTATATGTATACACGATATCTTCGACTTGTCTTTCTTTTATTTTATAATCTCTTTCTACTACAATTCTGGCTAAAAGGCCAAATAGAACTATTAGTATTATTGTGCCCGCCACTAGGTCTTTCATTATCTTCGCCTCCTTATTTTAGTATAAACCAAATAGCAGTGAGCTCATGTGTATTGTTATCTCTGACTACTTCCTTTTCATAGTTTTCACTATTATTAATGACTACACTCATTCCCGTATTAGAACCTTCATCATATTTATTAGAACTATATGTCGCTTCATTTGCTCCTTTTTTTACAACTACTATTTTAGTCGTGTCTACACTATAATAGTCTATTGTCGATTTCACAACGCTTCCAGATACAGTTTCATTGTTTCCATCTGACACATGCGTCACTGCAAACGATGAGCTTTCGCTGTTTTCTGCAATAACATTCATTGTTTGTTGCTGTGGTTCATATATTTTATTCAAGAAAAACACAGATGCTAGTATTGTCGTTGCAAACAAAATTATAGGTATAAATATATCTTTCACGGAACACCTCCTATTAGTAACCGAGATCTCTCCGCGTTAGCGGTAGGGATCTCGCTCACAAGCCTACTTTTTCACAAACTTAATATCTGTCATTTTCATGTCTTTTTCACTTCTTGTAACCGTTTTTGTATATATTTCATCAGCTTTGACATTATCTACATCAATCTCGGTTGAACCATTTGTATCGTATATATCCACATCCACATATGTACCATCGTACTTTTCGTACAATGCTTTTACCATTGTTCCTGTCGCCTCACTACCATCTTCATCTGCAAGTGCTACCACAGATGTTTGTGCTTGTTCACTACTTTCTGCCAATGCGTTTACAGTTTGTTTTTGTGGAGTGTATATTCTCATTATAAAGAATACTGCTACTATTATAACAATTACCGTTAGCACTATAGGCATAAATGCATCTTTCATTTTTTTCACCACCTTTCGTTGATTGTTAATATTTAAAGTTAAAATTTTATATCTTTTATGGGGACAGTTCCTAAAAAGAAGGAACCGTCCCCTTTTTCTCTACCTCACTCTATTCTTTTAGGGGTCGGTTCCTTCTTTTTAGGAACTGTCCCCATATATTAACCTAACAATCCATAACATTATCATTAGACAAATTATGACTAAACCTTATAAACTCTTTTCTTGCACATATAACATTCGCATGTATGATTTTAAATATATCCCCTGATTGTATAAAACTACTATCACTTAGATATTCTGAAATGCTACTCCATTTATAATCGTCTGCTTTATTTACTATCCCTGCTTTGATTGGATTATTATGTAAGTATCTAATGACCATTAATAAATATCCCTCATCTTCTATAACTTCACTCTTAAATCTATCTGCAAATAAATGTCCTACCCTCTTATATTTCTTATTAAAATATCCCACATAATTCACATTAATACTTTTTATCAGTTCTGAGATACTAGTTGTATTTTCCTTTACTATCATATGTACATGATTATCCATTAAACAATATGCATATATAATACTATTGGTTTTTAATATCTTTTCCCGTAATATTTTTATAAATTTGTACTTATCTATTTCATCAATAAATATATTTTTCTTTTCATTACCGCGTATCATTATATGATATATTCCTGTAGAACTTATTTCTCTTCTTTTCCTAGGCATGTTTCCCTCCTGTATATTCTTTTATGGGGACAGTTCCTAAAAAGAAGGAACCGTCCCCTTTTTCTCTACCTCACTCTATATACGCCTACATCATCTAGTGCTCCATTGGTCGTGTAGTTATAGCGTATTACATCACCTATTTCATATGGTGTTTTCGGTGTTATTCTTTCTATTATCCAGTTGCCTGTATTATAGTTGTAAGTTTCTGTTGTTTCCTTTTCTGCTACTATTTCAAATGCTACTATAATATCTTTTTTTAGGTTACTGTCATTTATAGTTTTAGGTATGTAGCCTTTTGGTACTGCAAAGGCTGTTGCTGGGAGTAAATATTCACCCCTCCAAACCGCTTCTGTTTCATTTATAGTTACTCTATTGTTGCTATCTAACATGAGTTTCGAGTACTTGCTATGTGCATTTTCTCCTGCTTTATATATCTGATGTTCTGAGTTTATCCAGTACACATCTCTTTCTAAATTATCCCTTACATCACCACTTATCGTATAAAAATGTGGCACTATTCGTATCTTATCATTTGTTTCATTTAAGTTATTACTATTTATCTTGAATACCAACTTATACCCTTTAGTTACTGGTATTCCTCCAAAATTTATTTTGTCTATAGCCATAAGATTTACTCCCATATCTATCTCTTTTGACTCATTATTTACTGGATTTATATAATAATTTGCGAGTTTAGTATCTTTTAGCTCTGCTACTCTAAAGTTTGATAGAGTTGACTCGTTTTGTGGCATTTTATCTGCGAAAGACGCATATTCTTTTTTGCAAATTAGCTGTCCTGTTCTCTTTGAATATACATTCACAGTATATTTGATTTCTCCTGTTTTTTCAGCTGGTATAGTAAAGTTTCTAGTGTATATGCCTCCACCTACATAGTTTAGCTGATTTTCTCCTAACCCCAGATCTATACTTTGTGTTTTCACAAGCATATCATCATGATTTACACCGTCTAAGCCCGTCAGAGTCACATTTATCGGTATGCTTCCTCCTGACAAAAAGCCTTGTGTTGTCTCAAATTGATATGATACATAATTGTTCGTATTATTTGTAGTATAAATTTCCTTTACATTCGTGCTTTTTCCTTTTGTACTTGTTATATCATATTTATTTGTTGCTGATAGTCTAACTGTTATATTTTTATCTTTCTCTAAATTTATGATTGGTTTAGTTAGAACCTGTAAGTTAAAATCTATTTCATTTGTCCTCTGTTCTTTGTCATTTGTTATTTGTACCGTTCTTATTCCACTTGAGCTATATAACAAAGAATTGTACGCATCATCATTCCATTTTATATCTGTATTTACTGACACACACTCACTACCTACATTTCCTTTGTACACATAGTTAGTCACATTTTCACCTACTACAAAATCAAAGTCCACGCTAGGCGAATCAAGCAATAAATAGTCTTTTGAAATGCTTGTCGAACATCCTTGCAAGTCCCAAACTGTAAGCTCATAGTCTGTTATATTCCTTCCTGCTTTTATAACCTCTATACTCTTTAGTTCTTCACCCTCACCTGCGTCAATCCATGTTTCCTGCCCACTAACACTTCGAACTAGATATCTCCATTTATACTTAGCTATACCGTTATTGTGTGCATACTGCATGTCTATATCGTATGAACCATTATCATTTAGGGTCAAAATCGTAGCTGTTTCTGTATTTGAAAACTTTGGAACAGGTGGCTTGTGTATATAGAATGATACTTCTGTTGTATCTTTTTTATCAAATAAAGGGTTACCCGTATCATCATAAGCTTGTAGCTTCGCCTTCCACTTACCACGCATATCATCGTTGAGAGATCCCATCAAATATTTGTTTCCTAGTAAATCAGTTATGATTTGTTTTCCGTTTAGTCCGTCATATTTACTTGAAACCGCATTATAAACCCCATTATTTGCTGTTTTATATACAGTAACAGGATTATGCCATACACTTGGGTCATGTTCAAATGTAACTTTTAATGTACCTTCTTTTTCATTTTTTATAGATTCAAACAACATACCATTAATCTTTGTTATTTTGCCTTCCATAGTATAGGAATCGCTGAGCTTATAGTCTTTTTCCTCATCATAGAAAGTTTTTATACATTTAAGTTCATCACGGCTTATAGCAAAATATGCAGTATTAGTAATTGATTTTCTAATGTCTATGTAATTAGTAACTTTGTTCGCTGACTCGCTAATATTTGCCGTATTTAAGTTATAATTATCTTCCGCAGTTAATCCAGCAAAATCAGAAACTAGGGATCTTATAATAGTATTATTAGTGTCACTTGCGTATATTCCCAACTGCCTTTCTGTAATAAGAGGTTTTATAACAGTTATAAGTGCTTGATTATCAGCATTGTCGTCAATTTTTATATTATTATCTAAAAATATTACTCTTGTTCCATTATTTCCTGTAATAGGCATGCCTGAAATATTTTCTTTTAAATTTGCTAGTATCTTTCTTATCGTTATATCTCCCACATCGGCTTTGTTGTATACTCCATTACTTGTAGTAGCTGTAACAATAATATTTTTATATATACCTTCAGTAAAATCTTTTGTGTTAAAGTTTAAATTAAAAGTCGCATTACTCGGGTTCGTAAATGTTTGTTTTACAAGTTTATTTCCTATTTGACATCTTACCCAAACAGTTCCTTGTCCTGTTACTGTACCCCTAACTGAAAAGTTAGTATTATCTCCATATTTATTATCTTGTGGAGTTAAGTTTATTACTGGTAAATCCCAAGCCGGCATTTTCTTTCCGCTGTACGCAATATAGCCTCCCATAGAATAAAGTGTTGTTCCAGATGAGACTCCGTCCTTATCAACTACAGTTTCCCCATCTCCACTTGAAGAAGCTCTATATAGCATCGTTTTACCTAAAGGGTTATTAAAAGTAGAATTTTTCACCCAAAATATATAGTCATTTAATAAATTATAATTTTGTATATGTCCTTCATCCCCATCTACCGAGTCATAATCCCTATCAGTTGCAGTTAAGGGTATTCTATATAGATGGTCTTGTCTACTTGTCTGACCGTAAAAGTACATATATCCTCTGTATCCTGTAAGATCACTACCGTTTCGATCAACCATATAGCTATTCTTTTCCTTCATTATATCATATTTATATGGCTGTTTATCTCTTGTATACAACAGATATTTATCTTCAACATCTAGTGAAGCATAATCATATGATCCACCTGCAATAGATTTAATATGAGTATCCCAAAATCCACCTTCAGTAAAATTAAGAACCGGTATATCAACATTTATTCTAGTTATATCATACCTTTTTGATGAACTGCTTCTTTCTTTGTACATTCTCCTAAAATAAAGATAATTGTCTTTAACTGCAAACCCATATAAACTATGCAAATAGTAACTAGTTGAAAGAGAAAGAATCTGTTGCGCCCCTGTACCATCTACTTTTATCTTCCATATAGATTTTTCTGAGTCAAAGTAAAACCATCCATTCACTAAAGATATTTGACCACTTGACGAAACTGGAAGACTACAAACTAATGTATCTTCGTCCCATGTCCCTATTCTAAATTTTCTTATACTGCTCCCACTCGTATAATACATCCATCCGTCTTTCTGTGTATACATACCGCCCATTTGATAATTACCGCTTGTATTTCCTACTGTATACCCGTAGGGACTAGACGAATATTCTTCCCAAAGATTTGTATCTTTCGAAGTAATATTTGATAAAATCTTACCAGAATCAAATTCTTTTTTAGCTAATCTTGTTTTAAACACTCCAAGTAAGCTGGGTTCTATACTCGAATAATAGCTTATGTTTGTTTCATTTTGCAGATACAATTCTATTATACTATCTTTTTCTGTCTCTGCAGATAAGTTAGGTGTCAAATTATCTATGTATATATTTTTATTTAGGTTATCCATTGCTAAAATATTGGCTGATAAAATAGGTACTGCTGATAAGTTTCCTTCTATATAATTAGGGTATATAGGTTTTTCAACAGCTTCTAACTCAAAATGAAGCTTGCCAAATAAATTTCTGTTTGTATTACTTATCTCTATTATAATTTCCGTAATGTTTTGTCCAACCGATTTACTAATAACTCTAAATACATCCTCTTCATTTACTTTTTGTAATTGATTTGTGTCTTTCGTTATTAGCATATTAGAGTATATGCTATCATTCGTTACATCTAAATCTCCATTATCATCATAGCTCATGTATAAGTTTATATCTCCTATTTCATCATCTAGACTCGCATAATTTACTCTTATTTTAAATCTAGAGACGAGATCATCAGGATTTCTATATATACTCCACATATTGACTGTATTATTATAGTATTTACTCGTACTATAGTAATTTTCTACATTATCCTTTTCCATAGCTATTATATCAAAACTATTTATAACAGGAGCTTGGTCAGGCGCAACATATATAGTATTGTAACTAGACCAGACACTTGTTTTGTAATCGTTAGTGACTTTGTTTCTAATCCTGTAATAACCACTCGCATCAAACCTTGCATAATGAACTGCTGTTCTTGTAACATCTCCCCTAAGCGTTATCTTGTCAGACTCTCTTATAACTTTTGACTCATCTGCAAACTTTATCGTTGGAAGTCTTGATACATCAAGTGCTCCCCCTGAAGTAACTGGCTGTATTTCTACAGCAGTAAGAGAACTGCTATAATTATTAGGAGCATAAGCTAAAACATCATCATCTGTAAGTATATCTGAATAGTTTGTATCTATTTTTATTTTCTTATATTGTTTATATTCTTTACTTGTATATCTATTAGGCTCTTCTTTAAGCATACTTATTTTATTTCCTGCTACTGGTCTGATTTCTTTTGTATCTACATCTGCAATATCTTCTGCAGAAGCTCTCTCGCCACTATAATCCCATGTTCTTACACTTATTGTAACCTTTTTATTTACAGGGATTTTTAGATTTACTGTTTTACTATCACTGTATCCTTCAAAATCTCCCGAATCTTCTCCCACTACATATTTCGCTCCATCTATAATCCTCCACCCATTAAGCTCATAATTAGAACTTGCACGAAAACTGAATGTAGCATCGGCTGTATTATATATTTCAAGAACGGATACTGGAGCATCTATATCTCCTGTTGCTTTCAAAGTGCTCTCTTCTTCAGGTTCCTCTCCTTTTACTATTTTAAAAGAAACTGCATCAGATATTTTCTTCCCACCTTCTAAGGTAATATCTATTTGATATTGATATGTTCCGATAGGTTTGTTTTTTAAATTATATTCATCATTTGAGTCTGTTCCTGTGAAAACTATTGCATTTGTTTTTAGGTCTTTTATTTTCAAATCTATTATGTCAAGATTATCATAATAACTTTTATCAACCAACATTAAATTCATAGTGGTACCAAGAGTATAAAATTGATAACCATCTTCTTCATGTACTGTTGATTCCTCTGCATCCCTTACCCCTAAACTTGCTATTGGATTAGCAGGCTTTTTCACCTCGTAGAAGCTTGTTATATAGATGTTTGGATTATATGTACCAGTAGCTCCAAAATCAAAACCGACAATAGATTTTGAAGTGATATTAATAAAACTTTCCTTTATACTATCTGTATAACTAGCTCTTAGGCTTTTAAATGTTCTTGTACTGCTTGTATAATCATCAGCAGTAAGCGTTTTATTTGTATTTATTCCTGCAACTATTACCTCATCCCTGGTGGCAAAAGGAATTGAATCATATATTGTCTGTCCTTCCATATACTGACTATATATATAATGTATATAATGAGGTACCATCTCAGGAGTAAAGACTTTTGAAATATTATAATAAGTTTTCAAATCCGTTATAGCAGTACCACTCCATGCTACCGCTCCAGCAATAGATGAATAAGAAAAATGTAATCCCCCCGTTGTTCCAACAAGTTGCCCTTTGCTATCCATATTAAGAGCTCCGTTGTTAGTGTTTGCATAAGCATAGTCATAAACTCCGTTACGCACAACCGTTTGAACTGCATCTATATAAACCGTTCCACCTCTAAACATATAATTAATTATCTTTTTATCCTCATTGTCAGGATTGTTTATATCTCCACCACTACCAAATCCGCGACAAAGCGTTTCAAGAATCGCACTATATTCTCCCCTAAAAGGTATCTCTCTAATTATCGTTCCTGTTTGTCCGCCGTCGTTCATAGGGTAAATCATCTTGTAATCATCACTCGTTTTACCGTTCCCGTTTACATCAAATGAAATCTGCCACCCTAGTGTACGATATTTAGTACCACCTGTTCCAGCAGTAGCTGTTGTTATAAACTTAAGATATTGAACACCATCCTTAACAGGAACCGATACACGCTCATCTACTCCTGCTTCTCCGAATACATTTTTGAATGGAATTAATATAACCAGATACATAAACAAAATAAAACAACTTATTATTATTTTTCGCCTCTTATTACTCAAAACAAACACCTCCGTTCCAGCTATAAATAATTACTTTATGCTATATTCTGCTCCTAATACAAATTCTGTTCTGGTCCATAAAGATTGTCCAAAGGCGTTTGAAAATCTAAATTCAACATCTTGCTCGTACCATTTATTGAGTTCTATCGGTATATTATATAAGTCATTAGTAGTATTATCAAAAGTTACACACTTGCCCCCATTATTAGATAAATACATAATTTTCAATTTTCCTCTTATTCTTACACCCCCTGTACTGTCTTGATATACAAGAGAGTCATCTGTTAAAAATTCATATTTACTTATTACTTTATTATCTTTCATTGTTTTAACATAATCATCTACAAATTTTTCATTACCATAAACATCATTAAAATGGTATCTAATAGCATCACGAATAACTGTACTATCCTTTGTATAGTCCATGTTATAAACTGCATCTAAATATTCCGTAGCGTACTTCTTTATTTTACCAAGCAACTGTCTTCCTGTTCCTCCATATGAAGAACTATAATTTAGGTCATTATATACCTCTTTATTAGTCATAAAGTAATCCATATCATACTTAGCCTTCTGGTTATAAGCATATTCATACAAATAAGTAGGTACCTCAGGGTTTATTCTATAAAAGTCAGCTGCGTTCTTAGGCAACGCTACACTTTCTTCATCTTCTACATCATCTATTGTTTTTGTAGGTTTGGTAACTTGTGCTCTCTCGCTTACATCAATTAAACGAAGTATAACTGTTGTTGCTTCGGCACGAGTAAGACCTTTGTACGGCTTAAAGTAGCCATCAGGATACCCCATGAGGATACCTTTAGCATATACTTCTGCAATAGGAGATTTGCTTGTTTCGAGAATTAGTGAATATTCTTTAATAAGCGTTGCGTAAGCTTTCTGATCTTCTATATTGTTAATTACATTTGCTTCTGTACCTGTAAGAGCACGAGATATTATTATAGCCATTTCTTCACGAGTTATAGCCCTTGTATAGTTATAGTTACCGTGATAAATCATAAAATCTTCAAGCGTTAAAATATTTAATTCCTTTGCCTTACTAATATAATTACTTGCCCAGTACTCAGTACCGTTCTGTATATCTGTATTGCCTAATCCTACAAGCACCATCTTAATAAACTGATCTGCTTGCACACTACTACTTGGTTTAAAAGTACCGTCAGGAAACCCAGCAACTATTCCTTTCTCAATTAGCCTACCAACTCCTCCATAATACCAGTCTCCTTCCTTCACATCTGCAAATCCACCGCTTGCAATCACGCTATTATTTATTATAATTCCCATCAGCAAAACCACAATCATCATTATCTTACGCATATTTTTCTTCTCTCCTTTTTATCTCTTTTCAGCCTACTTTTGACTCTTCATTTTTCTTATTTAGAACCCTTGTTTCATTTATATGGTTCCTTACTATTAAATGTATTGATGCTCTACTTAAATTAAACACATATGCAATCTTTATTGCAGATACTTTTAAATTTATATATAGTTTTACAATTACTTTATTTCTTAGTATTTTATTTTTTTCTATTTGAGTCAAACTGATATTATTAATCTTTAAAAATCTTTTAATTTTTGTGTTTTCCTCTTTGTCAATTTCATCCTTCTCTTTCCTAATATCCATATCATAATTTCTTATTGCTTTTTTACTAAGCACAACAAACTCTTTTCGTGCCGTTTTTGTGTCTGGACTTATTATCTTTAATATTGTTTCAACATTTACCATCCCACTTTTATCATTTGTATATTCTGTAAAGCTACTCCATTTGTAGTCTTCAATCTTTTCGACATTCCCTGCTTCTACAGGATTATTATGAATATACATTATACTAGTAAGTAAATATTCATCATCTTCAATCGGTTTACTTTTGAATCTGCCTTGAAATAAGTGCCCTACTCTTTTATATTTTTTGTTATAGTAACACACATAGCTTATACACATCCTTTTCATAACATCAGCTATACCTCTTTTTCCTTCCTTTATTATTAAATGTACATGGTTTTCCATCAAGCAATACCCATATAATTCAGAGTCTGTTTCCGCTATCTTCTCTTCTAGAATGGATACAAACTTATTCATGTCCTGATCATCTAAAAATATATTTTTCTTATATTTACCACTTATAATTATATGGTATATACCTGTAAAACTTCGCTTTCTCTCGCCTCTTGCCATATTATCACCCCTCGTATACAACATAATAACTGTCCCTAATGTAATATTTTGTTATTAATATATTTTTCCACATTTTATCACCTTTTTTTATCTCTGTCTACAAAGCTTTAATAAAGTGTATGCTTTTGAAAGTGAACGGTATGAGTTTTTCTCAATATTGCATTTAACTGTAGAAATAGTGCAGTTTATTAAAACTTTTCCTATTTAAATATTTCTTTACAAAATAGCATCAAGTTTGCTATAATTATACAAAACTACATTAAAGGGAGTGGGCTTATGAAACCTCAATACTTGGATCAAGTTATTAAGACATTACTTATTACTTTTCTTTTCATTGCTGTGTTGACTCCACTTGCTTTAACAGATGAGCATTACAATATTAAAAGTTATGATGTAACTATAACTGTATCAAAAAATAATGTCTACTTTGTAACTGAAAAAATATTAGTATATTTTGGTGAAGAAGCTATTGGAATTACAAAGCGAATTCCTATAAACCATTATAATTATGAACATAAAGTTTCTGATATAAATGTCGTTAATGAAAAAAATAATTTTTATAATTATATTGTCGAAAAAGATGGGGATTTTCTTGATATAAACATAGGTTCTGCTAATGATTTAGTTCGTGGTCACAACTCTTATATTATTTCCTATACATATGACATGGGGGAAGATATATATGGATACATGGACGAGATGTATTGGAATATACTCAATAATACTTGGGACGCTACTGTTTATAACTGTAGTTTTCGTATAGAGCTTCCGTCATCTTTCGACTATTCTAAAATAAAGCTTTATCTTAATGATTTTAAAAACCATGATGATTCTGGTATCATTTGGGATGTAAGAGATAATGTTATTTCCGGTAATACAATAAGACCGCTTGATCCCCACGAGCAAATAATCATTGATATACCTTTGCAAGAAAAATATTTTACTAACCCAACATTGAAATCAAAAAGCAATTTCACTCAAATATTGATTACTACTATTTGCTTATTATTTGCTATATCTTTCATGTCATTTGTTGAATTTAAAATAAACAGGCGTAGAATTACTCCAAAAACTGCCTCTACTCCTCCTTTACACCTAAACTGTGCTGAAATAAAGTATTTTTATAACCATGTTTTAAATGTAAACGATATCAATTCCCTTATAATACAGTGGGCTAATAAGGGGTTTGTAAAAATAGATAGAAAGTTAAGTAAGTATCTTAGATGGATAACATATAATGATTTCTTTGTTACTAAGCTACGAGATATTGTAACTGAGGATGGATATGAAAAAACTCTCTTTGATGAAATTTTTAGTTTAGGGGAAACCGTATCTTTACACAAACATAGATTTAAAATTAAAAAATTATCTTACAAAGCTAGAAATTCTATCATAGATAAAATAGATAAATTATATAAACCTTTTAATCGATTTTATTATATAAGAGTTAAGGTTCTAAAATACATTTCAGCTTTAGTATTAATTTTGGTTGTCTCTAATTTCTTTTATTTTGTTACCTATAGTATATACTTTTCAGTATTCTTAGGTGCTTTATTTTCACTAGTTATACACTGGATATATATCAATTTACTTGAGAACCAAAATAACCAGCAAAAGACCAAATCTGCCAAATACTTGATTAGTTATATATTAAAGTTTGGAAGTACACTTGTTTTATTACTTATTACTGTGATTAGTATTGTTTTAAACTTAGCATCTTCTCTTCCACTTTCCCTAATGATAAGTACTGATATGAATATACAAATCTTTATTGTCTATTTAATCATATATATCCTCATTATAAAGTTTACGGTGAACACTTTTAAGGTGAATATTGATGCCATCGATAACATCAATGAAGTTATTGGATTTGCAAACTTTATAGAACAGACTGATTATGAAAACTTGGTTGCAATTTTAAAAGAAAATCCCAACTTATTTATTGATTTATTGCCATACTCAATATTATTTAAAAATCATGACTATTGGATTTCCAAATTTTCAACAGACTCTACTTTTGTAAAACCTGAATGGTACACTTCAGATTCTTCAACATTAGATACAAATAAATTTGCATCACACCTAGCAGAAATAATACAAGAGTAAAGAGTGAAGTCCCATTAATTAAATATAAAAATGTGCTATAGCAAGTTTGTCTTTATCGAAGCGAGTACCAATCCCTGAATGTCATCCTGAGCGTAACATAGTGAAGTCGAAGGATCTCTCGTCTTACTCTTATATATGTGTAAAACTTGAGATCCTTCGGCTATGTTTCACTTCGCTCAGGATGACGAAAACGGAGCACTTTCCTCCGAAAACATAAAAAAAGTATCATAATATTTTATGATACTTTTTTATAAGCACATGACGATCTGACTTGCACAAGTATAGATACCTTATTACCCATATATAATCTTTCGACTATATATAAGCAGTTCACCACCCATACTCATGGTTTGTTCGACTATATATAATACCTGCATAGCTATATATAACCTCACGGCTATATATAACCAAAAAATTTATAATGTTAAAAAATTAGTACAATAAAATCTTCGGCACTATATATAATCTTAGCTCGACCATATATGATAAGTTGGAGCCCTATTATAATCAATTTCTCGACTATAATAAAACCTTTCCCCACCACATACAATCTTCCCTCCGGCTATATACCAGCCTTTCGACCAGCATATAACCTTCGGCCGACCCATGCACACCTGCTTTCACAAGCATGCATGAATCTTGACTCAACCATCATATACCCACACTAATATTATAGCCAATCTCAAAATTAATATACAAACTTTTTTAAATTTTTTAAATTTTTATTTTTCTCAAACATATACCTCAAATCTTTTTCCTTTATGAAGGGGGCGGTTCCTTCTTTTCAGGAACCGTCTCCATGAAACAAAAATAGTAGAAAACATCAATCTTAGCCAAGATATAAAGGAGTATAACACAAAAGTTTACTGATTCAAAGCTTAATTAATGGGACAGTTCCTATAAAGAAGGAACCGTCCCTAAAAGATATAAAAAGCTAGCACCAGTATTTTACTTTTAAACTTTCCCCCGCACCTTACCGACTCCCCAAACAATAACCGGCACTCCAAATGCTAATATACTATTAAAATATATCGCAAAATCCCCAGAAAAAGTTTGCAATTCAAATATATTTCTACCTAAATAAACACTAAAAACATATAGTAAAACTAAGCTTATATTAATCAAATAAGAGGTCTTTTTCAAATTTAAAAAAGATTTAATCAAATCAAGTATTATATAAGTAAATACCGCTATAATCATAAAATCTGATAATACCCATGTAACTACTTGTATTGATTCAAGTCTATCAATTACTCCAAAATATGAAATTTCCTTTACTGCAGCCAAAAAAGATAATGATGTACGTTTTATAATAGTATGTCCAAGTGTGCCAATACTCGCAATTATAATAAGTATTGTTGCTACTACTAAAAACATACTAGCCTTTATACCTGCATTTTGAATGTTTTCTTTATCTTTTATTTTGTCCCCTATAAAAAATACAAAAAGCACATAGCCCCATAATCCATTAATACCAATACTTGCATTAAACATTGGTATAATATCTGTATAACTTATAGGTGTAAGTTTTGCCAAATCTATATTTGGTATCAATAAAACCATAAATATAATAAATACTATTAATAAGATTGGGAAAATGATTTCATTCATTCTTGCTAATACTTTTATACCATGTGGGAGTATCAACAAAACTAGAATAAGCATAGTTATAATAAATACTTTATAATCTGTATTTTCATATGTTGAAATAGTTAATCTTTCTGCGTAGTATCTAACATATAATGAATTTAATATTCCTATCCATATTATATACACTAATATAATACACTTCCCAATAGGCTTACCTAAAATATCATATATAGCATCCATTAAAGACACATCTTTATATTTTATATATATGCTTTGTAGTATCATTATTAATATTAATAGCGGTATTAATGAAAATATCGGTGCTAGCCATCCTGCTTGCTTTGCCCTATCCGCTGTGAAACCTCCCATAAATCTTACTGTAGGGGAGTATACAATTGTAAGAAATAATAACATTGCTTGTCTGGTAGAAATTTTATCTTTTATGTCTGTCACTATAATTCACCACCCTTAAAATACAATTTATGGACTAGCTGTTTTGAATTCCATCCTTTTATGTCTTTTAGATTTCAGTGCGGTTCCTAGAAAAAGGAACCATCACTAAAACCCCCTTCATTACATCTTAATCCCAAGTGTATCCATTATCAGCTTCGCAATACTATCCCTATATGGATCCGAAATGTATATAAACCCTAATAACCAAGTAAACACTGAGATACCAATAAGAACTACAACATCTTTTGTTGCTTTTTCTTCCATATTCATTATTTCATATATAATAATTGCAATTATCACTATTGATAAAATAATCATTTCTTATTACCTTCCTTCATTCCTGTTGGCTGTGTTATATTGTGAGTTCTATTAATTTTTGTCATTACATCTACACTAATAGGTAGATTTTTAAATGTTTTTGGCCATTTTTTCTTATATATTTCCCACTCTATAGGATATTTATGGTATACTGCATCTCCTATACCTAAGAAATCTACTTCTTTTTCCTTTGCATATTTTATTGCACTCTTCACTTCATTTTTTATTATATCTTCTTGTTGCTTTTCAATATCCTTTAATGCCTTTTCCTTAAATATATCTTCCCTACCCTCATACTCTGTTACATCACTTGTCATGTTAATTTCAATTTTGACTTTAATCTTATCATCTTTTATTTCAGGTATTGTTTTTGATTTTATATTTATTATTTCTAAGCATATATCTTTTCCTTTACTATCTTTTACAATTGTAGTTCCTGTGTCACCTTTGTTGTTTACCCAATTAGCACCTCTTGATGTTCCTCCATTTATATATCCTATTAATTTTGCATCTTTAAAAATTGCATATCCTTCAAGACTTGGTTCGAGAACCTCTTTACCATCCTCTTCTTCTTTTATTTTATTAACAAGTTCTATATATGGTATATATACACATGAATATTCAGAATCTAACATTTGAACTATTTCTCCTAATTCTAATTTACTAGAAACTGAGACATCCCCCGCGTTATCTATCAGACTAGATAATGTTTCTGTTACAGTAATATCTTTAGTTCGTATTTTATTTATTGCTTCCTCTCCTGTTGCACCTTTTACAATCATGACATTTAATGTATATCTTATGTCTTGATTACGAGTAGCAAAATCAAGATACTTTATTATATCGTCTTTTGCAGCATCTTCACCTATAAGAATAAAAACCATGTGTCCCCAAAAAATATTTTTACTGACAAATGTACGAACTTTCCTGTTTGCATCAAATATTGTTTTTCCTTCTTCTGATATTATGCTAAACCCACTACTCCCAGATTCTTTAGCATTTCCTCCTCCACTTTTCCCCTTTAGTGCAAATGTTAGTTTCATATTATCATCATTTTCTTTTGATTTATCAAATGCTACAGTTCTAATAAAACCTGTTTTATCTATTTCTATTCGTCCTTTTACTATATTCTCACAACCTGAAAACATAAGTGATGTATAAAATATAATAATAAGTATACAAACTTTTTTCACATGTGCACCTCCAAGTGCGCTTCACGCATGGTATTAACCTAACCTTTTTTTATTACTAGTTTTTAAAAAGTTAGGTCTATATTTTAAAAATTTAAAAGGTAACCTTATAATCGAATCGCCTATCTGCATACTCTTATTTTCTACAAATGGCTCTAGATACGCTACCCCCAAAGTCTCCATCTTAGCTAAGTCAAATATTATTAAAATAACTCCTATAATTAAACCAAAAAGTCCAATTATACTACATAAAATAACAAATATAAATCTCCATAATCGTATTGCATTACTCAAATCTTGATTTGGTACTGCATAACTTGCTATTGCAGCTATAGCTATAATTATTACTACCCCAGGAGATATTAGCTTTGCAGTTACTGCTGCATCACCAACAACCAGTGCTCCTACAATAGAGACTGCTTGAGCGATAGTTCTTGGCAGTCTTAGCCCAGCCTCTACAAGAATTTCAAAAGCCACTAACATTAATATAACTTCAAAAAATATAGGTAGGGGTACTCCCTCTTTTGACTCAGCAATAGCCATTGCAAGCTCTGTTGGTATCATCTCCGGATGAAATGTAGTCACTGCTACATAAAACCCAGGTAATAGTATAGTGAACATAAGAAGGAAATATCTTAATAATCGTATTAAAGATGCAATAATTGGATCTTCTGAATAATCTTCAGGTGCTTGGAGAAGTTTAGCAAACTCAGCAGGCACTATGACTCCCATAGGGAGTCCATCAACTATTATTCCTACTCTTCCCTCAATAATATCAGTACAAAACTTATCTGGCCTTTCAGTATGATCTATTTGAGGAAAAACCGAGTATTTTTTTTCATTTATATGCTCATCTAGCTTCCCTATAGATAATACTTCAT
This sequence comes from Clostridiales bacterium GWD2_32_19, assembly GCA_001795385.1. GTDB lineage: Bacteria > Bacillota > Clostridia > Lachnospirales > UBA12420 > UBA12420. The sequence goes on from MGOU01000008.1 coordinate 19,927, forward strand.
CTATATCTAATTCATCTATTCTTTTCTTAATGCTATTTACAATATCCATGTTAGTTATGCCATCAATATAAATTATATTTAATTGTGTCAGACTTTGTTTTCCGACTACTTTTTCTTCGATTATTAAATCTGGAGTCTTTATTCTTCTCCTAATAGTTGCAGTGTTAACACGCAAAGTCTCAACAAAAGAATCTTTTCCACCTTTCTTTACATTTTCGGCAGTTGGTTCTGAAATACTCCTACGTTCAAATCCTTTCAAGTCAAATGTAAATGCTATACCTTCTTGTCCAAAAACAAGAGCAACAGATCCCTCTATTACATCCTTTATAACATCCTCATCTTTTTCCCTTTTTGTCTGGGATGAGTAATACAAGGCTCCCTGCTCTATTAACTCTATAACCTCTTGTGGTGTTTGAGCACTTTTTAATGTCTCACTTTCTGCAAGTGGTTGTAATATAAATTCACTTGTTTTTAGACTATCAATAAGGCCATTAATATATACAATAGCCACAGGCAAATCTTTATTTGAGTTTACATAAAATTCTTTGCACGCAAAATCTACACTTTTCCCAAGTTTCTCCTTTATTTTCTCAATAGAAACTTTACCTCCTGAATTCTTACTCTCTTCCTTCTTCAAATCAACTTCTTTTGACTCAACTTCTTCCTTCTTTTTCAAATCATCTTCCTTCAACTCATCTTTACCTTTCTTCTCAAAAAACATATATATCACCCATATTATTATTGGTAATAATATGTAAATTATACAAAAATATTTATTATCTATCGTAGAATACTGGCCTGATTGTGCCTTCTTTTCTTCATTTATGGAAATTTTCCCACCAACCTCTCCATCCTTATAATCTTTTATCTTTGATCTTTGATCTTGTAAATAAATTTGCGAAGCTCCTTTCTCGCAATCGTGCGTGTGACGCGATAGCGGAGTAGCTAAGTTTGCGTGAAAAGTCCCTAGCGGGATTTAGGGTGAAAAGACTTTTTGTTTCTTTTTGGTCTTTCAAAAAGAAAGAGAAGTTTCAATCCTTCAAAAAGAAAGAGAAAATTTAACCTTTCAAAAGAAAGATTAAACACGCATTAAACAAAAAACTCCCCTATTAAGGGAGTATATAACTCAAATCTTCTTAAACTTCTTCATCACCCAAATTCCAAAATTCATCAGTGGTGAATTAAATTCCTTAGATACTTTTTTCAACTCTTGTCTAATCAAAATCCCTTGTGGACACATCTTCTCACACCTACCACATTCAGTACACTGATTCGCATGCGATGATTTTCCTCCACCTATTCCTGCTGTAAATGATGCATATTGATACTTTGCATTCTTATTATTAAAGAAGTACTTACTGTTATATGTATTGAACGCATATGGTATATCTACTCCGTAAGGACAAGGCATACAGTATCCACACCCTGTACACGGGACTTTCATAAGCTCCTTATATGTTTGTTTCACTTTATCCATCAATACCAAATCCTCAACTGTAAGTGAATTTGGTAAACTACTCGAGGCAATTCTTATATTCTCAGCTATATGTTCGTCATCATTCATTCCCGATAATACAGTCCCAACTTCTTTATGATTCCATACCCACCTTAATGCCCATTCAGCTGCTGTTCTTTTAATATCTGACTTGTCGATAATCTCTTTCACCTTATCTGGAACCCTACCCGCTAGTTTTCCACCTCTAAGTGGTTCCATGATTACTACACCTAACCCCTTACCACTCGCATACTTTAGTCCTTCTGTGCCTGCCTGATTATATTCGTCTAGATAATTATATTGTATCTGACAAAAGTCCCATTCATAATCATCTACTATCTTTTTAAAGTCCGATACATTACCATGATAAGAAAAACCAATATACTTTATTTTTCCTTCTTTTTTATTCCTCTCAATAAATTCCACAATACCCATTTTTTTCAATCTTTCCCATGTCTGAAAATTTGAAACTGCATGCATTAAATAATAATCTATATATGTTGTTTTTAGTCTTTCAAGTTGTGTCCCAAATATTTTTTCTATTTCACCTATTGTCTTTACTAAAAACGGAGGCATTTTGTCAGCTATTTTCACCTTTTCTCGACAGTTATTTTTCTCAAGAACATTACCGAGTATAGTTTCACTCTTCCCACCATGGTAAAAATATGCCGTATCAAAATAATTAACACCATTTTTAATCGCACTCATTATTTGCTTCTCAGTAAGCTCCTCATCTACCTTACCATTCTTCTGAGGATACCTCATGCACCCATATCCAAGAATCGATATACTCTCACCTGTCCTACCCATTTCTCTGTATAACATATTTTCATCCTCCTTGTAAAACTTTTGACACTATCTAAATATACGCCCTTACATTTACTCATTATCTATATTAAATTTTATCACAAATAAATAATAATAACAATCTCATATTAATCAAATTTAATAAAAGCAACGAACATTCCCGTTGCTTTCAAAATCGCAGATATTATTCCTTACACTATCGCTGCAAGCAGCAATAACTCTTCATTCTCATCATATATCTTAGGCAATTGGCTTATTGGTAATGGATTTACCCCTCTACCTACCTCTATAGTATATCCTGGTCGCCTATAATCTTTAATAAACCAGTCTTTATACCCTGTATATGAGGCTGTTCCTGAAGTAGTTTCTAGTGAATATCCACTTACCCTAGCAAGCATATCTCCTATTCTTCTTGCTTCTTCTGTCTCCATGTTCATAAAATTCCAGTATATAACTTCTCCCTGCGAGTGATATGCTATAACCAATCTAGGATTTATTCTCCTTGTAAAATCGGCAGTCGTTTTACTTTCTGGTTCCGATTCTGGAAATGGTCCACTATATTTGCTAGGAGCAGGTCCGGTTATTCCGAGTTCCCTCTGAACTTGCTGATATTCTTCCCATGCTGCATTATAATTATGATTTAAGTCAACTCCTCTATTATTTGCCTCCCATGTCCTTGAAAAGTTAGTGCTTCCATTATTCCATCTTATTAGTTCCTGATAATTTGGGTTGGTCGTTTTAAGTCCATTAATCACTAGCTCTACCCCATCTGGATTCACCATCGGCATTATATATATAGTAGATTTCTCGTATATTTCTCTTATGTTATATCCTTTGACAATTGAGTTCATAACATATCCCTCTGCAAAATTCTCTAGCCATTTCATAAGCAGTGGAGATGTAATCCATTCAAGTGCGTGGTGAGACGCATTATAAAATACTTTATTCGGTCCGTTTCCTATCTTTAAAACATATAAATTGCGACCTAACACACTTTTACCTGGTATCTCCACACCTATAAATGGGTATCTCGCTCTTAGCCCTCTTATATTATAGTCTAGCACCTCATATGTATACCCAACATTGTCAAGTATCACATCTATTCCATATGGCACTATTATTCTCTGTCCTATTTGAAGCCTCGTCGGAACCAAATTAGGATTTGCAGCTTCAATAAATGGAATCGTTGTGTGAAACTTTTTTGCTACACTACTAAATGTATCTCCTGCTTTTATGACATACTGTGTATACCCTAGTAAGTATCTTTCTAATGCTTTCCATGTCTCTACTCCTACAATCCCATCTGGAATCAAACCATAATCCCTTTGAAACCTTTTTACAGCCGTTAATGTATTATCAGAAAAAACACCATCTACTACGAGTGCTCCATATCCTATTTTATTTAATACTGACTGTAGTATTTTAACATCATTATTACGATTTCCATATCTTATTGTTTGCAACAAAATCACCTCATATAATTAATCAATTACAATGCATGATTAATTATATGAGGTGATTTTATTTTTATTCTACTCTTATTCTTCTACCTGGTCATTTCTTCATTTATACCTTCTTGACTTGAATCTACTTCTACATCGAACTCGCTCTCTGGATTCATATATTCTATTAGCTTTACCTTTTCTTCTGTTTCAAACAAAATATTTTCTGATGTTATTTGATTAGATTTTTTTAAAGTATCGATAGGTGGTGACATTAATTCAGACATAACTACATGAAACCCAATTTGTTCGGTTATCAATACTCTTGCTACATTTTCCTGCACTATATCTAATTTAGAATCACTCACATATGAATTTACTATTAAATCTCTTTCCTTTTTATACTCTTCCCTTAATTCGCACATTATATAATTTTTGTATATCATTCTTACCTTTGCTATCCCTCTTCCCAAAATATTAGTACCATACTCTTTTAACTCAATTTTATCTATTGTCTTTTGAGTTTCCTCTTGCACTTTAATTATTCCAAAAAGTCTATCCAGTTCTTTACCATATACTTTTTTAAATGTATAGTACAGATCATATATTTCTGTAAATCTTTTGTTTTCAACAAGCTGTTTACTCATACTACACCTTCTCAGTCGTTACTAATATTAAAATTATATCTCTTTATTATATTTTACACATTGTACCATATTTCTTACTATTTGTCAATTTATTACATTTTTATATTTATTCTTCTTTCTCACAAATAAAAAAGTAGTAGTATCAATCAATGACTGAATGAAACTACTACTTTTATCTGTTTATATTAATTTCCGTAATATGCTTTTTTATATATTTCAATTAACTCCACTATGAGTGGTAATCTTGGATTGGCTGTTGTACATTGATCTTCAAACGCTCTTTCAGCTAAATATTCTATTTTACTCATGTATGCTTCTTCATTAATTCCACACTCTCTTATGTTCATTGGCATATCTACTTCTTTCATAAGTTCTTTTATATTGCTTATGAGTGATGATACACCCTCTTCATCTGTATACGCTGGCCATCCGAATCGCCTCGATATATCCGCATATTTCTTAGGTGCTATATACTTTTCATATTTAGGAAATGATACAAATTTAGTTGGTGTGCTTTCACCATTATATGCTATAACATGCTGCAATATTATTGCATTTGCTCTGCCATGTGAAACACCAAACTCTCCTCCTAGCTTATGTGCTAAAGAGTGATTCACTCCTAAAAAGGCATTTGTAAACGCCATTCCTGCTATTGTTGAGGCATTGTGCATTTTTTCTCTTGCTTCCCTATCGCTTCCATCTTTGTAGGCACGTGGTAAGAATTCAAATATGAGTTCTATAGCTTTCATCGCTAGTCCATCCGTAAAATCAGATGCAAGAACTGAAACATACGCTTCAATAGCATGTGTTAGTGCATCAAGCCCTGTATCTGCTGTTACTGCTTTGGGTAGACTCATAACCAAATCAGGATCTATTATTGCCACATCAGGTGTTAGTTCATAATCGGCAAGAGGATATTTTATATGATTATCCTTATCTGTAATTACTGCAAATGAAGTAACTTCTGAGCCTGTCCCTGATGTAGTTGGTATAGCAACAAACTTACACTTTATACCTAGTCTAGGGAATTTATATACCCTCTTTCTAATATCCATAAATTTTTGCTTCATTCCTGCAGGATCTGCATCCGGATATTCATAAAATAACCACATTCCCTTAGCTGCATCTATCGGTGACCCACCACCAAGCGATATAATACAATCAGGATCAAATTTTTTCATTCTTTCAACGCCTCTATAAACTGTATCAAATGATGGGTTTGGCTCTACATCTTGAAATATCTCATACTTTATTTGCTTTTCCCTATTATTTAAATGATAAATTATCTTATCAACATACCCTAAATCTACCATACCTTTGTCTGTTACAATAAATACTTTATTTATATCATCCATTTGCTCTAAATACTGAATTGAACCACTCTCAAAGTATATTCTAGACGGAATTTTAAACCATTGCATATTCACTCTTCTTTTCGCCACCCTTTTTATATTCAGTAAATTTTTAACGCTTACATTGTCTGTAGTCGAATTTTTACCATACGAACCACAGCCTAATGTAAGAGATGGTACGCTCGTATTATATATGTCTCCTATTGCACCTTGTGACGATGGACAGTTCACTATTATCCTACCTGTTTTCATTCTATCTGCAAATGCATTTATTACCTTATCATCATTTGAGTGAATTACTGAGGAGTGACCTAGTCCTCCTAGCTCAACCATCTTTTCTGCTAAATTTATACCATCTTCTGTGTCTTTCGCTCTAAATACAGCGAGTACTGGTGATAATTTTTCACGTGATAGTGGATAATCAGCACCGACATCAGGTAGCTCACAGCACAACATTTTTGTATCTTTTGGTACTGCTATACCCACTTTACTCGCAATCTCCCACGCTGGTTTACCTACTATGTCGCCGTTCACTGCGCACTTATCTTTATTAATAACCAATGATGATAGCAATTCTGTTTCTTCTTTTGAGGTAAAGTAGCATTTATTTAGTTTCATATATTCAGTCGTTTCATCATATATACTATCATCGATTACCACACCTTGCTCTGATGCGCAAATCATACCGTTATCAAATGTTTTTGATACAATCAAATCCGTAACCGATTGTTTTATATTTGCAGTTCTCTCTATATAGCATGGTACATTACCTGCACCTACACCTATAGCCGGATTTCCACTCGTGTATGCTGCTTTTACCATTCCTGGGCCACCTGTTGCAAGGATAAGGCTTATACCTTGGTGTGTCATAAGCGCTCTGCTTGCTTCGATAGACGGTGACTCTATCCATTGAATACAATGCTCTGGTGCACCGTGCTTTATGGCAGCTTCCTTTACAACTCTGGCTGCCTCACTAGAACAATTTTGTGCAGACGGATGAAAAGCAAATATAATTGGATTTCTAGTCTTTGCCGCTATAATTGATTTAAAAAGTGTTGTAGATGTCGGATTTGTCAGAGGTGTAATACCCGCAACGACCCCTATCGGCTCAGCTACTTTCATGTAATTTTCTTCTTTATTATCTTCAATTATACCTACAGACTTTATGTTCTTTATATCATGATATATATATTCTGTTGCAAATAAATTCTTTATTACTTTATCTTCATATACTCCACGTCCCGTTTCATCTACTGCAAGTTTCGCTAGTGTCATATGATTTTCAAGTCCCGCAAGCGCCATCTCTCTTACTATATCATCAACCTTTTTCTGATCAAAACTCATATATTCCTCTAGTGCCACTTTCGCGTTAGCTACCAATTCCTCTACTACATCTTCCACCGTTTTATTTTCCCCCACAACTTTAACCCCCTAGAATCAATTGACAATTTGAAAACTCATACTTCGGTTTAAACTATTTTAGTAACCAAAAATATCCTTAACTGTTTTCTATTTATTTATTATAACATTTATTCTTTTATTTTCAACAGAATGCTTGTAAAATATTTATAAAAAACAAAAAGAACATTTCTGTTCTTTTTGTTTTTTATACTATGATATTAACTTGTTCCACATTTGATTGATCTGTTTCCGTAGATTGTTCTCTTTCTTGTTCTTTTGACTGATTCACGCATACGGTGTAAACATCTTGATTTTCTACATCATTATTCAAAATTTCACTTGCTTCATTTATAATTGCCTTAACTTCAGCTATTGGAACTATCATTTCACCAAATATTTTGTCACTTAACACAACATCTACCGTTTTATCATTATTACCATTAAACTCTACACATTCTTTTTTACTAGGCAAATCTGCTGTCTTAACTATCCCTTTTTTTAAGTTGTTAATGGTAATCTCATTATTACCTTTATCACTATGCAATATCTCATTTCCGTTTAAATCATAAACAGTAAATTTTTCTCCAACCCATTCCATCATATATTCTTTTTCTTGTGCCTTTAGTATTTGTATGTAAACTTTAGCTACAGTCGGTCTATACTTTCTGTTTTGACCAGTATTAGGATCTCCATTATATGCTGACATAGTTATATATGTAACTATAAAATTAGGATTGTTTTTACATTCTTCTGGATATCTCTCTTTTGCTTCTTTTATTAGCGAATTATACATTCCAGAATCAATATTTCCTCTAATTCTATCCATTTGCAGATCTGATTTTAGTGTTTGTATTAAAAATGCTGTTTCCTCGTTTTTTGCAAATTCATTATAACTATCATTATCCGGGAAATTTATTTTACCACCGAATTTCTCTTTTAAAATTCCAATTACATATTCCCATTGCTGTTCTACTTGTTTGTTATTTAGTCCTTTACCACCAAGCTTTTCATATAAGTCAGGTACTGTGAATTCTTTTATCGATTGCATGGGTCCAATAGCATTAGCTTCATTAGCAAGTTCTGTGTCTGCAGCTCCCCCGGTTGACTCTGCTCCGTATATAGCCATAGTCATACTATTTATCCCTTTTTCTCCGCCTTTATTATTTATAAGTCCAGATTCATAAAGTATCTTATTCACTTTTTCTATTTTGTCTGCATTCTTTAAAGCATTCTTTAAAGCTCCAAAACTATTATCTCCTATTTTCTCTCTCATCTCATCATTCAATGATATTTCTGATAATTTTACTGGTATTTTTACCATTTCTCTTTTAACTTCTTTAACCTGAGCTTTTTCTGCAATTGGGGTGTTAACATTTTTATTATTGTTATTTTTATCAATTGTTTCATTAGTCGCACCTGATATTAGTGGTGTTTGACTCATTGCTGCAGCAAAAACTGCTATCATAGCTGTTTTTGCAATTCTATTTGGAATGTAACTCATACCTTTATCTATTTTTTTAAAAGCTTTACCCAGAATTTTCTTTTCATTTTTTCCCAAGTCACTAACTATACTATTGTATTCAGATTTCATACAAGCATATAGTTCTTCAGCGCTTATAATATCTTTTTCTTTACCATCTATAACTGATACCAACTTACTTCTATCATACTTGTTCTTTTTCAATCTAATATCTATGTATTTATCTTCATTTATTCTTTGTATTACTTCTTCTTGCTCAATCTCTCTCATATAATTTGCATATGATTTTAATAATGATATTTTATTACTACTTCTCCTAAACATAAAACTGAATATATTATTCTTTTTCTTCGCTGAAATAGAATTAGCTATTAATTTATACTTTTCAATTATCTCAATTGTCTCGTTTTCACTCATAGATATCACCTACTTTCGTCTCAATCCATGTTATAATTATACTACTTTTTACATATTTTGTCAATAACTGTCAAATAAAAAAGGCCCTCTCGGGGTGTCTTAAATATGCACGCGGCGGGATTCGAACCCACGGCCTCTCCCTTAGGAGGGGAGCGCTCTATCCTACTGAGCTACGTGTGCAAATACAACAAATTATGTATAGCCAAAAGGCCAGCTATTACTAGCCTCTCGACTCTCTAGAATATTATTTTACCTTGTAACCAACAAGTCCCTGTAAATCTCATTCCTACTGTTGGTATTCCTAATAAATCCTTTTTATTTATGCACACTTCTATATCCATACCCATAACTTTTAGTGAAAGTATATAAATTTGTTCGTTAGAACTACTATTTTTAACTACCTTTTTATCTACTATCTTACCTAGAACATTATACACCGTCTCTACCTCAGTCTGCATTATATATGTGTCCATTACTGTGAACAAATCACTTTCTAATATGCTTTCAAGAATATATTCTCTCTGTTCTTCTAGTTCATATTCATCTTGAGCATATTTTGAGCTTCCAATTATATAATCCTCGTAATCTAAAAAACTGTCTGTATTTAGCACACTAGGAAATATTATTTTTCCAGTTGTAACAAGTCCTGCTACTTGCACACCTTTGAAAATCAAATTTTTTTGTTTTCTGTTTTTCATGTATTCAACGATATTTTGAAGAGAAAAAGATAATTCTAGATTTGTTCTAGGATCTATAAAATTAACTTGATATTCCTTTTCTTTATCCTTCATAATTAATTCTTCTACTTCGATTTCTTCTATTTTATATGTCTTTGTAGCATCTACATATGGTACAAAATCCTTAACTATAAATTTATTTTTATTATCTAGCTCTCCCCTAACAATAATGCCCATGTTTTTCTTGTAGCTTCTCTCTTTTTCAACATAGATATTGCTGTTTTTATTTCTTATTTCTCTCGAATCAGAAGGATCGTTTACTATTTCATTAACCAATTTGTATTTTTGATCAAATGTATCATATCCACTTAGTCCAATACAGTTAAAATTAATTTTCATATTAATCCCTCCTTATAAATAATTAACATTGCACAATTAAAGATATGCGATTAGTTCATTATAAATACTTTTATATTTTAACACATTTTTGCCAATTTTAAAAGTATTTTTTGAAATTAATTTTTTATTTTTTCCCTTTCTCTTTAAGAATAAAATATACTACAAACAATTAATTGTTTGTAGTATATTTTATTCTTAATTCATTTGAAACTTTACTTTTAGTTTTTCATCAAACATTTTATCTATCTTAGCTTTTTTATCTTGTTTTGATTCCTCTATATCTTGTGCTATTTCCTCTTTTGCAATTGCCAATTGGCTTGCCACTTCCACATCCACCTCTGTTTCTTTAGCTTTTACATAATTATTCATCTCTGTATCAACACCTGCTACTTGTTGATTTACATAATTAGTTAAATCCGTTTTAACTTCAGTTGCTTTTTTGTCTGCATATATGTCAATTATACCTTCATACTTTACATCTAATTCATCCATCTTAGTATTTGTTATATTCAGATAAAATGCCTTTATACTAGCTATTCCATCTGTTATTACTTGCATCAAAGGCGAAATGGGTTCCGCTATAACATTCGCAGTGAAAATTATCGAAAATAAAATTACTATTAGTACAATTCTCCTTTTCATGTCCCTTCCCCCTAAAAATATATATTGAGTAGTTATATACCACCTTATATCATACTGCAATTATACTCCTTCTAAGACATTTAGTCACTGGTAATTATATCCTACTATCTCTGCAACCTACTTTTAAATTATACTATCTTCTTTGTTCTTTGTAATTGTTCTTTGTAATTGTTCTTTTAGTCCTTTTATTATAATTTCCTTTACTGTATTATGTATCTCATTCACATCTTCCCTGTTCATATCTTTAGTTTGTATGACCTTGTGGTATTTTATTTTTATCTTTCCTGATTTTACTTTTCCATTATTTGCTTCCATCACTTTATATGAACCTGATATTGATACTGGTACTATATTAGCACCCGCTTTTGTAGCTATTTTGAAGCTTCCTGACTTAAATTCGCCAACAATATCACTCTTACTTCTAGTTCCTTCTGGAAATATCATAATTGCATTTCCAGCGTTTATATAATCGATCGCCTCAACTACTATTTGGGCAGATTGTCTTATATTACCTCTGTCTATAAATAAACTACCCATATTCTCAACCCATGACCCCAAAAAAGGCATATCTCTTAATTCTTTTTTTACAATAAACCCCACTCTTCTGTTTATTGAAGCTACAAGTGCTATCACATCAAAATTACCCTGATGATTAGATATAAGAACTAAAGGACCATCTACCGGCACATTTTCTATGCCTTCTACTTCTAAAACAACACCCGATACATTCAATATTCTTCTTATCGCTTTATGATATATTTTATTAACAAAGAACTTATCTAGTTCTTCTTTATTGCCTTCATTCTTCCATTTGGTTGCCTTTTTCATATTAAATATTGTGTTAGTTACCAATTCCCATATACTAAATAAATAAAATAATATTGTTCTCATATAAAATACACCCTCCTTTATTTAGAATAACACTAACTCTCCCTAACCTATTTTCTTACTTATAATAATCCCATCTCCCACTGGTATTAGTGTGCTTTCAAATTCAGGGTTATTCATAATCATATCAATAAAACTTCTCATTCTTTTATGTATTGTTTTATGTCTCCTTACAATTTCGTCTTTTTCACATGCTACTAACCCCTTATATAGCACATTATCAGCTATAATCATCCCTTCTTCTGCAAGTAAGAGTAGACTGTCATTGTAGAAGGTATCATAGTGTCCTTTAGCTGCATCTATAAATATTACATCGAATTTTCCAGAAATTTTGGTCATCTCTTCTATCGCATCACCAAAGATTACTTTTATTTTATTTTCTGTTTTTAACTTTTTTATGTTTTCTAAGGCTTTTTTGTACATATCAGCATTTCTTTCTATCGTAATTATTTCTCCATCACTCACTAAATATTTACACATCAGATTAGCCGAGAATCCAACAGCCGTTCCTATCTCGAGTATTCTTTTTGGCTTTTTTATTGCAAGCAATGTATGTATCAGGCTTGCCACTTCTGGTTTAATTATTGGTACATGACTCTCTTCTGCCTGAGCTCGTACTGCCTCTAACTCTATGTCTAACTTTGGCTGAACTTTCCTTATATACTCCTCGATATATTCATATACTACTTTATTTTCTATCTTCATGATTTATCACTCTTTTCATATTTTTTCTGACATCATTATATCTATTTTTCATACATATTCTTGGCTTTTACATGTTCTTGAAATGTTTTTGAAAAGTAGTGTTCTCCTGTGTTTTCATCCTTTAATACAAAGTAGTAATAATTACTTTGCTCTGGATAAAATGCGGCAAGTATTGACTCCTTACCTGGGTTACTTATAGGTCCTAATGGCAATCCTTGATTTCTATATGTGTTATAAGGTGAATCAATTTGCAGGTCTTTGTCATATAATTTTTCTTTTGTTTTACCCTGTGCATATTGTACTGTGGAGCACATTTCCAATCTCATATTTTTCTTCATCCTATTATAAATAACTCCCGCCACAGCTTTTCTCTCTTCTGGCTTTTTCACTTCTCTCTCAATGATAGATGCAATCGTTATTATTTGATCTACCGTATACCCAAGCTCTGCAGCCCTATTATAGTACTCGTCGTTGAAATTATTTCCAAAACTATCTAGCATTTTTGTAATTACATCTTTTACATTTGCTTTTTCACTCAAATCATATGTATTTGGAAACAAATATCCTTCTAATTTGTTGTTTCTCATCGGTAAATTATTTAAAAATTTATAGTTCTTTGTATCTATCTTATTTACTTCATCTATAAATTCTTGCTTTGAACAAACACCTTTTTCCTCAAGTTTCTTACCTATTTGCGCTATCGTATATCCTTCTGGCACAGTTATTCTGTTCTTTAGAGTTTCCCTTCCTTCTTCAGTTGTAAGAAACTTCATTACTTGCTCATTTGTCATATTCATACTCACTTCAAACATTCCAGAATTATATTTACCATCATAGTCATACAGTTTACTTTTTATGCGATAAACATTTTCATCTATTATCATGTTTTTCTCTTTCAATATTTTTGCAATATCCCTTGTTGTTGCACCTTTTGGAATTATTAAATCTATAATTGTATTATTCATTTTATTATCATCTGGCATGTTTTTATATAAATATATCCCGTATTTGCATCCCACAGTGACTATTGTAACTATTGCTATTAATGCTATTATTGGTTTTATGATTTTTTTCATTGTTTACCTCCATATTTATTTTCTATTGAAATATTTTCGTACACTTGCGGCAACTTTTTTGTTCATACCATCTACTTTTTCAAGTTCTTCACATGAAGCTTGTTTTATTTTATCTAGTGTTCCAAAATGTTTTATTAATCTTATTCTTCTTATTCTGCCTATTCCTTCTACCTTATCTAGTTCTGAAGTAAGTTCTGTCTTTGTATATGCTTGTCTAAAGTATTCGATTGTAAACCTATGTACCTCGTCTTGTATTCTCACAAGCAATTTAAATGGTTCACTATCTTTATCCATAATTACTTCTATATTTTTATAATACAACCCTCTCGTATTGTGATTATCATCCTTTACTACTCCACAAGCTGGGATGTTAAGTTCAAAATCTTTCAGCACTCGCTCTGCTATATTAAGTTGGCCTTTACCTCCATCAACAAGTATTAATTTTGGTAATTTATTAAATTTAAATTGCTTTTTATCATCTTTAATTTCCTTAAAATAGTTAGCAAATCGCCTTTGTATCACTTCTCTCATACATGCATAGTCATCAGGACCAATAACTGACTTAATTTTAAATTTTCTATAATCGCTTGGCTTCTTTAGCCCATTCTCATATACTACCATTGATGCTACATTATATACACCTTGTATGTTTGATATATCATAGGCTTCTATTCTATCTAACTTATCATCTATATTCAAAAGTTCACTTAGCTCTTTTAACGCTATTTCACTTTTTTCTTTCTCTTTTTTAAATTTTTCTCCGAACTGCTCTAATGTTATCTGTGCATTTTTCTTTGCTAGTTGTAGTAATTTATACTTTCTTCCTTTCTGTGGAATTATTATATTCACCTTATACCCTGCTTTTTGTGTTAAAAATTCTTCCAGTTCAATCTTATCCTCTATTTCTTCCTCTATAATTATTTCATTTGGTATCAAATTTGTTTCTACATAATATTGTTTTAAAAATGAATTTTCTATCTCACTTTCTTCGTCTAATTCTGTATTCTTTATAAAATAGTGCTCACGTCCAACTAATTTACCTTCACGCATGTAAAATACTTGTGATATCCATTCATCACCTACATTGAAAAACGCAATAATGTCTTGATTATTACCACCCTCATCTTGCATTTTTTGTTTAGATGTTATGTTTTTAATTTCACTTATGTAATCCCTATATTTAGTAGCGTCTTCAAACTCGAAATTTTTAGAAGCTTCTATCATTCTTAATTGAAGTATCTCAAGCACATCTTTCGTTTTACCGTCCAAAAAACTAATTGCTTCCTTTATTATTTTATTATAGTCTTCTTCCGATGTTTTCCCTGCACAAGGAGCATCACAAATTCCTATGTGATAGTTAAGACATGGTCTATTTTTTTTTGATGTGTCATCAAGTTTAAGCTTACAAGTTCTTACTTTCCATATTTTATATATCACTTCTAACAGTTTTTTCATGTAATCAACATCTGTATATGGACCGAAGTACTTAGACTTATCTTTTTTATAGCTTCTCGTATAATACACCCTTGGAAATTTTTCATTAAGGGTGATTTTAATATATGGATAACTTTTATCATCCTTAAGTAGTATATTATACTTTGGTTTGTTCGTTTTTATAAGATTACATTCCAAAATAAGTGCCTCTGACTCTGAGTCGGTAACAATGTATTCAAACTCAGAAACATTCGGCACCATTTTTCTTGTTTTTATCGTTTTGCTTTCTATATTTGTAAAATATTGACTTACTCTTTTTTTTAAATCTTTTGCTTTTCCTACATAAATTATCTCGTCATTTGAATTTTTCATTATATATACGCCTGGTTTATGTGGCAAAGCTCCTACCTCTTTTTTTATATCAAACACAAGCCCCACATCCTATTATTTACTATCTTTATTGTCACGTTTACCTTCATTTATATATATCCTTGATTTCTTTGCTGAATTTCCTATTTCTTCTACTCGCGCAACATTCTCACTTGAAGTATTTAACATCTTTTTAGTTTTATTACTTATATCTGTTAGACATTTTGGACAATATCTACCACTCTTTATCGACTGACCACACTTTTCGCATACCAAAAGACTCGAAAGTCCTTCTACCGATTCAAGTCTATCTTGTTTTAAAAAGTTTACAATATTTCTTACAGCTACACCCGTTATTTCTGATACTTCATATACAGAACATTTTGGATGGTCATATATATAATCTTTTACCATCTTAAACTCTTCTTCTTCTTTTTCAACACATTCGGGACAATGTATATTACCAGTATAACTAAATACCTTCCCACATTTTCTACAATTTTTTATATCCATGTATAAAACCTCCGTTTTTTAAGTTCAAAGCACAGTATACAAAGTTCATGAGTCATTTGTTATTTATACTTTGTTATTTGTTTTTTTGTCACTTACAGCCCTACCATTATCATAATATATACACCCATTGCTAAGAATGTACCAAATGGTATGGGAGTCTTTCTGTTTGCTTTTTTAGCTATAATAAGTATTATTGCATAAATGCTTGCAGCAACACTGCTTACTAGCACTACATAAGCTATTTGTTGAATACCAAACATCAAACCAACTGGAAAAATAAGTTTTACATCTCCTCCTCCCATTCCTCCACCGCTAAGTGTCATGAGAAGGAAAAAAACCAAGAATGCTCCAAATGCAGCTATAATACCATCAAATAAAAAACCATAATCATTACCTAATATCGTGAACCAATTTATCCTATATACAATTGCTATTACTAAAAATATTGCTATTAACCTATTAGGTATTATCTGATGTTCGTAATCTATAACTCCTATCACTATAAATATAGATGTTGTTATCGCAAATATATAAAAATCATTTGATAAGGTATATTTATAAAACAAGCCAATGTATAATAATGCATTTAACATCTCTACTATTGGGTATCTTATACTAACCCTTTCACCACATTTTCTGCACTTACCTTTTAACAAAACATAGCTTACAACAGGTATCATGTCATACCATCTAATCTTTTCATTACAGCTTGTACAATGTGAAGAGCCTAAAATAATCGATTCTTTTCTTGGTATTCTATATATACAAACATTTAAAAAACTTCCTATAGCAAGACCAACTAATATCAATGTTATCATAATTACTGTTGTCATTTTAATTCCTCCTATGTTTATTCCCTTTATATTCAATATATTTTATCAGTATTATCTTCCCTCTCCCTGTCATTGCGAGGAACGAAGCAATCTCTATTTTGTCTTTTAAAGAACGGGATTGCTTCGTTCCTCGCAATGGCAAATTTGAGGTTTTCATTTTTTCATAAAACTTTTGACACTATCGTTTATTGTAATTTATTAAATTCCTAATCTGTTTTTTACATAGCTTGTATCTTGAGAATATTTCAATACATCTTCTTTTCCTATTAAACCTTTTCCGTATAAATCCATCA
This sequence comes from Clostridiales bacterium GWD2_32_19, assembly GCA_001795385.1. Lineage (GTDB taxonomy): Bacteria > Bacillota > Clostridia > Lachnospirales > UBA12420 > UBA12420. The sequence continues at coordinate 36,797 of MGOU01000008.1, forward strand.
ACGAATCGTCCATAGTTTGCATTCCTTCTTGTGACCTTGTTTGAATTATGCTCTTTATCTGATGTGTGTTACCTTCCCTTATTAAATTATTTGTTGCAGTGTTTGACACTAGTATCTCTGAAGCTAGTACCCTTCCCTTTTTGTCTTTTCTTTCAATTAATTGTTGTGAGATTATTCCATTGAGTATCATCGATAGTTGAAATCTAACTTGAGCCTGTTGGTTTGGTGGAAACACGTCCACTATACGTTCAATGGTTTGTGGTGCACTCATGGTATGTAATGTTGAAAGTACCAAATGTCCTGTTTCCGCTGCTGTTATCGCCGTAGCTATTGTTTCTAAATCTCTCATTTCTCCCACCATTACTACATCGGGATCTTCACGCAATGATGATTTTAGTCCACTTGCAAAGCTGTCAGTGTCTTTTTCAACTTCTCTCTGATTTATTATACTTTTATTGAATTTGTGTACATATTCTATAGGATCTTCCAGTGTAATTATATGTGATTTTCTGTTTTTACTTATATAATCAATCATAGATGCAAGAGTTGTAGACTTCCCTGAACCTGTTGGTCCTGTTACTAAAACAAGTCCTTTTGTCTTTTCTACAAACTGAAGCACAGAAGCTGGTAGCCCAAGTTCAACTATATTTGGTATTGTTTCTGGTATAAGTCTCATTGCTGCTGCCATTGTACCTCTCTGCTTATACACATTTACTCTATATCTGCTTTTTTCTACGGTGTATGCCATATCTACTTCACCATTTTGTTGAAACTTCTCCCTATTAACAATATTCGATTTCAAAACAGGCATAATCAATTCTTCCGCTTCTTCCGCTGAAAGTACCTCTGATGATTGATAAACTAAGTCACCATTAATTCTAAAAGCCAATGGATACCCCGTTGCTATATGCACATCAGATGCTCCTCTATGTTTTGCATCCATTAATATCTCATCTATATCATTCATAAACTCAATCCTTTCTTTTTCAATTGTCAGTGTTATAATCTATTGTGATTTTTACTTTCTCGCGGTTTCAAGTATAAGAATCTCCACAGCAAGTTTAGCGTCTACAAGTCCCTTTTTAATTGATAAATCTATTTCCAAGCACCTATTTAGTATGCCTTTTAAATCTTTATTAGTAAACATCTCTGCTTGTTTCTTACATTCTACTATAACAAACTTAGGACTTGTTGTCAACCTGCTGATTTCATCAGTACTTATATCACTTTCTACCAGCATCTTCGTATCTGATATAAGCATGAATTGCTTTGCAATCATATATAAAATCCTCTGAACTGGTTCCTGCATATGTATAAGATTTGTATATATTTCCATTGCCTTTGCTATATTTTTGAGTCCAATATACTCAAGTAAATCAAATATTTTTGAGTCTATCGACTCTATACACACTTCATCTATATCCTTCATTTTTATATTATCTTCACTTATCTTAAAACTACTAAGTTTTTCTATTTCACTCATTATGTTGTTCATATCAGTACCAACTTTTCTAAGCATATATGTCGCCGTCTTTATATCAATACTTTTTCCCTTTTCAGTAAATTTCTTCTGTATCCATTTTACTAATATATTCTCCTTCTGAGTCTCACAATTGACAACCCTGCATAAATTTAAATCTTTAAAGCAATCATTAAAATCACGTTGCCCCTTTTCAAAAGTTTCTTCTTCTATTATTAGGCATGTCGTGTTCGGGATTTTTTTCATCATTTCCGTTAACTTTCCTGTAAGTGTTTTCATTTTTTTTTCAAACAACCCAACATTTTTAAGATATACAACACGTTTCTCAGCAAATACTGGTAATGTTTCCATGCTTTCCGATATACGCTCTATATTAGCTGTTTTATCATCAAACACATCATAATTCAAGTCCTTTGTTGCCTTATCTAACATAGCTTCAAAAAGCCTCGTAATATAAAAGTTTGCTAAAAATTTTTCTTTTCCATGAAAAAAGTATATGCTTTTTATACTATTACTTTTTATATCGTCTAAAACTTCATTCATAGGAAAACCTCCTGCTTCAGTGCGGTAGTGTCAAATATTCATAGTACTAAATACTACACTATCCCTTTATATTCAATATATTTTATCAGTATTATCTTTCCCTGTCATTGTCCGTTGACTTCCACCTTCACACTCACCATAACATCAGGGCGTAGTTTTACACTTACAGTATATATTCCTATACTTTTTATATGATCTGCTAACTCTATCTTTCTTTTATCAACATCTATACCCGTTTGTTCTTTTATAACTTCTGCTATTTCTTTGGTCGTTACTGATCCAAATACTCTACCATTTTCCCCTGTTTTAACTATTATCTTAAAAATTTTACTTTTTAAAATTTCCGCTTTATTCTTTGCCTTATCTAATTCTTCTTTTTCTTTTTTCCTGTCTGCACCTTTCTTTTGCTCTAGTTCACACATATTTGCCTTAGTTGCTTCACTCGCAAGCCCTTGTGGTAGAAGGTAGTTTCTTGCATATCCATCGCTTGCCTCAATTACATCTCCTAATTTACCTAACTTGTTTACATCTTTTTTAAGTATCAATTTCATTTTTTTCAATCCTCCTTATAATATTCATCTATATTTTTCTTTAGCTTCTTTCGCGTTTCTTCTACTGTAGCACCTTTTATTTGTGCTCCAGCCGCAGTGAAGTGACCACCTCCACCGAATTTCTCTGCAATCAATTCTACATTCATTTCTCCAAATGATCTAGAACTTAGTAGTATTTTATTGCCTTCATGACACAGCACAAACGATGCTTTTACTCCCGTTATATTTAGAAGTTCATCTGCTAGCTGAGATATAATTAAATAATCATTACCGTCTCTTGCTTCAAGTACAGCTATGGCAAACCGTTCTTTATATATTTCTGTTGTTGCAATTGCTTCAGCTCTAGCTTTATAAGAATTAAAATCATTTTGAAATAAGACTTTTACTCTTGTGCTGTCTGCTCCATTTCTTCTTAAAAATGCCGCTGCCTCAAAGGTTTTTACTCCTGTCTTAAATGTAAAGTTTTTAGTATCCACTATTATCCCTGCAATTAGTGCATCTACCTCAACTTCCTTTAACTCAACTTTATCAGAAACATATTGAATAAGTTGCGTCACAAGTTCACATGCTGATGATGCATATGCTTCCTGATATGCCAGTGTTGGATTTTCTATAGTAACTCCACTCTTTATATGATGGTCTATAACAACAATCTTTTTAGCTACTTCTAGCAACTTAGGAGCATCAACATAAAGAGGATGGTTAACATCTACAACGACCAACAATGTATCATCATCAAACTTCTGCAATGCCTCTGATGTTTTTATAAATGTATCCCTTTCATACTCTCCGCAAGTTTCTATTCGCTCAAACAAGGATTCTATAGCCGCTGTAACTTCATTTAAAACAATATGAGCTTTCTTTCCCAGTAATTCCACAGCCCTGTACATCCCGAGTGCTGCACCTAGTGAGTCCAAATCAGGATTTTTATGACCCATAATGATAACCCTGTCAACTGTATTAACAAGTTCCTTAAACGCATATGCCTTTATTCTGGCTCTTGCCTTACCTCCTGTAGCACTTTCAACTTCTTTTTTGTTTTTTCCTCCAAAAAATTCATACTTTTCATTTTCTTTTATTATTGCCTGATCTCCTCCTCGTCCAATAGCTAAATCCAATGCTTCCTTAGCGTAGTCCGATGTTCCTATGAGGTTACTTGCACCTACACCTATGCCTATGCTTAGCGTAACTGGCAGCTCATTTCCTATGCTTACTTTTCTTATATCATCGAGAATATCAAACTTATTTTCCAGCAAATATTCTAATTTAACTTTATGAAAAATAATCATAAATTTATCTCTCTCTATCTTTTTTATTATAGCATCCATATTTTGCCCTAATCTTCCTATTTTCCTTTCTATAATACCAATAAGCATAGGACTTTTTACATCTTCTATACTATCTATTATCTCCTGAAAGTTATCTATAAACAAATATCCCACAATTATTTTATCGCTTTCATACATGTTATTAATTCTATTATACTCTGTAATATCTAAGAGGTATAAGGCTATGAGATTTTCAACCTCATCTCCATCTTCCTCTACCTTAAGTATCTGTTTTTCAAGTCTATACCTTTTATTATTTAGTAAAACTTCCTTAACTATCTCTTGGTTTTCTATGATATCCTCTACATTAATATCCGGAAATATTGTAGATATATTCTCTTCATGCATCTTTTTATTGTTTAATATACTTCTACATTTATTGTTTACCCATTTTACATCACCATGTATATCTATAACCATGTAGGGTATCGGGGCATTTAAATTTGCATCTTTTTTATACTCCGTGATTTCATCTTCATATTTTGACATCAATTTATATATATTCTTCTTGAACTTTTCAACAACATACAAATAATAACTATAAAACACTCCTATTATACATATGGAACTAATAGCTATTTGCGGTTGATATAATAACCAAATCATATTAATTAGAATTAGTAATAGAAAGAATATATATATTGCTCTCATATACTTATTTACAAACGCTTCAACATTTTTATAATTCATATTAACTTTTCCCTACCTTTTTTATGATTTTGACATTAAACAAACTTCCCCATATACCTATCATCCAAAAAATTTGAGGAAATACAAGTATAAAAATTATATTTAATATATTTAGTATGTTCTTAATCTTTCCTTCAAGGGTCCTTATTATATTACTTGATACTACAAATCCAAAGATAATTAGTACGAATTCCATTATAAGGTTAATATTACTTATTGCTTTCATTACAAAGTTATTTTCCCCATCATTCAAAATAAGTCCTATAAATACAACAACTAACGCCACAATTGGGAATACTTTACTCAGTCTTGTAACCTTTAAAGTGATTTTCCTTTTCTTATTCATATATATATTTATAATTCCTACATGAATAAACGCCAATATTAATATTAAAATAATAAACAAAGCTGGAAAAAAGTATATCAAAATATATTGGTTTTGATCCAAATATTCTTTTACAGTATAATATCTTTCAGTGATTTCATCCTTTGTGATTTTAAGTTCATCCAAGTTATTTAAGTTATCCTTGTACTCTAAGTTTAACTCACTGTTTATCACATGAAAGTTACTTTCTACAAAATTTACATAATAATTAAATAAATTAAAATCTTTAAATACATTTAAAGATAGAAATATTCCATATAATATAAATACATATATCAAAAAAAACTTTCTTACTTCATATTCAACATCAATTAATTTCCTACTCATATTTTCCCTCACATTTCAAAACAAAGTGAATACTTATATCATCTATTTTAACATACTTTTGTTATTTTTTCCATAATAATTATATTTTTTTATTATAACTATTTATATTTTTCATAATTTATGTTAAAATAATATAGTAATTAGTGCATAATTATTAGCAATTACATGAAAATAATCCATACATACTAATTAACAATTCCAATAATTCACATAGGGGGTTTTTATATGAATTTTAATTTCAATTATAATTTTGATAATAACACAAAAATATGGGATGTTTCCATTTCAGGCGAAATAGATATTTATAATTCAAATGAACTCAGAGAGCACTTAATTAGTCTTGTTGAAAAATCAAAAAATAATATTTATATGAATTTTAAAAATCTTGAATATATAGATAGTACCGGTTTAGGCGCACTTGTTTCTGTACAAAAAAAAGTGAAGGAATACAATGGATGTATAACCCTCAAAAACTTAAATCCCAATGTCTTTAAAGTATTTAAGATGACAAGCCTTGACAAAATATTTGTAATTGAAGAAGGTGCATCAAATGAATAATAACACAATTAAATTATCTTTGCCTCTGAATCCGGCATATGTTTCAACTATTCGTTTAACTTCTTCTTCAATATCAGAACGTATGAATTTTAATATATCAGAAGTTGAAGATATAAAAACAGCCATTTCAGAAACTGCAACCTATATAATCAATTCATGTGATCCTCAACATTGCAGTAGCTTTGATGTTACTTTTAAGATGGAAAACGAGAAGCTATTTGTGGACATACTTATTCCTACATCTTGTTCTGATTTCTTAGAATCCAAAGATAACATGTCCCTTATTATGATAAAAGGCTGCATGAATGAGTTTAAAGTGGACAAGGATACTTCAAATAATGTTACAAATATACATTTAATGAAATTAAAAGGTTAATACACCATGCATTGTACTTTGTTCTTTGTACTTTGTACTTTGATAGGGGGCGGTTTTAGTGAATGATATTGTTTTCTGTGGTACAATTAATAGTGAAATTAAAAATATCGACCCTGTTGTTAAAGAAAATTTATCATTACTACCTATGTTTATTCCTACTATATCAAAAGAAGACATACATGACCTAAGACTCATCCTGTCTGAAGCAATATCTAATGCAATGATTCATGGGAATAACAAAGATATATGTAAATCCGTTTTTATTAAAACTGAAGTTGTTAATAAAAACACTATTTTGTTTAAGGTAGAAAATGAGGGTTTTGGTTTTAACTATAAAAACATCCTGCAAGATGTTAAATTTCTAGATTTATATAAAGAAGGTGGACGCGGCTTCCTTCTTATTAATTCACTAAGTGATAATGTAGAATTTTTGCAAAACGGTAAGGAAATAAATATTTATAAAACCGTGGGGCATCAAAATGTATAAGATACTTATTATCGATAATTTTAGCGAATCAATAGTATTAGTAAGTAAATACTTAACAAGTGCAGGATACACAACCTTCTTTGCAAACAATATAACCACCGCAGTACAAAAAGCAAAAGTATTAAATCCAGATTTGATAATACTAGATATAATAATGCCAAATATCAGCGGATATGATATTTGTAAGATTTTAAAAGAAGATAATTTTACAAAATATATACCTATTCTAATTGTTACTGCACTTGATGCAGAAGATATAAAAATAAGAGCTCTCGAAGTCGGAGCTGATGATTTTATATCAAGAACTTTTGATAAAAATACACTTCTCTCAAAAGTTAAATCTCTAGTGAGAGTTAAGAAGCTGAGTGATGAACTAAAAAACAAATATTCAGAAATAGAAGAAAAAAATGTGCTTATAAACTATCAATTAAAAATGGCACAAAAAATTCAGCAAGCGTTAGTAAAAGAATTTAACTTTGAATTCAATAATATGAAACTATGTAGTAAATACATGCCTGCACTATATATAGGTGGAGATGTATATGATGTAACAATTCTTGACGAAAATTGTCTTGGTGTGTTTATAGCCGATGTTTCTGGTCATGGGATATCTGCTGCATTACTTACTTCCATGCTAAAGCTACTATTTAAAAATCATGTTGTGCGAAATAGACTACCAAATGAGATATTATCTCGAATGAATCATGAATTTCTAAGCATTTTTAATAACAGTATTCCGAATATCTATGCGACAGCCTTCTATGGAATAATAGATACAAAAAACAATATTATCACATACTCAAATGCTGGTCATTGTCCTCCTATGCTTATTAAAGGTGATAATGCCGAAGAGCTCGCCATTGATAGCTTTCCACTCGGAATTATACCTACTCCAAATTATTCATATAAGATAATTGATTATTCTCAAGGAGATTTGTTATTGCTCTATACAGACGGATTATCTGATACCATCTATAAAGAGAATAATCAAGAATTTATAAATATACTTAAAGATATATTACTAGATATTAAACCCGAATCACTAAGTAGAATTACAAATATATTGCTAAATCAATTCTGCAATGCAACAGAAAACAAAAAACAAGAATCCGATGATGTCAGTTTAATATTACTCAGAATGTAAAATCCAGGCATAAACGCTTGGATTTTTATTTATTTTCCTTTTCTCTTTATACCTCATTTATCCAACTTTTAATTATATTTTTCTCAATTACTAGACTAAATCTTAAGTCACCTACTAGCGAGTGCTTTAATGGATGATCAATTCTATGGTAATCTGACCCTCCAGACATATATAAATTATTTTGCTCGGCATACTTAATTAATCCCTTTCTTCTTTCGATGTTAGCAGATAAATGAAATATTTCTATACCATCTATCCCCATTTTTTTGATTTTATCTAGTATATCATAAATGTTTTGAACCGAATATTCTAATGGATGAGCTACAAAAGCAAGCCCACCTGCCTTATGTATTTCATCTATTACCTCTTTAGTACTAGGATAATCTAAAGAGTTATCTATAAACCACTCTGAACTTGGATTAGATAGATAATTTCTAATAAATATAGTATTGTTTTCCCAAGCATCTTGCATATATATCGATTTATTTTCAGGATGTTTTGCTATTTCCCAATTGAATAATCTCGTTAAAATATCACTTGATTTCAGAGTTTCATAAGCCACTTTATCGCATTTTAGACCTTTCTCATCAGCCTTCCTATATAAAAACTCTAACCCCTTTTTTAGAATCTCCAGCTTTCTTTCATCACTAAAATACTGTTTTAGAAATTTATCAAATCTCACTACATCAATTTTATATCCAAGAATCTCAATAATATCCTTTTCTAGAATCGTACTCACTTCACAACCAGTAATAACTCTTCCTGTAAAATACTTCTTGTAATCCAATATTTCATATTTATATGCCTCTATCGTATTGTGATCTGTTATAGCTATTACTTCTAGCTTATTTTTCTCAGCATGTTTTAGCAAAGTCTCTACATTATCACATCCATCTGAATATGTGCTATGTACATGTAAATCTATCATTATATAATCCCCTTTTTATTTTATGGTAGTGTAAAATATTTATAGTACTAAATACTACACTATCCCTTTATATTCAATATATTTTATCAATATTATCTTCCCCTCCCTGTCTATCAAATTGTTTTTATATTTTCAAAAAACTTACATAACACCATATTAAAAATTATAACATAATTTTAAAACTTTACAATTATTTTTATTTTTTTATAAAACTTTTGACACTATCTAACACATGTTCTAGCTTGGCTAAAACTCACAACTAGAATTGTCGAGCCTGCACTGAAACACAAAAAGAACGCACAAAACTTTTTGAAATTTCATGCGCCCACTATTTACAAATAAAATTTATTTACACTCTCAATTACTTAAGTGTTACTACTGCTCCGACTGCTTCTAAATCAGCTTTCATTTTATCTGCTTCTTCTTTAGTTGCTCCTACTTTTAATATTGTAGGTGCTCCCTCTACTGCATCTTTAGCTTCTTTTAATCCTAAACCTGTTAATTCTCTAACAACCTTGATTGCTTTGATTTTTTCTGATCCTGCTGCTGTTAATTCAACATCAAATTCAGTTTTTTCTTCTGCTGCTGCTGCAGCTGGTCCTGCAACCATAACTCCTGCTGCTGCTGATACACCAAATTCTTCCTCACATGCTGTTACTAAATCGTTTAATTCAAGAACTGTAAGTCCTTTTATTTCTTCTAATATTTTTACTAATTTTTCTGACATTTTAATATCCCCTTTCAGATTTTATTTTCTATGTTTTTGTTTCGCATATTCTATGCATTTTTTTCTGCTACTTGTTTTATTACTCTAGCAAAGTTTGTAATTGGCGACTTCATACTGCCAAGTAATCTTGATAACAGTATCTCTCTGCTTGGTATCTGTGCTATCATTTTGATTTTTTCTGCATCATAGTACATATTTTCTACAATACCTGCTTTAAACTCTAAAGATTCATATTTTTTAGAAATATCATTAACTTTTCTTGCAGCTACAGTTGGATCACTGTATGAAAAAGCTATAGCTGTTGGTCCTTTTAATATATTTTTAATTTCGTTGTATTTTTCATCTTTCATAGCTAGTTTTAGTAAAGAATTTTTGTATATCTTATACTCTACTCCACCTTCTCTAAGATGTCTTCTTAGTTCTGTATCTTGTTCAGCGTTTAATCCTCTATAATCAACGATAACTACAGATGCTGATTTTTCTAATTTTTCTTCGATTTCTGATACAACAACTTTCTTGTTTTCCATGTTTTTACCCATCATTACACCTCCTTAAATCGGTTCACAGTGATGAAAATAATATTTGTGTCTTCAATTATCGCGGGCATGCCTGCGACCTATTAAAAATTAAAACAAAAAGGTTTACACCTACATATGCGAAGTGTAAACCTTATAATAATCTAAATTATTATGATTCATCACCTCGGTAGGTATAATTTAAGCTTTCGCGCCTACTTTCTACGGTTTATTTAATATAAACTACAGTCGTTGTTTTTAATTTATCTTTGTTGCATTTATCTTAATTCCAGGCCCCATTGTAGAAGTTATAGAAACACTCTTCAAGTATTGCCCTTTTGCAGCTGATGGTTTAGCTTTTATTATTGCGCTCATTAATGTGTCAAAATTTTCAACTAGTTTTTCAACATCAAATGATACTTTTCCTATTGGTAAGTGAATTATATTTGTTTTATCTAGTCTATACTCAACTTTACCAGCTTTAATCTCTTTTATTGCTTTTGCTACATCAGGAGTAACTGTTCCTGCTTTTGGATTTGGCATTAGTCCTTTAGGTCCTAGTACACGTCCTATTTTACCAATAGCTGCCATCATATCTGGAGTTGCTACCATAACATCAAAACCAAACCAGTTTTCAGATTGTATTTTGTTTATCATATCTTCTCCACCAGCAAAATCTGCTCCTGCTTGTTGTGCTTCTTTTATCTTTTCTTCTTTACATATAACAAGTACTCTTACTGTTTTACCAGTACCGTGTGGTAGCACTACTGCTCCTCTTACTTGTTGGTCTGCATGCCTACTATCTACTCCAAGTTTTACATGTAATTCTACTGTTGCATCAAATTTAGTTGTTGATGTTTGTTTAACCAAACCTAATCCTTCTGTTTGATCATACAATTTTGTAGCATCAACTAATTTTGCTGCTTCTTGATATTTCTTTCCTCTTTTCATATTTGTTACCTCCTAGTGGTATTATCGGAAGAATTCCTCCCACAATTATCTTTGTTATTTATTCTTCTACTGTTATACCCATACTTCTTGCTGTTCCTGCTATCATGCTTATCCCAGCCTCTACGCTTGCAGCGTTTAAGTCAGGCATTTTTAGTTCTGCTATTTCTTTTAATTGAGCTTTAGTAACTTTTCCAACTTTATCTTTGTTTGGAACTTTTGATCCACTATTTATTTTGCATGCTTTTTTAAGTAACACAGCAGCTGGTGGAGTTTTTAATACGAAATCAAAAGATCTGTCTGCATATACAGTTATTACAACTGGTATAATAAGTCCCATTTGATCTTTAGTTCTCTCATTAAATTGTTTACAAAATTCCATTATATTTACTCCACGTTGTCCAAGCGCTGGACCAACCGGAGGTGCTGGATTAGCTTTACCTGCTTCTATTTGTAACTTTACAAATCCTGTTATTTTCTTAGCCATTTTTATTCACTCCTTTTATTCAATACACCATTCACAATGTGAAATGCCTATTTTCTATTTTTCGTTATTAGCTATTATTCCTAATTGCTACAACTATCATTAACTTTATTATTTTAGTAGCCTTTGAAGCAAAACTACTATATATATTTTTATTGCGTAATAGCCTTATTTTGTACAATACATCAGTACCTTACATTTTTGTTACTTGAGTTATGTCCAGTTCTACCGGAGTATCTCTTCCAAAAATAGATAACATAACTGTTACCATCTTCTTTGCTTTATTAACCTCACGTACAACTCCCGTTGAATCTTTGAATGGTCCTGATGTAACTTTAATAAGCTCATTTGCGCTTATTCCTATATCTATTAATTCTAGGTTTTCGATTCCCATATTTTTTATTTCTTCTTCTGTTAAAGCTACCGGCTTTGAACCAGGCCCAACAAATCCTGTCACGCCTCTAATGTTTCTAACTATATACCAAGTATCATCATTCATTAACATCTTCACAAGAACATATCCTGGGAAAACTTTTCTCGGAACGACTTTTTTTATACCGTTTTTAATCTCAGTAACATCTTGCATTGGAACTTTAACTTCGGGTATAAGATCCTGTATATTTCGGTTTTCTATGATGTTTTCTAAATTAGCTTTAACTTTATTTTCATATCCTGAGTACGTATGAACAACATACCATCTTGCTTCTATTGACATCTAATCACCTTTTATAGTTTATTTGTGTTTGCACAAAAGTATATATAGTATCAAGTCCAAACACTAATATTGTTAAAATTAGTGCTATTATTAAAACAACTATTGTTTTTTTAATAACCTGGTCTCTCGATGGCCATACTATTTTTTTGAATTCTGTTTGCATGTTTTTTATAAAGTTTCCTTTTTTTCCAATTTTATTAACTTGTGCCACAGCACCCACATCCTTTTATTTTCAATCTGAAAATGCTTGTCTTATTTAGTTTCCTTATGAGAAGTATGAACTTTGCAAAATTTGCAATATTTTTTAGTTTCTATTCTTTCTTGATGTTTCTTTTTGTTTTTTGATGTTGTATAATTTCTGTTTTTGCAATCTGTACATTCAAGTGTAATTTGTTCTCTCATTTTTGACGCTCCCTTCATAAATACGATACACAATTCATAATGTACATATACAATTCGAATTGTTTGTTTTAAATTTATTTTTTCTGTGTTGTTTTTCTCGCACCAAAACTAAGCAAGAAAAAAAGAGCTTTTAAAGCACTTTTATTATTTTTACATATCATACCATATTTTTTTATATTAGTCAATATATATTGGTAATATTTTTCTAAAAGGTTTATCAGCTTATCTTTTAGAAATGCAGATTTATAACTCTGCCTTTTTTTCTTTTTCTTCTCTTCTATATTCTTTTTCTTTTTCATGTTCTAAAATTTCATCATCACTTTTTAATTGTAAAGGCATCGTAGCTACTACTACATGTTTTAGCTTTAGTAATTCTCTTTCTATAAACAGTCTTGTTTGGTTATGAAGTAACCACTGCCACCATGATTTCACTACAAATTGTGGAAGTACAACCGTTACTGTCTCACATTTTACATAATCACAATCTTGTTCCCTTATGAATTTCAACAAAGGTTCTACTACTTTCCTGTATGGAGAATAACTTATTTCTAGCTTTACATCTATATCTGATTCTTTCCACAATTCCTCCATTCTAGCCTTACCTTCTTCATCAGTAGCTACATGGAATGCGATTACATGTTTAGATATAGTCTTTGCATACCTTAAAGCATGGATGCTAGCCTTATTTATGCTTTGAACTGGTACTATAACTATGTTGTCATAGCTTTTACGTACAGCATTTACCTTCACTAACTCTCTGTGTGAGCATTTTAGTTGCAAAGCTATTGCCTTATAATGGTTTTTTATTCTTACCATTATAGCAACAAATATAGGTATAAGAAATACTACAAGCCATGCACCTTCACCAAACTTAGAAATAGCTATAACAACAACAGAAACACCTGTTACAGTAGCACCTAAACCATTTATGAATGCTTTATGACGCCAGCCCTTTTCTTTATTTCTAATCCACATTAAAAACATCCCTGATTGTGAAAGTGTAAATGATATAAAAACACCAATTGCATATAATCCAATAAGAGATGTAACCCTCGCATTAAATGCAATTATAAGTAGGGTTGCAACCACTGATAATATTACTATACCATTTGAATAATTAAGCCTATCCCCTCTTATATCAAACTGTCTTGGTAAATATCCATCCCGTGCCATAATAGATACTAATAGTGGAAAACCTGAGTATGCCGTGTTAGCTGCTAATACAAGTATCGCAAATATTGTTGCTGTTACATAATAAAACATAAAATCTCTTCCAAAAACTTGCTCAGCAAGTTGTATAATAATCGCCTTTTCACCTGGAACTAATTGATATAAATTTGCAAGTATTGATGTACCACCAAAAAGAATAAAAATTGTAATTGCCAAAAGAAGCATTACCGTCTTTGCTCTCTTTCTTGATGGCTCTTTGAAATTTGGAACAGCATTACTTACTGCTTCTATACCCGTAACTGCTGCACATCCATTTGAAAATGCTCGAAGTATAAGTATAATAGTTATTGGTTCAACTATAGCTTTAGTAGTTACTTCGACCGGTACATACCCATTTACATACTTTATAAATCCTGCTATTATAAGCCATACCATCCCTATAATAAATGCATACGTAGGTATGCCAAATAATCTTGCTGATTCTCTAAGTCCTCTAAGATTACCTATTGCAATCAACATCACTAGTAAAATACACATTATTATTGTCATACTTTTCATGTGCGGGAAAGCCGATGTAATCTGCTCAACCCCTGATGAAATACTAACTGCAACTGTTAGTACATAATCTATAGCAAGGGCTGCTCCAGCTATTATCCCTGCAAACATTCCTATATTTTCTTTTGCAACTATGTAGGCGCCTCCACCGTTCGGATACTTCTCTATAGTCTGACTATATGATAAAGCAAGTATTATGAGCAGTCCTATAATTGCTGCAGAGATATACGTCATTTGTGCAAATGCTAAAATTCCTATTACCGGATATAGTACAAGTAATATTTCCTGGCTTGCATAAGCAACAGATGATATAGCATCACTAGCGAGTATTGGTAATCCCCATAACACAGTATATTTTTCATTTTTACCTGCTTCATTTCTTAAAGGTTTCCCTATCAAGATTCTCTTTAGTTTCTTAAGCATCTCATCTTTCCCCTTTATGTAATATTATTCAGATATTATTTTTATTAATAGACTCCATTACATTAGCTTTTCACTGTCAAGGCACCTTTATCCAACAAAATAAAAAAATCATTCTAACTTCTTAATTTAATAACAAAATCTAAAATACCTCTTCACCAATATGATTATTTACTATTGCAACTAATATATCATCTTCCCTCATTATATATTCAGCGCTGGGTGATATTGTCATTTTATCTAAACTATTTTTTATGGCTATAACATTCATATCATGTTTTTTCCTTAAATCAAGTACTTTCATATCTTTTCCTACCCATTCTTTTTTTACAGAAACTTCTACTATTTTATAGTCTTCCGAAAATGCCATAATATCTATGATGTTTTTATTAATTAAATTTGTTGCTATTCTTACTCCCATTTCCTGTTCAGGAAACACAACTTTATCAGCACCGATTTTTTCTAATATCTTTTTATGGATTTCGTTATGAGCTTTGGCAACAACATACTCTACACCCAGCTCTTTCAACAAAACCGTCGCTAATATACTAGACTCTATATTGTCCCCTACGGCTACTATTCCTACATCAAAATTGTTTACACCTAGTTCTTTCAATGCCTCTTTGTTAGTAATATCTGCTTGCACTGCATAAGTTGCGTTTTCTGAGAAATATCTTACAATCTCTTCATTTT
This sequence comes from Clostridiales bacterium GWD2_32_19, assembly GCA_001795385.1. Lineage (GTDB taxonomy): Bacteria > Bacillota > Clostridia > Lachnospirales > UBA12420 > UBA12420. The sequence continues at coordinate 52,223 of MGOU01000008.1, forward strand.
TATCAATAGCCAGTACTTCATGTCCACCACTTACTAGTGTTCTAGCTACACTTGTCCCAAATTTTCCTAATCCCAATACAACAAATTGCTTTGAGTTTTTAGCCATATTTTCACTCTCCCTTTTTAACCTACTATTATTTTTTCTTCTGGATAATTAATTGCATTGTTTTTTTGGTTTTTATTTCGGAGTAAAAGTGCAATCGCTATTGTCATAGGACCTAGCCTTCCTATAAACATTTCTGTTATCAATATTATTTTTCCTATAGCTGTTATTCCAAATGTAATACCTAATGTAAGTCCTACATTTGCAAAAGCAGATACTGACTCAAATAATACCTCTATAAAACTAAATTTTTCTGTTATTGTAAGCATCAGTGTAGATGCCATCACTATGGTAAGACCTATTACAACAACAGTAAGTGCTCTTTTTATTGCTCCATTAGATATGGTTTTATTGAACACTTCTACTTTTTCTTTTCCTTTTATTTCTGATACTACTGCTAGAATTAATATTACTAGTGTAACTGTTTTTATACCACCTGCTGTTCCTGCTGGTGACCCCCCTATAAACATAAGAATAATCATTATAATTTGTGTAGCTGTATTCATTGTATCTAAAGGTATAGTATTAAAACCTGCTGTCCTCGTAGTAATTGACTGAAAAATCGCACTAATTATTTTATCTTGCTGAGTTAAATTCGCGATGGTCTGAACATTATCGTATTCGTACATATATATAAACAATGTTCCAAATACAATTAAAACCCCTGTCATTATTAAAACTAGTTTTGTATGTAAAGTTAACTTTTTTAGCATTATTTTAAAAGAGTATTTCCCTGCTAGTTTTGACTTTATGCTAGTTATTAAATCAGTCCATACTGTAAATCCTAATCCACCTAGTACTACTAAAATACTTATTGTGATATTTACAATTATGTTGCTAACATAAGGTATAAGGCTACCTTTACCTATAATATCGAATCCTGCATTGCAAAATGCTGATATTGAATGAAAAACAGCTTTATACATACCATTTATTAGTCCATATTCTGGAACCATTACAAAACTTAAAACTAAAGCTCCTATCAATTCTACTATGAAAGTTAGTTTTACTATGTTTTTTATCAAACTAGCAATTCCCTTCATATCGTTTTGATTTAATGCTTCTTTCATAACCAGCCTTTCCTTAAGCGTAGTTTTTCTTCCTATCAAAATAAATATTAATGCTAAAAAAGTCATAAACCCTAATGCACCAATTTGTATCAACACCAATATAACTAACTGTCCAAACACGCTCCAGTGATCTAGTGTATTTACAACAACAAGACCAGTAATGCATACTGCAGAAGTTGAAGTAAATAAAGCATCCAAAAAACTAGTTACCACTTCATTATTAGTAGAAATCGGTAAGCTTAAGAGTGATGCTCCTAAAAAAATAATAGCTAAAAAACCCAAAACCAAAGTTTGAGTTGGTGAATATTTTATTATGTTTCTAAGCTTAAAATGTTTTCTTTCTTCTTTATCATTCATATCTATTATATTATTCATTTTTCATAACCTCTCAAAACAGGACATTGAAGTTAAATATAGTGTATTCTAGATTTTTATTTTATCTTAATAAACTTTACCACATTAACTTTTCACTGTCAAGCCAATTTCTTGGACAAAATAATATATTCTATAGCCTATTCGAAATTTCTCATTAGATCGTTGAAAGTATCACGCCTACGTATCAATCTGTACTCTCCATTTGAGCATAATAAGACTTCGGCTGGCTTTAACCTACAATTATAATTTGATGACATTGAGAAGCCATAAGCACCTGCATTCATAACTGCAATAATATCTCCTTCATTAATTTTGGGTAATAGTCTGTGCTTTGCTATAATATCTCCACTTTCGCATATATTCCCAACAATCGTTACTTCTTCTTTTTCTCCATATATTCCGTCTCTCTTTATTACTTTTACCTCATGATGTGAGTCATACATGGTGGGTCTGACAAGAACATTAAACCCCAAGTCCGTTCCTACATATTTGACCCCATAATTATCCTTGACAGAGTAAACTGTTCCTAGTAATATACCAGATTCTGCAACTAAATACCTCCCTGGCTCCACTTTAAATATTAATTCTTTGTTATCATAATTATGTAAAAACTCAGTCAATACCCTGTCTAATTTTTCAGACAGTTTTGATAAATCCAGCCTATTTTCGCCTTCTTTATAAGGAACTCCAAAACCTCCACCCATATCAATAAATTTCAGCCCCGTAAATTCACTTGCTATCTCTAAAAAGTTCTTTACTCCATCGATATACAGACCTTCTTCTAAGATTAGTGAGCCTATATGCTGGTTTATTCCTATTAGTTTCAAATCATATTTCTTAATTATTTCCTTAACTATATTTATATATTCTCTTTGTACACCAAACTTTGTCTTTTTTCCTCCGGTTACAACCTTTTCATGATGACCTGCTCCGACACCAGTATTAAACCTAACTGCAACCTGTCCACCTCGGTTAGTTTCCCCAAAAAGCTCTAGTTGAGATAAGGAATCAACGCTAACTATTATGCCTCTCTTTACTGCGTACATCATTTCATCAGCTGAAACATTGTTTCCTACATAGAATATCCTATTACTTGAAAATCCTGCTGACTCTTCTATAAAAATTTCCCCTGATGACATAGCATCTACATCAACATCCTCACTCAAAGCAATTTTAAGTAACTCTAAATTACAATTTGCCTTTGCCGAATAATTAACCCTAAAATTTTTGTTTGGCAAAAGATTTCTCATTTCTTTACAACGCGACCTTAACATGTTTTCATCATATACATATAAAGGACTACCATATTGTTCTATTAATCTAATCAATTGTTCATTACTAGTAAATAGATCACTCATACTTATACCCCCATGTGTAATATTTTATACAATTTGTGTTTAAATTATTTGTTTTGTCTTTAAAAGCTGAAGGCTTAAAACATAGATACGCTACCAGTCTGCCCTTTCCGCTCAAAAACACTGTGCGCCAGGACATACCTCCGAGTAGATATAACTGATTCAGTATTTTAAACATTAATTAGTAATGAATCTCCCTGCGGCAAGCCGACGGAAAATTAAACCCAAAGAGATTAAAATTAATAAAAAGGATTGCATATATTATGCAATCCTTTTCTGACAAATTTAGTAGCGGAAGAGGGATTTGAACCCCCGACCCTGCGGGTATGAACCGCATGCTCTAGCCAACTGAGCCATTCCGCCTAGTTAATGCACAAGTTACCATGCATAATTTTTCAGACATAAATATCTGATATGGGCACAACAGGGATCGAACCTGTGACCCCCTGCTTGTAAGGCAGGTGCTCTCCCAGCTGAGCTATGCGCCCTGGGACAGGGGTAGAAGGACTTGAACCCTCGACATCAGGTTTTGGAGACCTGCGTTCTACCAACTGAACTATACCCCTTTAAAATTTATATCATTCTTCACTTTCAAATTAGTGACTATTAATATTTGCCTAACTAAGCGATTCACTCAAATTTAAATATACCAAATTTGGTTCTCTGCTTATACCAACTGAACTATACCCCTTTAAATACATATTAAATAAAAAAACATAAAGATATAATACTATAATTTGTTGAATTAGTCAAGTGTTATAACGAATTTGTAATATAAATTTATAATGATTTATACTATAAATTATATGTCTTTGCATAAAAATAGAAACTTGACTAGCAAATTTCTGTAGAAATTAATGATTGTTATAAGAATCAATCAACTAAATAATGTAAGAGAGATGTTTGTATATATATTGGTC
>MGOU01000009.1 GCA_001795385.1 Clostridiales bacterium GWD2_32_19
GTATGTTATACTGCTTGCATTTGTTGTGTCCGGTGTATTAGCTTTGATTGTAAATGATTCAAGTCCAAGCAAAACTGGACGGAATGAAACAGTCGCCGTTGCTGTAGAATTAGCGCTTAAAGTTCCAAAAATCCCAGCACTAACCCCTCCAGTATTTAAAATTCCACGTGCAAACATCTGTGTCGTACTTTCTGGGAAACTTTGATAATCACTGTATCCTAGAAATGTACTATTTCCTGTTCCAGCTGTCATTACCTCATGTAGCGCCCATCCATCTGTCTGCCCTTCTGTGGTTAGGTAGTTTGCTTGTCGATCTGTTGTTGTTGCTGCTGGTAGTACATCTTTATATTTTGCAGCAGCAGTAGCAAGGCTTGTTGCGTATACGGAATCATTAACCCCTATATAACTTGCTAAGAATTCATATGCCCCACCACTAATATCATATACTCCATATGCATTCCCTGTAGTACTTTGTTCCTTATTTGTCCCGTATACTGTCGCTATTATATTACTTCCACCTGTGTAATAACTAGCGTTACTATTTACTTCTATTTCATCTTTATCTCTTATTGATTCTGTTAAGTATGCAATTGCACCCCATTCACTATTTTTCATCATGTGTGTATCGACTACATTTGCGTCTGTGCTTATTCCATATGGGTTAGCCACAGCTTGCATTGCTCTAGTTGCTGTAAATATAGCATCTACAGTTATACTCTGCCAACTTACTATTCCAGGTTTTACTTGTACCTTTCCACTTCCATTATTACTTGCTTCAAATTTAGCTACCCAGATTCCTGATAACTGTGTTACTCCGTCCCATGTAAACGCTGGATGTGCTTTATATCCACCTGTTGTATCGTCTATTGTTCCATTACTGTATTTTATCAGTATTTTATCGTCTGAGGTATCTGTCGTGGTGCTATCACCTGTTATCTTGTATGTATATCTTGGTATCCATACAAACATACTTCCATCTGCCAGTTTTACATTTGCCCACTTTTCATTTCCTACTCTATCTACTACATTTTGATCTAAATCTACTCTATAGCTATACCATGACGCATCTGTTATTTCCTGTGCTGTTGCATTTCTAAAGTCACTTGTATCAAAAATAATCGGTGTCATTCCCGTTGCTAATTGTGGAGCATTTGCTTGATTTAATATTGTTACTGTCATTATTTTACTCACGCTCACATTGTCATTTCCACTTATATATTGACATGCTCCTGCACCTACTGTTACTACTTGCTCACATGGTCCACTATTAGTCACATTTAATGTATATGTATCACTGTCTACTGCTGTGAACGTTCCTTTTGTCCCATTTGTTACTGTTATATCATTTGTGTCAAAGCCCGTTACTGCTTCGCCAAATTGTATTGTGTATGTTATACTACTTGCATTTGTTGTATCTGGTGTATCTGCTTCGATTTCAAAAAATTCAGTATTAAATCTAATCAAAACTGGACGGAATGAAACAGTAGTGTTTGCTGAACCACTACCACATAGATTTGAAAAAATTCCAGCATTGATCCCTTGAGTATTTAAAAGTCCACGTATAAAGACCGGGGATGCACTTTGTGGAAAAGATTGATAATCACTGTACCCTAGGAATGTACTGTTTCCTGTTCCTGCTATCATTACTTCATGTAATGCCCATCCCTCAGTCTGTCCTTCTGTGGCTGCATAGTTTGTTTGTGAGTCTGCTGATGTTGCTTCTGGTAGTAAATCTTTGTATTTTGCATCAGCAGCAATAAGGCTTGCTCCGTATGTGGAATTACCTACTCCTGTATAACTTGCTATGTATTCATATGCTCCACCGCTAGTATCATATACTCCATATGCATTTCCTGTAGTACTTTGTTCCTTGTTTGTTCCATATACTGTTGCTATCGTATTACTTCCGCCTGTGTAGTAACTAGCATCAGTATTTACTGCTATTTCATCTCCATCCCTAATTGATTCTGTTAAGTATGCCATTGCTCCCCATTCACTGTTTTTCATCATATGTGTATCGATTACATTTGCGTCTGTGCTTATTCCATATGGGTTACCTATCGCTTGCATTGCTCTAGTTGCTGTAAACATAGCATCTACAGTTATACTTTTCCAGTCTACTAATGCAGGTTTTACTTGTATTTTTCCACTTCCATTATTACTTGCTTCAAATTTGGCTACCCAGATTCCTTGTAGCTGTTCTGTCCCAAAGGTAAATGCTGGATGTACTTTATATCCATCTGTTGTATCGTCTATTGTTCCTTTACTATATTTTATCTTTATTTTATCATCTAAAACATCTGCTGTCGTGCTATCCCCTGTTATCTTGTATGTATATCTTGGTATCCATACAAATATACTTCCATCTACCAGTTTTACATTTGCCCATTTTTCATTTGCTACTCTATCTGCTACACTTTGATCTGTATCTAGTGAATAGTTATACCATGTTTTATCTGTTATTTCTTGTGCTGTTGCATTCCTAAAGTCACTCGTATCAAATATGGTCGGTGTCATTCCAATAGATAATTGTGGATCATTTGCTTCATTTAATACTATTATTGTTATTGTTTTACTTACGCTCACATTGCCACTTCCGCTAGGATATTGGCATGCTCCTACATCGACTGTTACTACTTGCACACATGGACCGCTATTAGTCACATTTAATGTATATGTATCACTGTCTACTGCTGTAAACGCTCCTTTTGTTCCATTTGTTACTATTATGTCATTTATATCAAAGCCCGTTACTGCTTGGCTAAATTGTATCGTGTATGTTATACTGCTTGCATTTGTTACATCTGGTGTATTTGCTTCGATTACAAATGATTCCGTATCAAACCCAAGCAAAACCGGACGGAATGAAATAGCAGCATTTGAACCACTAGTAGAACTCATACCATTAAAAATACCTGCATTAGTTGACCCATCATATGCACCACCACGTACAAAAACTGGGACCGTCGTATCTACAAAACTTTGAGCGTCACCGTATCCTAGGAATGGTGATACTACCGTCCCTACACCTGATGTCATTACTTCATGTAGCGCCCATCCATCCGTCTGTCCTTCTGTGGCTAAGTAGTTTGTCTGTTTATCTGTTGATATTGCATCTGCTAATACATCTTTATATTTTGTATTAGCAGCAACAAGGGTTCCTCCGTATGTCAAAGTCCCTCCTCCCATATAACTTGCTACGTACTCATGTGCCCCTCCACTCATATCATATATCCCATATGCATTTCCTGTAGTGCTTTGTTCCTTGTTTGTTCCATATATTGTTGCTATCGTACTGCTTCCACCTGTGTAGTTGCTAACATCACTATTTATTGCTATTTCATCTTTATCTCTTATTGCTTCTGTCAAATATGCTGCTGCTCCCCATTCACTATTTTTCATCATATGTGTATCGACTACATCTGCATTTTTGCTTATTCCATATTGATTACCCACCGCTTGCATTGCTTTAACTACTGTAAATATAGAATCTATATTTATAGCTCTCCAGCTTGTTATTCCAGGTTTAACTTGTACTTTTCCACTTCCATCATTACTTGCTTCAAATTTGGCTACCCATATTCCTGATAGCTGTTCTCCGCCAAAATTAAACGCTGGATGTACTTTATATCCATCTGTTGTATCGTCTGTTATCCCATTACTGTACTTTATTAGTATTTTATCGTCTGTATTATCTGATGTCGTGCTATCCCCTGTTATCTTGTATGTATATCTTGGTATCCATACAAACATACTTCCATCTGCTAGTTTTACATTTGCCCATCTCTCGTTTGCTACCCTATCTGCTGCGCTTTGATCTGTGTCTGTTCTATAGCTGTACCATGATGCATCTGCTATTTCCTGTGTTGTTGCATCTCTAAAGTCATTTGTGTCAAATATGACTGGTGTCATTCCGTCTACCAATATAGGTCTATTTGATTGACCTAATGTTATTTGCTTACTTGCACCTATATTATTGATTCCAAATAAGTTTTGACATACTCCCGCATTAACCGTTACTGTTTGTATACCACTTGTGCTATTTGTTACAATCAATGTATACGTAGCTCCATTTAGTGCAGTGAACATTCCTTTAATTCCATTTACTACGGTTATATCACTTGCATCAAAACCAGTTACTGTTTCAGAAAATGCAAATGTGTATTTTACGCTAGTTGCGTTTAATATGCCTGCTGTGCTTGCTGTTACTATTAGTGTAGGTGGTATCGTAATGTCTATAGTTATCGTCTTACTTCCACTAGTGTTAACATTACCAACTGCATCTGTACACACTCCTGCGTTAACGGCTACTGTCTGAGTACAATTTCCAATGTTTGTTACGACCAATGTATACACGGTTCCACTTACCGCTGTAAATGTCCCTTTAGTTCCGTTTGTTACTATTACATCACTTGAATCAAATCCTATTGCTGTTTCATTAAATGTAAATGTATATGTTACGCTGCTTGAGTTTGTCGTGTCCGCTGTGTTTGCTGTTACCGCAGGCGTTGGTCCTATATTGTCTACTGTTACTGTCTTACTTCCACTTATGTTAGCATTGTTTGCTGCAACTGTATTCACTACTGCATTAACTGTCACAATCTGTGTACAGCTACCCGCATTAGTAACAACCAAAGTATATGTAGCTCCACTTCCGCTAAATGTTCCTTTTGTTCCATTTGTTACTGTTACTTGGGTTGTGTCAAAGCCGGTCACTGATTCACTAAATGTGAATGTATATGTAACACTACTAGCTGTTGTTGTATCTGGTGTACTGGCTGTTATAGTAAGTGTTGGATTAGCAAGTACAGTAAACGCTTGCGATGTCTCTGCTGATACTCTACCTGTGCCATCATCTGCCCATAGATAAAGCGTATGCGCCCCTACAGTTGTTGAGCCAAGTGGTATGGTACCAGAATATGCCTGAGCAGAAGTGTTTGCAGTTATTGTACTACCTACCTGAGTCCCTGCCGCTCCAGCTATTCCATCTATTCGGTAGTATACTGTTATTATATTTCCTGAATTGCTATCTGTTACTGTACCACTTGTAGATATTGATGTTCCTTCATAATAATTTCCACCTGCTGTTGGTGTCGTTACACTTATAGTAGGTGCTGCTGCTGGACCTGCATAAGTTATAATTGAAAAAAATAATATTTGAAATAATAAAACTGTCAAAGCTATTAATATGTTTTTTATATTTGTAATTTTACACATAATAGTATCCCCTCCTTAGCTGCTGTGGTTAATATATATAACATATAACCATATATTCTTCTCGTTTTTAATGCGCTATTACTTTTATAATATCTCTATTAAGCACCAAACCCTTATTTCGCACATATGTATCTATTTTAAACTACTAACACAAAATTTATCATTATTACTGTTCTTAAGTTCACTACTTTTATACCCTATTCCCTTTACTAATTTCACATCCATTTTCTATTTATATTTATCTTCACAACCTTCATATATTATTACTACTATACACCTTTTTTATGCTTTTTACAATATAAAAACTCATTTTTCGACAAATACTTGAAAATTACTTTTTTTACCTTTAACAACTTATTTGCGCAACAAGAGAAGGTACCAAAGTGTATCCAACTCTTTACTTATACACTTTTGGTAATCCCTAATTTAAAAGTTTTTCATGCATGTGTCCTACAACATACTTCTCCTAATAAAAGTTGCTTTAAACAAAAATAAGGATGTGCCTTATATATAACCAATATATATAAGGCACCATCCTTATTTTTAAAATCTATTATTCAATCTCTGTTTTCTTCTTAATAAATTATGCTAATTCTACTTTCTTTGTTTCCTTCTTTAACTATAGTATTTAATTCTATGCTCCAGGCTCTGATTCATCTTCCATTTCTTCAGGAATGTTTGTAACCGTGTTCTGTGAATCTATTACGACATTCTCAATTTCTGCAGCGACCACATCTTGATTTCCTTCTAACAACATTTGGGTTATTTCTAGCACGCGTAAGGCAGCATTAGTACGAGCGTTCACCTCAGCAGCTGGAACTTTCAGCATCCTACATCCTCCATCAGCTCCCTCGACCTCTATATAATGATTGTTTATTAAATCTAATTCTTTAGCAGCCTTTCGTATATCTGGATCCATTCTTCCTTCATTGCTGCTTATCGCCAAATACACTCTTTTAAGTTTTTCTGGTATTGTCTCAGTACCGTCTTCATATGTTCTTTTTTCATCAATCCCTTTATAATAAACTTCAATCTCATCTTCCATAAATGTTCTTTTTTCATCTTGATTTATATTTATTAATAAATCTCCATTTGGCATTTCTTTTACTTTGCCTTTAGCAACTCCTAAATTGAATTTTTGTTCAGGATTAGATCTTCTTACAAATATCATGTCAGGTCCTTCTTTAATCACATACCCATTTTTATATTCGTCTACATCTACTTTTTCACCTAGTGTTACATGAATTTCACCTAATGCATACTTATCAGGTTTTTGAGATTCGCCTTCGTTTTGAGATCTTATATCCATTTTTTCCAAGCGACTTATAATCTTTTCTCCTTTTGAGTTACCAAGAAAAATCAAATTACCTTTGTATCCGTGTAGTTGCACATCTTGCGAATTCATTCTCACACTTTCCATTGATAGTTCTTTTTCTATTTCTTCTATAACATAAAATCTATAATCGAATGCTTCCTCAGTACCATTTATAACCACCAATTTGCCATTTAACATTTGTGTAAAAACATTACTCCCAGTCAGCTTATTATCTTGATTTAATTTTGCCCCATCAACTGTTTTTATGTCATACCCTTCCTCTGTCCCAACAGCATATATTTCTTTTGATATTTCTATGTAGGATGTCTTCTTTTCTTCAAAACTTATTAATTTAATTATCTTTCCATCTTTAAATTTGAGCACTGAAATATGTCCTAAATCATTATATATTGTTGCCGTATCTCCTTTAACTTCTGCATTTATTGTATTAGCATCCAGCAACTTACCGTCTATGTACATGTGATCGATTTTTTCCCCATTCTCAGATTTTCTAGCAATCATTAACTGTCCATCAAAACAAACATTGGGTTCTTCATCATATTGTTGTTCAAATGATATTAAATTTTGTTTTTCAACATTTGTTTTTACAGAACCCGCTTTTTTTTCTTCTTTTTGTATAAATATCTTTACAACCTCATAAAATCCTTCGCTGTTTTTTGTATAGATATATCCATTTGTACCATCAAACTTTTGTATAGTAACGCCTTCTCTACTAGGAATTAAAGGCGTATCGGATCCGTCTACATAAACAGAAGAATACGGTCCTTTCGTTCCACTATTCTTACCCTTTATAATTCGTAATTTAGCTTTCTTAAATCTTGTACTAACCTCTGGTATAGCATAATTTTCTAAGTTCAAAACCTTTTGTTCCATATTTATCCTCCAATATTAATGTATTTTAATTAACTTTATACTGTCAATTGTTCCATCACTACTTTATCAGTGATTTCATTATATATCTCTTGAGCATCCTTTAAGTTTTCTTCTGATGGGGTATTTACCATTCCGTTCCCGTCTAAAACAATATATCCATTTATACTTGAATCAAATATTATAAAATCCTCTTTCCCATTCATAAATGCTTCTATAACTATTATTTTTCCAACTTTTTCATCTTTTTCATCATTTTCATCTTCTTCATGCACACCTATCTCCACCAAATTAAATTTATATCCTTGGGCTAATAAAATGTCTCTTAGTAGTAAATTTGCACCTTCAGGCGATAAACTGGTTTTGGCATCTTTCCCTTCTTGTTGTTTCCCTCCTATAACAAAGTTTTCTTTTATGTATAAAGAATTAACTAAGAGTTGAAAACCTGCATCTCCTATCTCTCCAACCATAATGGGCTTCGCCATTTTTTCATACTCTTCTTTTACTTTTATAGCTTCACTAATATCTAGTTCCCCTAGTTTTTCATTGCCTTTACCTTGTTTACCTATATATTCATTGTTTTTTACAAAATTGCATACTTTAATATTCCCATTTTCAGCCGCGAAAGACTCTATTTTTTTAAGTATGTCTATTTCATAATCATAATCTATATATACTTTATAACTTTTGCTTAACTCCTTGATTTCTTCAAAATCTATTTTGCTACCATCTTTTATATATATTTCCTTTAATCCCTCTGTTTTAGATATTATTCCGTTTATTTCATTCGTTTCTACTTCTGTATTCTCTTGAACTTGCATACTTATTGCATCTACATTTATTTTATGTGCTTCCTCATTAACAATTTTTATAACTTCCGAGTTAATATTGTTTATATTTAATACTCTTATATTTTGACCTTCTTTCTCGTGGTCGTCAGTTATCTCAGTATTCTGTGCAATTATATTGTCAATATTTGCTACAATATTTGCTTTAATATGCTGTTTTTCGATACTATTTACACCTTTTACCATCCCAACAATACTCATAGCCATGAAAAGTATTCCAGTAACAACATTTTTAACTAATTTTCCTTCTTTACTTTTACCTACACTTTTTATTTTTTTAATCCTTCTTTCTCTTCCTTCTTCCTTATCTTTATTGATTTGTAATCCTACTATAGCTTCTTCATTCATAATATCTTCTTTTATTTTATCATATTCCATATTTACTTTACTACCTTTATATTTAACCTTAACATTTTTTTCTTCAAACAATATACTTTGTTGTCTGTTTACGGTTACCTTTAAGTCACCATTGTCTGATTCAACTATCTTATGTATACTTTTGAAATTATATTTTTGTTCTGGATTCAACTTACTAATTAGCTTTATATTATCATTTTCCCTCACCACATACCAATTTTTATATTCTTCTACTCCTATCAGTTTATTAGTTGGGGTTTCATGAATATCATTTAAAGAATATCCACCAATATTTGATTCTTTCTCTGCACACAAAGATCTTATAAGAGTTTGCTCTTTACCATCTTCTAACATCTTTCCTAATAAAATCATGTTGCCTTTTATGTCCTTTACTCTTACCTTTTCATCTTTAACATAAACTTCTTCTACAACATAACCTTTTTCTGACTTTTCAAGTATATAAATTTGATCCTTATATTCTTTTTCTGTACTATTTACAATTATATATCTACCATCCTGCTCATGTATTGTTATATCTTTTTGCTTTATAGTAGTTTGCTTTAATATCATCCCACTTCTTGATTTTACAGTATATCCATATCTTCCTTCTGTCATATAAACATCTTCATTTATAAGTTTATAGTCCTTTACATTTTCATTAAATCCTACTAATTTATTTACATTATCTCCTTTTAACTCAAACACACATATTTGTCCTGTTGTGTTATATATTTCGACTATATCGCCTTTAGTTACTATTTTATCAATTTTAGCTTGACCTATCATTTCTAAGTCACCCTTGAAATATATGTCCTTAATTTCTTCTATTTCTCCTGGTTTACTTGCAACAATTAATTGTCCGTCCAAATATGATTTGAGACTTTTATATTCTCGTTCTAATGGTATCATGTGCATCTTTTCGCCTCTTACTTCAGCGTGATTTTTTATATTTATTTTATCCTCCTGCCTAAATATTTCAATAATACCTACATTTTCATTTGCATCCTTTATGTAAATATGACCATTCTTCAAATCTATCTTTTCCATATTAACATTGGGTCCGCCCCAAAATAAGCGCTTTCCACTTTCAATTACATAAATAGAAGGATAAAACTGAGTTGCCCTTTCATTTCTCTTCTCCCATTTCAAACTTATTTTAATGCCTTTAAACTCAAGCTTAAATTCTTTTTCAGCAAAAACTTCATCACTTAAATCTACTACTTCAAATTTGCTTCCCATAGCTGTCTCCTTTTTGTGCAATATACTTTTTTTGTATTTTATACCTTTTTTTTACATTTGTCAATGCATTTAGACAAAATTTTAACATAAAATATACAATGGGGATAGTTACAAACTATAAAGTAATAAGAAAACTTTACAATTTTTAACCATCCCCATTGTATATTTATTTATTTCAATATTATATTTTAACATATATACTTTGAAGATTCATTTGTTTTATTATAACATCATTATGTAATTTTGCAATACATTTTTAGTATTTTACTCTTTAATAATTAATCTTACACATAGTTCATCTAACATATACTTATTTTCTACTATATATTTTTTGGTTATATCCTTCAATCTCTCAATGTTCTCCTTGTTTGTATTATCCATATCAATCGAGTTTTCATCTAGCTTAACCTGAAGTCTGTAGTAATTTTTATTTTCCTTGTTTAACATTTGGTTTGCCTCGTAATCCACCGTTTGTGCATTTCCATTTATACTTATTCCTATTGTTGGCCTCACCCAATTAATCATACCCCAATTTTTTGCTTCTTCATATTCATATTTTTTTGTCTTATCACCTGTTCCTATTGATACTAACAAAACTTCTTTTGTTTTAGGATTACTTTTCCAGACTTCGGCCATAGCGCACATACTCGGGTTGTTTGCAAAAATGCCTCCATCTATAAAAACTCTGCCATTTAGGGGATAGGGTTCAAAATATGTAGGTGCAGCAGCTGTTGCACAACATATATCTGACATTAAAAAATCTCTTTTTCTTTCTTCTTTTGCTTTAGATGTTTTAAAGAAATATGGCTCACCATTTTTTATATCGTAACTTGGTATTATTACATTTGTAAGTGCTTGACTTAAATATGTTTTTCCGAAATAATAATCCATAACATCTTTTAATGCTTTAATATTATATTTTTCTTCTACTAACTCTAGTAATCCACTAAAATATTTTCTCTTTTGAAATATCCTTTCTCCTTCTTTTTCATATAGATTCGCCATATCATCTGGTGTATATTTATTTTCCCCCTTCTCATCAGGTTTTGTAAGTCCTAGTGCTATTATTCCACCTGTGGATGTGCCTGCTATATATTCAAACATTTTATGTGCAGACACATTTGTTTTTTTATATATATAATCAAGTATCATAGCAGGTATTATACCTCGTATCCCTCCACCGTCAATGGAGAGGATGTTTATTTTAGCCATGCTAAAACCTCCTGTTTTTATTTTTGTTAATTAATCTTTTAATCTTTCAATCTTTTAATCCTTTAATCTTTTAATTAAATTTGCGAAGCTCCTTGACACTCTACGAGTACCCCTATGACTAAGGTTTGAAACTACCAAACCTAAGTCTTAGGATGTCTCAATCGTGCGTGTGACGCGACAGCGGAATAGCTAAGTTTGAGAGTAAAGTCCCCAGCGGGGATTTAGGGGCGAAGAGACTTTTTGTTTCTTTTTGGTCTTTCAAAAAGAAAGTAACCTGCTTTAAGTTTCTTTACTTTTTTTCAAAAAAAAGGTAACAAAAAAACTCAACCCCCTAACCCCCATCCTTGGGAGACAGCCACAAAAACTCGTTCATTTCGCATTCGCTGCACTACACTCAAACAGTTTGCGGACAAGGAAAAAAGATAATTTAATTTTTGGTTTACAGCCATCGACGGTCTGCCCTTTCCGCTCAAAAAATACTGAGCGCCGGGACATACCTGTGTGTGTATATATCGATAAAGTATTTCAATCTTTTAATCTTTTAATCTTTTAATCTTTTAATCTTTTAATCTTTTAATCTTTCAATCTTTTAATCCTTTAATCTTTTAATTAAATTTGCGAAGCTCCTTGACACTCTACGAGTACCCCTATGACTAAGGTTTGAAACTACCAAACCTAAGTCTTAGGATGTCACAATCGTGCGTGTGACGCGATAGCGGAATAGCTAAGTTTGTGAGTAAAGTCCCCAGCGGGGATTTAGGGGAGAAGGGACTTTTTGTTTCTTTTTGGTCTTTCAAAAAGAAAGGAACTATCTTTAAGTTTCTTTACTTTTTTTCAAAAAAAGGTAACAAAAAAACTCAACCCCCTAACCCCCATCCTTGGG
>MGOU01000010.1 GCA_001795385.1 Clostridiales bacterium GWD2_32_19
ATGTACGGTTCTGTGAGGGTTTGGTGCCACAAACGCGCCATTCTACTCGACCCCTTAAATGTTTCCTTAAATGTTTCTTAAATGTTTTCAGCGTAAAGGTGACAAACATGTTTTGCAATTTACAAAGTGAATTTCAAGTGAATATATCAAAGAGATTAAAGGAGAATTAATGGTTGACAGATGTAAAAAAGTGGGATATAATAGTGACATCATAAACATATAAAAATAATGATTTCAGGAGGAAGTAAATGAATAGGAAAATAAAGGCAACGGTTATTTCAGGAACGATTTTAGTATCTGGAGTATTAGGTGCAGTGGGATTAGTTGGGGAAGTAAGTAAAGCAGATGATTTAGCTAAACAACAGTTTGGGATATATTTGAGGGATAAAGAAAAATGCAGGATAAGCAAATTGATCCTAATTTAAAGTTAAGTATTGTCGTAGAAAATCATAATAATGGAGTACATATAGATGATACTTTAAAATCTATTATTAATAACGTTTCTGATGAGTATAATTATGAAACAATAGTGGTTGATTATAACTCTACTGATGATAGTAAAAATGATGTACATAAATATACAAAAGGCATATCAAATAATAAGACAATATGCTTGAAAGAAAATGAGAGTAGCCTTGGTAAGGGTTTAAATGAAGCAGTAAAAGCTGCGAAGGGCGAGAAAATACTCTTTTTAGGGCCAGGGAGTGAATTGACTAATAATATCAATGGACTTATAGAGGAGGCAGACAGTACTAAAGCACTGGTTACGATTGGTGGGATTCTTTATTCAGATGGCGAACAGCCTTATGGGTCGGATGAACTAATGAATAAAACAAGTGAAAATACTAATGCAGTACAAACAACTGAAATATTCGGAAGAAGCTCACATGAAGGGATATTATTTGATACCGAGTTTATTAGTGAAAATATTCGATTTCCAGAGATTGGCGCCGTTGATAACTTTGCAGGTGTATTCCCAGCATATTATATGGCGGAAAATAAAATAAGAATTGCTTGCGAACCAGTTGAAATTATTAAAAAAAGTATAGATGTTAGAAAGTACAAAAAAAATTTAGGTCTTTTTGGATGGCTAGCAGATATCAAGTACGAGAATGCGGTACTAAAAGAAAATGGCAAAGAATTCGCACCTAAGGCTTGGAGTAGATACATAAGGACGATGCTTGGACAGTTAGGACAAAATATAGGATATGCAGCTAAAAGCATATGGAATGGTGACGAACAAAAAGAGGTAGAGCTGGATAGCATGTTGCCTTGGAGTGGAAATGATGAAACAAGAGAAGCGATTGAAGTGAGAGGAATTCTAGATAATAGCCAGGATTATGGATATATGGGTGAAACAGAATTTGTGAAGAATTATAACATAGGTGACAAAAAACTAGAAAGTCAATTTTCAGAAGTAGAGGAAGCACAGAGTATATAGACAAGCTATTTGGATAATAAAAACACTTTCATTTATTGTTTGAATTTTGAACAATAAATGAAAGTGTTTTTTACATTCTACTGTGATTATAGACAACAAAAATATAATTGACTATTAGATATAAAAAATACAATTAGTTACTAGAATTAATCATTTAAAATGAAACTATTGACATATTTTGTTATAAAGTATAAAATTACTTTGATTAATAATATTTTATAAAGAACAATTTGCGTCTATCTTCTTTTTATTAGAATGACCTCATATAAATGAAAGTTATAGAGTAGCATTTGCAGGGATATCGAATCAGAAGAAGTATTTTTTAAAATTTATGTTAAATGAAAACAATAAGATAACAAAATTCTAAGTAATATTATTTTAAATAAGAGGAAAGCAAGGGGGATAAGTAATGATAGATATAAGAGAATTAACAGTTGATAACACAAGTGAATTTTATAGTCTGGTATTGGAAAGCTCAAAAGAAGTTCCTAATAATTTTAGTTATACATATGAAGAGATTAAAGAAATGTCAACAGAAGAATTTACGAAGAAGTTTTTAATAAAAAAAAGTGTAGACGATTTTGTACTTGGAGCATTTGAACAAGAAAAAATGCTGGGCTTTATACAGCTTAAAACTTCTAAAAGAGATAGATTAAAACATAAAGGAGAAGTTTCAAAGTTATATATTTCTAGCAACAACAGGGGAAAAGGTGTTGCAAAGAAATTATTAGAAAAATTAATACAAATAGCAAAAAAGATAGAAGGATTAGAACAGTTAAACTTAATGGTAGTAAGTGAAAATATACAAGCAATAAATTTATATCTTAAGTGTGGATTTAGGATATATGGAATAGAAAAGAACAGTATGAAGTTTGAGAATATATATACCGATGCGTTATGTATGCAACTATTCGTGTAATTGCTTAATTAATTAAGGAGTATTAACATAAATGAATACATAGAAATAGAAACTTGAATATTTTGAAAAAAATCCAGTTAGAAGTACTTAAGATAAAAAATAAATAATATGGTATTATTTTATAAGTTTAATAAATAAAAAACCATAAGGGGATAAAATTTATGAATTTGCAGATAGAACAAATAAAATTAAACGCCATATTAACTGGAGATATAAAGAAAGATGTAGAAAATCTATTGAATATATATGGGTGTTCACGTATTGCTGAACATTCAAGAAATGTAGCAGAACAAAGTAAAATATTAGCGTTAAAATTTAACTATGATTTAAGAAAAGCCGAAATTGCTGGGTATCTACATGATATTAGTGGGATTATTCCTAATAGCGAGAGAGTAAATGTAGCTGAAAAATTAAATATTGAAATATTGAAAGAAGAAAGAGAGTTTCCGTTGATATTACACCAAAAGATTTCTGGAGTTATATCAAAAGAAGTTTTCAAAATAGATGATGTGGAGATAATTAATGCCATATCGTGTCATACCACATTAAAGAAAGAACCCTCAAAATTAGATTTAATCTTATTTGTAGCTGACAAAATAGCATGGGATCAAGAAGGGAAACCACCATATATAAATGAAGTTTTAATTGGAATTGATAGTTCATTAGAACAAGGTGCGTATGAATATATAAAATATTTAATTGATAGGAAAGAAGAGTTAAAAGTAGTTCATCCTATTTTGATAGATGCATATGAATTTTTAAAAAGAGAGGTTAGTGTTATGAATAACCATATAGTTGATTATGTATATAAAATAGTTGAAGATGAAGCGAAAAAAGATAAGAGTTTTATTGATTCGAAATGATACTAGATTGGCATGGTTTTTTAGTAACAAACAAAATGATGATTAAGTTTATGAACCTACTATATAGAAGCAATAGGAGGAAAAAGTTATGGAGCATATTATATTCATGAATAAGAAAACGGATGATTTTCTAAAGAGGATAGTGACAGGAGAAAAGCCTATTGAGTCGAGGTGGTATAAGCACAAATACGCACCTTGGGATAGAATCAAGGCGGGCGAGACTGTATATTTTAAAAATTCAGGGGAAAAAGTAACTGTTCGGGCAGTAGTAAAAGAAATAATGCAATTTGAAAATCTGGATGAAGAAAAGATAGAAAAAATATGGAATGCTTATGGGAAAGAGATAAACCCTATTACGAAAGACATGAAATCTACGATAGGGCTGGAAAAGGCGAAGCCATACAAATATTGTGTTTTAGTCTGGGTTAAAGATGTAAAAGAAATAGAGCCATTTGCGATAGACAAAACGGGATACGGGAATATGGCGGCGTGGATAGTAGTTGATGATGTGAATAAAATTAGGGTGAAATAGAATATAAACCTGTTTGTTCCATTGGAAATTCTAATCCAAAATATGCATAGGAATAAAGTCTAATATGCGTTTTTTGCTAATATGATTTATATTCATGATGTAAAGAGAAGGGTTCAAAAGATAAAAAATCAAGTAATATTAAAAGGTAAGAATGAAGTATTAACAGATGATTAGTAAGCGGTAGAATAAAACACCTTCATAATTGGAGGTGTTCTTGTTGCATTTCTTTTTCTTGCATTATACAATGTATAAGAAGTGGATCTAGCCCTTGCAGTTCTGATTCTTGCTGTTTTTGGCTTTCAGGTTTATCTACTTGCCAATATGGAAGATTTCCTTGATAGTCAAAGGGTGTAAGAATATTAAGATCTGTTGAATGTGATACACTAATTTTTTCAACATTTGAGCCCATTATATTGTTTAAATTGTAAAAATCTTTATGTGCTTCAGGCATATCATTGTTTAAGTCTTCACATGTCTGAAATAAGCTAGTAAAATAATTACTTAAAGCGGAAGCAACCATAGAAGGATCTTTATCTTTATTTAAATAATTTACTACAGCTCCTGCATTTATTAAAAAATTATTCGAACCTAAATTATTATTTCCTGTATTTGTTTCTTTATCAGGATTTGATAAGAAGATATCATTAATGTCAAATTTATTTTCTGTGGCAATTGCGGTTAAAAAGTATAATGCATCACCTATTTCATTTCTTAATAATACTTTTGTAGCAAGCTCTCTACCGTATTTTTTGTAATATTCTTTTGAATCAGTTAGAGTAATAATTTTCAAAGAGCTTTTAATAAAACTGTGTTCTAAGAAGGTTGTTTTGTTGTCACAATTTATTTTTGTTCTTTCAACTTCTTTTTGATATTCACTAAAAGTGATGTCAGGATATTTTGATGCCATTGCACTAACGCATGCAGCTGATACATTAACATCTCTTGGTACAATAAAATGAGAGGAAATTCTCGAAAAATATTCTCTTTTATCAAATTCATTAGGATATATTTCACGCGTAATGCGATAATTATCTTTTAATATATGTTCAAGTACCCCATTTTCTTGAATTATAGTTGGATCATAATCAACAATCAAACGACCAATAAAGGTCGTATATGCGATAATGTCTCCAATTTCTTGAATGGTAGCTAGCTTATCATTACTGCTTATACATTCAATTAATTCCGCTACTTCTGTAAAAAGCTGTTGGGAATGATATGAGGCATTGTTCTTTTTATCGAAATTACAGATAAACTCTTCATATTCACGATATGTCTTTATTGGCGTATATGTTCCAGCTAATATATCTTTATATTTTTTACCCAAATTAGATTTTGGATCTGATTCTTCACTATGCTCTTGTTTTTTTGAAGCCTCATCATTTTTAAAACGTTCTTCTGTAAATGGACCTCTATAACCAAGCTTAATAAGATTGCAATTGGCAGCGTCTAGTAAAGATGAGCCATGTTCGCTTGCAATAGCTTCTGCAAAAAACATTATATTTCCAAGCGATAAAAAAACTTCAGTTTTTTCATCGCTTGTTAACTCAGTAGCTGATTCATAAAAAAATTTTCTATCTTTTTCTTGTGCATTAATTAACATATATTTTTGAGCAATTTTACTCACTTCTGCAAACATACAAATAAGGAAGAAATTAAGATGTTCTTCTTTAGATATAGTTTTAGATTTTTTATAATCAACAAACATAGAATAGTCTTCAGGCGTGAATCCCATAGCTCTCACTTTCCTTTCCATACATCTAGTAAAATTATATCATAAAATTCAAATTATGTCAATAAATGTAAAAATAGAAAACTTCATCTATAGAAAATGTAAATTAAAATATATTTAGAGGTTCTCAGTAAATGCTGAAAACCTTTTTTTGACTAATTATTATTTTTATCATAATATATTTTCCAAGTGATATCATATTTATATAATCTGCATTATTTTTTGTGATATCATTGCACTGAATTGTTGTATTTATGTGGTTATTGTTATTTGTTTCTGTCCTTAATCTAAATCAAGGGGTAGATGCGAAGATAAAATTAGGTTTCAAAAGTAAATTGAGTTTTAAGCAGAAAGCAGTAATAATTGCGATGTTAAATAGAATAAAAAACATGTATATGAGTTATTTTACAAAATAATGCAAGTATAAATATGGTAAATACATTTTCAATAACAGTTTAACTATTTCGTCGAAAAATGTCGTAAAATGATTGACGAATGTCGAATATTGTGTTAAAATTAATCATATAAAATATAAACTACAGTTAAATGTTTTGATATGTAACTTAGAAAGGAGGTTGCATTTATATTAAAAGGGAGGTTAGATGATGAACTATTTTATTGCAATTATTATCGTTTTTTTTGCAGTAATTATTACACGACAATTCTATAAAAGTAAAGCAAGTACATATAAGAAGTTAACCGAGCAAGCGGAGTTAAAAAACAAGGAGATACTCACGGGTATAAATGGTTGTCTTGAAAAGGTTATGAAGGACAATTCTGCAATCAGTGAAAAATTAATGCTAGATATTTTTGATTTAATTTCTAATGTAGAAAGTATTAATAATAAGATAAGTAATATTCATGCTGAAAGTGGAAGCATTTCAAATTCTTTTGAAGTAATAGCATTAAGTTTTTCAGATTCATCTAATGCTAATCAGGTTACGGCAACAGATATTTGTGAAATATCTTCACGGTTAAAGGAAACAATTTCATTAGCTGAGAAGAACGAAGCACTAGCATCTGAAGCAAAACCACATTTGGCGCAAATAGAGGGAATATTATCCAATACGGAGGTTTTAACTGATAAGTTAAGTCAAAATGCCGTAGAAATAAGTAGCATTGTTGATACAATTAAAGGGATCACTGAGAAAACAAATCTTTTGGCTTTGAACGCAGCAATAGAAGCAGCACGTGCAGGTGAACAAGGGAGAGGCTTTGCTGTTGTTGCAGATGAGATAAGAAAGTTAGCAGATAGTAGTAATAAATCTGCAAAGAAAATTGAAGAGCTTATAAAAAACAATCAAGAATCAATAGTGAACACAGTTAATTATGTTTCTGAAATTAAACTTAATATTGAAAAAGAAGTCTTTTGTATTGATGAACGATTTGAACAAACTAGAAAAACGACTGAAAAGGTACTCAGTATAAATAACAAGATTGAAAATATTGCAGCGTATACGGAAGAGCAATCTGCTACATCTGAAGAGGTATACGCTACCACAGAACAAATAAATAATAAGAGCCAATCTATTGTTAATTCGGTGAAACAAGTTAACGAAAATATTGAAGTACAACTTAAAATTATTCGAGCTCTTGATGATATTCCTATAAAGCTAAATGATTCATCCGAAGAAATATTCAAACTAATAAAACAAATAAAATCATCATAAGAATGAGGGGGTAACTATTATGTCTAAACAAAACTGTTGGGAATATAAAAATTGTGGAAGGAATCCAGGGGGAGCAAAAGTAGCAGAAATGGGTGTTTGTCCAGCTGCCACTGATGCATCACTTAATAAATGCAATGATGGAGATAACGGGGGCAGGATGTGCTGGGCAATAGCAGGAACATTTTGTGGTGGGAAAGTTCAAGGGAGCTTTGCAGAGAAACAATCTTCATGTTTAGGATGTGAATTTTTTAAAAAAGTAAAAGAAGAAGAAGAGGGCAAATTTAAATTAAAATAAAATGGCAGACTAGTGAAATATACTATTTACATAGGAAAATTATATATAAGAAAGGAATTATCAAGAGAATTAAATAACAATTTAAAACACCCTTTATTTAGTGTTTTTGAACATTAAATAAAGGGTGTTTTTTATTTAGATTTATAAGCTTTTTAAAGTATTGTTTTGCGTGTTAGATTACATTGGATTTTAATTTCTTAGGGTCAATTCCCCGCAGCTCTGCTGCGTGCGTCCTGTCATTGCGAGGTACGAAGCAATCTTGTACTTAAGCTAAAGGAGAGATTGCTTCGTAAAAAGATGCTCGCAATGACAAATAGATACCCCGCAGCTTTGCTGCGGGGAGAATTCATTAAGTGTAAAATACAATAACACATAAAAAGTGAAATAAAGTATTGTTAAACACTAAAAAATATGATAAAATACACATAAAAGTAGCCTTTTAAATAGCTAAAATACTATAAGATATAAGGGTTTTTGGATTCAGAAACAGGCTAAATTATACTAAGGAGGAGAAGTAAAATGAAGAAAATAATTAGTTTGCTGTATGTAGTATCGTTTATGATAATGTTAATTAATCAAACATCTTTTGCGGATGGAATGGTATTCTCACCACCGACAGGCCCTGCTACGCAAATTGAGGTGATACCCGAGGAAGAGCAATATTGTTTCATTAACTATAACCAAGATTCACAAAGTATGTTTTTGAGCATTGATTTAAAGACAGAGAATGATAAAAAATCAGTTTGGATATTTCCGGTACCAGCAGAGCCTAAAGATGTAATAATGAATGTAATAGATGCGCAGTTTTCCATATCGGGGACTGAAGTAAATGATGCTGCAAAGGATAAAATAGAAAAGGTAAAGGATGGCATGTTAGCTACACAAATATACCCATTGCTATTTGAGGATGATGACAATAATTGGGGATACAAATCATATGACGGAATGTCTGCTATGGGCATCATGACGGATGATAGTAGTATAAACGAAACACAGGGAGTCACAGTATACGAGCAAATAGATAAGATGGGGACGAGGACAGAGTTAATTACAGCTGTTGATGAAATGAGTATAAAAAAGTACTTAGAAAGTAATGGGGTATATATAAATGAAAAGATATTAAATAGCTTAAAACAATACATAGGACAAAAATCAACATTCGTGGTTTCTTGGATAACTGATGAAAATCAGTATAATGAGGAATTGCAAATAACTGATAGTGATTCGTTATATACTACACAAGGTAATAAAAAAGTGGGAGTAAATGTTGTTTTTCCAGCTAAAGAATTATATTTTCCATTGAAACTTACATCCATTTATGATAGTGTTATCGTTCCAGCGAACATTTATGTTGTAGGACATGTTAGTCCAAAGCCATACAGTAAGTTAGAACAGTATCTGGAAACTGAGTATTACATTGATGGAAGTATAGATATAAATTCATCTGACGATAAAATGAAAGATATTATGTTGTTAAAAAATGTAAATTTAAGCGGTATGGACTATACAAAAATAACAATTAATTCACCTTCGAAAATTTTATCAGAAGATTTAATGATAAATAAAGAATCTCCAATTAAAGTTAGTTTTCTTAAATTTATTGCGGTGAATTCATTATTGTTTGGAATATTGTCAGTAATTATTATTTCGATTTTATTATCAATCATTTTAGGAAAAGTATTATACAAACAAAATATATCTTTTAAAAGACTTATTATAATAGGGGCAAGCAACATTTTTTCAATAATAGGGGTAGCTGCTAGTAGTTTTTTAATTTTAAAAGAAGAAGTAAGCAATGAAAGTAAAATGGTAAAGGATAAAGTAAAAGAATTTAGCATAAGTGCAGAAAAAATATCGATTTGTGGTATTATGGGATTGGTTATTTTTATAATTGCAGTAATATTATCAAGCCAGTCATATTATAGAACAGAAGAATTTGTTGGAATTCCTCTGGTAGTATTATATTTTATTTCATTAATATTCTTAAGTATAGAAAAGCAGACTATAGAGGTAGGAGATGCGACTAATAAATATATTATATTTGATGTAAAGAAGATGATTTATGGATTCTTAGTATATATATGTAGCATTATATTTTGTATAGTTGTTTTACAAATTCGTAGTAGTAGCGGAGGAGTAATTATAAGTACATTAATAGCTTTTGCTGTTGTTTTAGTTACTATGGTATTTGTTAATAAATTGCTCAATAAGTTTACGAAGATTGGAATTATTATATTAAATAAAACAAGTTATTTGAAATTAATATTTCCTGTATTATTTAGTATAGGATTTGTAATAAGTGTTCTTGTATTTTTAGGTTTGATAAATCTACTAATTAAATAGAAAGATAGAGTGTATAAGTATAAAGACTTATTGCTGTTGTTAATATATAAAAAACGCTTTTGTTTGTTGTTAGAACTTTGAATAATAAACAAAAGTGTTTTTTATTTACATTTTTTCTGTAAAAATGTTGACTTTAGTGGCAAAATAGGATATATTAAGTATATGTTTTTAAAAAAGTGGATATGGATGGGGGATATAGAAAGATGCTTTCGCAAGGAGATTTATATGGTAATTTTGTAATAAACATGTTAGAACTTCAAAGAGAAGTTGCTAAAATGAATATTATAATAGATCGTGACACTGAAAAGGTGCTCAGGATAACACAAATAGATATAGAAGATATGATAACAACATTAAATGAGGAATTAAATACTAACTTTGTTGAAAAATTATTTAGTGGATTTTCTAAAAAAAATAGAGGGAAGAAAGAAAAAAGTCTAAGTGTTTTAATGAATTTGGTTAATCTTATTAATAATCACAATGCACTTAATACAGAAAAGTTGAGAATGGAAATGGATTTGGCAGAGAAAAATGAGGAACTTGATAATCTAAAAGAAAAAGTAATCATAGAGCAGGAAGAAAATTATCTAAATGATGTTAAGATAAATGGATTCACAACAATAGGAAACATTGTAAATATATTAGAAGTTAAGTCAAAAGTAGTGCAAAAAGATACAGAAGTTATGATGCTGAATGAAGAGTTTGCTAAAATAGGATTATTATATATAAATGAGATAATGCCTTTAGGAAGTTATGATGTAAAGGAGAAGGCAATTAAACATTTATTTAATGAAATAGTTAGACAATGCACTAATGAAGCTAAGAGTAAGATTCAAAATGAAAAGAGTATAGGTGAAAAAACAGTGCTTGAAGTACTTAGCGAAAATTTGCAGTATGATTTGAGTATGTCGATACTAGATAGCGTGAAATTAGAAATGATGGGTTGGAAGACTCTAATATATAAAGAACTTTTTGCAACAACTGGTTGGAATGAGCCATTTAAGAGTGAAGGTTTTGGATATGATAAAAATACAGATATGATAGATGCGGGAACTACATCTGCATTAAGTGTTATTCAAGTTGAAGTGTGTGATAGAATGGAAGAGTTAAATAGAAGAATTATGAAAATATTGCCTTTATCGGAATGTCAAAGAAAAGATTTATTTTTGTTACAAGGTAGCGAATACATAAAAAAACATGGTTTTCATGACGAATATACGATAGAAGACTTGAAGAAATATGTAATACTTTCAAAAGGAATAAGTGATGTAAAAGTAATGGTAAGAATGGGAAAAGAGATAGAAAGTCAGATAGAAGAACAACAATTAGCATAGCATAATCACTCACATTTTATGTGGGTGATTATTGTTTGAAAGAAAAATGAAAGAAAAAAATACTGAAAAATACTTGTCAAGTTTAGAAAATTATGGTATAATGTCATAGTTATGTAGTTCCTTGCTCTTTTCAAGAGTGAAAAGGGCCATGAGACCAAAAGGAGGTGTAAAAGATGAACAAATACGAATTAGGGGTTATCCTAAAACCAATTTTAACAGCAGAAGAAAAACTTGTACAAGTTGAGAAAGTAAAGTCATTTATTACAAAAGTTGAGGGCGTTATTACAAACGTTGAAGACTGGGGTAAAAGGATACTTGCTTACGAAATCAAGAAGTTTAAAGAAGGTTATTATGTTATTATTAAGTTCACTAGTGAAAAAGATGTAGTAGCAAAAATAGAAAACGAATGCAAATTATCTGATGTAGTTATAAGACATATGATAGTTGTAGACGATGTGGTAGAAGAAGTAATAAAGAAGAGACCACCAAGAAAACCTAGACCAGACTTTAAAAAACCGTTTGTTAGAAGAGATAAAAACGATAGAAATGATAGACCAGTTAGAACTGACAGACCAGTTAGAACAGAGTTTAAACCTGCAACAACTGAAGTAAAAGCTGTAGAAACAGAAGTTAAGGCTGTAGAAGCAGAAACTAAAACTGTAACAACAGAAAATCAAGAATAATTTTTTTGGCTTGGAGGTGTAGATAATGAATAAAGTGATGTTAATGGGAAGGTTATCAAAAGATCCTGAAGTTAGATATTCAAGTGCTGCAGAACCTGTAGCAGTAGCAAGATACTCTTTAGCAGTAAGTAGAAGATATAAAAAAGATGGAGCACAAGATGTTGACTTTATAAATATCGTAGCTTTTGGTGCTAATGGAGAATTTGCTGAGAAATATTTAAAAAAGGGACAAATGATTGCCATTTCTGGAAGACTTCAAGTAAGAAACTGGGAAGACCAGACAGGAAATAAAAGAGTTTCAACAGAAGTAATTGTAGAAGACCAATATTTTGCTGAAAGCAAAGGTTCTTCTGATTCTAGAAGAAGCGAATCAACAACTTCAAATAATAATAAATCAGAAAATGATAATGGATTTTATCCAACGGATGAAAACATAGAAGATGATAATTTACCATTTTAGCGTTAGTTGTTCAGGACATGGTTCTGAACCTATTAATGACTATTATACTACTAGTTTTAGAGTGAAAAAGCTAGTGCAGTTAAAGTAGGAAGGAGGTTTATAAAAAATGGAACCAAAACAACAGCAAAAGAGAATGATGAAGAAAAGAAAAAAGATTTGTAATTTTTGCTTAAATGAAACAAATAGTTTAGATTATAAAGATTTAAATAAGATAAAGAAATTTATATCTGAAAGAGGTAAAATATTACCTAGAAGAGTTACAGGAAATTGTGCTAAACATCAAAGACTAGTTACAACGGCGATTAAAAGAGCTAGAATAATGGCGTTACTTAGTTTCGTAGAAGAATAAAAATAAACTGCCCTGTACTCAATGCGACATATTATGAGTTTTGCTCATGACAAGCTGAGTATAGGCAGTTTTAATTTGTAATTATTTTTAATCCCTTTGGGTTTAATTCCCCGTCGGCTTGCCGCGTTCTTGTCATTGCGAGGAGGTTCTTTCGACGAAGCAATCTCGTTTTTGAAAGATGAGATTGCTTTGCAAAAAACGCTCGCAATGACAACATGATACCCTGTCGGCTTGCCACGAGGAGATTCATTAATGAACGAACCGACCCTGAAACACATAAAAAAGCGAGACAATGGAATTTGAATGAATTATTTGAAAAAAAATTCTAAAAATAATATCTATATATTGCTTTTTTTTGATTTATTTGGTATTATATAGGAATAGAACAATAACTAATAATCAGTTATTGTTAAGAGATAGAGAAATTTCAAAATAAAGATAGGAGGACTAAGATGGGTGAAGTAATAGTTATAACTTCAGGAAAAGGTGGAGTAGGTAAGACTACTACATCTGCTAATTTAGGGATGGGACTCGCACAATCAGATAAAAAAGTAGTTCTTATTGATGCGGACATAGGACTTAGAAATCTAGATGTTGTAATGGGGCTAGAAAACAGAATAGTATATGATCTGGTAGATGTTGTGGAAGGTCGTTGTAAGACAAAACAAGCTCTTATAAAAGATAAAAGATGTCCAAACTTATACTTGTTACCATCTGCACAAACACGTGATAAGACAGCAGTGAATCCAGAGCAAATGAAAAAGCTTACAGCAGAACTAAAAGAAGAGTTTGATTATGTAATTGTTGACTGTCCAGCAGGTATTGAGCAGGGATTTAAGAATGCTATTGCTGGTGCTGATAGAGCTATAGTGGTAACAACGCCAGAAGTATCAGCTGTAAGAGATGCTGACAGAATAATAGGTTTACTAGAAGCAAATGAAATAAAGGCACCTTCACTTATAATAAATAGAATAAGAATGAATATGGTTAAAAAAGGTGAAATGATGTCAATAGAAGATGTTATGGAAATACTCGCAATAGGCATTATAGGTGTAGTTCCAGATGACGAGTACATAGTTGTTTCTACAAACCAAGGTGAGCCTGCGATTTTAGATAACAGTTCTTTAGCAGGACAAGCATATAGAAATATAGTTCAAAGACTATTAGGTAATGATGTGCCATTAATGGATCTTGAAAATACGAATAAATTTATTACAAAAATAAAAAAATTCTTTAAAATCATTAAATAGAAAGGAGTATAGATAATGTTTGATATTATAAAATTTTTAAATTTCAGTACAAAGAAAGAAAAATCTTCTGGTAGTGTAGCAAAAGATAGGTTAAAACTTGTTTTAGTTCATGATCGTTCAAACTGCTCTTCTGAAATATTAGAAAAGATAAGGGCTGATATTATGGAAGTAATATCAAAATATATGGATATAGATACAGAAGGTTTAGACATACAAATAAGTGAAACAAAAAGCACTCAAAATGATAGAAATGTTCCAGTACTTTATGCTAATATTCCTATTAAAGGAATGAGGAAATTAGAAGAATAATATGAAAGAACTCGCGAAATTTTGCGAGTTCTTTTTTAGTTTGAAATATTTTTTCATATTTGCACTTGTAATTAATCCCAAAATAGAGTAAAATATAGGTTGAAGGATAGATTATTAAGACGCAGAAGGGATTGAATAAAATATGATGTTTCAGAGGATAAAACATATAGATAAAGTAATACTTGGACTAATACTTTTTTTAGTTGCTATAAGTATAATCGCTATAACTAGTGCCACAAGAGCAAATATAACAGGAGATTATTCATATGTTATTAAGCAATGTATGTGGTTTGGAATAGGATTTGTGGCTATGTTATTTATTATAGTATATGATTTTAGTCAATTTGATGAAAACTTTAGAATGTTTGGTGCAATTGTAATATATTTTTTAAATATAGCACTACTTGTGTTTGTTTTGTTCATAGGAACAACAGCGAAAGGAGCCGAAAGGTGGATTGAAATAGTAGGGTTTAGATTCCAACCATCAGAATTTGCAAAGGTAATTATGATTTTTTGTATTGCTGTTTTTTTGAGTAAGAGTGCGGAGAACATAAATAAAATATGGGTACTAGCTATAAATTTAATATTACTCGCTATACCTATGATACTTATTATAATACAACCTTCATTATCAACAAGCCTCGTTTTTATAGCTATTTTTGCTGCGCAGATATTTGTTGCAGATATAGATTATAAATACATAATCTTTGGGGTAGTGCTAGTAGTTTTATTGCTTTTTGCTCTTAGACTTGATGCAAAACAGGAAGATCCAATATTTTTAAGAGATTATCAAGCAAAAAGAATATTGGCCCTTTTTGAACCGGATAAATATCAAAAAGAAGAAGCATATCAAACTAGAAAGTCTGTGGAAGCTATCGGTTCAGGGCAGCTAGCTGGTAAAGGCATATATAAAGGAAATTTAAACAAAGCCGAGTACTTACCAGAACCACACACTGACTTTATATTTTCTATAATAGCTGAAGAATCAGGATTTTTGATGTGTGCAATGATAATTATTATTTATGCACTATTAATATATAGAATTGTTGACATTGCTTTAAGAGTGTCAGATAAATTTAAAAAATATCTTGTAGTTGGGGTTGCTGCTATGATTGCATTTCAAGCGTTTGTAAACATAGGTGTTGTTAGTGGCATGTTACCTAGTACGGGTATGCCACTGCCTTTTCTAAGCTATGGTGGGAGTTCTATGATAACAAACATGATAGCGATTGGTATGGTTTTAAATTTGGATACAAGCAGTAAAAATAGATATATGTTAATTTAATCAATTTGATAAGGACGGACTCATCTGGGTATTTATTACTAAAGAAATTAATAATAAGGAGGTGTATATGTGTTTGATTTTTTAAATCGAAATAAAACTAAGACTCAAATAATGGAACTTAATTATTCTAGGGAAAGTGATATATTGCAAGAAATAAATAGGATAGCTTTTAAAACCAAAGATTTAACAGAAGCCAACAAAATAATAGCAGATATACTATCAAAATACTATAATATAGAATATTGCAGTTTGTTTTTATATAGTTCAGGTAAAATGAATATTAGTTATACAAATATAGATAAAAGTTGCCGGAATGAAATAGAAAAGTTCGTAAATGAAATGTATCACGAAAGGTTTTTCGATGAAAAAGAAGATATAGATGCGTATATAATTAAGTCTGAAAATGGTTTGCAATATCCTACAGCAGAAGAAAGAAGAATTGTTCATATGATGTTTATACCACTTATTCTTGATCAAGTATTAGGCGGAATAATGATAGAAAACACGTCGAATGATATGGATGAATTAGAATATGAATTTTTTCAAGTTGTAATTGATAATATATCAATAATAATTCAAAACTTATTATATTTTAAACAAATCATTGATAATTCAAATATTGATGGACTTACAAACATATACAATCGATATTATCTAAATTCACATTTGAGTAGGCAAATAGAAATATTTTCAGAGAAGACAGGAATATTTTCAATAACAATGGTTGATATTGATCATTTTAAAATATTTAATGATAACTATGGGCATTTGCATGGGGATAAGGTTTTAAGAGCAGTTGCACAATACATTAAAGACAATATAAGAGAAATAGATACTGTATATAGATATGGTGGAGAGGAATTCATAATAGACATGCCAAATTTACAAGCTAGTGATGCTTTTAATAAGATTGAGAGTATTCGAGAAGGAATATCAAACATGGAAGTTTACACTGATGATGGGCATTTGACTAGAGTAACTGCTAGTTTTGGAATAGCTGAATTCCCCACGGTAAGTGATTCTATGAATGGTTTAATAGAGTGTGCTGACAAATCACTCTATGTAGCTAAAGAATCAGGAAGAAATCAAACAGTGATTTATAAAATATAGATGTTGCAGGGCTGAGTAAATAATCAATAAATAATAATAGAAAGGAGAACATATAATGGATTTATTAAAGGGACTTAATGATAAACAAAAAGAAGCAGTACTACACATGGAGGGATCGCTTTTGATCCTGGCAGGCGCAGGGAGTGGAAAAACAAAAGTTTTGACAAATAGGATAGCATATCTAATACAAGAAAAGAAGGCATTGCCATCTGAAATTTTAGCGATTACATTTACAAATAAAGCAGCAAGTGAGATGAAAGAAAGAGTAGAAAAATTAGTTGGTAAGGATTCAAAAGATATATGGATAAGTACTTTTCATTCTATGTGTGTTAGAATACTAAGACAAACAATACATAATATTGGCTATACTAATCAATTTACTATTTATGATGCAGATGATCAAAAGAAATTGGTAAGTGAAGTAATAAAAGAGCTAGGGTATGATGATAAGATATATCCTTCAAAAAAAGCATTGAATATGATAAGCACACAAAAAAATGATTTTATTACTCCTGAGCAATATGAAAATCAGATGCTTGGAGACTTTGTTGGAACAAAATACGCTAATATATATCGATTATATCAAGAAAAGCTTGAGAAAAATAATAGCTTAGATTTTGACGATTTAATTTTCAAAACTATACAAGTTCTAAAAGGATATCCAGAAGTTGGTGGATATTATCAAGAAAGGTTTAAGTATATACTTGTTGATGAATACCAAGATACTAATAATTCACAGTTTATTTTAATAGAAACATTGGGATTAAAACATAGAAATGTTTGCGTTGTAGGTGACCCTGACCAAAGTATTTATAAATGGAGAGGCGCGAACATAAGGAATATTTTAGATTTTGAAACTAATTTTGAAGAATCAAAAACGATAATGCTTGAAGAAAACTATAGATGTACAAAGGTAATATTAGATGCTGCAAACGAAGTAATTAAAAACAATTGTAATAGAAGAGAAAAAAGTTTATGGACGATGAATGATGAAGGTGAAAAGATAGTAATATACAATGCTCTTGATGACAGGGATGAAGGTAATTTCGTTGCAAATACAATAATAAGAGAAGTAGAGGCAGGCAACGAGGACTATAATAGTTTTGCGATACTTTACAGAACCAATGCACAATCGCGTGTTTTAGAAGAGGCCTTTATAAACAAAAACATACCGTATCAACTTTTTGGCGGAGTTAAATTTTATGAAAGAAAAGAGATAAAAGATATTTTGTCTTACTTAAAGCTTATTATAAATTCGAGGGATAATATAGCTTTAGACAGAATTATAAATGTACCAAGAAGAGGCATAGGAGATACTAGCATAGACAGGATTGCAGCGTATGCAAAAGAGAATAAAAAGAGTATGTATGAGGCACTGCTTGTAATAAATGAAATTAGTGAACTTAGAAATGCAGCTATTAAAATTGCAGGATTTACTGAGATTATTGAAAGTATAAAAGAAAATATTGAAAGTAAAAAAATAGCAGAAATAGTTGAGATGATAATAGATAAAACATCATATATAAATGTTCTAAAAGCTGAAGGTACAGATGAAGCAAGGGATAGAATAGAAAATATATACCAATTTATTGCAAAAGCACAGGAATATGATGAAACTAGAGAGGAAGGAACACTGTCAAACTTTTTGGAAGAAGTATCACTTGTAGCAGATATAGATAATTATGAGGAGAAGAATAATTCTGTTAAACTTATGACTTTACACAGCGCAAAAGGACTTGAGTTCCCTCATGTATTTATTTCAGGAGTGGAAGAGGGAATATTTCCAAGTTATATGAGTTTGAGTAGTGATGATGGGGATGAACAAGAAGAAGAAAGAAGAATTTGCTATGTTGGTATAACAAGAGCTAGGAAACAGTTATATATAACTTACGCAAATGCAAGAAGACAGTTTGGCAAAACAGTGTTTAATACACCATCTAGGTTTCTTGCTGAGATACCAGATGAATACAAAAACGATTTAAGTATTAAAAGGGATGAAGTTAAAGAGAAGACAAAAAAACCAAAAAAAGAAGTTAAAAAATACACCAACTTTTCGACAACAAATTATAATATATTGGTGACTCCAACCAATGTTGATATGGATTTTAAAGTAGGAGATAGTGTAGAACACGATAGATTTGGACATGGAGTAATAGATGCTGCAAGACCAGCAGGTGCAGATTATGAACTTACGATAAACTTTGAAATACTTGGGGTAAAAAAACTAATGAGTAAATTTGCAAATTTAAAGAAAATATAATAAAAAATCATTTCAAGTAAGCTAGAGAACTACTGAAAAAGTGAACTTCTCTTACTAACAAATAAAAAATACTGTCCTACACTCAATCTGAGTACAAGACAGTATTTTATAATATACTTATTCAGCCTTTTTTGGTGCTTCTACTGGGCAAACATCAGCACATGCCCCACATTCTATGCATTGGCTAGCATCTATAACATATTTCTCTTTACCTTCTGCTATGCAACTAACTGGACATTCAGCTGCACAAGCTCCACAGCTTATACAATCTTCATTAATAAAATATGCCAATTTTACACACCTCCATTTATCGATTACAGTGCACAATATATAATGCACAATTATTAAAACTATAGATAGATTTTATTATATTTTTTAAAATAAGTCAAGAGAAAGCAAAGTAATTTTAAAAAAAACGACAGTTTTACATTTTTTTATACAAAAGTCTTTTAAATTTTATTTTTATATGATAAAATAAGTTTTAATCTCTTTGGGTTTAATTCCCCGTCGGCTTGCCGTGTTCTTGTCATTGCGAGGAGGTTCTTTCGACGAAGCAATCTCGTTTTTGAAAGATAAGATTGCTTCGCAAAAAACGCTCGCAATGACAATATGATACCCCGTCGGCTTGCCACGGGGAGATTCATTTAGGAAGGAGTAGATATTATGCCCAAATTTTTTATAGATGAGAATCAGATAAATGGAGATAATATTGTAATTACAGGAGAAGATGTAAAACATATAAAGGTATTTAGATGTAAGTTAGATGATATTATTACCTTGTGTCATATGGAAAGATATGATTACGAATGCAAAATTATTCAAATTGATGCAGATAAAGTGATAGCAAGGATAGTGAATAAAAAAGAAATTAATTCGGAAGCTAAAACAAATGTTACAATATACCAAGGACTTGCAAAGAGCGACAAAATGGAGTATATTATACAAAAAGCTGTTGAGCTAGGTGTAAATAGAATTGTACCTTTGATAACGAAAAATACAGTAGTAAAAATAGATGATATTAAGAAAGAAGAGAGAAAGTTAGAAAGATGGAATAAAATATCAGAAGCAGCTGCAAAACAAGCAGGAAGAGGAATGATACCAAAAGTTGATAGAATAATGACCCTAGATGAAGCAATTGCTGATAATAAAGATAACGACTTGAAAATTTTATTATATGAAAATGAAAAAAAGTTGACAATTCATCAAATATTTGATATAAGTATAGAGTACAAGAATATAAGTGTTTTTATAGGTCCTGAAGGCGGACTACAAGAATCAGAAGTAAAGAAAGCAAAAGAAAACGATATAAAGGTAATAACGCTAGGAAATAGGATACTTAGAACAGAGACAGTCAGTATAGTAATACTTGCTATTATAATGTATAATATGGGGGAGATATAAATGTCAGAATTAAAGGTAGTAATAGTAGATGATGCGATGTTTATGAGAACGGTACTTAAAAACTTATTGCTAGAAGAAAATATAGAAGTTATAGGCGAAGCAAGTAATGGGCTTGAAGCAATTGAGATGGCTATGGAAAAGAAACCAGATATTATGACGCTCGATATAACAATGCCAGAGCTTGATGGTATAAGTGCTATACCTAGGATACTAGAGGCGAGTCCCAATACTAAGATAATAATGGTATCTGCTATGGGACAACAAGGTATGGTTATAGATGCGATTAAAAAAGGTGCAAAAGATTTCATAACAAAACCATTCGAAAAATCTAGAGTTTTACAAGCGATAAAGAAAGTAATGGAATTATAAAAGGAAAAGTGCAAGCAGTGAGCTTGCATTTTTTGATTTAGGGGGTAACTATGAGTATACAATTTGTTTTTGGCCTTTCGGGAACGGGAAAAACTGAGTATCTAATAGATAAAGTTACTAATTTAGGCTACGAACAAAAGATTTTTTATATTGTTCCTGAGCCGGAAGTTATTTGCATGCAAAAGAAAATTATAGCACATAAGAAGTCAAAGGGTCTAATTAATATAGAAGTTTTAAGTTTTGAAAAACTGATCTATAGGGTTTTTGAAGAAGTTGGGCTATATAGAGAAAATAAAATAGACAAGCTTCAAAACAGCATGTTAATTACAAAAATTTTATTAGAAAATAAAAAGCTTAATATTAATAAGAATTATATAACCGAAATGTGTAAAGTTATTTCAGAGTTTATTAAATATAATATAGGGCCAGAGTTTTTAGAAAATAAAATAAAGGGACTAAGAGATCAAAATGAAGAGCTATTTTATAAAATAAGTGAAATAAAAAAGATATATGAAAGCTATTTAATTCATACAGATAATCTAAATATGATACCTGAACAAAGCATTGAACTTATTATAGATAAAATAAATGAAGTAGAGATTATAAATAATGCAGTATTTTGTATAGATGAATTTTATGATTTTTCTCCGTTTCAACTTGAAATAATAAAAGCACTCTTAAATATTAGCAAGCATATGTATATGACATTGCCTATGGAAGCAAAATCTGATAAGAAGTTTGCTTCCATAGTGAAAACAATAGGGGATTTAAAGTATTTTTGCATAGTTAAAAATATAAAGGTTGAAGATGATATTTATTTAAAACAAAATAAGAGATATGAAAGAATACAAGATATTGCGCATCTTGAGAAGAATTTTTTAAGAGATAAGGTTGAAAAATTTGATGGTGACCCTATTAATGTTTGCTGCTCGTCAGCCTCAAATGTCTATGAAGAAGTGGAATATGTAACTATGGAAGTTTTAAAGCTTGTGCATAGTGGAAATTATAGATATAAGGACATAGCTATTGCGTATAGTAATCAAGGTTCATATAAAGATGAACTTTTAAAAGTCTTAAACGATAGTAGAATACCAGTGTCGTTTATTTATAAAGATAACATTACGAATTATTCGCTCGTAAGGTTTGTTTTGACTGTATTTGAAGTTTTGAAAAATGATTTTGATCATGAAAGTGTTAACAAATATTTAAAAACTAACTACGCCAACATATCCGAAGATGATGCATCGCAATTAGACAAATACATACTTTCATATGGTATAAAAGGCTATGAAACTTGGGTGAAAGATAAGTGGAATTATGAATATATGAATAAGTATAGTCAAGATAAAGACGGTGAAAGTATAAATATATTTAAAAATAAAGTTATTGAGCCTTTTGTGAACCTAAATAATAAGCTTGAAACAAATGAGATTAAAACAGTTGAAAAATATACTTTATATTTATATGAGTTTTTAGAAGAAGTAGGTGTACCAGAGAAAGTCAAGGATAAGTATAATCACGAAATATATGGAGAATACAACATAAAGCTTATTCAAGTTTGGAACCAGCTAGTACAAGCTTTAGATAGTATAATTAAAGTAGTAGGGAAAGAAGAAGTCACAATAGAACAGTACATGAGCATACTTGATATTGCAATTAATAATATAACAGATGATGAGAAAAATGATTTTATAGATGCTGCTTTGGTGGAAGATGTTAAGAAAATCATGGTATCTGATAAGAAAGTGCTATTTTTATTAGGTGTAAATGATGGATACATCCCCGAAAAAAAATCTTTTGCAGGGTTACTTAATAGAGAAGAACGAGATTTTCTTTATGAAGTAGGGATAAATATCGAGAGATATAATGAAGACAAGATATATGAGGAACAAATACAATTATATACTACGACAATGAAAGCTGAGGAAAAGGTGTATTTTTCATATGCGTTGCAAGACACTGAAGGGAAAAGCATAAACCCAGCAATGTTTATAAATAAGCTTAAAAAAATGTTTGAGAAATTGATTATATCAAAATATGAAAAGATTGAGAATAAAACCGATGGAAAGAGTACATGTTCAAAAGAAATGTATAAGCTTACAAGCGATGTGGTGGGTACACTTTACCCGGGAGATATCAGGATGAGTGCCACGAGCCTACAAGATTATGCCATGTGCCCATTTAAATTTTTTGCTAAGTATAATTTAAAGGCTCTAGAGAAACAAGTATATAGATTACAAAACCTTGATATTGGAAAGCTCTATCATGCTATACTAAATATGTTTTTTGAAAAGATAAATGCGGAAGATATAGATATAGCTGATCTTAATGAAGAAAAAATTAGAATAATATTAGATGAATTAATTTGTGAGTACATAATGGAAAATAATATTTTTAGTGCAAACTCAAAATATAAGTTTATAACA
Source organism: Clostridiales bacterium GWD2_32_19 (assembly GCA_001795385.1). Taxonomy (GTDB): domain Bacteria; phylum Bacillota; class Clostridia; order Lachnospirales; family UBA12420; genus UBA12420. Next base: position 23,032 of record MGOU01000010.1, read on the forward strand.
TCAAGCTTGAAAAATATACTGTTAAAATCGATAAAGGTGATGACGGAGCATATAAATGCTGGAGATTTTGCTCCTACTTATTTTGAACTTGGATTTAGTACCGATGGTATACTAAAACCCCTTAAGATAGATATTGATAATGGAAAACAAATAATAATGAACGGTAAAATAGATAGAGTTGATTTGCTCAAAAGAGATGGAAAAACATATGTGAAAGTCATTGATTACAAATCAGGCAATATGAAATTTGATATAGAGGATGTAAACGATAATGTGAATATGCAACTGGTTTTATATATGATGGCGATACTTGAAGATAAAGGGTTTGCAAAAGATTCTGAAGTATTACCAGCAGGTGTATTTTACTTTAAGATAGGCAATAAAAAAATAAAACTAGAAGATTCGAATATTGATAATATAGAAGATCTGTTAAAGAAAAAATATAAAATGTCTGGACTTATAATTGGAGATAAAGATATGGCGAAGTCCATGGATAAAGAGATGGAAGCCAAATCAAATATAATACCAGTAGAATTTAAAAAAGATGGAGAACTTACAAAAAAGTCTAGTGTAACTGGAGTGGAAGAATTCTATAAGATAATTGAGCAGATGAAGGAAAACATAACTCAGATTGGAAAAGAAATATTAGAAGGCAATGTAGAAGCAAAGCCATACAAAAAAGGAAGCATAAAAGCATGTGAATACTGTGAGTATAAAGATATATGTGGTATTGATGTGCGTTAGATAAAAAAGAAAGAAAGAAAGAAGGTGTAACTATGAATATAGAAAATATGATTAAAATTGCAAAAGATGAAGATGAGAAAATATTTATGAAAAAGATGATAGATATATTTGAAAAGGTCTTAGAAAAAGGTTATGTACAGTTAACAAACTTTTTAGACCCTGGGCAGGTGTATTTACTCAAGTACATAGCAGGCACTTATAAAGATATAAATGTTAATATAACAGGTGGGTATAATCAAGCAGAAAGAGTACGGGTGGCCTTGGCACCTGAAATGCTTACATATTTAGAGTCTGACTTTGAGATAGAGACTTTAATGATAAAGTCTAATAAATTTACAAGAGAGCTAAAACATAGAGATTTGTTAGGAAGCATACTTGGTTGTGGAGTGACTAGAGAGCAAATAGGTGATATAATAGTAACAGAGGATAATGATGCATATTTATTTGTTACGAAAGGTATAGCAAAGTATTTGTTAGAGAATACAAGTAAAGTAGGAAGAGAGCATATAACTATTGAGAAGATTGAGGATTTTAATATAGAATCATTAAAAGTAAAGAAAGATATGATAGAGGAGACCATAATTTCGACTTCTCTGAGACTTGACAATGTAATATCAAGTGCATTTTTAATATCTAGAACAGTTGCAGGAGAACTTGTAGAACAAGAAAGAGTAAAGTTAAACCATAGACTAGAGGACAGAAAACATAAGGAAATAGAAGAAAAGGATATGATTTCTGTTAGAGGTTATGGTAGATGCGTAATAATTAAAATAAAAGGCGAGACTAAAAAAGGACGAAGAGTGATAGAAATTGAAAAATAGTGATTGACATATGTTGTATATTGCTGTAAAATACTAATAATAAAAAACAGAGAAAGAGAAGAGTATGCTAATACTACTTTTAGAGAGGAAAATCCAGAGGCTGAAAGATTTTCTAAGGAAAGATTAGCAGAATGTAGCTCTGGAGTTTTTGGAAGAACGCAGCTAGTGAAATGTGCTAGTGGCTAGTAGAACCAACCGTATACCAGCGTTAATGGGAAATGAGAATTGTCAATTGCACATTTGAATTGTCAATTAATATAGGTGGTACCACGGGTAGAAACTCGTCCTAAGATAAAAATAAGATATCAGTAGTTAGATATCAGATTTTATTTTAGGACGAGTTTTTTATTGACTTGACTTTTAACCTCCGAATGACAGGGAGGGAGAAGATAATACTGATAAAATATATTGAATATGAAGGGATAGTGTAGTATTTAGTACTATAAATATTTTACACTACCAATATAAGAAGGGAGAGATTTTAATGAAAAAAGAGTTAGAAACAAAATATAATCCACAGGAGATGGAAGATAGAATTTATAAAAAATGGCAGGATGAAAAGTATTTTGAGGCAGTGGTTGACAAGAGCAAAAAACCCTACAGTATAGTAATGCCACCACCAAATGTAACGGGGGTTTTACATATAGGGCACGCGCTTAACAATTCTTTACAAGACATACTTATAAGATGGAAAAGAATGCAGGGATACTCTGTGCTTTGGGTACCTGGGACCGATCATGCTAGTATATCAACAGAGGTAAAAGTTGTTGATAAACTTTTAAAGGAAGGTATAAAGAAAACTGATATAACAAGGGAAGAATTTTTAAAAGAAGCATGGGATTGGACTCATAAGTATGGGGGAACTATAGTTAGTCAATTAAGAAAGCTAGGGGTATCATGTGACTGGTCTCGTGAGAGATTTACAATGGACGAAATGTGTAGTAAAGCAGTACTTGAATCATTCGTTAAGCTTTATGAAAAAGGGTATATATATAGAGGTGAGAGGATAACAAATTGGTGTCCACACTGTAAGACAACTATATCTGATGCAGAGGTAGAATATGAAGAGGTTGGGGGCAAATTTTATCATATAAAATATATGATAGAAGGAACTGATGAATTTCTACAAGTGGCTACAACAAGACCTGAGACAATGTTTGGAGATACTGCTGTAGCGGTAAATCCAAATGACACAAGATACAAAAAGTATGTTGGTAAAAATGTAATATTACCTATTACAAATAAAAAGATACCAGTAGTTGCTGACGAGCACGCAGATATGGAGTTTGGAACAGGTGTTGTCAAAATAACTCCAGGGCATGATCTTAATGATTTTGAAGTAGGTAAAAGAAAAAAATTACCTATAGTTATATGTATAAATGACGATGGTACAATGAATAAAAACGCTATGCAATATGAGGGTATGGATAGATATGAATGTAGAAAACAAGTTGTAAAGGACCTTGAAACACAAGGACTGTTAGTTAAAGCAGAGGAGCACATTCACAATGTAGGAACTCATGATAGATGTAAAATTGTTATTGAACCAATAGTTAAAATGCAATGGTTTGTAGCTATGGAAGAACTTGTAAAACCAGCAATAAGAGTAGTAAAAACAGATGAAGTACATTTCGTAACAGAAAGGTATGAAAAAATATATATGCACTGGCTAGAAAATATAAGAGACTGGTGTATATCAAGACAACTTTGGTGGGGACACAGGATACCTGCTTACTATTGTGATGATTGTGGAGAGATTACTGTATCTATGACTACGCCAAGCAAGTGTAACAAATGTAGTAGTAGCAATTTAAAACAAGATGAAGATGTTCTTGATACATGGTTCAGCTCTGCATTATGGCCCTTCTCAACTATGGGATGGCCAGATAAAACAGAAGATTTGGAATTTTTTTATCCTACAGATGTTTTGATAACAGGTCCTGATATAATATTCTTTTGGGTAGCTCGTATGGTGTTTTCAGGACTTGAATATATGGATAAAATACCTTTTAAAGATGTGCTTATAAATGGTATTGTTCGTGACTCAGAAGGTAGAAAAATGAGTAAGTCACTAGGTAATGGTATTGATCCGATAGATGTTGTAGAAAAATATGGTGCTGATGCTATGAGGTTTATGCTTGTTAGCAATAACACACCAGGAAATGACATGAGATTCTATTGGGATAAGGTTGAAGCAAGTCGTAATTTTGCAAACAAGATATGGAACGCGACAAGATTCATAATGATAAACATGGATGAAGAGATGTCAGATATAAATACAGAAAACCTCACCATATCGGATAAATGGATATTATCTAGAGTAAATACACTTGCAAAAGAAGTAACAGAGAATATGGAAAAATATGATTTAGGAGTTGGAGCACAGAAAATACAAGACTTCTTGTGGAGCGAGTACTGCGACTGGTATGTAGAAATGGTAAAGCCAAGATTATATAATAAAGAGGATGAAACCCGACATGCAGCACTCTGGACACTAAAGACTGTACTAATAAATGCATTGAAACTGCTACATCCATATATGCCTTTTATCACAGAAGAAATATTTACTACGCTTCAAGATACTGAGGAGACAATAGTACATGCTAAATGGCCGGAATACAATTTTAAATGGAATTTTGCGAGTGAAGAAGAACAAACAGAAATCATAAAAGATATAGTAAAAGGTATTAGAAATGCAAGACTAGAAAAGAATATAGTACCATCAAGAAAAATAAGGGCAGTGATAGTGACAGAGGATAGAACTCTTATGGATACAATAGAAAAACAAAAAGATATATTTAATATACTTGTTAATACAAATGAGATAAGTGTTTTAACACAAAAAAATACAGATACAGACAATGCTATATCTATAATAGTAAAAAATGCAATCGTTTATTTACCACTTAAAGGGCTTATAGATTTTGATCAGGAGATAGAAAGATTAGGTAAGGAAAAAGAAAGACTAGAAAAAGAAATAGAAAGAATAGATGTTAAATTAGCAAACGAAGGTTTTGTAGCAAAAGCTCCAGCTAAAGTAATAGAGGAAGAAAAGGAAAAAAGGAATGGATACAAAAATATGTTAGGAAAAGTTTCGGAAGAGATAAAAAGTTTAGAAGTTAACAAATAGGTATGTTCTCGATGCCCTAAAATAGGAGGATAACATGGATAAAAAATATTATATAATTTATAATAAAGAGAATGCAGAAGATATAAAGAAATTGGTTGTAGACTTTAAAAACATTGGGATGATAATTATTAGACAAGAGCTTGGGAAAAAAGAGAAGTTCGATTTGAAGAGCTTAAAGGTTCGTGAAAATGGGCAGAAAGAGATTGACGAAAACTCTGTACTTTTATTTTATATGGATAGCGATGTAGAACAAGTATCTATGCCAAAAGGTTATGAACAGCATGCAATATACATATACAAGGGCGTAAAAGCAGGAAAAAAAGATAGTTCTTTATTATTAGATGAACTTTATGACAATTATTATAAAGACTTATTACAAGCGTCAGAACCTGAAAAGGCTAATGAATATATAGAGCTTTTTAGGATAAAATCCATTCAAAACGATTTAGACAAAGATACAGAGTTATTGAAATTTTTAGATAAATATGGTGAAACTAAAAATTATTTGACACTTAAAGCAAATACAATATACCGCAGGAAGCAATTTAAAGAAGCGAGAGAACTGATGGATAAGGCACTTACCATTACTTTAAATGATCCAAGGGAAAGCTTCGAATATGCTATATTATTAGAAGATTATTACGAAGAGTATGGCAAAGCTTGTAAGTACTACGAAAGAGCGATAGAGTTAGATAAAAAGTTTTATGAGGCATACTTTAATCTTGGAGTAATATATGCTAAACACTTTAATGACTATGTAAAGGCGGAGAAATATTATGATATGCTAATAGAAGCAGATATCGCGGATGAGAAGGTATATTATAATAAAGCAATTATCATAATGAAGATAACAGGAAATGTAGAAGAAGCCATATGTTCATATAAAAAGGCTATAGAGATTGATCCTAAGCATTTTTCGGCATACAATAACTTAGCTAACTTGTACTTAAAAGAGCTTAACGACCCGGATAAAGCCAAGGAGTGCTACGAAAAAGCAATAGATATAACACCTCAAGATTTTGGAGTACATTTTAATCTTGGAAATATATACAAAAGTTGTTTTAATGACTATGAAAAAGCTAAAGAGTGTTATGAAAACTCGATAAAAGTAGAAGATAATATATATGCAAGAATGAATCTTGCTATTCTCCTTGAAGAAAATTTCGATGACTACAATGGTGCAATAGAAAACTTAAATAAAGTGCTTGAATTCCAACCTAATAATATAACGATAATGAATCAAATCGCAAGTATATACGAACTTGTGAGTGACTATGAAAATGCATTAAAATTTTATGAGAAGATACTTGAGTATAAAGTTGATGATGCCTCTGCAAAATATAATATGGCAAGAATGAGGCAAAAAATGTAGAGAGTAGAAATATGTAAAAAAATAGAAAAAAGAGTTGACAAATGAAGTTTTTTCTGATAAATTAATATATTGTAGCATAATAAATTAATTTATCAGGAGGATAACATGAATACAAATCAAACACAAGATGTTAAAGTAGTAAATGCAGATCCATCAGCATTAGGATTGTTTGGACTTGCAATGGTAACATTAGTAGCTTCATCTCAAAAACTTGGTATTACAGACGGGACTGCCTTTATACTGCCATGGGCAATTTTTTTGGGGGGATTTGCACAATTATTTGCATGTATCAATGATTCAAAGAGACAAAATGTTTTTGGAACAGTAGCATTCGGGGGATACGCGTTTTTCTGGTTCGGGGTAGCAGCTTCTTGGCTTATCCAAGCAGGAGTATTTGGACAAGAATTAGCTAGTAAAGTGGATCCAAAACAGTTAGGCGTTGCATTTGTAGGATATTTAATATTCTCAATATTTATGACAATAGGTGCTATGGAAACTAATAAAGTATTATTTGTTATATTATTTTTCATCGATTTATTGTTTATAGGACTTGCGGCAACATCTTTCAACATTATGCCTGAAGTAGCCCATAAATTAGCAGCATATTCAGAGATGATTATTGCAGTATTATCTTTTTATGCTTCAGCAGCAGCAGTGTTAAATGCTCATTTTGGGAAGATATTTTTACCAACTGGCAAAGCATTTGGAATATTTAAGAAGTAATTTTAATTACAAAATATTACAAATAAATAACAAATTATAATCGTAAGATAATTAACAGAATAAGAATTTTAAATTACCAATATAGAAGAGCAGAGGAAAACAGCTTGAAGTAAGGACATAATTAAATATGAAAAAAACAGCATATGTTTTTGAAACAATGCTGTTTTTTCATGCTTTAATTAGGGGGATAATTAAACTGCATTTCTTACTATTGCAACTATTTTATCAATTGGGATGTCAACTACCGAACCAATATTGAAAATGAAGCCTCTATCGCATTTTCTATCAGGGTCAGGGCATCCACCGCCTCTTCTTCCACCATAGCCTAGGCCACCATAACCGTCATAACCTCTGCCATAGTTGCCATAGTCTCCACATCCACCCCTTGAGCATCCGTTTCCTAAAGCGCATCCAGGAGCAGGGCCGATACATGTAGTTATTCTTATAAAACATGGGTTAACTTTTATAATTACACCTGTGAATCCACAACCAGATTGTCCTCCGCTTTCAGTAAATATTGTTACTGTTTCACCAATTTGATCGACCAAGTGGTCTACGAGTTTTACATCGCAACAAAAATTATTATCTGACATATTAAGCCCTCCCTTATATTATATAGTAGGATTTTAATCCTACTATATAATATGAACAAGCTATAAAATGTGTTACAGCTTGTCTAAAATACTTATTTAAAAATGGTTTTGATAAATAAAAAATAATTAATCAAAAATTTTCATAAATTCATTGACAAAAATAAAGAAATAGAATATAATATGCATATGCACAAAATACCAGGAGGTATAAAATGCCAAGGAATAAAAAAGAGAAAAACTGTAGATGTTTAGAGGGTGAAATATGCTACTCGCCGATAGACAAAAAGGGAATAGAAGGTGAAATAAACCTTATAGAACTCGCTGAATTTGAAGCAATGAGGTTATGTGATCTTGAAGGTAAAAGTCAGATAGAAGCCGGAACTATAATGAACATTTCACGGGGTACGGTGCAGAGATTACTAGAGATAGGGCGCAAAAAAGTAATAGATTCACTACTTAACTATAAATGCATAAAAGTTAAGAAATTATAAAATAAAAGGAGGAATAAAGATGGTAAAGGTATTAGATAGTACAAATTTTGATTCAGCAATTAATACGGGTGTAACGATAGTTGATTTCTACGCAGATTGGTGTGGGCCATGTAAGATGATGGGGCCAGTTATGGAAAATATATCAGATGAAGTTGAAAATGTGAGCGTATGCAAGGTAAATGTTGATAAGGCCAATGATATTGCAGCGAAATACAATGTAATGAGCATTCCTACATTTATTATATTTAAAGACGGTAATCAGGTAGAAACTTTTAAAGGTGCAATGCCGAAAGAGATGATTACAAGCAAGTTAAATAAGTTCATAAATCAGTAATCAGTAATCAGTAATCAGTATTTGAAAATGCACATGTCCAAGGTGTGTATTTTTATGTTAAGAATTAACTATTTATATTTCAAAAGCATAAAAATTATAGAATTTACTATAAATGCATAATATAGAAAACAAGACATAAATATGTAGTAACTATAAATCGCAGGAGGTAGAACATGAAATTAGTAGTTAAAAAAGATAGATGCCCCCAGAATCATCCATGTCCATCAATTAGAGTATGTCCAGTAAATGCATTAAAGCAGAAAGGATATTCAGCACCAGAAGTGGATCAAGAGGTGTGTATAAAATGTGGCAAGTGTGTCAAGTATTGCCCAATGAAAGCGTTGGTATTAGAATAAAATAAACCACAAAATATCATGATAAACTTATAAACTCCAAAGTATGATGTTTGCTGAAAAATTGACTAAACTCTAGTATAGGGTTGGTCAATTATTATAAACAATGAAGTTTATAATAACTCTACAATGACGATCTTATCAGTAGATAAAGTATTGGAAAAAATAATTTATATGATATATTTAATATTCTCTTTCGAAAATAAAGAGGATATTTTTTGTGTAAAAAATTCTTTCATTTCACTTAATTGTTCTTTTGTGTAAACATACTTTCCATAGCCGAATTGACCGTATTTAAATTTCCTTTCATCTTCATTCATGGGTAATGTTGTGTTTGGAAAGACATTTAATATTTTATTTTTGGCTGTTATTGTATATCTATGAGAAATAACTTCGAAGGATATATCATGTTTATAATTTTTTGGTACTTTAGCTGATAATTCATCAATAAGTTCAGAGTAATCCGTTTTCCAATCATCATACAAAAACACAGGTGCAATTATGAATCCAGATGGATAACCTGCATTCATAATCTTTTGGCTAGCTTCGATACGTCTTGACTTTGAGGGAGTGGAATGCTCGTATGCACTTATGATTTTGTCAGTATTAATGCTAAATCTTATGGTCGTGTGGTTGTTATGATCAAGAGTAAGAAGTGTATCTACATCGGTATATTTTGTAACAAATCGGAACAGGCCATTTTTTTCTTTTGCAAAGAAATTGATTGTTCTCTCAAGTATATTTGTATAAGGCTCAACAGGGATTGGGTCAGAAGTTGCTGAACCTTCAAATATAGTTATATTGTCACTTTTGGCTATATACTTTTTCGCATTATCTAATATATCATCAACATTAACAAAGACCTTTGTATATGGTTTGTCTCCTAATTTGGTATTTAAATAACAATATTCACATTGTCCTGTACATCCAGATATGAGGGGAAGTTGGTAATCAGCCGAAGGTTTACATGTCTCGAACTTAGATACTCGTTTTACCCCGACAACTAATGTTTGTTTACCCTCTTTATATTTTAGAGCAGGATTATCATTTGCTTGAAAATGAACTCTATTATCTATTATAATGTCTACATTTTTATCTTTAAATTTATCATATATTTTCTGACCTATCGCGTATTCTAATGCTTTCTTTTCAAAGAAAATTCTTTTTGGAACAAACATATGATCCCTCCTTTTTGTACTAGTATAACCTGAAAATTTAAAAATAGTTGGTGTGGAGTTTATTCTTATAATATTACATAAAATTAACAAAAAATGACAAATTACAGTAAAATATTGACAAAATAATGAAATAGACATATAATAATTTAAAATACATAAGAGAAAGTGTCTATGATGATTAATTTTGTGAATGATACTAGAAATGAATATGTAAGTTATATTGTAGATACTAATTGTCAAGTTTTATAGAGTTACTTTTATTTTGAAAAATAAAATAAAATAATATATAAATGGTACCGTGTCTATGTAGGTACGGTGTTTTTTGATTGGCAATTATTAGTGGGATAGTGTAGTATTTAGTACTATGAATATTTTACACTACCAGTAGTGAAGAGAGGGTGACTTAATGAAAGATTTAGAAAATGAAGAAAAGAAGTTTACGAAAGAAGAAACAATAGGTCTAGTAAAAAAAATATGGGTATACATGAGTAAATATAAAAAACTTGTTGTTATTATATTAACTATGACAACGATAATGAGTTTTTTACAAATATTTAATGCATTAATTTGGGCTAAAGGGTTAGCAAATTTAATAAAAAATGATTTTAAAATGTTTATTATGTATTTTATATTATTTGCTATATTGTGGGTAATAGATACAATATTTGTTTTAATAAATAATAATTCATATGCAAGATTTGAGAGTAACTTTATAACAGATATAAAAAGGGAAATGTATGAGAAGGTATTGAATGTAGGAGTAAATATCTTTGATAATAAAAAGAGTGGAGAAATAATAAATAAGGTATCTTCAGAGCCAAATATTGTAATTAACAATTTAAAACAAATATTTAGTATATTTGTGGGATTATTAACAGCAGCAGGGGTTGTAGTTTTCGCCTATATTTTATGTCCTCCAATAGGGATGTATTATTTGATAGCTTTAACCATTACTTATATATTGTTTAAGCAAAATGGAGTAAAGATTAAAAAGATACAAAATAGTATAAAAAGATCAGATGATAAAGTAGTAAGTATATTAAACCAGAGTATACAAGGGATAAGAGAAGTGAAAGGATTAGGAATAAAGGAGAGTATATTGTCGAAGTTTATAGTTTATTTATATGTATTAAGAAAAAAACAATTAAAAAATACATATATAACAATAAGCTTCGATATAAGTATTTCGATTCTAAAGGTAATTACAATAGTGAGTATTCTTATTACTGGTGGGTGGTATGTATACACAGGAAAACTTGCATTAGAATATTTTTTAGTAATAGATGGTTGCACATGGTTTGCATTGCAGCAATTTGATAAAATATCATCACTAAATCAATTAGTACAAGGATTGAATGTGTCGTTAACTAGAATATTTGAGGTTCTTGATGATGATGTATACACAATTGAAAAGTTTGGAGACAAAAATGTAGAGAATGTATACGGACAAATTGAAATCAAAGATTTATCATTTGCGTACGACAACAATAGTAAAGTACTAGAAAAAGTAAATATACATATACCAAAGAATAAAAAGATAGCTATAGTAGGAAAAAGCGGAAGTGGAAAAAGTACATTGTTTAGTCTTTTACTTAGGTTTTATGACTACGAAGAGGGCGAGATATTAATCGATGGAATAAACATAAAAGAATTTACTGAGGAGTCTTTAAGAAAACATATATCGGTTATAAGACAGGAGCCGTTTTTATTTAATTCTACAATAAAAGAAAATCTAGCTATGGTAAAACCAGATGCAATATTGGATGAAATAAGGGAATCATGTAAAATTGCATATATTGATGAGTATATAATGAATTTGCCGAAGCAGTATGATACATTAATAGGAGAAGGCGGAGTAAACCTATCTGGTGGACAGAAGCAAAGATTAGCAATAGCAAGAGCAATGCTAAAAAAATCGAAGATTATGCTATTTGACGAAGCAACGAGTGCACTTGATAATGAATCACAATATAATGTGAAAAAAGCTATTGATGAAGTAGCAAGAGAGCATACAGTAATCATAATAGCTCATAGGCTCTCAACCGTAATAGATTGCGATGAGATGATACTGCTTGACAGCGGAAAAGTTGTAGCAAGAGGTACGCACGATGATTTGATTAAAAACAGTGAAGTTTATAATAAACTATACAATGTCGATCTTATCAATGGATAAAGCCGTTGACAAAACAATTTATATGATATAAAAAATATTCTCTTTAAAATAAAGAGGATATTTTTATGTTAAAAGTCCTTCATTTCACTTAATTGTTCCTATAGTTTCAACAAGTTTTTAAAAACTTGTTGAAACTATACAATTTTTTTGTTATAATAAAATTTAATATGGATGAAATTGCTAATACAAAAGTGTAAAATACTTATTTTTAAAAAGATAAAATAAGATAATGTGGAGAGTGGATATGAATAGGGTGCAAAAAAAACAAAATAATAAAAAAGGATTTACATTATTAGAACTAATTGCAGTATTAGTAATATTAGCAATAATTTCAATGATAGCAGTACCATTATTCATGAACAAAAGTGTGGCAGCAAAACAAATAGCACATAATGAAAATGTTAGAATATTATTCTCACAAGGGCAAGCGTATTTAGTAAAAGAAAAAGTAAGTTTTCCACAAGTTAATATAATAGATGATATGGTAGCAAAAGGATACATAAAGGAAATACCTGATAACCCACTAGGAGGTGCCCCTTATATTGTAGCGGTAAATGATAGTGGAGTAATAACAGTAACACCAGAGATGGTAGAAGTAACAGGGGTGATTGTTGAGGAGTTAGATACTATTGTACCAACAGTAGTAATAACAGCAAATACACTAGATTCGACATCAGAATCAATCATCACATACACAATGGAATTCAGTGAAAATATTATAGAGTTTGGCACAGAAGATGTAGTAGTAACAAATGGAACAAAAGGTATATTTACCGCAGTAGACCAAAAAATATATACATTGGTAGTAACAAACAGCGGACCATGTACCCAAACAGTAACAGTAAATGAAGGAGTATGTACAGATGAAGTAGGGAACAACAATGTAAGTGGAAGCAAGAGCATAATAATAACAGCGCTAATATATAATGGAACACATAATATCCCAAAACTCGTAACGGGAATGACACCAGTAAAATGGGTAGGAACCACAGAAACAGAAACAATATCAACAGACCCACTCTGGTACCTATATAATGGAGACATAGAAAGCACAGTAGGTGGTACACAATACACAGCAGATAAATGGGCAAATGTAAAATTAGTAGATGGAAGTTTATTTGTATGGATACCAAGATACACATACAATATAAAAGAAAGTGGCGGGACAAGTAAAATATGGATAAAATATAGTAATGGAACGATAGACGACACAAGTTTAAATGCAGCAAATAGTAACACACCATTTAAGGTACATCCAGCCTTTAACTTTGGGGGTAAACAACTAACAGGAATATGGGTAGCTAAATTTGAAGCGAGTAATAATGGAAGTGGTAAAGTACAGGTGAGACCTGGAATAGTGAGTTGGACAGGTATAGGTGTAGATGCTATATTTACAGCATGTAGAGCAATGCAAAACGCTAGTAACCCATATGGAATAAGCACAGATACAAATGTAATAGATACGCACATGATGAAAAATAACGAATGGGCAGCAGTGGCATATCTCACGGAAGCTATAAGAGATAGAAATGAAATAGAAATGAATAGTGATAATAACTGCTATACAGGTGGAAGTAGTACAGTTACAACAGTATATGGAGCAAATGTAGTGCAAGGTAATACAGGAAATGTATACGCAATATATGACCTAAGTGGTGGAGCTTGGGAATATGCTGCGAGTTATGTACAAAATCATGATGTACCAGGGGATGGAGTAGAAAACTATGATTTTGGATATCTAGTAACATATGCAAATAGCTTAATAAGTGCAGTAACAGACTATAAAAATGAGCTAACAGGAGCATTTGACGGAACACAGGAAACAGCATATAATGTGACATCAACACAAACAGATGGAATGGCACTACATGAAATAGCGGACTCATTTTCATTAACTAGTACGTTCCAAGGATACGGTGATTATCAATCGTTTGCGTATAGTATGTTTCCAGTTTTCATTCGCGGTGGGTGCTATAGTAATACTGGTTCTGCGGGTGTATTCGCGTATATGAGTACCAGCGGAGCAGGTAATACTACTCGTTCTTTCCGTCCTGTGTTAATAGGGTTTGAGTAATCCTAGACCTTGGTATTTTCAAAGCAGTATTAAACAGTGTAAAGCAGAAAAATAAAGAAAAAATAAATGAAAAATGACATATATATAATATATGTCATTTTTCGTTAAAAAAAATATCTATTGTGTTGAAATATCTATGAAAGTGGTATATAATGTAAGTATATTTGAACAACATAAGAAAGGGGCAAAAGACATATATGGAAGTGGCTAGAAAATTACTTAAGCAGTACTTTGGATATGATGAGTTTAGAAAAGGACAAAAAGATATAATAGAAAGCATTTTAAATAAAAAAGATGTAATGGGTATTATGCCAACGGGTGGTGGTAAATCTATATGTTTTCAGATACCAGCACTTATATTTGAAGGTGTTACGATAGTGATATCACCACTTATATCGCTTATGAAAGACCAAGTAGATTCATTGAATATAGTAGGAATACCTGCTACATTTATTAATAGTTCATTATCTACAACGGAGTATAGAAATAGAATGATGGCTATACAAAACAACAAATATAAAATCATATATGTTGCACCTGAAAGACTTGAAAGTGAGGCATTTATAGCCTCAATGAAGAGGATAAACATATCTCAAATAGCCATAGATGAGGCTCATTGCGTATCACACTGGGGGCATGATTTTAGAAAAAGCTATATAAAGATAAAAGATTTTATTGATATTTTTAGTATTAGACCTATAATTACAGCATTTACAGCTACTGCGACAGAAGAAGTAAAAAAAGATATTACAGTGCAGTTAGGACTTAAATCTCCTAATATCACAATAACAGGTTTTGACCGAGAAAACCTAAAATTGATTATAGTGAGAAATGCTAGCAAACAAAAGTTTATAGTAAGTTACATAGAAGAAAATAAACATGTTTCGGGTATAATATATTGTGCTACAAGAAAAGAAACTGACAAATTACACACTTTGCTTAGCAAATTAGGGTATAGTGTGGGGAAATATCATGCCGGAATGAGTGAAAGTTCGAGAGAAAAGAGTCAGGAAGATTTTTTGTATGATAACAAAAGCATTATGATAGCTACCAATGCTTTCGGTATGGGGATAGATAAGTCTAATATACGTTATGTTATACATAATAATATGCCAAAAAATCTGGAAGCATATTATCAAGAAATAGGTAGAGCGGGTCGTGATGGTGAGAAGAGCGAGTGCGTATTGCTGTTTGGAAGTCAAGATATAATACTTCAAAAATACTTTATTGAAGAGCTTGGAGATAGCTCAGAAGCTGTAAAGCAAAACAAATACGAGCAACTCCAAAGAATGATAGATTATTCATATACTACAAGCTGCCTAAGAAAGCATGTTTTAAATTATTTTGGAGAGGAACGTGCGGATGAAAAATGTGATAACTGTAGCAATTGTAGTGATTATTTAGAAAAGAAGGATATGACGATAGAGGCTCAAAAAATATTATCATGTGTATATAGAATGAACCAGCGTTTTGGAACAAACATAGTGACAAAAGTACTCAAAGGTTCACACGCACAGCAAACAGATTCATTTAGGGAGTTATCTACATTTGGAATCATGAAAGAATGTGCAGTGAACGATATAAAAGAATATATAAATGTACTAATAGCAGACGGATATTTGAAAATGGAGGGTGACAAGTACCCTATAATAAAACTTACAGAGAATTCTGCAAAAATTTTAAAAGAAAATGATAAGGTATACATACAAACCATAAAACACAAAGAAGTGTCAGAAAATGAGGGACTGTTCGAGATATTAAGACAACTTAGAAAAGAAATTTCGGTAGAAGAAAATGTACCGCCATTTGTTGTATTTAGTGATGCAACACTCAAAGAAATGTCGAGTAGATATCCAATAAGTAAGGCACAGATTTTGAATATATCTGGAGTGGGAGAAGTAAAATATGAAAAATATGGAGAAAGATTTATAGATGAGATAAAAGCATATATACATAACAATAATTTAGACATAGATAATATGAAATCAGATACTAAAACTTATACTTCACATAAAATAAAAGAAACAAATAAAGAAGCCAGCTACATCACAACAGCAAACCTATATTTAAACCTTAGAGATATGGATGCAGTAGTCAAAGAGCGAAATCTAAAGCCAATGACAATACAGGATCATATAATATCTGCATACATGGAAGGATTTCAATTAGACATAAATGAGTTTATTCCTAAAGGACAAGAAAGTTTTGTACTTGAAGCAATCAAAAAGGTAGGCACAGAAAAGTTAAGGCCGATAAAAGATCTACTACCAGAGGATGTAAGCTACCTAACAATAAAGGCAGTAATAGCAAAACATAAGTTATAATACTGATAAAATATATTGAATAAAAAGGGATAGTGTAGTATTTAGTACTATAAATATTTTACACTACCTAATGGAGATGGAGGGATGAATATGGAAAATAACATAATAGATGGAAAATTTATAGGTGAACTTAATAACAACCCCGACATTACAAAATATAATCAGTTAAAAGAGGTATTACAAAAACGATTTAACACTAATATTAAAATGTGTTTAGGAGTTTTAGAAAAGCATAAAGAAGAATTAGCAGAGCAAGATGGTTATCTTACAGTAGAGGACGAAATCGAAAGTCAATTTTTAGATATAACTTTCGATAGTATAGAAAATAATTACATAATATATTATTCGCAAGAAATAGAAGGAGATTATAATGAATTTACAGCAGTAATATCGATATCAACCAAAATAAAAGTTGAGGAAGATTATGTCCCAATATGTGATGGTAGAATATTAGATGGATTGGTTCAAGTAAAATCTGAGTTAGATGGCATAAAATCTGAATATTATGAAGTAAATCTTAGGAAAGTAGATTTAGAGACTGCAGAGCATATATTTAGCATGAAAAAACTAAGTGATCAAACCCCTGATCTAGTTAAGGAAGTACCTTATTTAGTAAGAATAGAAGATCCTTTCAATTCTGTGCTACAAGAAATGAGCGATGTCCCTATATATGATTTAACAATGTATTGCTTGCCAGAATTATAACAATGTAATATAAATAGAAGGACAGATTATCCAATCTGTCCTTCTATTTATATGGTTTTTACCTGTGAAGCCATGTGTGCATCGTGTTTGTGGCCAAGGTGTTTCAGTTCTTTATATATCCATATTGCTGTTACGATTGATGCCAAAAAGTCGGCTACGGGACCAGCCATTATTATTCCATGAATCCCAAAAAATAATGGAAGAATTAAAACAGCTGGTATAAGGAAAATCAGTTGGCGTGATAGACTGAGGAATGCAGATTGTTTTGGTTTACCCACTGCGGTAAAGTAATTTGCACCTACAATTTGAAAGCCTATAATAGGTAACATTATGAAGAATACTCTTAATGCATAAACAGTAAACTCGATTAGTTCAGGATTTGTTTTATTAAAAAGCAGCACTATTGGTACAGTGAAAACTTCAACAATTATAAATCCTATAACTGATAATGTAGTAGCACCAAATATGGCTAATTTGAATGCTTCTTGTACTCTATCATATTTTTTTGCTCCATAGTTAAATCCTATAATCGGCTGAGAGCCTTGGTTTATCCCTATAACAGGCATAAGCATAAGAGCTTGAAGGCTTGTAACTATACCCATTCCTGTTATTGCGATGTTACCGCCATATTGTATTAAACTTTTATTAAATATAATACTAACAAGGCTTGCTGCTAACTGCATTAAAAATGGAGCAGATCCAAGAGCGACAATTTTAGTAATGATGGCTTTATTTGGAACAATATTTGCAACTCTTATTTTAAGTGAACTTTTCTTTGAAAAGAAATAACTTAGAACCCATGCAGCAGAACAGGCTTGAGCTAGTACGGTAGCTAAAGCAGAACCACCTACGCCCATTCCGAAACCAAATATAAATATTGTACAAAATACTACATTAAGAAAAGCCCCTAAAAGCATAGTATACATAGCCATTCTTGGATTTCCTTCACCACGGATGAAGACATTTAAACCAAAGCTAATAGCATGAAATATAGTACCTAGGAGTATAATGTGCATAAATTCTTTTGCGTAAGGTAAAATTTCTTTAGTAACTCCTAATGCTTGTAATAACGGGTCCAAAAAAACTAATCCCAAAACGGTTATTGATAATGAAGTTAGAATTAATAAGAATACTGCATTACCTAAAATATGTTCAGCCTCTTCTTTTTTGTTTTGTCCTAACCTTATAGAAACAAGTGAATTAGCACCCATGCCGATAAGTACCATAAAAGCAAAAGTTGCAAGCATAACAGGAAAGCATATAGTTATTCCAGCTATACCTAAATCACCCGAAATACTATTGCCAACAAAAATTCTGTCAACCACATTATATAGGGCATTTACAAGCATTCCAATAATTGCAGGAATGGAGAATTTTATTAGTAAAGATGATATTTTTGCTTCGCTTAATTGCTTTGAATGTTCCATTTGTCTACCTCATTTCTCTAAACATTAGTTTTGCACAGTATATAACATAATATTACAAAAATCTTACAATGTCAATTATTTTTTAAAAATGGAACATAAAAATTATTGTATTAGAAATGAATATATGGTAGAATAATGATTAGTAATAAAGGAAAAATTTATGAAGATACTATATATAAATGGAGGATGAAGACGAATGATAGAACTAGGGAAGATGCAATATTTGAAAATAGATAAAATGGGACCGATTGGTTTATTGCTTATATCAGAGGATAACAGCCGCGAGGATGTACTACTTCCAGCTGAGCAAGTGCCTACTGGAGGGGTACAAGTTGGAGATGAGATTGAGGTGTTTGTATATAAAGATACTAATGATGATTTAACAGCCACAACACAAAAACCAAAGTTAGAGGTTGGTGAAATAGATTATTTAAATGTAGTTGATCTAACACAAGTAGGAGCATTTCTTGATTGGGGTCTTAAAAAAGACTTATTTATACCGTACACAGAACAAAAAGGAAAATTGGTAAAAAATGAAAAATACTTGGTTGGATTATATATAGATAAAAGTGATAGGATATGTGCGACTATGTATATCGACAATGTACTAAAAAGTGACTCTCCATATCAAAAAAATGATAAAGCAGAAGGGTTTATATATGATATAAAGGAAGACATGGGAGCATTTGTAGCAGTAGATAGGAAGTACCACGGACTTATACCAAAAAGTGAATTATACAAATACTATAGCTTAGGTGATGAAGTGGAAGTTAGGATAACTAATGTAAGAGAAGATGGAAAGCTAGATCTCAGTCTAAGAGAAAAGGCATATTTACAGATGGATATGGATGCAGAAACAATAATGGAACGATTAAATAATAATGATGGTATACTGAATTTAAATGACAATAGCTCTCCTGAAAATATAAAGTTGCAACTAAACATAAGTAAGAAAGCCTTTAAAAGGGCAGTAGGAACTTTACTCAAAAATGGAAAGATTGAGTTTGTCGATGATGGCATAAAATTAGTGTGATAGGAGAAAAGAAATGAATGGAAAGAATAGAAGTGATGTAAAAATAGGAACGCATGTTCAAATTGTACAAAAACAAGATCAGCGTTCTGGAAAGCTAACGGATGGAACGGTTGAGAGGATTTTGACTAATAGTCTAACTCATCCACATGGAATAAAAGTTCAATTAGTCGGTGGGATTGTAGGAAGAGTGCAGAACATTATTTAATGTGAGATATGAGACAAATATGTTGAATATAAAGGGATAGTGTAGTATTTAGTACTATAAATATTTTACACTATCACATAAACCAAGGGGGAATATATATGTCAGAAATCAAATTTGAAATAACTAAGGAAATAGCGGTTTTGTCTGAAAGAGCTGGTGGGTGGACGAAAGAGATTAATATGGTTAGTTGGAATGATAGACCAGCCAAGTATGATATAAGGGAATGGACGACAGATCATGATAAGATGGGTAAAGGGATTACAATAAGTGAGGAAGAGATGATAGAATTAAAGAGGGCACTGGATAATTTAAAATAAATTTTGATAAAAAACAGTACTCATATCGAAATGCCCTATCAGTATGACATATAGAGGAAGTTTGGAGGAATTGACTTGTATATAGTTTTATCATTAATTTCGGGAATTTTATTAGGTTTTTTTTATATAGCAAAAAAACAGGTCCTGAAAAATAACGATGTTATTGCAGTTTTGGCTACATATACAGTTATAAATCTCCTAATAAACTTAATAGACTATAAAATTGCATTTGAGATAGATAAGAAAATTTTAATATATATATTTATAAAAGCAGTTATTATATATATAGGTTGGATTTTATCAGGAAAAGCAATAAAAGAGCTACCACTTAGCATTTCTAGTCCATTAGGTATACTGTCCCCAGTGTTTACAGTAATTATAGGTATTTTGATACTCCATGAGAAATTGGGATATTCGCAGATTGCAGGGGTACTAATAATATTTGCGGGCTATTACTTTATAGGAAAAGTAGGTAAAGAAGAGGTAAACGATATATTTAAAAACAAATATGTTTATTATATGGCGATTGCTATGTCTATTGGAGCCATAAGTGCTACAATAGATAAGGTGCTTTTGAAGGAAGTTAAAGTTGAGCAATTACAATTTTGGTTTTACTTATTTATGGCTGTTTTATATGTAATTACAATTTTAATAATGAATGGTATCAACAAATATAAAAATAAACCACTTATAAAATTTGAATTTACTTATATGATTGTTGTTGTGAGTGTGTTACTGTATTTGGCAGATAAGATATATTTTTATGCAGTAAAGCTTCCAGATAGCAGCATATCTATAGTTATGCCGCTTAGGTATGTATCTATAATTATATCTACTATAGTAGGAGGTATAATATTTAAGGAACAAAACATAAGCTTAAAGTTTAAATATATGATAGGAATTGCAATAGGGATAATTTTGATATTTATCTGAGTTTATCTAAATCAACAATACTTACTCTTTGTCTATCGAAGGTTATCATTCCTTCATCCCTCATCCGACAGAGCTCACGAGACATTGAAGAACGGGATACATTTAGAAAATCAGCGAGGTCATTGCGATTATGAGGCAAGGTAAAGGATGGATTGCCTGCCTTTTTATATTCATCCAAAATATAAGTAACCAGCTTTTGTCTCATACTTTTTATAGTGAGGTAGTCTACCTTTTTATTTAGCATGAGTACTTTTTTTGATAGTATTTCAAGTAAATTTTTTATTAGAATATTATGGTGAGAGCAGGTGTTTTCACATTGCCCTGGTATTTTTTCTTTAGGTATGTACATGATTTTTGTATTTTCTATTGATAAAATTGATACAGGATATATGGCTTTATCCATGAATATTAGGGCTTCACCAAAAATATCACCTTGTTTTAGGATTCCTATTAAAGAGCTACTTCCAGAGTAGCTTTCTTTTATTAAAGATATAGAACCTTGAAGTACTACAGATAGATATCTCGCGGTGTCTCCCCGTAAAACGATATACTCGCTTTTAGTATAATCTTTTATAACTGGATTTAAGCAGGTTAGAAGACCTTCCAATTTTTTTGTTGAAATATTTGCAAATAGTTGGTTTTGGGATAATATTTTTATATAATCTTTAAACATAGTTTGTTTTCTCCTTTTGTAGCTATAGCAACAGACTTTTGAACATTATTATATTATAATATGAACATAAAGTCAATAACAGATGAAAGGGGATGTTTTTTATGTTAAGGAATATAATAAAGATTGATGCAGATAAATGTAATGGTTGTGGACTTTGTGTAAGTGCATGTCATGAAGGAGCACTACAATTAATAGATGGTAAGGCAAAACTTATGTCTGAGTCATATTGTGATGGGTTAGGTGATTGCTTGCCAGAATGTCCAGTGGGTGCGATAATTATAGAAGAAAGGGAAGCCGCTGTATATGACGAGGAAGCTGTGAAACAACACATAGAGAGTAAGAAAGAGGAAGTAAAACCTCTTGCGTGCGGTTGTCCAGGCACTCATTCGAGAAGTATAGAAAGGAAATTACACAAAGTAGAGTCAAAGCAAGAAAATACTAAGGTGGAATCAGAACTTAGACAGTGGCCTTGCCAGATTAAGCTTGTACCAGTAAATGCGCCGTATTTTGAAAATGCAAATTTGCTAATAGCGGCAGACTGTACAGCATATGCTTATGCTAATATTCATAATGATTTTATGAGAAATAAGATTACTATAATTGGCTGTCCAAAGCTTGATGAAGGAGACTATGCTGATAAATTGACACAAATACTTGAGAATAATAATATAAAGAGTGTTACGGTATTGAGGATGGAAGTACCATGTTGTGGAGGTTTAGCACATGCAGCAAAATGTGCACTTATAAATTGTGGAAAAATGATTCCGTGGAGTATTGTGACTATAGGGACGGATGGAAGTGTGATAGAGGATTAAAGAAAAAACCTAATTATTTAGGTTTTTTTCTTTAATCCTTAACTATATATATTGTTATTACGAGAAGGAATGAAAAAGTAATTTCGCGTTCTTTACTGAGACACATAGACTAATAGTAAAGATAGTCTCTTTCTTTTTAAAAGCCCAAAAAGAAACAAAAAGCCTTTTTCACCCTAAATCCCGCTAGGGACTTTGCTCACAAACTTTTGCTACTCCGCTATCGCGTCACACGCACGATTGCGAGTAAGGAGCTTTGCGAATTTATTTAAAAGATTAAAAGATTAAAAGATTAAAAGATTAAAAAGATAAAAGATTAAAATAATTAAACTTGATAAGTTTAATTATTTTTGATATGATAGTACAAAGATAAAAAGTTATATGAGGTGATGTTAGTGGAAAGAGATTTATATGTGAGTGTTTCGGATTTAAATAAATATATAAAAGATAGATTGAAGTCAGATGAAGCTCTTATGAATGTGTTTATAAGAGGAGAAATCTCCAATTTTAAAGATCATTTTAGGGGGCATTATTATTTTAGTATAAAAGATGAAGGTTCTAAGATTGATGCAGTTATGTTTTCAAATAAAAATAAATATTTAAATTTTAAACCGCGTGATGGTATGAAAGTTTTAGTTGTAGGAGCTATAGATGTATATGAGGTCACAGGCTCTTACCAAATATATGTTGAGATTATGGAAGAGGATGGACTAGGAAATCTACATATGAAATTTGAAAAGTTAAAAGAAAAACTTGCAAATGAGGGACTTTTTGATGTAGTGCATAAGAAGGAAATACCAAAATTTCCACATACGATAGGGATCGTAACTGCACCAACGGGCGCGGCAGTAAAAGACATATTAAGTACCATCGAAAGAAGGAACCCTGCTACAAAGACTATAATTTTTCCTACACTGGTTCAAGGAGAAGGCGCAAAAGAAAGCATAGCACTTCAAATAGAGAGAGCACAAAACTACGATATAGATGTACTAATTGTCGGTCGTGGAGGTGGCTCTATTGAGGATTTGTGGGCATTTAATGAGGAAATAGTAGCTAGAGCAATATATAACTCCAAAATACCTATTATATCAGCTGTAGGCCATGAGATAGATTTCACGATAGCTGATTTTGTAGCTGACATGAGAGCACCGACTCCAACAGGAGCAGCAGAAATGGCAGTACCTAATGTGTTAGATGTATTAGAGAACTTGGAGCAAATGAATACCAGGATGACAAACAGTATGAAGAATACGATTAAGACATATATGACAAAGCTAGAAACACTAACAAATTCTAGAGTTTTGACAAAACCTATGGAAATGTATGCATTAAAAGAACAACAGCTCGATAATATATTGGAGAGATTTAGAGTAGGATTTATTAATTATTATAATACTAAAAATAATAATATTGATTACTTGATTGACAAATTAAACATGCTGAGCCCTCTAAATAGTTTGAAAAGGGGATATTCTTTTACAACATTAGAAGACGGAAATATGCTCAAGTCGGTGAATAATGTAAGAATAGGAGAAAGAGTTACTATAGAAGTAGTTGATGGCAAACTTTCAGCGATAGTAGGAGCCACGCATATGGGTAGTAAAGCATTAGAAGGCAGAAAAAAGGTCAAGATAAAAGGTGAAAATATAGACGATATACAATTAAAATTAGAATAGAAAGGATAGTGTAGTATTTAGTACTATAAATATTTTACACTACCATAGAAAGGAAGGAGATATAAGAATGGAAAAGGAAACGACATTTGAAAGTTCTTTAAAAGAGCTTGAAGGTATAGTGAAAAAGCTAGAAACAGGGGATGTAGAACTTGACAAGGCGATGGAATATTTTAAAAAAGGGGTAGAACTGTCTAAGTTTTGTCATGATAAGCTAACTGCGACTGAAGAAAGTGTAAATAAGATTTTAGCTGAAAATGGAGATTTAATAAAGTTTGCAATCAAGAACTAATGATCGGGGTGAAGAAGTGGAACATTATTTTACTGAAAATACTGAAGTAGAGCATAATATAAAAGAAATGAAATTTGAGATAAATTATGAGAAATTTAGTTTTTCAACTGATAATGCAGTATTTTCTAAGGCTAGGGTTGATTTTGGTTCTGAACTTTTAATAAAGACAGTACTTAACGAAGAAACTAAACCTGATAGTATACTGGATGTTGGTTGTGGATATGGGCCTATAGGGATAACTCTTGCTAGGTTTTATTTTGACGCTATTGTATGTATGTGTGATATAAATAATAGAGCAATTGATTTGGCCCACGCTAATATAAAGAAAAACGACATAAAAAATGCAGAAGCGATAAATTCTAATATATATGGAGATATTAAAGGAAAGTATGAACTCATAGTAACTAACCCACCTATAAGAGCAGGCAAAAAGGTTGTACATGAGATACTTGAAAAAGCGAAAGAACATCTAAAAGTAAACGGCAAAATATATGCAGTAATACAAAAGAAGCAAGGAGCAGAAAGTGCAAAAAAGAAACTAGAAGTAGCATTTGGAAACTGTGAGATAGTAGAAAAAAAGGCAGGTTTCTGGATACTCAGAAGCGTGAGAAACTGAAATCTAAGAATAAACTTAAAACTACTTGAAAAAAAATGGATTATATGTTAATATTTCTTATATAATACTATTAGAACAAAACAAGTTTGTACTTTGTTATTTGTACTTTGAATTGGGGGTGATTGGGTGCAGGAAGAAGGATGTATATTTTGTAAAATAGTAAATGGTGAGATACCAAGTATTACTGTGTATGAAGATGAGGAATTTAAGGTTATTTTTGATAAGTTTCCAGCAAATAATGGACATATGCTTGTTATACCCAAAGAGCATATTGAAAATATATTTGAAATAAGTGATGAGAAAGCAGCGAGAGCATTTGCTGTCGTTTCAGAGATGGCTAAGAAAATGCAGAAAAACCTTGAGTTTGAAGGTTTGAACATAGTTCAAAATAATGGCAGTGTAGCCGGACAGAGTGTGTTTCACTTTCATATCCACTTAATACCGAGGTATAAAGATGATGGAGTTAATGTTAGTTGGGAAAGTAAACAAGCAAATGATCAAGAATTAGAAGAGATTAAAAGGAGGATATACAAATGATGGTAGAAAATTTTATGACTAAAGAAGTGAAGTGTGTAGTAACTGAGGACAATATATTAAAAGCAGCAAAAATAATGGCAGAACTAAACATTGGTTGTGTACCAGTAAAAAATAATGATAAAGTAATAGGAATGGTAACAGATAGAGATATCGTTATTAGGGGACTTGCATCTGATAAAGATTTATCAAAAATAAAATGTGAAGATGTAATGAGTCATACAGTTATGAGTATAGATAAAAATGAAAGTGCAGGAGTAGCTTTGAAATTTATGGCAGAACATAAAATAAGAAGACTTATGGTTACTGATAATGGTGAATTAGCTGGTGTTATTTCAATTGGAGACATTGCTGATAGTGAATTTTCTGTTGAAGACATAGGGAGAACGCTTTCAAAAATAAGTGAGAAATAAAGAGTAACACAAGATTACAATTATAATTGGAGGAGATTTATATGGATTTTAATAACATGAATAATATGAATAACAATAATAATCATGGTGTTTATCAAACAAGTTTTTCAGGTATTATGAATAAAGTGTATGGAATAATGTTTTTAGGTCTTTTGCTTACAGCAGGAATTGCATATGCAGTATCGAGTAGTCCTACAATGATGAATTTAATATATGAGAATATGGTATTATTAATAGTACTAATAGTAGTTGAATTAGGACTTGTATGGTACCTATCGAGTAGAGTTCTTGAGATGAGTAGTGGTAAGGCAATGTTTATGTTTGGACTATATTCTGCACTTAATGGAATTACATTAGCATATATATTTATAGTATATGATTTGGGTGCAATATATATGGCATTCTTCACAACAGCGATAACATTTGGAGTTATGAGTGTTTATGGATATTTTACTAAAACAGATTTGACTGGTATAGGTAAGATACTATTTTTTGGACTTATAGGTATAATAATAGCAAGTGTAGTTAATATGTTTGTAGGAAGTTCACAAGTGAATTTATATATAAGTTATGCAGGTGTTATAATATTTTTAGGACTTACAGCGTATGATACACAAAAAATTAAAGAAGTATACTCTCAAGTTCCAAATGAAAATGTTGCAGTACTTGGAGCATTAACTCTGTATTTAGATTTTATTAACTTATTCCTAATGTTACTTAGAATATTTGGTATGAATAAAGATTGAAAAACTGCAATAATTAATTTAAGAGGAGACTTTTGTTATGAACAAAATAATATTTACTGGTGGTGGAACTGCTGGGCATGTAGTGCCTAATATGGTTCTAATATCAGAACTTAGTAAAGAAGGTTGGGATATAAACTATATAGGTAGTGAAAATGGTATGGAAAGAGAGCTTATAGAAAAGATGGGCACACCATATCATGCCATAGCTACAGGAAAGCTTAGGAGATATTTTGATGTAAAAAACTTTACAGACCCATTTAAAGTAATAAAGGGAGTATTTGAAGCAGTAGGAGTGATAAGAAAAATAAAGCCAGATATCCTTTTCTCTAAGGGTGGATTTGTCTCTGTACCTGCAGTACTTGCTGGATGGTTAAATGGAGTACCTGTCATTATACATGAATCTGACATGACACCAGGGCTTGCAAACAAAATATCAATGGCATTTTCAAAAAAAGTATGTGTTAACTTTCCAGAAACTCTAAGTTACATAGGCAAAAATAAAGCAGTGCTCACAGGAACACCAATGAGAGAAGAACTATTTAAAGGAAGCAAATTAAAAGGGTTTGAAATTTGTGAATTTAATAAAGAAAAACCAGTTCTATTACTTATAGGTGGTAGCCAGGGTTCAAAAAAATTAAATAGTATTCTAAGGGACGGAATAAATGAGTTACTTGAAAAGTTTCAAATTGTGCATTTATGTGGAAAAGGCAATATTGACAAAGAACTAAGTAGTATAAATAGCTACAAACAGTTTGAATATTTAACAGATGAGTTAACACACATATTTGCGATTACAGATATTGTTGTATCAAGAGCAGGAGCTAATACAATATATGAATTATTACAACTACAAAAACCAAATATTTTAATACCACTATCTGCAAAATCAAGTAGAGGCGATCAAATATTAAATGCAAAATCATTTCAAAAGCAGGGCTTTAGCATAGTTCTTGATGAGGATGAAATTACTACAAAAGATTTTGTGAACAAAATCTACGAACTTTATGATAATAGAGAAATATATATAAATAATATGAAGAAAAGTACATTGAAAGATGGAAAAGATGCAATTATCAGTTTAATAAAACAAGAATCAAAAAAATCGAGCTAATGCTCGATTTTTTTGATTACATATATCTTCTACTTCTAAGTCTTGGTCGACATGAACGACAACCTGAAAAATCATCCTTATCGTCGTCATCAAGATTAAAAGCAGATACAGCAGTTTTATAAGGTTCTCTTCTGCCGTTACAATTTATACAGTCTTCGTTACAACCACAACCAAACTCACAATCATAACCACACATATTATCTTCGGTTATAAAGTGTTTGCCCTTTTCGCAGAAAATATCTTCCTCATATTCATCAGGCATATATAAATCATTCTCGGGTAACATTTCATCATTTTCGTAAGCACCTCTCACATCCATGTTAGGTGAAACATTATTTTGGTAAGCACCGCTCACATCCATGTTAGGTGAAACATTGTTTTGGTAAGCACCGCTCACATCCATGTTAGGTGAAACATTATTTTGATAAGCACCTCTTACATCCATGTTAGGTGAAACATTATTTTGATAAGCACCTCTTACATCCATGTTAGGTGAAACATTGTTTTCGTAAGCACCTCTTACATCCATATTAGGTGAAACATTGTTTTCGTAAGCACCTCTCACATCCATGTTAGGTGAAACATTGTTTTGGTAAGCACCTCTCACATTCATATTAGGTGAAATATTATTTTCATAATTATCTCCCATGAAAAGAGGTTCGAAATCTTCATCTTCCATGTCAAAATCATTTTCTATTGGTAGCTCTTTGTTTACACCTAGAACATTATTATCGTTTTCCATTGCTCTGTAGCTTATACAGAACCTTTTGTAATAGTTTTCAAGAATGTTATAATGCATAATTTCAGCTCTCAATATGGTGGTAAGTATCGTCTTAATGCGTGTATCTGCTATCTCACTTATTAATTTTCTATATCCGTCAATACCAGCTTTTTTTAGAGACATATCAGATTTTAACATATCACAAATATTTTTCTTATAATCTACCAATTTAGCAGACCAATACTCTGATTTATGATTGCTATATTTATACTCAGGGTCACCACCAAGCGTTATAATTAAGTCAGCAAGGATGTGCATATGTTCCATATCATCAACGTGTATTTCTTCTACATCTTCTGCTAAATCTTTATTAACATCCTCATAAAAGTTTAAATGATACATATATTGCATAACCAGTGTAAGCTCGCTTACTTCACCAGCATAAATATTCATTAACATATCAGCATAATCTCTGTTTAAATCCATGGTATTTGCTTCTGGATTTATAGGTTTATTATTTGAAGTATAGTTGTCATACATAAAAAATCCCCCCCTTTAATATGTTACCAGATACCGATACCACACGATAGTTGCAAAAATTTTAATGGTATTTGGTATTCGATTATCATTATATAATATGTTAAATTATCAAAAATGTTTACCAATAAAAAAGCATCTCACTAAATGAGAGATGCAGATGGGTATATTTAATAATTATAATAATTGCCTCTAGCAAAAGGACAAGATGGACGATATCTAATATCAATCTGATTGCAGTTAAAACAACAACAGTCATTAGGCCACACTAAACCAAAACTGGGATTAAGACCTTTAGTGCCTCTGCAACAGCCGCAACCTATATAATGTAAACCTAAAACATACATAATTTCACCTCCGAATTAGGGAATCAATTTAATGAATATGCTTGTACATATAGAGGGGGAATATCCTCTTACTATATTATATGAAATAGGAGGTGAGAATGTGAATATAGGGCATAGTTGAAATAAAATAATAATAAAAGATGATAAAAATTCAAAAATATAAAATCATTAGTATGAAATACTAAAAAATGGTTATATTAATAGTAGTATAATTTTTAAAAATTGTGCATTATGCATTGAATACGAGGTGAATAAATATGACACAGCATCTTACAGCTGAAACATTTAATACGGAAGTAATGAATTCATCAGAACCAGTACTTGTGGATTTTTATGCTACATGGTGTGGCCCTTGCAAAATGATGGCTCCAGTGATAGAAGAACTAGCAGAAGAATTAAAAGGTGAAGCAAAAATATTCAAAGTAGACATAGACAAAGCACAAGAACTAGCTAGAAGATATAGCATAATGAGCGTTCCAACATTTATGATATTTAAAGATGGAGAGGTAAAGGATCAAGTATTAGGTGCAGTACCAAAACAACAATTAGCGGATAAAATAAAGAATAGTTAACGGTGGCTATAAACAGCACCGTTTTTTTATTTACTAGGAAAGTCCTCCGATTTGTCATTGCGAGGAACGAAGCAATCTCGTATTTTCAAGCATAAAAATAAAAACGTGCTGGTTAAATTCATTTTTTATTATGTTTTTTGTAAGTTATAATATTGAAAAAAATGCATTTTTTTACTTGCAAAAAATATATTTAATGGTATAATAGAAAATATAAAATAGTTTGATAGTCAAACATAATTTGGAGGTAAGGGCACAATGAGTAAATTATTGGAGAATAAAAACATTATAATTATGGGAGTAAGAAATAAATGGAGTATTGCATGGGGTATTGCAGAGAAGGCAGCAAAAGAGGGGGCAAACTTGATATTTACATGCCAGTCAGATAGGTCGATAGAGATGACTAATAAGCTTATCAGTGAACTAGGGAATTTTGAGGTTATAGATTGTAATGTGTCATCAGATGAGAGTATAGAAAATGCATTTAGTATAATAAAAGAAAAGTATGGTATTATTCATGGTGTAGTACATGCGGTGGCTCATGCAAAAACAGAAGATTTGCAGAATGATTTTGTAATGACATCTAGGGATGGATTTTTGCATGCCCTTAATATAAGTGCATACTCACTTGTAGGAGTAACTAGATGTGCTAAAGAACTAATGACAGAAGGCGGAAGTATAGTAACACTTACATATCTTGGTTCAGAAAAGGTAATAAAAAATTATAATGTAATGGGTGTAGCTAAAGCAGCACTTGAGTGTAGTGTAAGATATTTGGCGAATGACCTTGGACGAGATAATATAAAAGTAAATGCCATATCAGCAGGTCCGATTAAGACACTTGCTGCAAAAGGAATAAAAGATTTTAACACAATACTTGACATAGTTGAAGAAAAGGCACCACTAAGAAAAAATGTAACAATAGAAGATGTAGGAAACACAGCAACATATCTACTAAGTGAATTATCGACTGGGGTAACAGGTGAAGTAATACATTTAGATAGTGGATATAGTATAATGGGTCTGTGAACAATGCATAATTAAAAGACAAAGTCGGTGGGTTGTATGAAAAGTGAAGAGGTTAATACGCTTAATGAATTGTTAGTTAAAAATTTTAAAGATATTTTAAGAACAGAAGAAAAGGTTTTAAATGATAAGGAAGAAACGAAAGAATTATCAATGAATGAGATACATACCCTTGAAATAATAGGAATAGATGGGCAATTAATAATGAGTGAGATATCTAGAAAATTAAGAATAACGATAAGCACTTTATCAATAACTATTAGTAGACTCCTAAAAAAAGGATATATTAAAAAAGTAAAATCAGATATTGATAGAAGGGCGATAAAAATAGGTCTTACAGGAAAAGGAATAATAGCGTTTAAAGCACACGAGCAGTTTCATAAAGAAATGATAGATGCTGTAATAAAAGAATTATCGATTGACGAATTCAAAGTAATAATTGAATTTTTAGGTAGAATAAATAAGTTTTTTTCTAATAAGTACAAGTAAAATGATTGTAAGGAGAATATTATGATAAAAAACATTAAGATAATAGGATATGGTAGTTGCACCCCATCAAATGTGGTAACAAATCATGATTTGTCTGAGATTATTGATACTACAGACGAATGGATTTCAAAAAGAACAGGTATAAAAGAACGAAGAATATCTAAAGGTGAATCAACCTCGAGTTTAGCAATAGCTGCAGCAAAGAAAGCTTTGAATGTAGCTGGTATAACAGCGGCAGAGTTAGATTTAATAATAGTTGCGACTTCTACACCTGATTGTTTTTTTCCATCAACAGGATGTATTGTTCAGAGTGAGATAGGTGCTATAAATGCCACCAGCTTTGATTTAGCAGGAGCCTGCACTGGTTTTGTATATGCAACTGATGTTGCAATACAATACCTGAAGACGGGTAGATTTAAAAGAGCTTTGGTTATCGGTGCAGAAGTTATGTCAAAGATTATTGATTGGAATGACAGGGGAACTGCAATATTATTTGGTGATGGAGCAGGAGCTATAGTGATAACGACAACTGATGAAAAGAAAATAACAGAGGTATATACTAAATCAGATGGCACAAAATCTGAGGTATTAAAACTCCCAGCTGTACCAATAATAGATATGTATGATAATGTAAAAGTGATAGATAGAAGTATAATGACTATGAATGGGCAAGAAGTTTTCAAATTTGCATGTAATGTAATAATTGAAACCATAGATGAGTTAATTTCAAAATCAAATATTAAGCTAGAAGATGTTGATTATATTGTTTTACATCAAGCAAACAGTAGAATAATAGAATATGTTTCAAATAAAGTAAATATTAATATAGAAAAGTTTTTTATGAATCTAGACAAGTATGGAAATACATCTGCTGCAAGCATACCGATAGCCTTAGATGAAATGTATGGGAAAAACATGCTGAAATCAGGACAAAAACTGATGTTAATTGGTTTTGGTGGAGGGCTTACTTGGGGAGGAATATTACTCGAATTATAAAATTTATTATTTATTTTGTAAAAAAAGTAAAAAAATAGTTGACAATTTGCAAAAAAAAATATAAAGTATAGTATGTAAATACCATATTTTATTATATATTATTCAAGGGGGCTTATAAAATGATATACGACAAAATCAAGGAAATAATAATTGATCAATTAGGAGTAAATGGGGAAGAAATAACAATGGAAGCAAGTTTTACTGATGATCTGGGTGCAGATTCATTAGATGTTTTCCAAATAGTTATGGCTATTGAGGAAGAATTCGATATGGAAGTAGCAGAAAATGATGCAGAAAAGATAAAGACTGTTGGCGACGCTGTAAAATATATTGAATCAAAAACTGAGTAATTGAATACTTTATATTAAAAGGTCAAGTACACAGGTATTTGGCCTTTTATATGTAAAAATAGTTTGCATGTCAAAGTAGTTTTAGAGGAGGACAAAAATGAAAAATTCAAGAATAACAGATATGTTTGGTGTAAAATACCCAATACTACAAGGTGCAATGGCTTGGATAGCGGATAGTTCTCTTGCAGCAGCGGTTTCAAATGCTGGGGGACTAGGCATTATAGCTGGCGGTAATGCACCAGTTGATATTGTAAGAGAGGAAATAAAGAAAGCAAAGAAACTTACAGATAAACCATTTGGATTAAATATAATGCTTCTTAGTCCTTTTGCTGATGATATAGCAAAGCTTGCATGTGAAGAAAAATTAGCATTTGTAACAACAGGAGCAGGAAACCCAAGCAAATATATGGAAATGTGGAAAGCAGCAGGAATAAAAGTAATCCCGGTAGTTCCATCAGTAGCATTAGCCATAGGTATGGAAAGAATAGGGGCAGATGCTGTAATTGCTGAAGGACTTGAAGGTGGAGGACATATTGGTAAATTGACAACAATGGTACTAATACCACAAGTTGTGGATGCAGTGAGTATACCTGTAATAGCCGCAGGGGGAATTGGAGACGGTCGAGGAATAGCAGCAGCAAAGATGCTAGGAGCGGATTGTGTACAAATTGGTACTAGATTTTTAGTAGCAAAAGAATGTACAGTACATATAAATTACAAAGAAAAAGTATTAAAAGCAACAGATATTGATACAGTTGAAACAGGACGATGCACAGGACACCCAGTAAGAGTACTTAGAAATCCATTATCAAGAATGATGATGAAAATGGAATCAGAAATGGACGATAAATCAGCGGCAATAGAATTTGAAAAGATGGGTTTAGGAACATTGCAATTGGCGGCTCGTGGAGGAGATGTTCAAAACGGATCAATAATGGCAGGACAAATAGCTGGGATGGTTCACAAAGAGCAAACAGCTAAGGAAATGATAGAAGAAATGGTAGATGAGGCATATAAATTATTAAATATATAAATACTTATATGAATAATGTGTGTTGAAATCTCCTCTAGCTGTCATTGCGAGAAGGAATAACGAAGCAATCTCGTCTTTTATTGAATGAAATACTGAGATTGCTTCGTCGAGAAGAACACTCTCGCTCGCAATGACAGGCTGGGAGAACTATTCACTATCCACTATTACCTACTAAAACGGAGGATTTCATATGAGAAAAATAGCATTTTTATTTGCAGGTCAAGGGGCACAGTATATTGGAATGGGTAAAGAATTGTATGAAAACTATTCTGAAGCCAGAGATGTTTTTGATATTGCAAATGAAGTTTTAGACATAGATGTAAATGAGTTATGCTTCAATGGACCCAAAGAGGAACTTGATATAACTAAAAATACACAGCCAACTGTGCTTACTACGAGTATTGCAGCACTTAGGGTGTTAGTAAAAAATAATATAAAGCCTGATGTAGTTGCAGGACTAAGTTTAGGCGAATATGGAGCATTAGTATGTAGTGGAGTTTTGGAGTTTAAAGATGCAGTAAAATTAGTACAAAAAAGAGGCAAGTATATGGAAGAGGCGTTGCCAAACGGTGTAGGAAGTATGGCAGCTATTATAGGATTAGAAAGAGAAAAGATAGTGCAGGTATGTGAATGTTTAAGCACAGAAGGATTTGTAACACCAGCAAACTATAATTGCCCAGGGCAAGTTGTTATTGCAGGTGAAACTGCTATGATTGATAAGGCATGTGAAGCTATGAAAGAGGCAGGAGCAAAAATTGCTATGAAACTACCAGTAAGTAGTGCATTTCATACTAAAATGCTACAAGACGCAGCAGATAAACTGAAAGTTGAGTTAGAGAACATAAATATAAATAATATGAAAATTCCGGTTATAACAAATGTTACAGCCGATTACATAGAAGATATTAAAGAAGTGAAAGAAATTCTAGTTAAACAAGTGACTAGTCCAGTTTTGTGGGAAGACACCATAAAAAGGATGATAGATGATGGCGTAGACACATTTATCGAGATAGGCCCAGGTAAAACATTATCAGGGTTTGTAAAAAAGATAGATAAAACGAAAACTATACTTAATGTGGAAGATGGAGCTTCGTTAGAAAAGACGATGGAAGAATTGAAAAAATTAAAATAAGAGGATAGGGGGCATGTTTTGGCCTAAGTATTCGATTATAAAGGAGCGAGGTTTATGTTGGAAGATAAAGTAGCTGTAGTTACTGGAGCGAGTAGTGGGATAGGTAGAGAGATAGCATTGACTTTAGCTTTAAAAGGTGCTAAAATAGTAGTAAATTATAGGGGAAATGATGAGGAAGCAAATAAGGTTGTATTAGATATTGAAAACGCAGGATCAAAAGCAATAGCAGTTAAGGGTGATGTGAGTAAAGCTACAGATATGGAAAAACTTATAAAAACAGCCGTTAGTACATTTGGAAAAGTAGATATACTAGTAAATAATGCGGGAATAACCAAAGATAATCTACTACTTAAGATGACGGATGAACAGTTTAGTGATGTAATAGATATAAATTTAAAAGGAACTTTTAACTGTACAAAAGCGGTTACAAAATACATGTTAAAACAAAGAAGTGGGAAAATAATAAACATAGCATCAGTAATAGGTATAGTTGGAAATGCAGGGCAATCTAATTATGCAGCGAGTAAGGCAGGAATTATTGGTTTCACAAAATCAGTAGCGAAAGAACTTGCATCAAGAGGCATAACAGCAAATGCAGTAGCACCTGGATTTATAAGAACTAAAATGACAGATATACTTTCAGAAGATGTAAAACAGGAAATATTAAAAAACATACCACTAAAGAAATTCGGAGAGGCACAAGATGTTGCAAAGATAGTAGCGTATTTAGCATCAGATGATGCAAATTACATAACAGGTCAAGTAATAAACATAGATGGCGGAATGGTAATGTAAATTAAATAAAACGGAGGGAAAAAAATGAAAAGAGTTGTAATAACAGGACTTGGGGCGATTACTCCACTAGGTAACGATGTAGATACTTTTTGGGATAATATTAAACAAAATAAATGTGCGATAGAGAATATCACTAAATTTGATATTACAGACTATAAGACAAAGCTTGCAGCAGAAGTAAAAGACTTTGAAGTTGAGAAGTATATTGATAAAAAAGAAGCAAAAAGATTAGACCAGTTTTCTCACTATGCTATTGCAGCGGCAAAACAGGCATTAGAAGATTCTAAGGTAGTTGTAGAAGATGTAGATGTAAATAGATTTGGAGTGTATATTGGTTCAGGGATTGGGGGTATGTCTACTTGGGAAGATGAAAGTAGAAACCTAATTCAAAAGGGAAACAAGAGAATTTCTCCATTTTTCATACCAATGACGATAGGCAATATGGCAGCAGGGAATGTTGCTATAGCGGTAGGCGCAAAAGGGCCTTGCCTTTCTATCGTAACAGCTTGTGCAACAGGTACGCATAGCATAGGTGAAGCGTATAGACTTATAAAATCAGGTGGCGCAGATGTTATGCTTGCTGGAGGTTCAGAGTCTTCTATTACTCAAATGGGTATTGCAGGGTTCGAGGCACTTAGAGCTTTAAGCTTTAGTCACGACAAAGATAGAGCATCTATTCCTTTCGATAACGAAAGAGATGGTTTCGTAATGGGTGAAGGAGCAGGAGTTATAGTGCTTGAAAACCTTGAATTTGCGCAAAGTCGCGGAGCAAGGATATATGGTGAGTTAGTTGGATATGGTTCTACATGTGATGCATATCATATGACTTCTCCAGCACCAGAAGGAGAAGGCGCTGCAAGGGCTATGCAAGTAGCAATAAGTGATGCAGGAATAAGCAAAGAAAGTATAGACTATATAAATGCACACGGAACGAGTACAAAATATAATGATGAAAACGAAACAAAAGCTATAAAAGCTGTTTTTGGGGAGCATGCGTATAAACTAGCAGTTAGCTCTACGAAGTCAATGATAGGTCACTTACTTGGAGCAGCAGGTGGAGTAGAAGCTGTAATATGTGCAAAAGCTATAGTTGATGGATTTATGCCTGCTACGATAAACTATAGAGAAAAAGACCCAGAATGTGATTTGGATTATATACCAAATATAGGTAGGGAAAAGGAAGTAAATTGTGTAATGTCAAATTCTCTTGGATTTGGTGGTCACAATGCATGTATAATAATTAAAAAATTTACAGAATAAATTGCAAATTTGAGACGGAGGCGAAAGTATTGGATATAAAAGAAATAAATGAGCTTATTGATAAAATAAACGAGTCAAAATTAACAGAGTTTAGGTATGAAACTGAGAATCTTAATTTAGTGATAAAGAAAGAAAAAGCAGAGGTTACATATGAGGAAAGTCACACAGCACAAAAGATGATTCCACAGGTTGCTGTAAATACAATATTAGCATCGGAACAAACAACAAATGTGGTACCTGTACAAGAAGAAAACCAAGATCATATAGTTAAATCACCTATCGTTGGTACATATTATGCAGCAGCAAATGCAAAAGCAGAAGCGTTTGTAAAAGTAGGCGATAAAGTAAAAAAAGGTGATGTTTTATGTATAATAGAAGCAATGAAACTCATGAATGAAATAGAATCAGAAGCAACAGGAGAAATCATAGATATTCTTGTGAAAAATGCACAGATGGTAGAATACGGACAACCATTATTTGTAGTAAAAGAGTAGTCGAAGCAAAGCTTGGACTACTATGTTTGTATGAACTGCTGTGTTAATGTATTAGGGTAATAGTTTAATCTCTTTGGGTTTAATTCCCCGTCGGCTTGCCGCGTTCTTGTCATTGCGAGGAGGTTCTTTCGACGAAGCAATCTCGTTTTTGAAAGATGAGATTGCTTCGCAAAAAACGCTCGCAATGACAACATGATACCCCGTCGGCTTGCCATGGGGAGGTTCATTGTTCTCCCCTGCAAAAGGGAGGAACCAAAGGCACAATTCTTAGCAAATATATTTAGAATAAAATAAGAGGTGATATAAATGTTAAATATAATGGAAATTCAACAGATAATTCCTCATAGACATCCATTTTTACTAGTGGATAAGGCTGAAATAGATGAAGCTAATAATAAAGCGATTGGTTATAAAAATGTAACAATCAATGAGCATTTTTTCATTGGGCATTTTCCAGGAAATCCAGTAATGCCAGGTGTTCTTATAATAGAAGCACTTGCTCAAGTAGGAGCAATATATATATTAAGCAAAGAAGCATTCAAAGGTAAAACAGCATATTTTGGTGCTATAAATAATGCCAGATTTAAAAGAATGGTTGTTCCAGGGGATGTTTTAAAACTAGAAATTGAGATAATAAAGATGAAAGGTCCAGTAGGAATAGGGCACGCAGTAGCCACAGTAGATGGTGAACTAGCTGCAGAAGCCGAATTGACATTTGTAATAAAATAGATAGCAGAAAAAAAACAGATATTGCTCCATTGCTTTAGAGCGGATGGGTCGTGTCAGCTATTTGATATCTAAACGAAGGAGTGAAGAACATGTTTAAAAAAATACTTATTGCTAATCGCGGAGAGATTGCGATAAGAATAATAAGAGCCTGTAGGGAAATGGGTATTGAAACAGTGGCTGTTTATTCAAAGGTGGATAAAGATGCTTTGCATACACAAATGGCTGATGAGGCGATATGCATAGGTGAAGCAGCTTCACAAGATAGTTATTTAAATATACAAAACATACTTAGTGCGACTATTCTTTCTGGTGCAGAAGCAATACACCCAGGTTTTGGATTTTTATCTGAAAACAGTAGGTTTGCAAGGATGTGCCAGGAATGCAACATAAAATTTATAGGACCAAAACCAGAAGTAATTGATAAAATGGGAAATAAATCAAAAGCTAGAGAAATAATGAAGCAAGCTGGTATCAGTGTAGTACCTGGATCAGAAGGCATAGTGCTAGATGGCTATGAAGCATTAAAGCTAGCAGATAAAATAGGATATCCAGTTATGATTAAAGCTTCAGCAGGTGGTGGCGGAAGAGGCATGAGGCTTGCTAGACAAAGGGAAGAGTTTTTGAAATTGTTTGACACTGCCCAAACAGAAGCCAAAATAGGATTTGGAGACCCATCTATGTATGTAGAAAAATTCATAGAAAACCCAAAACACATAGAAATTCAAATACTAGCCGATGAACACGGCAATGTAATACATTTAGGTGAAAGAGACTGTTCTATCCAAAGAAGACATCAAAAGATGATTGAGGAAGCACCGTCAGTGCTTTTAGATGAAGTTCTAAGAAAGAAAATGGGTGAAACTGCGGTAAGAGCTGCCAGGACTGTAAAATATCAGAATGCAGGTACTATAGAGTTTTTAGTAGATAAAAATAAAAATTTCTATTTTATGGAGATGAACACAAGAATTCAGGTGGAACATCCAATAACAGAAATGATAACAGGAATCGATATAGTTAAAGAACAAATACTGATAGCAACAGGAAAAAAACTTGAAATTATGCAAAAAGATGTTAAAATAAATGGTCATGCAATAGAATGTAGAATAAATGCAGAGGATCCAGAGCATAACTTTAGACCATCACCAGGAAAGATAGAAAACATGCATATTCCAGGGGGCTTAGGCGTTAGAGTGGACAGTGCTATTTATAATGGATACACAATTCCACCCAATTACGATTCAATGCTCACAAAGCTTATTGTTCACGCTAAAACAAGAACAGAAGCAATAGCAAAAATGAAGAGAGCACTGAGTGAGTTTATAGTAGATGGAGTAAAGACAAATATAGACTTTCACTTCCAAATTTTAAATAATGAAATGTTTAAAAATGGAACATATGACACAGGTTTTATTGAGCATATGAAGGAAGGAATTAGATGACAAAGTACAAAGTGCAAAGTGAAAATGGCAAAGAAAAAGAATATAGATGGATAGTTTTTAAATTTGTACTTTGAACCTTGTTCTTTGTACTTTGAAAACCGGAGGTTTTATATATGGGAATGTTTAGTTCGAAAAAATACATTACACTTGATATAAGGAAACATATTGAGACAAGCGATAAGTCAGAAGATAAGGAATATAAGCCTTATATACCTAATGGTATGTGGGTTAAATGTCCTGAGTGCGGAATGACTTTATATAAGGAAGATCTTGAAAAGGGAAATTTGGTTTGTATTCATTGTCACTCACATTTGAGGATGGGAGTTGCAGAGAGGATAAAACTTATAATAGATGAGGGTACATTTGAAGAAATTGATAGAAATATAGAAAGTGATAATCCGCTTAATTTTACTGATTACGATATAAAAAAATATCAAAATAAAACAGGACTTAAGTCAGCGGTAGTAACAGGAAAAGGAAATATAAATAAACACCCAATTATGGTAGCTATTATGGAGTTTGGATTTAAGGGTGGCAGCATGTCAGTGGCCGAAGGTGAAAAAATAACTAGAGCTATTGAAAAGGCGACTGCTGAAAAACTGCCGATTATTATATTCACTGCATCAGGTGGAGCAAGGATGGAAGAAGGGATATTCTCTCTTATGCAAATGGCTAAAACGAGTGCAGCGCTTGCAAGGCATAGCCAAGCAGGACTGTTATACATAACTGTACTTACCGACCCAACAACAGGAGGAATTACAGCAAGTTTTGCAATGCTTGGAGATATTATACTTGCAGAACCAGGAACTCTAGTCGGATTTGCTGGAAAACGCGTAATAGAACAGACTATCAAACAACAGTTGCCTAATGGATTTCAGACATCAGAGTTCTTATTAGAACATGGATTTATAGATAAAATAGTACCAAGAGGCGAACTTAAAACAACGATTGGGAAAATATTAGAAATGCATAAGATAGATTAGAAGGATGTGGTTTACATGAATAAAGTGTGGAGTAAAGTTGAGCTTGCGAGACATGCAGACAGACCAGCAGCTCTTGATTATATAAATATAATATTTACTGATTTTATAGAGCTACACGGAGATAGGCTATTTGCGGATGACAAGGCTTTTGTATGTGGTATCGCGAAGTTTAACGACCAGCCTGTAACAATCATAGCGCAACAAAAAGGAAGAAATACAAAAGAAAAAATAGAGAGAAACTTTGCTATGCCTCATCCAGAGGGATATAGAAAGGCACTTAGGTTTATGAAACAGGCAGAGAAATTTAAGCGTCCGATTATTTGTTTTGTAGATACGCCAGGAGCATTTTGTGGAATAGGAGCAGAAGAAAGAGGGCAAGGTGAAGCAATAGCGAGAAATTTACTAGAGATGTCGCAGCTAAAGGTGCCAGTAATTTCAATCATAATAGGTGAAGGTGGAAGTGGTGGAGCACTTGCTGTAGCTGTAGCTGATGAAGTATGGATGCTGGAAAACTCAATATATTCTATACTTTCACCAGAAGGTTTTGCAACTATATTATGGAAAAATTCGGCACGAGCTAAAGAAGCTGCTGAAATCATGAAGATGACTGCGGAAGACTTAAAAGGATTTGGGATTATTGATAAAATAATAAGAGAGAAAAAAGGTGGAGCACATAGAGATGTAAACTATACTGCAAACCATATGAAAGATGAGATTGCGGCTAGTCTGAAAAGACTAAAAGCGAAGTCGATGGAAAAATTGTTGGATGATAGATATGATAAGTTTAGGAAGATGGGACCTTATAAATTAGGGGATGTATAAAACATCTCCTTTTGTTTATTTAAAGATAGTTCTCTTTCTTTTTGAAAGCCCAAAAAGAAACAAAAAGTCTTTTCTATCTCTAAATCTCCTGCTAGGAGACTTTGCTCGCAAACTTTTGCTACTCCGCTATCGCGTCACACGCACGGTTGCGAGTAAGGAGCTTACGCGAATTTATAAAAGATAAAATAAAAAAAGAAAATGTATGAGTCTTGAATTTGAGTTGAAATTCAAATCACATTCATCTATCTAAATCTACTTGCATATCCGCATCTTTTGCATAAATCTTCTGTGAGTTTGTTATCGCAGAAGCCTTTTTTTATTGAGGTTACACGATCGCTTGCTACTATTTCGCTAAATTTTTGTTTGAAGATATTACCGAGGTTTACATTGCCTTCGTGATCGAGGCAGCAAGGAACTACGGTGCCATCTACTAGTATGCCTATTTGAGCACGGAGGCCGTGACATGTTCCGGTGTCTGAGAGGGGGGCGATGGTTATATCTGGCCAGTCAAACTTCTCGTCGAAGTTAAAGTATACTTTATCCATAACCTTATGTTGACTATGTGAGCCTTGGTTCCACATTCTAAATGATATTATAGCATCTGAGTTGCTTCTTACTTTCTTTATAGCATAGACTATATTATTCCAGTAATCGATGAAGTCAGATTCACTATCGTTTTCGAAACTATGTAGAGATATATTGATTTGCCTTAAAGCTTTGTTGTTGGCCAGAATATCAGATTTTTCCTTGAGTAGAACTCCATTGGTTGTCAAATTTGCCTTTAAGTCATACTTGTCACACAAGTCCAAAATTTCACCAATATGAGGATGTAAGAGAGGCTCCCCTTTTATATGGAGACAAACATAATCTGAAAAGGGTTTCACCTCTGAGAGTATGTGCTCAAAATCTGCGACGCTCATAAAATTAGCTTCGCGCTTAGTGACTGGGCAGAAAGAACATCTCATATTGCAGACATTGGTTATTTCTATATATATTCGTTTAAATCTTTTTGTTTTCATAGTTGTTCCTCTTTTCTAAATCATAATTATAATATAACAGAAAAGAGTAATTCTTTCAAGAAAAAAAGCTGAAAATCTTTTTATATAGCAGATTCACAAGAAAACAAAAAAATTAATTTGAATTAAAAAAATTTAAAAAGTTTAAGAAATTTTAAAATATCTCTAAAGTAATTTTACATGTACTCCGATATACATAATATCTAAAAGAAATAAAAAGATATATACAAAAAATATACTAAAAAACTTTCAAGGAGGAATTAACATGAGAATCAATAATAACATACCAGCATTAAACACTTATGGTAAAATGGCAGCAGCAGGGGCTAGTCAAGCCAAATCAATGGAGAAATTATCTTCGGGTTTAAGGATCAATAGAGCAGGGGATGATGCAGCTGGTCTTGCTATATCTGAAAAGATGAGAGGTCAGATAAGAGGATTAGGACAGGCAGCTAGAAATGCACAAGATGGTATATCAATGATACAAACAGCAGAAGGTGCATTGAATGAAACTCACTCAATATTACAAAGAATGAGAGAGCTAGTAGTGCAATCAAATAATGATACAAATACAACAGCAGATAAAAGTGCTATTCAAAAAGAGTTAGACCAATTAGCTGGAGAAGTAGATGGTATAGCAGGAAGAACTGAATTTAACGGAAAGAATTTGTTACAAGGAACAGTAGGGTTGAAAT
Organism: Clostridiales bacterium GWD2_32_19; assembly: GCA_001795385.1. Lineage (GTDB taxonomy): Bacteria > Bacillota > Clostridia > Lachnospirales > UBA12420 > UBA12420. Next base: position 66,265 of record MGOU01000010.1, read on the forward strand.
TAGATGCAGTAGGAGATGGCGATTTAGACGGATTAGATGAGGTTGGAGGTGTACTTTTAACAGGATATACTGTTGATGTATCAAAAGCTACAGCTGGTGCTACATATACTTTTGGTCATGTGGATGGTAGTGCAGTTATTTCATTATCAGATGGAGCAACTACTCAAAGTATAACATTATCAGGAGCTGGTGGTGCATATGGAGCAGGGGAAGTTCTTGACTTTGATAAACTAGGTGTAAAAATCACATTAGGTTCAGCAGGTGCGTTTGATGAAACTGCTGTAGATCCAGGATTTTTATTAAATGGTAAAACATTAATAACTGAAGATGATGCGACTATAGCAGGAAAAGCTGCTATACAAATAGGAGCAAATGCTGGACAAACATTAGATATAACTATTGGAGATATGAGAGCAACAGCTTTAGGTAGCACAGCAGCAGCAACTTTTGCAGTTGATGGTGTAAATGTTAATACACAAACTTTTGTAGATAATTTATCAGTTATAGATCAAGCAATTATAGATGTTTCTGATGAGCGTTCTAAACTTGGAGCATATCAAAATAGACTTGACCATACAATCAGTAACTTAGATACATCAGCTGAGAACTTAACAGCAGCAGAATCTCGTATAAGAGACGTAGATATGGCAAAAGAAATGATGACATTAACTAAGAATAATATATTACAACAAGCTGCACAAGCAATGCTTGCACAGGCTAATAAAAATCCTGAGGGAGTATTACAACTTCTTAGATAAACAAATACAATGAAAAAAGCTCGTAAGAGCTTTTTTTATTTACTAGGAGTTGAGTTAGGGTTAGAGTAAGGGTCCTCCCCCTGCGAAGGGGAGCTAGAGGGGGAAACAGTTTATTTAATTTATTTTAAATAGTCCTGTTTCTTTTTGACAGCCCAAAAAGAAACAAAAAAGCCTTTTCACCCTAAATCCCGCTGGAACTTTGCTCGCAAACTTTTGCTATTCGAGCATCTGCTCTCACACGCACGATTGCTAGATAGGAGCTTCGCGAATTTATTTACATGATTAAAAGATTAAAAGATTGAAAGATTAAAATATATGATAAAAATATGGGAAAATCTCTTTTAGAATGCAGATGTTGGGGGTTTTAGGAATATTACAAAAAAAAATAAAAAAAAATACTTTTAGTATAAACTTGACAAAAATTATGTCGATATGTATAATGAAGGTAAGGTAGTGCACAATCTTACCGACTATATGGGCAAGGATGCTCAAAAAAATTTAATTATCTCAAGGAGGAGATTATTATGAGAATTAACAATAACGCAATGGCATTAAACACTTTTGGGAACTTAACAAGAGCTGGTGAAAACCAAGCTAAATCTA
>MGOU01000011.1:0-3911 GCA_001795385.1 Clostridiales bacterium GWD2_32_19
GCCATAAATATATTATACCAAAAAGGAAGTAAAATGCAATAAATTATATTCGTTTATGTGGTGTGGATAACACGTGACCAATTGCGAGGGGGAAGATAATATTGATAAAATATATTGAATATAAAGGGATGGTGTAGTATTTAGTACTATAAATATTTTACACTACCGGAAAAACAAAGGAGGAAGATGTTATGAAAACAGAGTATGAAGTTAGAATATTAGAGGTAGATGTTCCTGAAATTGTAAAGAAGATAGAAGAAATGGGTGCAAAAAGGATAGAAGAACATGAATTTCAAAGGTATACATATGATTTTAATCCTCCAAGGGATATGGAATGGATAAGGCTTAGAACTAATGGAAAGAAAACTACAGTTACTATTAAGAGAGTTGATTCACACACAGCAGATGGAACTAAAGAACTAGAAACAGAAGTTGGAGATTTTAATGCAATGAATGAAATACTAGAAAGACTTGGATATGATCATAAAAGCTACCAAGAGAATACGAGAGTAAGCTATATGCTAGATGGAGTGATGCTAGAAATAGATAGTTGGCCACTTATTCCTACATACCTCGAAATTGAGGGCGAGAGTGAAGAAGCTGTATATAAAATGGTAGAAATATTAGGATACGAAAGGGAGAAAATATGTACACTTGATGTTAGTACCATATATAAAACGATATATAATATAGATTTAGATAATATAAAGGAATTGAGGGCATAACCAAAAACACAAGTATTAGCAAATTAAATAATAAACAATATAGTATAAGTAAGTGGAAAAGGTTATAATAAAATAAAACACTATCATTGCCATGTGGAAAGAACACTAATCAAATGACAACATGGGTCAATCTAATTTAAAGGAGAATGATAAAATGAATAGAATATTTAATATGTTAAGTGTGTTGATAGTAATAGTTGTAGTGTTTGTTGGATGTGCGTCAAATGACCAACAAAACACAGAAAATAAAACAACAGATATTCCAGTAAAAAACGCTAAGAATACTGCAGAAAACAGTGCTAATATTGTATCGGATTTAAAGAATCTTATTGAAGATGATGTTAGCATGTCTCAAACTGCAAAGTACATGGATGATAATATGAAGTTTGTTACGAAGGACGATGCATCAATCATGATTCAAGAGTTTGAAAAAGCTCAGAGGACTTTATTACCAGATTTACAAGAGAATTTTAATAGCACAGACATACAAAAAAAGCTGATGGAAGAGTATAAACCAGATTTTGATATTAATAAATTAGATGATATAAAAGATTCTGATTTAAAGTCTTTATTAGTTGAAACAAGGGACAGTGGATATCGTGTTGAGACATCAGAAGGAATGTACTATCCGGTTATAAACTATGAGTTTTATAAAAAGTATAAATTATATGTGAATCCTGATATTAGCGATTACATTGATATTATGGCTGTAGAATCAAATAGGGTACCACTAAAAGATGCGGCACTTATGATAGAATGGAATGAAATGCTAGGTAGGGCGTTAAACCAAGAAAAATTTATTGGAAACTATCCCGAATCAGTAAAGGTAGAGGATATGCGCAATATACTAAGAAACTATCTTATAATTACGCTATACGGTTCAAATAACACCCCACTTTTTGACTATGAAACCAAGATAATGGTACCAAAAGCAAGAGAAGCATATGAAGCAGCGATAAAAGCAAATATAGATAGTAAATTCATGAAGATAGTTAGCGAGTATATAGATGTAATCAAAAATAATAAATACAAACTCACACAAGATGTAGAAACATTCAGAAAGGCTGCAGAAAATACAGCGTTTTAGAAATAAAATAATGTTTAAATTAATTATAAAATAAGGTACATTCTTAAAAAACAAATCCTAGCATAATATGTAATATGAAATATTATTATATGTTAATGAAAAGGGGTTTTTTTGATGGGGAATATAATTAATTATTATGCTAGTGGAATTACTGCAAAAGGATTTTATAGTTTTATTGAAAATAACTTAGTTGATTTGAAGAAATTATATATTTTAAAAGGAGGACCAGGTACTGGAAAGTCTGACTTTATGAAGACAATTGCAGAAATGTGGATTAATGAGGGTTATGACATAGAATATTTACATTGTCCATCTGATAATGACGCAATTGATGGTATAATAAATTCTACAATGAAAGTAGGTTTGGTAGCTGATGGAGATCCAAATGTAGTCGAGCCTATAGCGCCTAATGCGAGTATAGAATATATAAAACTAGGAACGGAACTTGATATAAATAAGATAGAATCGAATGCAGTTGATATAGTAAATATCAATTTCAAGGTAAGGGATTGTTACAAAAAAGCACAGGAGCACTTTAGAAATGCACTTAAAACTCATGATGAATGGGAGAAAATCTACATCGATAATATGAATTATGAGAGGGCTGATAGGTTTGCAGACGAAATCATAGAGTTATTGCTTAAGGATTTTGTGTCAGATAAAAAAGCCATTGTAAAGGACAGATTTATGGGTGCTGCAACACCAGAAGGATCTAAAGATTTTATTGAAAATTTAACGAGCAATATTTCAAAAAGGTATTTTCTGAAAGGTCGACCTGGAACGGGCAAATCTACCTTGCTAAAAAAGCTATCTAAAGCTGCAAGTGATAAAGGAACCTATGTAGAAGTATATCATTGCAGTTTTGATCCAAATAGTTTAGACATGATTATACTTAGAGAACTTGATATATGTATTTTTGACTCTACAGCTCCCCACGAATACTTTCCTACAAGAGATAATGATGAAATCATAGATGTATATAAAGAACTAGTGGCTCCAGGAATAGATGAAAAATATAAAAAGAAAATAGATAAGATTATTACAAGATATAAAGCATATATAGCCCAAGCAACGGGTGCTTTGAAAGAGGCAAAAGACTTACATGACAGATTTGAAGCAATTTATAGTGATTCTATGGATCTTAGTAAAATGGAACTAATGAAAAATGACTTGTTGTTGAAAATATCAAATATATCAGAATAGATGATGATGCAAATAGAGGTGTATGGCAACCATTACACCTCTATTTACATAGAAAAACATTAAAAACTTTTTGCTACATTTTGAGCTTCTTGTATTGCAGCCCCAACAACCGATTCAATATCTGTACCAATCATATCTAAATTTTCTGCAACTATTGTAGTAAAATCAGCCACACCTAAAAAGCCGAGGATTGTCCTCAAATATCTATCACCCATTTCATATGAAGCAAAAGCACCTTCAGAATATCCGCCACCTCGTGTGGTAATGTTCATCGCTTTCTTTCCTTGACATAACCCTACAGGACCTTCAGCAGTGTATTTGAAAGTGATATCAGAAAAGGTTATATAGTCGATATAAGCCTTTAATATTGAGGGAATACTAAGGTTCCACAAAGGTTCTGCAAACACATATTTATCTGCCTCTAAAAATTGATATGCATATTTTAAAATTGGATGCTCTTTACCTTCACCTGGGGATGTTACATGCATCTTAACAGCCTCCTCAGATAGAAAATATACATCATCCTTATACAAATCAATGGTAATTATGTTATCCTCAGGATGACTCTGTTTGTAAGCATCTATAAACTGCTCAGATATTCTAAATGTTCTTGATTCCTCATTAGATTTAGGGTTTGCTTTAATATAAAGTAATGTGCACATGTAATTCGCTCCTTTTTTAATTTTTAATTTTAAATTTTATGCAAAAAGTATTATAATTATAGTATAGACAATATCCTTAGTTAATATGTGAAGCTATATGGATAATTTAGAGATATAAACCATATATATAATGGTCTAGTAAATAAAAGATAAAAGATAAAAGATAAAAGATAAAAGATAAAAGATAAAAGATAAAAGATAAAAGATAAAAGATAAAAGATAAAAGATAAAAGA
>MGOU01000011.1:3919-16417 GCA_001795385.1 Clostridiales bacterium GWD2_32_19
ATAAAAGATAAAAGATAAAAGATAAAAGATAAAAGATAAAAGATAAAAGATAAAAGATAAAAGATAAAAGATAAAAGATAAAAGATAAAAGATTGATGCTTTTTGTAGAAATATATTGAAAAATATTGAAAAAAGTGATAGAATTAATTAAAAACCAAAACAGGAGGAGAGCACATGCTAAACTTAAAAACATTGCAGAAGGAAATACTTCAGAGCAAAGTAGACAAAGGTTTTAACGCGACAGATGTGAACTTAGAATTCTGTTATATATATGCCCAACTTGGAGTGGCTTACGAAGCATTTAGAAAAAAGAAAAGCAATTCAGGAGAAGAATTAGCTGAAATAGCCATTTTCTTATTGGGTTTATCTGAGATGTTAGATATAGAACTTGAAGATGAAATTTTAAAGAAGATGGTAAAAAATAAAAAGAAAGCATGTGAAAAAGTAAACAGGGCACAAATAAGGGTAAGTGAGTAAAACATTGGCATTATTTATACTAATTAAATTATATATGAAATAAGATCAAACAAGAAAACAGCATATAATGTATATGCTGTTTTCTTGTTTGATCTCTCAGGGTCAATTCCCCGCAGCTCTGCTGCGTGCTAAATTTGTCATTGCGAGGAACGAAGCAAACCCATTCTTTAAAAGACAAAAGAGAGATTGCTTCGTTCCTCGCAATGACAACATGATACCCCGTCAGCTTGCTACGGTGAGGTTTGATTATTGTAACATTTTCATTACAACAGTGGCTGCTTCTGCTCTTGTAATATTAGCAATGGGTTTTAGAAAGCCATCATTACCTTGGATAATCTTATTTTTTATGCAGATAGCAACAGGCACTTGTGCCCATTTAGAAATAGTATTATTATCTTTAAATTTTGAAATGATGGTGGAAGCCTCGGCTTCTGTAATACTCGTAGATATCTCTTTAATATATAATGCTCTTGTTATCATTGTCATAGCTTCTTCTCTTGTAATAGCTTTATATGGTTTTATTATAGCATTGCCATAACCACTCAGTATGCCATTTTCATAAGCAGTTAGTACGGTATTGAAGAACCAATCACTTTCTTTTACATCACTGAAAATATTACTCGTTTCTGATTGTTTTAACACAAGTGCTCGGACAATAATAGCAGTAAACTCAGCACGAGTAATATCTACGCTAGGTGAGAAGGTTATGTCATCAATACCATTTACAATATTTCTCGAAGCCAGCTCATTTATATATTCCTCGGCCCAATGATTTTGTATATCCAGAAACTTATTGCTCACTACATTCCCATTTGTTTGGATAGGATTATCGGATGATAGTCCTGAAATGATTGTATTTAATCCCAAACCTATATAACGCTTACCTATCAATACTACTTTTGAGATATAACTAGAGGTTAAATTACCAGTGTCTTTTATCCACGCTTTACCATCACTTGAATAAAGTATTGTGCCTTTATCGCCGGAAGTAATATACTGTTTACCATCCCAAATAATATCAAGTAGGTTAGCTGATGTTCCAGATGCTCTAGGTATCCAGCCAGACAAACCATCTAAAGATGTGAGAATGGTACCAGTGTCGCCAATCGCCACGAATTGTCCATTAGCCCATATAACTTCATTTAATGCATTTATACTGTCAATCTTTTCAATCGTCCAATCCATCATGTCAGTACTTGTAGCAATAACTCTATATGGCTGAGAATGGCTGCCTTCTCCACCATATATCACACCTTGTCCTCCAACTGCGATATATGTTTGACCATTCCAAGAAACTCCTTTAACAGAAAAGTATTGAGGTTTTTCTAGCATATCCCAATCGGTGGCATTTGAAGATACATATATTTTAGAATTAGTTATTAATAAAAATTTACCCCCACTCCATAAAACCTTGCTGTGTGCTAGGTCATCAATATTAAGAGAAGACCAATCTACACCATCACTATATATGAACATTGTAGCAGGATCGCCTGCAATTACGATTAGTTTATTTCCTAAGTTATATATATCTAAAACGGGTGTACTCATATTAAAAACAACATTAGAAGCAGTCCATTTACTTCCATCATCAGACAACATAATATTCCCATCTTTATTAAAGGCCATTATTTGACTACCATTCCATATAATATTATCATAAGTGCTTTCAATATCAGAGATAGACGGTTTCCATTGCAAGGCATCAAGCGAAGTAAAAATTTCTCCCGTATATTTTAATCCAATATATTTATCCCCACACCAATAAATGTATCTAATATCTGAATAAAAACTTTCGTTCCATTTTACCTCATGAGTTCTCCAATCTACGCCATTTTCAGATGCATATATAGATTGAGAAAGTATTCCGCTCGTGTCCTTTTTTGAAGCCCCCACAGCCACAAAACTTCTTTCATTAGCCGTTATACTCTTAACAAGGGGTGGGTTATTAACCAAAGACCAATTTACTCCATCTTCTGATACAATGGTTATAAAACCATCCTGATTAGGTATCTTTCCTGACATTATAAAAACATTTCCGTTATAAGCTACATTATAATATCCATAATGATTCCCATAAGGCTGCACAGTATACCAATCTACGCCATTGTCAGATTCTAGAACGATATTAAATGTGTCTGTTGTACAAGCAATAAATTTACTAGAGCTGCACACAATGCTTGATAAGGAATACCCTACATCCAGGGGCCTTTTTATCCAATTGAGACCATCTAAAGATGTGACTATAGTCCCTCTATCTCCAACAGCAACATACATATTTCCATTCCAAGTAATGCTCTTAAAATCGTTGTCTGTGCCAGAAGAAACTCTATTCAATGTTTTACCATCTACCGAAACCAATATTGTACCTAAACTTCCCACAGCCACAAATAGGTCTTTACCCCAAACGACATCTTGTAGCCATATAGGGTGGTTATCTGCGACAGTCCAAATATTTCCGTCAGTAGAGGACTTGAATACACCATCTGACCCCACGGCTACATACACACCATTCCCATAAGCTGCAGAATATAAATCGTGTCTATCAAATGTTTTATGCCACTGTATAGTATTTATCTGACTATTACTAGTGCTATCTACAATAGAAGTTGATATATTAAATTTGTTGGGTCTCATTTCTGTAAATGCAAAGGCAGATATCAAAATAAAACTTATAATAATAAATGTTAAATACTTTTTAATCAATTCCATAAAACCTCTCCCTAAGTAACTAAAAATATGGCTTTATAGTAGAATCCCACTAAATGATAATAAGTATGTGCTAAAATTTGTAAAATATAAATATTATTAAACTAGATATTGAATTAAAGGTGCGGATTATATTGCAAAAAAATATAAGGCATAAACCCTAGGAGAACATATAGTTCTAGGATTCAAGCCTTATTATGTAACATTTAATTAAACTGCATTTCTAATTACAGCACATATTTTATCAATAGGTATTGTTACTACAGATCCAAGATTGTTTTTTCGGTTACGAGGTGAAAAAGAACCTCTAACATCACCAAAATCATCAAAATCATCAAAACGATCAAAACGATCAAAACGATCAAATTTACCACAACCATCAAAGTCATTAAATCCATCACATAATCCTCTTCTGCGTGAAGTTCCAAAAACACCCGATGGACTTGGACCTATAGAAGTAACTAATTTAACAAGGCAGTGGCTAACCTTTATAACAACACCTGTAAATCCATTACCACATTTACCACCACATTCTGTAAGAATTGTTACTGTCTCACCTTGCGAATCTTCTAAAAGATCAGCAATATTTGAATGATGGCGATGTCTACCATTTTGCGACATATACTCACTCCTTTACTATGTATTGGGATATGTTACCCTAATATATAATATGTCCAAGCCTAAAAAGTGTTACAGCTTGTACAAAAACTATGTGACTGGCTATCTATTTAATGATTGACAAAAAGAGACAAAAACAATATAATCTATTCTATGATTTCAGAGGAGATAAAACAAGAGTTTGAATAATATAAATTAAATTCGAAAGGGGATTAATATGAAACATGTAGTTGAGATTCTAATTGTTATTATTTTTATAATTGCAGCTATTTTGTTTGTGTATAAGAGCACGCAAGGTAAGGAGCAAATACAGAGTATAAAGGAAATAACTCATACAGTAGAAAGAAAAAGTATTTTATCAACGAGCGAAAACACTATTGAGAAGAGGTTTGGACTACCTGAGGGTTATGAAAGAATCTATTATGATGAAGTCTCATTTGAAAGGTATTTAATGCAATTACCACTTAAGGCTCATGGTGAGAAAGTCCATTATTATGATGGCAGGGAAAAACCTAAAAATATTTATGATGCAGTTGTTGATTTTGACTTAGGAAACAGGGATTTGCAGCAATGTGCGGACTCTATTATTAGGTTAAGAGCGGAGTATTTGTATAATAGAAAAAAGTATAAAGACATTAATTTTAATTTTACAAATGGATTTAATGCAGAATATGAAAAGTGGATACAAGGATATAGAATACAAGTGAAAAATAATGATGTAAAATGGGAAAAGAGTAAATCATATGACGATTCGTATGAAAATTTCAAAAAATATCTAGATATTGTTTACAGCTATGCGGGTACTATTTCCCTTTCAAAAGAACTAATAAAAGTAGAAAATATAAAAGAGATAAAACCAGGTGACATATTCATACAAGGTGGCAGCCCGGGTCATGCGGTAATCGTTGTGGATGTAGCGATTAACAAAACTACAAACCATAAAATATTCATGTTAGCGCAAGGATACATGCCAGCACAAGATATTCATATTTTGAAAAACCAACATAATGAGGCCGATAGCCCATGGTACTCTGTTGATTTTGGAAATGAACTCATAACACCAGAATGGACTTTTAGTAAGGATAGCCTTAGAAGATTTTAAAATAGAATAGAAAGTAAGTAGAATAATATTTGTTGTTTTATAAATAATAAAATGATATAATAAAGAAAAATTAATCACATGTTTAGTTTGATAAAACTATAACTTAGTACAAGGGGGATATTTATAATGAGTAAGAAGATTGGAATGGTTTTGGTGGGAGTAGTAATTAGTATAATAGTATTAATAATAATTGTGATGCTTCCAAATAAAGACGGCAACCAAGAGGTAGTAAATAAAGAAAAGTATGATATTCTTATACCATTCATAGAAAGTGGAAAGTACGGTTACAAAAGCTATAATGGTCAAGTTGTAGTAAAACCACAATATGATAATGTTGAGCTATCTGAATATGGAGTAGGTATTGTAGAACGAGATGGCAAACTTGGATTTGTAAATAGTAAAGGTGAAGAAGTGCTAGCAATAGAATATAATGATATAGAAAGTATGTATAATGGATACTTCAAGGTAACTAAAGATGATAAATGTGGTATTGTAGATGCCAATGGAAATATGGTTGTACCTATCAAATATCTTGCGTTTTATCCTGGTGAAATAATGGAAAATAAGGTTACATATAAAATAGATTCAGATAAAATAGGATTTGTTGAACTTAATGGAAAGGAAGTAACACAAGCAAAATATGAATATACTGAGGATTTCAGTAATGGTATGGCTGCTGTAATGCTGAATGAAAAGTGGGGCTATATAAACAGTAAAGGTAAAGAAGTTATAAACTTTGAGTACGAAGATGCACAATTATTTAATTCTAAAGGATATGCAGTAGTAACAAAAAGAATTGGTGATAAACAAATGGAAGGGATAATAAATACAAAAGGTACACTTGTATCTGAGGATTTTTATGATAATGCAGTATGTTACGAGAACTTTTATGTACTTAAAGAGGCAAATAATGAAAACCAGGTTTTTATAAATATTTATGATTATTCCGGAAAGTTATTATATGCAAAGGCTAATTCAGTTGAGTATTTTAAAGATGATAAAATCATAGTAATATCTCTTGAAAATAAATATATAATATTGGATAATAATTTAAAAAAGATAAAAGAGATAGAAAATTGTTCAATAAATGATTTTTCAAATGGAGTGGCTGTTTTTTCTGATGACGACCAATTTAAAAAGGGTGTTTTAGATGTAAAAGGGGAAAAGATCATACCAGCAGAGTATGATGAAATAGAAGAATTTATAAATAACTCAGCAGTAGCACAAAAAGGCAGTAAGGTAGGGGTTATAGATAAACAGAATAATATAATTATACCATTTGAATATGATGAAATAAATGATATTAAAATAATTAAGGCTGATAAAAACAACTATTATGCTATAAAACAAAATGATAGATATGGTTTATATGATGCGACAGGGAAGAAAATATTAGATAATGAATTTGAAGAATTCTTTTCAATCAAAAATAATTTAGTAATAGTTGAAAAAGATGAAGAAATGGGGTTATATAATTTAAGTGGTGACTCAATAATACATGTGAAAGATTGTTATATTTCGTTTAGAACAGAAGGTGAGGAAGTTCTAATATATGTTGAAGATAGTGGAAAAACGATGTATTATAATAACAAAGGAATACTTATAGGAGAGAAATAAAATTTTCCATTTACCCATAGCATTTATGCTAGTCAGTATCTAAAAACAGATAGATAATGATAGATATATTATAAAATAAAAAAGCTTGAATTATTACACGCATGTGTGAATTCAAGCTTTTTTATTTTGCAATGAATATTTTACATTGGATTAGCTTTTTCATGCCCAGCTCTAGCTTTGCCTTGAATTTCAGGAACTACAGGTTCTGGATTTTTTCTAAATTTTTGTTTTTTATTACTTTCTGTTCCATGTGGTTCGCTTGGATCTGGTCTTCTCATCCCTGCTTTAGCCATAAATGTTACCTCCTATATATAAAAATTATCGATACCTATAGTATGTGTAACTTTTATATATTAATTATATTATAAATGCAATTCGTCTTTGGATTCTTATGATTACTAGTGAAGCAAACAATCGTCAGGTAAATTATATTAAAAAACTTTAACAAAACTTAATGATAAAAGAATGAATAAAGATGGAAAGAATATAATGTATGAGATAGAAGGAGATGTTTGCATGAATATATATGATTTTAAAGCAAATACGATATCTGGAGTAGAGAAGGATTTGGGTGAATATAGAGGGAAGGTAGTGCTGATAGTTAATACTGCTAGTAAGTGTGGTCTTACGACACAGTATAGAGGACTTGAAGCACTTTATAAAAAATATGGTAGTGACAAATTTGTAGTACTGGGTTTTCCGTGTAATCAGTTTGCTCGTCAAGAACCGAGTAGTAATGAAGTGATAGAAAATTTCTGTCGAATCAATTTTGGAGTTACATTTCCTCTTTTTGAAAAAATAGAAGTAAATGGGGATGGAGCGCACCCGCTATTTAAGTATTTGACGAGTATGGAAAATGGATTGTACGGTGAAGATATCGACTGGAATTTTACAAAATTTTTGGTTGATAGAAATGGTAATGCTGTAAAAAGGTTTACACCTGTAACTGAGCCGAAGAAGATAGAGGTAGATATTGAAATACTAATCAATTAGCATGTAATAAGAATTATATTATAACTTATATCCTACCGGATTTTTAAAGGAGATATTTCAATGAAAGATTGACTTTTATGGAAAAATATGGTATAATATAAAAATATAGGTATACCTTATTTTCGTATACTATTTTACAGTAAAAAAGAGGTGATACTATAATGGTTGACAGGGTTAGTCTATATAGGATGGTGTCCTATGCAAATTCTTTAAAAACACCAAATCCGTTGGATAATATAGTTCAGTATAAGAATTTAGCTTCAAGACAGTCTAAGATATTAAATACTAATACAATGAGCAAAGAAACAAAAACGGATATGTACAATTTAAAAGAGGCAGCTAAGAATATTAGTTATAGTAATAAATCATCCAGCTTTAATGGAAAAACTGTAAGTAGTAAGGATGATGCAATATCAGGTACGGCTAGTAGTTATTCTTTATATACCAAACATTCGATAGAGGTGTCAGAAATAGCTAAGGTGCAAGCAAATAATAGCATTTACATTAAGGAAGATGAGAGTCCGAAACTAACACAAGGGATGTATAGTTTTGATATTACTAGCGGTAATAAAACATCTAATGTATCATTCGAAGTTAAGGATGAGGAGAGCAACAAATATGTTTTGACAAAGGTGTCAAACACGATTAACAGCTCAAATAGTGGTGTATCAGCAAAAGTAGTAAGTGATGATGAAAATAATACATTTAGGCTGGAAATTTCGGGAAACAAAACTGGTGAGAAAAACACATTTGGAATAAATGACTACACTGGAAATGCAGCATCGGTACTGGGTATTGATAAGGTAGCGACAGTTGCAAAAGACGCAGAATATAAAGTAGATGATAAAGAATACAAGAGTGAAAGTAATATTGTAAGATTAGATAATGGCAAAGTTAACTTAACTCTAAAAGGTGTTACAGACGGAAAAACAGCAGTATCAGTAGTTGACGATAAAAAAGCAATACATAAAACAATAGATGATTTTGCAAAAAGTATTAATTCAGTAGTAGACAAGATAAATTCATCTAAATCTACTTCAAAGTTGAGTAGATTGACAAAGGAATTAAGTAAACTGTCTTTAGGAAATAGGTCAAAGTTAGGTGATATAGGTATTAGCGTAAAGAATAATGGAAGTATAAAAATTGATGAAGAAAAACTTACTTATGCAATTGAACAAGACAGTGATAGTGTAAAGAGAGCGATAGGTGGATATGACGGATTAGCAGCAAAAGCAATTAAGATTGCAGATAAAACACTAATAGGAGCATTTGACACGGCGACTCCAAATATAAATGCGATTGATTTTCATACATATGCTAATAATCAAAAACAACCTAACACCATACAGGAATTATTTTCAGGAATTTTTATAAATCAATCATTATAAAATAGAATAACCAAACACTAGGTTAAAAACTAGTGTTTTTTTGTATAGAAATGTATAAAAAATTCTTAACTAAACTTCATTGACAAAAAACAACACATTTGATATAATGAAAAATAGAAAAATGTAGAAATAAGTGGTAATAACTAGTTTAATTTTTAAATATATACAAGGAACTAGTCATGATTAAAAATCATACTAAAGATAAGAGGGGGATTTAAAATGTTAAATAAGTTAAGAGTTAGGGCTAAGATATTTTTATTAGCTTTTGTGATGATGGTTTTTATGTTAGTAATTGCAGCAGTAGGTTATTTTAATCTTGCAGAATCCAATAAAGATATGACATTGATATATGATGACTATCTTGTAGCTCTTGATAGGAGTTCTAATATAAGAACTCAAACACGGGCGAGTAGTGCTGATGTGTATGCTTTAATACTCGCTAAAGACGAAAAGGAAAAGGAATCAATTATTGTAGATATTGAGAAACGAAAAAACATAGTTAACGAAGACATGATAATTTTAGAAAAGGTAATGATCGATAAAGAAGACAAGGAAAGATACAGTGATATTAAGAAGAACCTTGTTAAATGGAGGGAAGTGCTGTCTACTACTGTAGATATGGTAGATAAAGGAAAAACAAACGAGGCATATAAGTATTTTATAGCAAATAGAGAAATTTTAGAAAAATATCAGACAAGTATTAGAGGTCTTGTTGAACATAATTCAGTGCTTGCAGCTAATACTCATTTACATAATGAAATAGGTTATGCTTTGACAATCAAGGTTTTAATTGCTTTGTTAATATCAGTTATAGTTATAGCCTCAATAGCTACATATTTTATATCAAAAAATATTACATATCCTCTAGGAAAAGTAGTTGATTTTCTAAAACTTGTCGCAAAAGGTGATTTGTCAATGAAAGTTTCTGCAAATTTGTTAAAGAGAAAAGATGAAATAGGAGATTTAGCTGTTACAATAGACATAATGCAATCTTCAGTAAACGCGCTTATTGGAAGTGTAAAGTATGAATCAAAGTCTATAGAAAGTATTGTAGAACATGTAAATAAGAACATAATAAATTTAAATAATGATATAGCAGATGTTTCAGCAACAACTGAGGAACTGGCTGCAAGCATGCAAGAAACATCGGCATCAACTGAAGAAATAGCAAAGACAACACAAGAAATGGAGAAAGCTGTGCAATTCATAGCTGAAAGAGCTATGGAGGGTGCTGAAAGATCGACAGGAATAAGCGGAAAAGCAAATAAGATGATGATAAGTTCTGAAAGAAGTCAGAGAGAAACAGAAATTATGATCAAAGAGACTGGAGAGGAATTAAAAAAATCTATAGAAGAAGCAAAGTCTGTTGAACAAATAAATATTCTAGCTGATTCAATACTACAGATAACTTCACAAACTAATCTTCTTGCACTTAATGCAGCAATAGAAGCAGCAAGAGCCGGAGAAGCAGGCAGAGGATTCAGTGTTGTTGCAGATGAAATTAGAAAGTTAGCAGAACAGTCAAACGATACAATTACAAAAATACAAGATACATCAGGTACAATAGTTTCGTCAGTAGATGAATTAAAGAATAGTTCTTACAAAATGCTTAATTTTATGGAAAAACAAATTCTTTCAGATTATAAGACATTGGTTGACACCAGTAAAGAATACAGTCAAGATGCGCAGTACTATAAAGATTTTTCGACTGATTTAAGTGGTACATCAGAGGAACTTTTGGCATCAATACAGGAAGTTTTAAGGACAATTGAGGGACTTGCGCTTGCAGCTGCAGATGGGGCGAAAGGAACCATGGGAATAGCAGACACAGCTTCAAGCGTAGTAGATAAGTCAAATGAAGTATTAAAGCTGGTTGATAGTGCAAACAAAAGCGCACAAAAATTAAAAGAAGAAATATTAAAGTTCAAAATATAAGGTAAAAAATAAGTGAAAATGGAAGTATATTGGTTTAGAAATATACATTACAATATATTATACTAGAATGTGTTCTCCTATTTATGGAGCTAAAAATCAAAGCATTTTTTATATGCTTTGATTTTTTATTGTAAAAGAAAACCACACGCTATGCGTGTCGGTTCAAAAAGCTTTAGATATACAAAAATCATTTAAAAAATTGCCTCCTTTTGATATAATAAATGTGGTTCCGCAACCGCATAAAAATCAAAAGGAGGCAATTTTCTATGGATGAAAATAGTTTATCACATACAAGATGGGATTCAAGTATCATTTAGTATTTGCACCAAAATTCAGAAGAAAAGAAATATATGGGAAACTGAAAAAAGATATAGGAAAAATATTGAGAGAACTATGCAGTTGTAAATAAGTGGAGATAATAGAAGCAAATGCATGTCCAGACCATATACATATGTTAGTATCAATACCACCCAAAATGAGCATATCAGGATTTATGGGATATTTAAAAGGAAAGAGTAGTTTGATTATATTTGAGCGACATGCAAACTTGAAATACAGATACGGGAATAGACATTTTTGGTGTAAAGGGTACTATGTAAGCACAGTAGGAAGGAATAAAAAAGTGATAGAAAACTATATACGAGAACAATTAAAAGAGGATACAATTTCAGATCAGATAACACTAAAAGAATACGTAGACCCTTTCAAAGGGTAACTGGTAACAAATATGCGGTTGTCGGAATAAAAAACGAGCCTTTAGGCTCAGCTTGTAATAGTCCCTTATAGGGTTCCAATAAATATCCACCCCGTTTGGGGTGGATATTTATTCGTGTAAACAGTCTACAAAAAAGTCCACAAAAATTCTTGACTAAGTATCTAAAAAATGATAATATGAGACGAAATAAGACAGTAGATGAGGAAAAAAACATGGAAAACTTTACCATACCATACCATACCATACCATACCATACCATACCATACCATACGGATACGGCTGACTTTATATGAAGTCATAAAAGGTAGTCCAAGTAATAAGCTACATAATGTATTCGGATATACATAAAATGAAGTTTGTAGATTATTATAAGAAACTAAAAGAAAAGTATATAAATCATATACTAATAATCCAAAGGGGAAACTTTTGTCCGATGTCTACCATTGCTAAATTTTATAAAAAAATAAAATAAAGCAATGCTACGACCATGGATAACATCTTCTAAGCTTAAGAAAAAGCACTTAAGCTAATAAAATTGTTTATGTAGCAATAAATACAGATGCAGAGATATTAAGTAAGCTAATAAAAAACAAAGTAATCTATGGCAACATAGCAGTACAAAAGGAGAAAGGAATAAAAAACAAAAAAGAGAATAAAAAATATGCCGAGGAACTAAAAAAAGGTGAGAAAAACATAAAAGAAATATCAGAAAAGATAAAAAGCTGGATAAATCATGCAAAGCAAGGAAACACACATAACCTAAGAAAAAACATCATAGAAAAATTTAATAAGAGGAATGGTGAAAAGAATGAAAGTGGAAAGAAAAAACAAAAAAGGGTTTACGTTACTCGAATTACTAGCAGTACTAGTAATACTAGCAGCGCTCGCAACAATAGCAATACCGATATTCACGAACAAAAGTGAAACATCAAAACAGATAGCACATA
>MGOU01000012.1 GCA_001795385.1 Clostridiales bacterium GWD2_32_19
ACATGGGACAAAAAGTAAATCCACATGGGTTAAGAGTTGGAATTAATAAAGGATGGAGTTCAACTTGGTATGCAGAAAAAGATTTTGCTGATTTATTGCTTGAAGATAACAAAATAAGAAAGTTTGTAAAAAGCAATTACTATCAAGCAGGAATAGCTGATATACAAATAGAAAGAACTTCAAAAAGAGCTAAAGTAATAATTAAAACTTCAAGACCAGGTATCTTAATAGGTAAAAAAGGTTCAGGAGTAGATAAAATACAAAGCGATATACAAAAGTTATCAGAAAATAAAGTACTTGTTGATGTGTTAGAAATAAAGAAACCAGAGAAAAACGCACAACTTGTAGCTGAAAAAATAGCAAGCGAACTTGAAAACCGTGTATCTTTCCGTAAAGCAATGAAGCAAGCTATGCAAAGAGCATTAAAATCAGGAATAAAAGGTATCAAAACATCTGTTTCAGGACGCTTAGGCGGAGCAGAAATGGCTAGAACAGAGCATTATCATGAAGGAACAATACCTTTGCAAACTTTAAGAGCAGATATAGATTATGGTTTTGCAGAAGCACATACAACTTTTGGTAAAACAGGAGTTAAAGTATGGATATATAATGGAGAAATACTCCCTGTAAAGAAAAAAGATACAGAGGGGGTTGCTGAATAATGTTGATGCCGAAAAGAACAAAAAGACGTACTCAATTTAGAGGCCGCCTATCAGGAAAAGCAGCAAGAGGAATTACAATAACACAAGGTGAATATGCAATAGTGACAACAGAACCATTTTGGATTAAATCAAATCAAATAGAATCAGCGCGTATTGCAATGACAAGATTTATGAAGCGTGATGGTAAAGTTTGGGTTAAGATATTCCCTGACAAGCCAGTATCAGCTAAACCAGCAGAAGTTCGTATGGGTTCAGGGAAAGGGTCTCTTGATCATTGGGTAGCACCTGTTAAACCAGGAAGAATTCTATTTGAAATAGCAGGAGTGTCTGATAAAATAGCAAGAGAAGCTTTAAGACTTGCAATGCATAAATTACCTGTGAAATGTAAAATTATTTCAAAAGTGGAACAGGAAGGTGATAAGTAGTGAAAACAACTAAAATTAGAGAAGAATTAAGATTAAAAAATAATAGCGATTTAAATGTAGAACTTGTAAGTTTGAAGAAAGAATTGTTTAACTTGAGATTTCAAAATGCTACAAATCAACTTCAAAACACTGCAAGAATCAAAGAAGTAAAAAAAGGTATAGCAAGAGTTCAAACAATAATAACTGAGAAAAATTTTAGTGATAATGTGATAGAGTAATAGGTTGATGTAGAAAAGCATTTATATCAAACGGAGTGCATCACTTTACGAAGTAAAACATCACAAATCACAAAGCACTATTAAGGAGGTATTTCTAGTGATTGAAAGAAATTATAGAAAAACAAGAGTTGGAGTAGTAACTAGTGATAAAATGGACAAAACAATAGTTGTGGCTGTTGTAAACAATGTTAAACATCCTTTGTATGGTAAAATTATTAAAAGAACATACAAGTTAAAAGCTCACGATGAAAGCAATGAATGCAAAATCGGAGATAAAGTAAAAGTTATGGAGACAAGAGCACTTTCTAAAGACAAATGTTGGAGACTTGTTAACATAGTAGAGAAAGCGAAATAAATAAAGGAGGGAATTTTCATGATTCAACAACAAACGAGATTAAAAGTAGCTGATAACACAGGAGCTAAAGAAATAATGTGTATTAGAGTTATGGGCGGATCTACGAGAAAATTTGGTAACATCGGAGACATAATAATAGCTGCCGTTAAAGAAGCAACACCCGGGGGCGTTGTTAAAAAAGGTGACGTTGTAAAAGCTGTTATAGTCAGAACTGTAAAAGGATTAGGCAGAAAAGATGGTTCACACATCAGATTCGATGAAAATGCAGCAGTTATAATAAAAGATGATTTAACTCCAAGAGGAACTCGTATATTTGGACCAGTAGCAAGAGAAGTAAAAGACAGAAAATTTATAAAAATAGCATCATTAGCACCAGAAGTTCTATAAGAAGGAGGTTTTATGAATGGCTTTAGCAAAGCTTAAAAAAGGTGATAAGGTAATAGTTATTGCTGGAAAAGACAAAGGAACAAAAAGCGAAATATTAAGCATAGATTTGAAGAAAAGCAAAGTTGTTGTAAAAAGTGTAAATATGATTAAAAAGCATCAAAAAGCGAATGCACAGACAAAGCAAGGCGGAATATTTTCTAGAGAAAGCGCAATTCAAGTTTCTAACGTTATGTATTTACACAACGGTCAACCAACAAGAATTGGGATTAAAGTATCAGAAGACAAAAAAACTGGTAAAATAGAAAAAAATAGGGTTGCGAAGAAAACAGGAGAAATAATAGATTAGTTCCTGAGAGGAGGTAAATACATTGGAAAGAATGAAAGAAGTATATAGTAAAGTTATCATTCCTGAAATGATGAAAAAATTTAGCTACAAAAACAAAATGGCAGTACCCAAAATAGAAAAGGTAATAATTAACATGGGATTAGGGGAAGCTAAAGAAAATCAAAAAATCATTGAATTTGCAGTAGCTGATATGAGAAAAATAGCTGGACAACAACCAGTTGTTACAAAAGCTAAAAAGTCAATTGCAGGATTCAAAATAAGAGAAGGGTTATCAATAGGTTGTAAAGTAACTATGAGAGGCAAAAATATGTATAGCTTCTTAGAAAGACTTATAAACTTTGCGTTACCAAGAGTTAGAGACTTCCAAGGGGTTAGTTCAAACTCATTTGATGGAAGAGGAAACTATTCTTTGGGAATAAAAGAACAATTGATATTTCCAGAAATAGATTTTGATAAGATAGATAAAATAAGAGGTATGAATATAGTATTTGTAACTACAGCTAAAACTGATGAAGAAGCAAGGGAATTGTTAAGTCTGTTTGGAATGCCATTCAGAAAAAAATAAAGGAGGTTAGACAATGGCTAAAAAATCTTTGAAACTTAAGCAAAGTAGAGAACAAAAATTTTCTAGTAGAGAATATACAAGATGTAATATATGTGGAAGACCTCATGCGGTATTAAGAAAATTTGGAATTTGTCGTATATGCTTTAGAGATTTAGCATATAAAGGAGAAATACCAGGTGTTAGAAAAGCCAGCTGGTAATAGAAAGGAGGATTTTAAATATGCAAATGTCAGATCCAATTGCAGATATGCTAACAAGAATAAGAAATGCGAACACAGCTAAACATAATACGGTAGATGTGCCAGTATCAAAAATAAAATTATCAATCGCAGATATACTTACTAATGAGGGATACATTAAAAGTTATGAAGTAGTAGGCGAGGGTGTAAAGAAAAGTATAAGAATAACATTAAAATATGGGAAAAATAAGAATGAAAAAGTTATTACAGGTTTAAAGAGAATATCAAAACCAGGACTTAGAGTATATGCTTCAAATGAAGAGATACCTAGAGTACTTGGTGGACTTGGAATAGCAATCATTTCTACAAATAAAGGAATTTTTACAGACAAAGGTGCAAAAAATGAAAACGTAGGTGGAGAAGTACTAGCATACGTATGGTAATAAGATAGTTTATGAAAGACAAAACAAGAAGACGTTCACATTGGGAAGTTTACATTGTGGATTGTGAATTATTGTGAGGGAGTGTATAGAAATGTCAAGAATAGGTAAAAAACCAATAGTATTACCAAAAGATGTAGTAGTAACGATATCTGAGGGTAATCAAGTAGTAGTTAAAGGACCTTTGGGAACTTTAGAAAGAAAATTACCAACAGAAATGAATCTTAAATTAGAAAATAATGAGTTAATAGTAGAGAGACCAAGTGATTTAAAAATGATGAAATCATTGCACGGATTAACAAGAACTCTTCTAGCTAACATGGTAGAAGGAGTAGATAAAGGATATTCAAAAGAACTTCAAATAAATGGTGTAGGATACAAAGCGTCAAAACAAGGTACAAAATTAGTATTGGCTCTTGGATATTCTCATCCAGTAGAACTTGAAGATCCAGATGGTGTTCTATCAGAAGTTCCGGAAGCAACAAAAATCATAATAAAAGGTATAGATAAAGAAAAAGTTGGTCAATTTGCGGCTATAATAAGAAGCAAACGTGAGCCTGAACCATATAAAGGTAAAGGAATAAAATATGCTAATGAAGTTATAAGACGTAAAGAAGGTAAGTCAGGTAAAAAATAATGCATAGGAGGTATGATTAATGAGTAAGAAATTATCACGTTCTGAAGCAAGAGCAGATAAGCATGCTAGAATAAGAAACAAAATACGTGGAACAGAAGAAAGACCAAGATTATGTGTATTTAAAAGTTTACATCATATATCAGCACAAATTATAAATGATGAAACAGGCAATACAATTGCATCTGCTTCAACTCAGGAAAAAGAAATTGCAGGAAAATTGAAAAATACAGCGAATATAGAAGCAGCTAAACTCATAGGTGAAGTATTAGCAAAAAGAGCTATGGAAAAAGGAATAAAAGTAGTTGTTTTTGATAGAAGTGGATACATATACCATGGAAAAGTAAAGATGTTAGCAGACGGCGCTAGAGAAGTTGGATTAGATTTTTAATTAAAGGAGGGTCAAGAATGTCAACCAAAATAGATACAAGTAAAATGGATTTAAAAGAAAAAGTTGTATCAGTTAAACGTGTTACAAAAGTTGTAAAAGGCGGACGTAATTTTAGATTTGCTGTAGTTGTTGTTGTAGGAGATTATAATGGATGTGTTGGTGTTGGAACTGGGAAATCTATCGAAATACCAGATGCTATTAAAAAAGCAATAGAAGATGCAAAAAAACATATGATATATGTTCCTAGAAATGAAGATGGCAGTATATATCATCAAAACATAGGTAAGGCAGTAAGTTCAGAAGTGTTAATTAAACCAGCTCCACAAGGAACTGGAGTTATTGCTGGTGGTACTGCACGTGCAGTGCTTGAACTTGCAGGAATAAAAAACATAAGATCAAAATCTTTAGGTTCAAATAATAAGAGAAATGTTGTAAGTGCAACAATAGAGGCACTAAAGACACTTAAGAAGCCAGAAGATGTGGCAAGAGCAAGAGGCAAAAAATTGTCAGAAATAATAGGATAGGAGGCCGCAAACATGGCTAACACATTGAAAATAACATTGGTAAAATCAAAAATTGCAGCGAAACCAAATCAAAGACTTACTGTAAAAGCATTAGGATTGAATAAAATAAATTCTACAGTAGAGCAAAAAGATAATTTGGCAATAAGAGGTATGATAAATACAGTAAAACACTTAGTAAAAGTGGAAGAAATTTAATAAAATTAGGATTTTAGCGTTGTCATTGCGAGGAAGAATGACGAAGCAATCTCATTTTCATCAATAAAAAGCATGTTAAAAAATGAGATTGCTTTGTCGAAAGAACCTCCTCGCAATGACAGTCAACGAGAAGAATATTATACAATAATGGTTTTCTGAATTTGAAAATCAGTAACACAATAAATAAAGAATGGAGGTAAAATATGAACTTACATGAACTTAAACCAGCAGAAGGATCGAGATTTACTAAAAAGATTATAGGTAGAGGAAACGGTTCTGGAACTGGAAAAACTGCTGGAAAAGGGCATAAAGGCCAAAAAGCTCGTGCTGGTGGAGGAGTAAGACCAGGTTTCGAGGGTGGTCAAATGCCTTTATACAGAAGATTACCAAAAAGAGGATTTACTTGCAGAAACTCAAAAGACATTGTTGCTGTAAACATAAGCAGATTAGAGAAATTTGAGGACGGTACAGTTGTTGGCATAGAAATGTTAATAGAATCAGGAATAATATCTAAAGCTAGAGATGGCGTTAAGATATTAGGTAATGGAGAACTAACAAAAAAACTAACCGTAAAAGCTAATTATTTTAGCGAAACTGCCAAAGAAAAAATAGAAAATGCGGGCGGAAAAACAGAGGTGATATAAGTGCTTCAAACTTTTGCAAATGCTTTCAAGATACCAAATTTAAGAAAAAAAATATTATACACGCTATTTATGATAGTTATAATAAGACTTGGTGCGAGTGTTTCTATACCAGGAGTTAATACAGATGTTCTTGCCAACATATTCAATAAATTTTCAGAAGGACTAGGAATGATAGATACTTTATCAGGAGGAACACTTAAAAACATGTCGCTTTTTGCGATGGGAGTACTTCCTTATATCAATGCATCTATCATAATGCAACTACTTACAGTTGCGATACCAGCACTAGAGAAAATTAATAAAGAAGAAGATGGCAGAAAAAAGATAAGCAAATACACCAGATATTTAGCAATAGTATTATCTGCAATTCAAGCAGCAGGAATCACATTTGCCTTAAGAGGGCAAGGTATTCTTAAAGATCCATCAGCGTTATCGTATACAGTTGCGATACTAACGATGGTTGCAGGTACTGCTATATTAATATGGATAGGTGATCAAATAACAGAAAAAGGCATAGGAAATGGAATATCGCTAATAATCTTTATTAATATATTAGCAGGACTTCCAATGACTATGGCAACAATATGGACTAAAGCTAACACTCCAATTGTATATGCTATGATAATGGCAATGTTTGTATTAGTAATAGCATTTGTCGTATTTGTGCAAGATGCGGAACGAAGAATACCCGTGGAATATGCAAAAAGATTAGCCGGAAGACAGGTGTATGGAGGACAATCAAATAATATACCAATCAAGGTTAACTTATCGGGTGTTATGCCTATAATATTCGCGTCAAGTATACTTCAATTTCCAGCTGCAATAAAAGAGTTTGTTGCAGTTTCAGGTACAAATTTACCTGCAAATATTAGCGGAGTTATAAACGCATTAGGGACACATCAACCAATAGGAATGACATTATATGCAGCGCTAATATTATTCTTTTCTTATTTCTATACAACAATACAATTTAATCCTGTCGATTTTGCAGATAATTTGAAAAAAAGCGGTGGGGTAATATCTGGAATAAGACCAGGACAACCAACAGTTGAGTTTATAACATATGTATTAAATCACATTACGCTTGTAGGTGCAACATTTTTAGCTATAATTGCATTATTACCTATTGTGTTTGGTAATGCTATAAACATGACAAGTCTTGGATTTACAGGAACATCTATATTAATTGCAGTTGGTGTAGCACTTGATATACTTAAGCAACTTGAAGCTAACATGGTGGTTAGACACTATAAAGGATTCTTATCGTAAGATTAAGGAACTTAAGAATAAAAGTAATATTTTAATAAAGGTAGAGGGTGGAAGGTTTGATGATAATTATACTCATGGGAGCACCAGGAGTAGGAAAAGGAACTCAGTCGACAGCATTGTCAAAGTGGCTAAAAATTCCTCATATTGCTCTTGGAGACATTTTGAGAAAAAATGTTTCAGAACAAACACAAGTAGGAAAAGAAGCAGAAGATTTTATGAAAAATGGACTACTTGTACCAGACAAGGTAATATTAGAAGTTGTAAATAGCAGGATACAAGAAAACGATTGTGAAGAAGGGTTCATATTAGATGGATTTCCAAGGACAATCACTCAAGCAGAAGATTTGGAAAAATTGCTTGGTAATACATCTAAGAAAATAACTGCTGTATTTAACATAGAAGCAGAATATAAACATTTACTAGAAAGAATAATCGGCAGAAGAGTTTGTAAAAATTGCGGCGAGACATATCATGTGTTACACCAAAAACCTCAAAATGAACAACATTGTGATGTATGCGGAACAGAGTTAACACAAAGAAAAGATGATACAGAAGAAACTTTGAATAATAGGATAAGAGAGTACGAAGAGCAAACAAAACCGCTTATTGGGTTTTACGAAGAACGAGGAATTCTTATTACTATTAATGCCGAGGATATAAAAGAAAGTATAACAGAAAGAATATTAAAACATTTAGGAGAGAGTGTCTAATGAGTGTTAGAATATATAATGAAACCCAGCTTGATTATATTAGGCAAGCAGGAACTATATTAAATGAGACACTAAAAATGCTGCAAACCCATATAGTTTCAGGTGTAAAAACAAAAGAACTAGATAGATTAGCGGCAGAATTTATCAAAGGAAACAATGCAGACGCTCCTTGTAAAGGGTACCATGGATATCCTGCAAGTATATGTTCTTCTATAAACGAGGAACTAATACATGGGATACCAAGTAACCGAAAAATAAGTGATGGCGATATAATAAGTATAGATATTGTTGTTAGATATAAAGGTTACCATGCAGATGCTGCTAGAAGCTTTATAGTGGGTAATACAGATGAAAAAAACAAAAAGCTTCTAGAAGTAGCTGAAAAAAGTTTTTTCGAAGGTATAAAATATGCAAGAGAAAACTTTTATGTAAGTGATATATCAAAAAACATACAGCAATATATAGAAAAAAACGGTTTTAGCGTCATAAGAGATTTTGTAGGACATGGAGTAGGTAGAAATATGCATGAAGAGCCAGAAATCCCAAACTTCCTTACAAGGGACAAAGGAGTAAGGCTCCAAAAAGGTATGGTTTTAGCTATAGAACCAATGATAGCAGAGGGTAAAGCTGATGTAAGAGTTATGTCAGACGGTTGGACTATAGTTATGTCAGACGGCAAAAATTCAGCACACTATGAGAACACAGTAATTATAACTGATAAGGAAGCTGAAATTGTTACTTTGAGTCATTAGATATTTTAAAGGAGTTAATATATGTTAGATTATAGCAAAGGTCAAGTTGTAATTTCTAAAGCCGGAAGAGATAAAGGCAAAATTCTAATTATACTTGATACAAGAGATGATTGTGTATATATGGCGGATGGGAAAGAGAGAAAGTTAGAGAAACCAAAAGAAAAAAAGAAAAAACATATACAAATTACAAACTATATTGACAACTCACTATTGCAAAAACTTGAAAATGCAGAGAAAATCAATAATTCTGACATAAGAAAAGCAATAGAGAAGTACATGATTGCTATGCGTGGTTAGTAACATGTAGCTACTAAAAAAGAAAGTCGCCATGCGGCTTTCCAAAAAAACTGTGCATTGTACAGTGTGAATTGAAGTTGGGAGGTATTGCCTTGGCAAAGACTGATATTATTGAAGTAGAAGGAACTGTTATTGAAAAGTTACCAAATACTATGTTTAAAGTAAAACTTGAAAATGGACATCAGGTTCTAGCTCATATCTCAGGTAAACTACGAATGCATTTTATTAAAATTTTGCCTGGAGATAAAGTTACAGTAGAAATGTCACCATATGACCTATCAAAAGCTAGGATTATATGGAGAGAAAAATAAAATTGAGAATGTGATAGAGCGATAAGGTATAAACATTATCACGTAATAAATTTAATTAAAGGAGGATTATCTATGAAAGTTAGATCATCAGTAAAGCCTATATGTGAAAAATGTAAGATAATTAAAAGAAAAGGTCAAGTAAGAATTATTTGTGATAATCCAAAGCATAAGCAAAAACAAGGATGAATTAACAAAAATTTCCTTATTACAAGTAAAAACAGTTGACAAAAACTGTATCTTACGGTATAATCAAATCTTGTTAGACTAAAAGAGGCGGAGTACAAAAGTTGTTAAATAACTTTTGTGTGACTAGTTGCTCATAAATAGTGACTAGTAGAAACAAATAGTGCTACATAATAAGCACAGAATCGGATTAATAGTAGAGAATCTACTAAGTAGAGGTTTATTAAAAGTAATAAAATTGAAAATGAAGATAATTCAGCTTTCAATTATCAACTTTCAATTATTTTGAAACGGGGGTGTACAGATTGGCACGTATAGCAGGTATAGACTTACCAAGAGAAAAACGAGTTGAAATAGGCTTGACATATATTTTTGGTATTGGTCGTGCAAGTTCAAACAGAATTTTAAAAGAAACTGGGGTTAACCCAGATACTAGAGTAAGAGATTTAACTGATGATGAAGTTTCAAAAATACGTAAGACTATTGAAGAAACTCAAATTATAGAGGGAGATCTTAGAAGAGGAATAGCACTTGATATTAAAAGACTTATGGAAATAGGTTGCTATAGAGGCATTCGTCATAGAAAAGGATTACCAGTAAGAGGACAAAGAACAAAAACAAATGCAAGAACAAGAAAAGGCCCTAGAAGAACGATGGCAAACAAGAAAAAATAGTGTAAGGAGGTAAAGGATTAAATGGCACAAAAACAAGTGAAGAAATCTGGAGCAACAGCAACACGTAAACGTCGTGTAAAAAAACATATTGAAAGCGGAAGTGCACACATACAATCTACATTTAATAATACGATTGTTACATTAACAGATGAAGCAGGAAATGCTATATCTTGGGCAAGCGCAGGTCAAATGGGGTTTAAAGGTTCTAAAAAATCTACACCTTATGCAGCACAAATTATTGCAGAACAAGCAGCAAAAGTTGGTATGGAGCAAGGATTAAAAAGAGTTGATGTATATGTAAAAGGTCCAGGATCAGGAAGAGAAGCAGCTATTCGTGCATTACAAGTAGCGGGACTTGAAGTTACAGCAATAAAAGATGTATCATCTGTACCACATAATGGTTGTAGACCACCAAAAAGAAGAAGAGTTTAGTCGAAGTACAAATTACAGATAGGGAAAACGTGTAGGCTTGATTCATCATGCCTACACTGTGACATGAGATTAGTGTTTTGTGTTCACAATAAATATAAAATAGGTTTACTTTGTAAACTTCCAGTTCAATTTTTGAACTGATTATAGAAGGAGGAAGAAGAATAATGGCAAGATATATAGGACCAAAATGTAAATTATGCCGTAGAGAAGGACTAAAACTTTTCTTAAAAGGCGAAAGATGTTACACAGGTAAATGTGCAATAGATAAGAGACCATATGCTCCAGGGCAACATGGTCAAAAGAGAAAGAAATTATCAGAATATGGAATACAGCTTAGAGAAAAACAAAAAGCAAAAAGATATTATGGTGTACTAGAAGCACAATTTAGAAATTATTTTGAAAAAGCAGACAATGAAAAAGGTATAACTGGTGAAAACTTATTAAGATACCTTGAAACCAGATTAGACAATGTAATATATAGATTAGGTTTTGCAAGTTCAAGAACAGAAGCTAGACAATTTGTAAGACATAATCATGTAACTGTAAATGGAAAGAAACTTAATATTCCTTCATATGGGGTATCTGTAGGAGATGTTATTGAGATAAAAGAAAATTCTAAATCTATGACAAAATTTAAAGATGCTGCAGAAACTTCAAGCGGAGCAATAATTCCTGAATGGATGGAAAAAGATGCAAAAAACCTAAAAGGAAAAATAACACAAGTTCCATTAAGATCACAAATTAATGTGCCTATTGTAGAAACACTAATCATCGAGTTATATTCTAAGTAACCCAGATATCAGATATCAGATATCAGTTATCGGATGTCATAAATTGAAAAAATTTTGCACTGCAAATTGTGCATTGTGAATTGTAATTAATGGGGAGGAATAATATAATGTTTCAATTTCAAAAGCCTCAAATCGAAATTATCGATGTATCTGAAGATAAAAAATACGGAAAGTTTGTTATTGAACCACTAGAAAGAGGTTTTGCAACAACTTTGGGTAATAGTTTAAGAAGGATTCTTCTTTCATCTTTACCAGGAGTAGCTGTAAGCTCGGTTAAAATTAGTGGTGTTCAACATGAATTTAGCACTGTACCAGGGGTTAAAGAAGATGTTGTAGAAATAATATTAAACTTGAAGGGTTTAGCTTTAAAATGTAATGATGAAGATATTACAGAAAAGATGTTGTATATAGATGTAAAAGGTGAAAGAAAAGTAACAGCTGGAGATATACAATTAGACTCAGATATTGAAATAGTGAACAAAGATTTACATATAGCAACACTTGGAGACCCAAACGCAAAATTATATATGGAAATCAAAATAACTAAAGGCAGAGGATATAAAGGCGCAGTGAAAAATAAGAACGAAGATGATCCTATAGGAGTACTTGCTATAGATTCAATATATACGCCTATAACAAGAGTTAATTTTGCAACAGAGAAAACTCGTGTAGAGCAAGTAATAGATTATGATAGATTAATAATGGAAGTATGGACAAATGGTACTATACAACCAGATGAAGCTATAAGTCTTGCTGCAAAAATAATGAATGAGCATCTGAAATTATTTATTGATTTATCTGAAAATGCTAAAAAGGCTGAGATAATGGTAAAGAAAGAAGAAGATGAAACTCAAAAAATTCTTGATACAACAATTGAAGAATTAGATTTTTCAGTTAGGTCATATAATTGCTTAAAGAGAGCGGGAATAAACTCAGTGGGTGAATTAGTTCAAAAAACCGAAATTGAGCTCATAAAAGTTAGAAACCTAGGTAAAAAGTCTATAGATGAAGTTATGTTTAAATTAAAAGATTTAGGTCTTAATTTAAGAAGAGAAGAAGAATAAAATAATTGGACACGGTATATGAAAGGAGGCACAAAAATGGCAGTTAATAGAAAACTGGGTAGAGACTCAGCTGCAAGACGTGCATTGCTTAGAAATCAAGTAACTAATTTACTATATCATGGTAAAATAGAGACAACGGATGCTAAAGCAAGGGAAGTAAAAAAGATTGCAGAAAGACTAATAGCGATAGCGGTAAAGGAAAAAGATAATTTTGAAGAAGTAAAAGTAGTTGCAAAAGTACCAAAGAAGGATAAAGAGGGCAAGAGAATAAAAGAAGTTGTAAATGGTAAAAAAGTAACTGTTTATGATGAAATTGAAAAAGTTATAAAAAAAGATATGCCATCAAGATTGAATGCAAGAAGACAAATAATGGCGTTTATAATGCCAGTTAAAGAAGTCGGAGATTTAAGCAAACAAAGAAGTACAACAACAAGTGTAAATATGATGAATAAATTATTTGAAGAGATAGCGCCAAAATATACAGAGAGAAAAGGCGGATATACTCGTATAATAAAGATAGGTCAAAGAAGAGGCGACGCAGCTGAAATGGTCGTAATAGAGCTAGTTTAGTTTTAGGCTAAAAAGCACAGAAATTTTTTGCTGGCGATTGATAACCGGTAACCAATCAAGGAGTTGACGCACATGAAGAAAAGCTTAATATATATGCTTTTGGTGGTATTTTGTATAATGTTCACTGCATGTATGAGCAATAATGTATATAAAAGCAAAACAAATGATTTTTCTATAAGTTACCCACGTGATTGGGAAAAGAAATCTGGAGCTATGGGAACAGAAGCTACAATTTACGCACCTAAGCAAGGTAATGACGATAAATATAGAGAAAACATAGATTTGTTTGCAGAAACTACAAAAAACCAAAGAACATTAGATCAATACTTTGAAAGTGTTATTATGGTTCAATCTAAAAAGCTTGTAGAAGGATATTCAAATGAAAAAGTAGAAAAAACTATGTTAAGTGGGGAAGATGCATATAAGTTGACATTTTCCATAAACTTATCAGGAGTTGACCTGAATATAGTAAGGTATATAGCAAAACATAATGAAAAGTTTTATGTTATAACATTTAGCGAAGAATCATCACAAACTGAAAATTATGCAAAACAAATGGAAGAAATAGTGGGAAGTTTTAAATTTGATAGCTAACTATCAGTAATCAGAAAAACCTAAAATTCCGGAGCTCAGATGACTGAGGGCCGGGATTTTTTGCATAAAAGGGTGTGGTAAAGTTGCTTCAAAATATAATGTTGATAGTTGCATATGACGGAACAAATTATTGCGGTTGGCAAAAACAAGAAAACGGAATAACGGTTCAAGAACATATAGAAAAGGCATGCAAAAAAATATTTAAACAGAAAGTAAAAGTTATAGGCTCAAGCAGAACAGATTCTGGGGTACATGCAGATTATCAGGTAGTATCAATACAAGTAGAAACTGCCATAACAATAGATAAAATACCACTGGTATTTAATAAAACATTGCCAAATGATATAGTTGTAAGAGAAGCAAAATATGTACCCATAGAGTTTCATCCCATAAGAGACACAAAATATAAAGTATATAGATACTGCATATTAAATTCTAAAATAAGACAGCCAAAGCATAACAACTATACATATTTTTACTATAAAACACTTGATGTAGAAGCCATGAAAGAAGCATCAAAGCATTTTCTAGGCACACATGACTTTAAAGCATTCTGCTCATCAAAAACTGTGACCCGAACAACAGTGAGGACTATTTTAGAAATAAATGTTACATATGAAAAAGATAAAATAATAAACATATATGTTAAAGGCGACGGCTTTTTGCATAACATGGTGAGGATAATTGTAGGAACTTTAATAAAAGTTGGAGAAAAAAAGATTGACAAAAGTGAAATAAAAAATATAATAGAGAGTAGAGAAAGAAAAAAAGCAGGACCAACTGCTCCACCAGAAGGATTAACACTTGAGTATGTGAGCTACTAATGAAATATAGTTTAAATATAAAATATGATAGTGTAGTATTTAGTACTATAAATATTTTACACTACCTAAAACACAGAGGAGGAAATAAAATGTCAAAACAAATATTAGTCATTGGGCACAAAAGCCCGGATACTGATTCAATATGTGCTGCATTAGCTTATGCAGAGTTAAAGAAGATTTTAGGTGTAAGTGCTAAAGCTGTAAGGTTAGGAAAAATCAATAAAGAGACAAAATTTATACTAGATTATTTTAAAGTACCTGAGCCAGAGCTTATAACAGAAATAACAGAGGCACAATCAGAAGACAAAAAGCAAGATATTATACTGGTAGACCATAATGAAAAAACTCAAACAATTGATGGTATAGACAATGCAAATATAATAGAAGTTATTGATCATCATAGAATAGTATTTAATACAGCGAATCCGTTGTACTACAGAGCAGAGCCAGTAGGCTCTACATCTACAATAATAGCTAAATTGTATAAAGAAAAAAATATTATACCAACTAAAGAAATGGCAGGGCTTATGTTGAGTGCAATACTTTCTGATACAATTATATTCAAATCACCAACCTGCACAGAAGAAGATACGATTATAGCAAAGGAATTAGAAAAAATAGCAGGAGTAAATGTAGAAGTATACGGAAAAGACATGATAATAGCGGGTGCTTCTATTGAAGGTGAAAACCTAATAGATGTAGTAAAGACAGATATAAAGTTATTTGAATTTGGAGCAAAGAAAGTTCTCGTCTCACAAGTAACAACAGCTGGAGTAACAAAATTACTTGAAAATAAAAGAGAAATACAAGATGTGCTTAAAAGAATAATAAAAGAAGAAGGCGTAGACTCTATTGTACTTATGCTTACTGATATTGTATTAGATGGATCAGAATTATTGTTTATGGGAAAACACTCTATAGATATAGCAAAAGGATTCAATGTACAAAGTGGACATGACTCTATCTTTTTACCAGATGTATTATCAAGAAAGAAACAAATAATACCGAAATTGACGGAAATATTATCAGAAAGTTAGACATTAATGTCTGGAATGAAGGGGTAGGGTTCTTATTTTCTGGAACTGTCACTGAAAATGCTGATATTACTTTTAGGTAATTGTGTAACCATGGATATAGACTTGACATAAGTTTTTTGGAGTAAATTTAAGAAAATAATGAACAGACCGAGTAAAAAAGTAGGAGAACACACGAGAGTCTCAGATTGGAATGGGGACGAAAGTAAATGACACTGAATAACATCCCATAAACAAGGGAATTATAAAATAAACCACGAAAGGGGATATAAAAATGAGTAAAATAACAAAAGAAATGACAATTAAAGAGGTATTAAACACAGACGAAAATTTATCAGAAGTATTAATGGGATATGGGATGCATTGTCTAGGTTGTCCAATGCACACAATGGAAACATTAGAGCAGGCTTGTGATGGTCATGGACTGGATGCGGATACATTGGTAAATGAATTAAATAAACAGCTAGAAGGAAAAGATGAGTAAATATAATAGCAAAGAACAGAAAAGCTTGGCATGTAGAATTTTACAAAAATCTTGCATGCCAAGTCTTTTTCTATAGAAATTGTATTAATTAAAGGTATCTGATTATAAAATCAAATACAACAGTCTAATGAAAAAGATTGACATTTTTAATAGAAATGTTGTAAAATATATATTAAACATGGTAGAAAAATTATTTATTTAATTTATTTATTTAATTTATTTATTAAAAACGGAATATCGAAATTAAAATTAACCATATAATAAATCAAATTGATAAAGACCAGTTAATAAATGTCAAGTAGTTTTGTAAAAAAACTCTAAAAAGTTTTTTATGCTAAAAATGTGCATAGCAAACA
>MGOU01000013.1 GCA_001795385.1 Clostridiales bacterium GWD2_32_19
GCCACCTGCTTTGCTGTGTCACCTTTGTTTATGAATATCGGTATTGCTATCGTTGCTAACGCCGCTAGTATTACTAGCACTGCTAGTAGTTCAAGTAATGTGAAACCTCTTTTTTTATTTTTTCTCATTCTCAATTTTGCTCACTCCTAGTATTTCATATCATACATCTATAATAAGTTTTTTCAGTTCTTCCTCAAACTTAATCCTATCTATTTTAAGATAAGTAAACGCTTCTTCATTAAAACAATGTGAATACTTTCCATTAATAATATCCCATGAATATTTATCTGCAATGTGTACAGCACAGACCAATTCCTTGTCTATTACTCTCTCATCCGTTGGCCTATGATGGAAAAAAGCTGCTTCCACAATTGAATGCGGTAGTTCCCACCATTTTAGTAAGTACCCACCTGCTTCCTCATGTGTAATCCCTAAAATAACTTTTTCGAGTTCAAAAATATCTAGATCTTCTTTTTTTGATTTTCTATCTAAACTTTCATATTTTTCTCCAAAACATTTATAAAGGAATATTTTTCCTACATCATGAAGCAAACCTGCTGTATTAGATAATTCACTCAACTTTTTAGATAAAAACCTACTAAATATAAAGTTCACAATTTTATTAGTTACAAATGCATGTTTCCATAAAACATCGCAATTCGTCTTTGACACGCCACTATTGTTAAGTGTATCAATTATAGAAGTTGATACTATAAGGTTATTGATATTTTGAAATCCTAAATAAGAAACGGCCTGTTTCACTGACCCTGTCCTTATACCATAATAGGCTGAATTTGCGATATGAAGTACCTTTAAAGCTATTGCTTGATCCTTTTCTATTTCATGTGTTATATCATCTATATCTGCATCATTTTGAATAAGTGAGATTATTCTCTGATAATTAGCATTAATAGTTGGTAACTCCTCAATATTATTTATATGCATTAAGAGGTTGCTATTATTTATAGCATTTTCAGTTTCAAATATTTGTTTTACAACATTTAGTAATTCTTCATTATCCCATGGCTTAATTATAAATAGTTTAGCTATATTTTTTTGAATTGCATTAAAGATTAATTTTTCGTCAGCATATCCGCTTAAAACCACTCTAATTATCTTAGGATATAATTCCTTTACTTTAGATAATAATTCATAACCATCCATAAATGGCATTCTCATATCGCTAATTATTATATCCATTTTTTCTATTTTCAATATATCCAATGCTTTTTCACCGTCACTGGCTGTAAACACCTCATATTGAGTTGTTCTAAAAAGTCGTACTATTGATACCAATATTTGTTCTTCATCATCAACAAAAAGTATTTTTTTCATATCAGAAACATTCCTCATTTCAAGATAATTTTTTGTTACTATTAGTCTTATTTTCATAATTTTTAATGATATTTAAATTATAATGCTTTTACAAATATTTATCAAGTACTTTTATGAGAAAAATAAATTCGACCATTATTTATTTTAATCTATTACTCAAATCCTCAAATCTAGCTCGTATGACATCAGCATATATACCTTCTGCCACAATAGGCTGGTAGTTATTCATATTAGGTATAGATGATGTTTTAACAGGGATTATATTCGAAGTTTCTCCTATTATATTCCGGTTAGTGGCGTCTACACTTAAAATATGTTGGTATATTATAGTTTCGTCATCATAAGTCTTTCTCGAACCT
Organism: Clostridiales bacterium GWD2_32_19; assembly: GCA_001795385.1. Taxonomy (GTDB): domain Bacteria; phylum Bacillota; class Clostridia; order Lachnospirales; family UBA12420; genus UBA12420. The sequence continues at coordinate 1,695 of MGOU01000013.1, forward strand.
CCAAAACAGAAGTTTCCAAGGCTATATACTATAGTTTTACCGTTATATATTTCTTTACCTTGCATGACATGTGGATGATGACCTATAACTAAATCCACTCCATTATCTATGGCAAAATGTGCAATACTTACTTGGGTAGAATTTGGTGTATATTTTATCTCATTACCCCAATGAAAGTTAGCTACAATGAATTTTACACCTTGCGCTCTCATTTCGTATACTTGTCTTATTATTTGTTGTTGCAAACTTTTAGAATTGCTCCAACCGGTATACCCTATGTATCCTATTTTAACACCTTTTATCTCTTTTATAAAACAAATATCATTATATGTATATACAATATTATTATCATTTAAAATACTCATCGTTTCTCTCAGGCCTTTTATTCCATAATCCATCGAGTGATTATTTGCGAGTGATACTCCGTCTACTCCTCCCTCTACTAATACTGCTACATACTGTGGCTTACCCTTGAACACAAAAGTCTTTATAGCCTTTTTAACTTGATTCGTGAAGGGGCCCTCTAAATTTACAAATGTAAAATCGTCATTTACAAATATATTTTTTACTTTTTCAAGAAAATATCCTGGATTATTTACTTCTGAATATTTTTGTGCAAATGAATTATTTAAGTTAGGGTTATAACCCCCGATGGTACAATCCCCTGCAAAAGATAATGTTATCTTTTCATTTAATGTACTGTTAGGTGATTCAGAAGCTTTAGAAATTAAATTAACTGAACCCAGTAAAACACATATGCTTACTAAAGCATAAAGAAAAATTTTCATAAATCCCCCAATTATTCTTCTGCGTCAAGCGAGAAGAATTTTAAATTTATCGCTTACCTTTTCTATCTATATAACAGTTATTACGAAGCTGTATTAAATATTTTTGGTGTACGTTTACTCTCAAATTTATTAAGACTTGTTACTGATATATATACAGTCCCTGAAGTTGTTCCCAATTGTACTATCGTAACATTTGCTGATGTTTCTCCTACTCCTACTGTTGATGTTCCTATTTGTGTTTCTCCTGTTAAGGTACTATATACTTTCACTACATCTCCTTCTGCTAAACCTGCTACTATAACTGCATCATTGACACCAGTACGGTTATTGATTGCTATAATGTTTGATGCAATTGGTGAAATAGATGTTTCAGATGTATATGTTCTAATTGTACGCTTACTCTCAAGTTTATTTGGACTTGTTGCTGATACATACACTGAACCTACTCCAACTCCAATTTGTGCAATTGTAACTGTTGCCGATGTTTCTTCTACACCAACTGTTGCCGTTCCAATTGCCATTCCACCTTTAGACACATTGTATACCTTTACTATATCTCCTTGTTCTAAACCTGTAACTAATACTGTATCATTAATCGCAGCAACATTATTCATTACCGTAATTTCTGATGGTGCTGTAGTAGTTGGTTCTGTGGCATAACTTTTAGCTATACGTTTGCTTTCCAATTTGTTTACATTAGTTAATGATACATATATAGTTCCTGTACCTGTTCCTAATTGTGGAGTTGTCAGAGTTGCTGATGTTGCTCCTACGCCTACAGTGGCTGTTGCTACTGCAGCTCCCCCTGTTATAACACTATACATTTTTATTATATCTCCCTCGACTATTCCTGTAACCACTACTGTGTCGTCTGTTCCCGCGTAGTTATTAGTGACAGCAATCGCTGTTACTAACGGTATTGTAGAAGTAGGTTCTGTTATGTAAGCTTTGGATATATGTTTGCTCTCTAGTTTATTTTGACTAGTTACTGATACATACAAAGATCCTATACCTGTTCCTATTTGTGGGATTATTACAGTTGCTGAAGTTGCTCCTAAACCTACTATTGTGGTGCCTGTAGGTACTACTCCGGTTAGTGAACTGTATACTTTTACAGTGTCTCCCGGAACTAAGCCTGTAACTACTACTGTATCATCTGTTCCTGCGTAGTTATTTGTTACTGTAATAGCAGTTGCCATAGGTGCCGTACTAGTGGGTTCTATAATATAAGCTTTTGTTGCCCGTTTACTTTCTATTTTATTTAGTTTCGTTACTGATACATAAATAGATCCTGTGCCTGTCCCTATTTGTGCTATTGTTACTGTTGCTGATGTTAAACCTGTTCCAACTGTCGCAGTTCCTATTGCCACTCCACCAAATGCTACATTATATACTTTTACTATATCTCCTTCTGCTAAACCTGTCACTGTCACTGTATCATCAATTCCTGTATAGTTATTTGTTACTGTAATCGCTGTTGCTGCTAGTGAAACTGATATCTCAGAGTCATATGCTTTACTTGTACGCTTACTTTCCATTTTACCAGTTGATGTTACCGATACGAATACACTTTTTGCTCCAGTTCCAAGTTGGGTTATAGCAATATTTACTGATGTTTCACCAGCTCCTACTGTCGCAGTTCCTATTACTCCTCCGCCTGATAAAACACTATATACTTTTACAACATCAGTTTCATCTAAACCAGTTACCTCCACTGTATCATTAGTTCCACTTATATTATTTGTTACTGTAATGCTACCGCTTACTGGTTCTGTAGAAATAGGTTCTGATGTATAAGGTTTAGCAGTGCGAGTACTTTCCAGTTTATTAGGGCTTGTTATTGATATATATAATGTCCCTTTAACCGTTCCTAGTTGTAATAAAGACATATTTACTGATGTTTGGCCTGCTTCAACCGTTGCTGTTCCTACTGCTGTCTCTGCTTTTGAAGCAGTGTATAATTTCACAATATCTCCTTCACCTAAGCCTGTTACTTCTATTGTATCACTAGTACCGCTGTAATTATTTGTTACTGTAATGTCTGCTACGAGTGGTGATGTTGATACTAATTCTGCTATGTAAGGCTTTTCCATGCGTGCACTTTCCAGTTCTCTTCTTGATTTAACAGATACATATATTTTTCCAGCTAATACCCCTAATTGTGGTATATTTATTATTGCTGATGTTGCATCATCTTCAACTGTTGCCGTACCTACGGCTATTCCACCTTTTGACACAGTGAATACACTTACAACATCTCCCCTATATAATCCATTTACTTCTACTGTATCATTAATTCCATTAATATTATTTGTTACTATAATACTTTCCGCAAATGGTGTTGTAGTTGTTGGTTCTCCAAAGAAACTTACCTCTGTACGGCTACTCTCATAGCTTTTGTTATCTTTATATGTTGCAGTTACATATATTTTACCTGCAGTTACTCCTAATTGATTAACAATAACCACTGCACCTAATTCTTCCATTTCTGCAATGCCTATTGGTGTTGTGCTAGTTGCAGAGCTGTATACTTTTATTATATCACCTACTGCTATGGAAGCGTCTACAGGTTTTTTTATTGCTACTATATCGGGCCATTCAGTTGGATAGTTTTCTACAAAGATAGTACTAATAGCTGGTGGCAGTGCCACAGTCTCTGCCTTTGCACTTACCAAGGTTCTTAAGCTTTCTGTTTTACCCATACTAGTGATTGAAACATATAGTTTAGTTCCAAGTTTACCAAGTTGATTTAAATATATTGTTACACTACTATCAAATTCCTCTTCTATTGGAATTAGACCTTCATCTATCTCCACTCCTTCTTCAATTATACTTTCACCTGATTCAATAATACGCAGGTCATCTATCTCTAAAAACATTCGACTTTTGTCAATATCAGCTGCTACTGCAATTGGACTTCCACCTGTCTGTGTAGTATATACTTTTATAATACTATACGGACTTAAATTACTTACTATAATTTTATCTGGTTCATATCCGATTCCTGCATATGAAACTATATCTGCCTCCATTGGTGCAGTTGAAACTTCAGCATATACTACTTGATATGTGCAAATGGTAAAAAAAAATATAACATATAAACTTATTATAAACCTCATTTTTTTCATAATTATCCTCCTATGTGAATCTAGGTAGTGTAAAATATTTATAGTACTAAATACTACACTATCCCTTTATATTCAATATATTTTATCTGTATTATCTTCCCCCTTGTCATTGCGAGCGTCTTTTACGAAGCAATCTCATCTTTCAAAAACGAGATTGCTTCGTCGAAAGAACCTCCTCGCAATGACAAGAACGCGGCAAGCCGACGGGGAATTAAACCCAAAGAGATTAAAATTATCATTATTATTACTATCGACAATCTTATGGATTAGTTTAACATTTTTCTTTAAATAACACAATTTATAATAGAATGAACTTTATAAAACCCATGATAAATTTTACTCATATATTAATACCCTTGTCCCCATATTAGTATAATCCCATAGTATTTTTATATCATCATCTGATAAAGCTATACACCCCCATGTCCAGTCTGTGTCTGCTCCACCTCCATGTATACCTATGGCTCCACCTAATTTGGTATTCCAACTAGGTGCTTTTTTATCATCAATTGATTTACCTATTTCTTCATACTCACTTTTAGTTATCATATTAGCATCATACCCATTCTCAGCATCTACTTTATTAGGATAGCTTAATCCTAAAAATAATGTGTATTTACTTTTATCATTTCGTGTACAGATATAGTACTCACCTTGTGGAGTTTTCTTGTCTCCTTCTTTTTTCTTGTGTCCAAGTGGGTGTGTACCTAATGCAATTTTAAACACTCCTAATACTTTATCACCCTCATAAAACTTCAGTAATCTATCACTTTTGTATATCTCTATGCTAGCATCTTTAAGCGTTGCTTCTGGTTTATTAAAAAAATATTTTTCATCTTTTATTTCTGTTTTTTCCTTATGTACCTTTTGATTATTAACATTTTCAATACTAACAGTTATATCTTTTCCCTTTTCCAATTTACTGCACCCCATCAAAATCATAGTTATTAAAACTATAAAAACCATTCTAAATTTAAATACATTCAACTATATCACCATTCCTATATTATATGTATTATTATAATTTCTCAATGCTTTCATTCATTACACATCTTTACTATAGGATCTATGTATTTTTTATTTGTCCAGTCTACAGATTTCACATAGACAGCAAGCATACCTTTTTCATCAGGTGTTGGGTTCTTTTTACTTTTTAGCATCAATCTTAAAATAGACATAAGCAATTTATCCACAAAACTTAGTCTTTTGTAATCAAATCCCCCTCTTAGCAAAAAGAAGTTTATTTTTTCCTGCTGTTGTTCGGTGAAATTAAGACTTTTAATCTCGCTTTCAGTATTTTCCTTTATAGGTGATAAACAAGTTGCAAATACAATGAGTTTCTTATCTTTAATCTTTTCATAATTACGTGTCAACAGTTTTACTCCACTAATTCCACTAACATATATACCTCCACCATAAACTATGAGGTCATATGATAACAAATGTTCTTCATTTGTTTTATCTTCCTCATAGATATCTGCCCCTATTTCTTCTGCTATCCACTCGGCATATTTTTTTGTAAACCCTGTTTTTGACTTATAAATTACTACCTTTTTCATAAACACTTCACATCTCCTTTGAGTCTTTAACAATATAAGAAAAGTTTGTTTGTATCTTTCTGACAACAAACAAACCCTTCAGCATTCCTATTCTTTGTAAGTTCCTTTTTCTTCTATCACATCGTATCCTTGCTGTAAAATAGCACCTTTTATATCATCATTGGTTACTTTTGTAGAATCATACTCGACTACAACTGTTTTATTAGCAGCACTGGCGCTTACCTCATTTACTCCATTTAACCCAGATATTGCCTTAATCACACTATTTTCGCAATGATTACAAGACATACCCTCAACATTTATAACAACCTTATCCATTCTTTGACCTCCTATTTAATTAATATTTTTTTTTATAATTTTCCCACAATCATGACATTCCAAACACATATATCTAATATTTTTTTAATTCTTAACTTTATTTTTGTCTATACTTCTTACCACAATCTTTACTATCTCAACTATAGGTATTATTGCAAATGAAGCTAATAATACTATTGACCATTGTTCAAAGTTTAGTGGCACAACTTTAAATATTTTTGCTATTGGTGGAACAACAACAACTATAATTTGTAAAAATGCAGTTATGAGTATAGCCCATATCAAATACATATTACTAAATAGGCCTATTTCAAATATTGATTTTTTATTCGATCTTACATTAATTGAATGCGTAAGCTGTATTAAACCTAAAGTTATAAATGTCATTGTCATTGCAACTTCATGACTATATAATTTATCCCCTATATAATATACTGATAATGTAATTAGTCCTTTTGATATACCTTGATATATTATGTTAAATCCTACACCATTTGACCAAAAACTACTATCTGCCTTTCTTGGCTTTTGTTTCATTACATCTTTTTCTGATTTTTCCACTCCAAGTGCTAAGGCAGGTAGACTATCTGTAACTAAGTTTATCCATAATATGTGAATAGGAAACAATACTACCCAGTTTAGCATTGTAGCTAAAAACAAAGTCACTACCTCTCCTAAATTAGATGATAGTAAAAATTGAATAGTTTTTGTTATATTACTATATATTTTTCTACCTTCTTTTACTGCATAAACGATTGTTGCAAAGTTATCGTCTGCAAGTACCATGTTTGATACACTTTTCGAAACATCAGTACCTGTTATACCCATCCCTACACCTATATCTGCAGTCTTAAGAGCTGGTGCATCATTTACACCATCACCTGTCATTGCTACTATCCTGCCATTTTTTTGCCATGTTTCCACAATTCTAACTTTATGTTCTGGTGAAACCCTTGCATAAACAGAATATTTCGTAACAAGCTTCAAGAAGTCCTTATCTGAAATTTTATCAAGCTCTGTCCCTGTTATTGCTTCACTTTCGTCTGTTATTATACCTAATTCCTTAGCTATTGCAACTGCTGTATCTTTATGGTCACCTGTTATCATAATCGCTCTTATGCCTGCAGATTTACACTCCCGAATAGCTTCTTTTGCCTCTTCGCGGGGTGGATCTATCATACCAACTAATCCCACAAAAACCAAGTCATTCTCGACTTTCATAGAAGTCATATCTTCTGGCATAATTTCTATCTTGTTATAAGCAAATGCCAAAACCCTGAGTGCCTTACTTGCCATCATCTTATTTGATGAATTTATTTCTTTTAAAATATCTTCCGATAAATTTTCAATCTCGCCATTTACTAGAATCTTTGTACATCTTTGTAGTAACACATCTGGCGCACCTTTAGTCATTATTTTAAAACTTGCATCATCACCATGAATTGTAGTCATTAGTTTTCTATCTGAATCAAAAGGTATCTCATCAACTCTTTTTGAAATATTATCTAATTCATTCTTATTAAAACCCTTTTCATGTGCAAAGCTTATAAGTGCAGTTTCAGTAGGATCTCCTAATAGTTTAATAGTATTTTCTTCAGAATTTACAACCTTTGAATCATTACATAATGTCATTACATGTATAAATTCTCTCACATGTTCATGATTACCTTCTATGTCTTTTGCCTCAAGCATTTGACGATTTATATAAACCTCTTTTACTGTCATTTTGTTTTGTGTAAGTGTACCAGTTTTATCAGAACATATTATTTCTGTACTTCCTAGTGTCTCAACAGCTGCTAACTTTCTTATAATTGCATTTTTCTTTGCCATTTTTTGTACGCCAATTGCAAGCACTATAGTAATAACAGCAGGAAGTCCTTCTGGAATAGCTGCAACTGCTAAGCTCACAGATGTTAAAAACATTTCAAATGTATCTCTACCATTCAATATTCCTACAACAAATATCAAAGCAGCTATTATAAGTACTGCTATTGATAACATCTTTCCCATTTTGTCTAAATTCATCTGTAGTGGTGTCTGATTATCCTCTGTATCTGAAATTTTCTTCGCTATCTTACCAACCTCAGTATTCATACCTGTTCCTGTAACTACTCCTAGCCCTCTACCATATGTTACAATACTACCTGAATATGCCATGTTTATTCTATCTCCAATAACAACATCGGCATTTTCTAATTTACTTACACTTTTTTCAACTGGTACAGACTCACCTGTGAGAGCCGATTCATCTATCTTTAAATTGGCTATTTCGATTATTCTCATGTCAGCAGGTATAAAATCACCTGCCTCTACTAAAACTAGATCTCCAAAAACTAGATTTTCTGTATCAATTTTCTCCACTTCACCATTTCTTTTTACTTTAACTTGTGGAGATGACATCTTCTTTAATGCTTCTAATGCTTTTTCAGCTTTATTTTCTTGAATAACTCCAAGTACTGCATTTATTATAACAACTACAAGTATTATACCCATATCTGTTAATTCACCTAAAGCACCTGAAATTACTCCCGCAACTATAAGTACTATAACCATAAAATCCTTAAACTGATCTAAATATTTTCCAAGTAAAGTTTTTCTTTTTCCCTCATCAAGTTGATTCTTTCCATACTCAACGATCCTACTTTCAGCTTCCATTTGAGTTAATCCATTGGAATTAGAACCTGTTTCTACATAAATATCTTCTACACTCATTATGTGGTATGTATTATTTTCCTTCATAATTATCCTCCTTTTAGATTCAACCTCATTATATAAAAATTCTATATTATATCAATATCTCCTAATATAACATTTGATACATTTTCTTTCTTATTTTCCATACTAAATTCCATTACTCCATATCCAACTCCAAATGGCCCTTCATACGACAAAAGTTTAGCATTTATATCGTTTCCATTAATTGCACCTAGTATTATGTAGCATAACTTCAAACCATATTCAGAAACATTTTGAACAATAGAGCTATCTAAATTGAAGATTTCCACTTCATTTCCTTCTTCTAAAAGACTAATAAGGTTTCTATCAAACTTTTCCCCATCTTCATGATAATTATATTTCCCTTCATCACCTAAACAATGTGAAAAATCCCCACTACCAATCAAAACTGCATCGCTTGGTGAATTATTTATTGCTTTTCTTATAATCATACCAAGCTTATATAAATCAAGTTTTGATAAAAGCCCATATGTTATGTTTACAACTTTATAATCTTTGTATTTTTTATTTATAAAATACAAAGGAACCATACTTCCATAATCAAGCCCAGCAGTTACCCCGTATACTTTAGCAGAATTCTTATTTATTTTTATCGTTGATATCTTATTCTGTATTGCATAGTTTGTGATATTCTCAGTTAAAACTTTATCAATCTTACATTCTATTCCTATCTTTTCATTACCAAATTCATCAAAATTTCCATATAGTACATCATCTGATGATATAGCTATAGTATCACCTGAAAGAGATCCATGCGGTGTCACTATTATTACGGTACCTGGCGCTTTCTCTGCTATACTTGACGCAACTTCATAACAAGCATTAAAAGTATTTTTTACATTTTTTATTTGTCTTTCTCCTATTTCAGGCAATAAAATAGGTGCTTGCGGCATTAAATAACAACCCTTAAATTCTCCCATAAACACACATCCATTCTAAATAATATTAAGTAAAGATACCCCTACTTTCTCACTAAATTATACCATATCATTAAAAAACATACAAGAAAAATTATATTTTAATGCATAATAACTTTAATATTTCAAAAAATATAATAATAATGATTATCAATAAAAATTGGAGGCGCTTATGGATAGAGAAGAAAGGAAAAATGCTAATAGATTAGATACTCTTGAAAACATCTTAGAAAAGCATACTAGAACTGAAAGACATTTAGAGCAACATAGCGATATTGCAAATAAAGACCAAATTAAACATTCAAAAGAAATTCAGGGAGATAGAGAAAATGAAATTAGAACTATAGAAAATAAAATCATTTTTGGTGATACTCCCGCTAACACCAACGAATTAGATAGTATTAACAAAAGCTTTGAATATACAAAAAATTACCTAGTAGAGAACGCAAAGGAAATGGATGATTTTACCCTTGAAAAAACGATTGAAAAACAACAGAACAGAAAAGAGCAGATGAATAATTTTAAAAAAGGACAAGAAGGCGATGACCAAAACAAAAATGAGCAAGATTAATTGCTCATTTTTGTTTTCAAATTGAGTGATGCTTCATACACTTGATTTTTTGAATAACCGTGTTCGTCAACTACCTTTTTTATGGCTTCCTTCATTGTACAATCATCTCTCACTATCTTATCGGCTAGCAATGCTTCTACTGATATCTTCACTTCGTCTGTCTTTTCTTCTACCTCTTGATTTTGAAGAATTACAACATACTCACCTTTTTCTATGTTTTCATCATTTTTAATTTTTTCTAAAACATCTTTAATATTCCCTCTTATTAGTCTTTCGTGTAGTTTAGTTAAATCTGAGCAAATACATATTGCTGAGTTTGGAAAAGATTCAGCCAACTTTTCAATTAATTTTACCAGCCTATGTGGTGATTCATATATAACTGAGGTTTTAATATTTGAATTTCCGATTTCAGCTATCTTTTCCTTTTGTTTACTATCTCTATCTAAAAAACCGTAAAATGCAAACCTGTCAATCTCAAAACCCGATATTGATAACGCATCTATAACAGCTGAAGGTCCTGGTATGCCTATTACTTCTATATCGTTACTATGCGCAAAAGCAACAATCTCATAACCTGGATCTGATATACATGGAGTTCCTGCGTCAGATACAAGGCACACAGTCAAGTCTTCCGTTTTTATTCGTTCAACTATCTGCTCTGCCTTCCATTTTTCATTAAATTTATGATATGATTCCATTCTCTTCTTTATATTAAAATAATTGAGCAACTTTATTGTATGCCTTGTGTCTTCAGCAAGTATTAAGTCACACTCATTAAAAACATCCAAAGCTCTTTTTGAAATATCCCCTAAATTTCCTATAGGTGTAGCTACTATATACAGTTTTGACATGATTAAACTCCTATTCTGTTTTTATTTTTAAAAGGATAGTTCCTATAAAGAAGGAACCGTCCCCTCTGTTATATCACACAAGTACTTTCTTACAATGATGCTTCAAAAAGCATTCTTCACATTTCGGCTTCGGACCCTTACATGATGTTCTACCAACCGCCATAATTTGGCTATTGTACCTTGCCCAGTTTTCTTTTGGTAATACTCTCATTAGTTCAAACTCTATTTTAGTTGGGTCTTTCTCTTTTGTGAGTCCCAACCTATAACTTACTCTTTTGACATGTGTGTCTACAACTATGCTAGGTTGTTTAAATATATGTGTTAGTATAACATTTGCCGTCTTTCTGCCCACACCAGCAAGCTTTGTCAGTGTTTCTATATCAGTAGGCATTATCTTAGAATAATCTTTAATCAGTTGCCCACATGATTTTTTTATATTTTGTGCTTTATTTCTATAAAATCCAGTTTGAAATACATCTTGTTCAAGTTCCGCAAGATTACAATCTGCAAAATCTTCTATTTTGTTGTACTTTACAAAAAGTTTTTGAGTCACCTTATTTACTCTATCATCTGTACATTGTGCTGCAAGTATTGTTGCCACCATGAGCTCATAGTCTTTAGTATAATCAAGATAGCAAATAGCTTCTTTACCATATTGATTATCGAGAAGCTTTAATATTTGATTTATTGTTTTTTCCATAAAGTCACCTCCAAATAATATCCGGTAGTGTAATTAAAAGTACAAACTTTTAATGCTTAATTCATTCTACCATTATAACATGTTTTTTTCAATATAAAAATTTACAATAATATTTTTGTTTTTTGTATATTTTTTTCTATTTGACAAATAATACAAATGTACATCAAACTTAAGGAGGTTAAATTATGACATCTAAAGAATTAGATTTTTTAAAGGATACTTTAAATCAAGAACAACAGGCTATTAAGAAATGTCAGACTTATGCTGAACATTCAAATGATCAATCAATCAAAAGTTTATTTGCACAAGCTGCACAAAGACACGAAACACATTATAAAAAAATCTTAACTCAACTTAATGTATAATCTCAGCAAAGCTGATATAGCTGGTAGTACATGACTAGTGGCTGATAAAACATTTTTATCTACTAACTAAAATCTACTATATGCTAACTAAAATTAAAGGAGAGAACAACTATGACAAATACAAATGCAGGTGTAGGTGCAAATGCAGCTACAACTACAGGTGCAGGTTCTAATACTAGCTCAGATAAAATGGGTGAAAAAGAATATGTAACTGATTTACTAAATTCAGAGAAATTACTATGTAGTACTTATAATACTGCTATTATTGAGGCCGCTACTCCTCAAATAAGAGAAGATTTCAAATCAGTATTAATGGATCAATTTGATGTTCAAAATACAATATTTATGGCGATGAATGAAAAAGGCTGGTATCCAGTAGATCCAGCACAACAAAATAAAATACAACAAGCAAAAGACCAATATCCATCATCAGTATTAAACGCATAATAAAAATCCACCGTTTGGTGGATTTTTTGCTGTGCTACTAAAATTCGAATGGATCATCTACTGTTTCATTAACTCCACAACCAGTAAACTGCATAATCTCAGCACCTTTTTGATTAGGACCAGACATATATATCTCTAAATCAGTGCATCCAACTTCGCCCTCTACATTTACATTCTGCTCTGTTTTTTGATATTCAGACATCAGTACTACATTTGTTCTTTCGGGTTCACTAACCTCTGCTATATTACTGTTAATTGATGGACACAGATTATTTAACATTCTCTCTGTCCAAAACCTTTGGTATTCTGTTAATTTCTCTGATTCATTATGTATTGCTTTAAAATTTTTCTCATCAATCAATTTACCGAATTTCCAACAAATTTCTCTGGCATCCTTTACATATATTCCAAGTCCGGTTATTTTACCATCATCATCAAAAATATGTTCAAGATTTTTATATTTAGTTATAAACAAATCATTTCTAACAGAGATATTACGAACCTTTTCATCACATAATCCTAACAAAGCTCGCATTTTATCATCCAATTTAAAATTTAATGATTGATTTATATTATAACATTTATAATATAAATCCCTATCAGAAGGATTACCACTACCCTTCTGATAGCATTGTTCTACTATATAAAAATCAGAGGTAAATTCAAATAACAGTTTTCCTGTTCCATCATATATACAATATCCATACTTATCTTTTACTAAATACTCATGGTTTTCTTCCTTTACTAAACTCAATTTCGGCTTATAACCTGTTCTTTTTCTATTATTCATCATAAACCCTCTCCTCTTATGTAATAAACGCATAATAAAAATCCTCCTTCTGGTGAATTTTTTTGCTGTATTACTAGACTTGTAGCCCTTCTTTTGAAGTTGATTTAAAACTTTCTAAATATTCTCCAATATTAATGCCAGACATATTATTCGCTATTCTTTCTTGTATTTCTTGTATTTCTTGTATTTCTTGTTTTTCTTGTTTTTCTTGTTTTTCTTGTTTTTCTTGTTTTTCTTGTTTTTCTTGTTTTTCTTGTTTTTCTTGTGATTCTTGTGATTTAGTATCAACGCCTACTTCATCTTCATCTTCTTCTTCATCTTTATTTCTAGTTTGTCTTAGTATATCTTCTTGTGTATATATTCGAGTATGATCTCCGTCTAATTCATACCATGGTATGAATACTTTCCTATATATATCTATAGGTGTTTCATATTTCTTAAAAAAATTTATTGTATTTGCATCAACTTTCATAGTATTATTATAACCTATACTTATTAATATAGCATCTTTATTTACCATGAACTCCGATGGATTTATACATCTAAAAATCAACCCTCCATATTCATTTAAAATAGAGCATTTATTTTCATACATATTTCCTTTTATATATATCTTAGAATTAACTAAATATGTGCTGTTAGGTCCTGTTTGTATATCATATATACCAAAATCCTCACCTACAAAATGATTTTTATATATTTTATCAGGAATTTTTGTAACATTTCCATTTTTATCAACTAAACGATAGTCACCAGTTACCCAATTTCTTTGTATTTCAGCACCTTCATGTCCATCAATTTTTTTCTTCCAAAACATTATTAATCCTCTCCTCATATATCATTAGTTTATATTCATTTTATAATATAGCATTTTTTTACATTTTTGTCAATAGATAGACAAAAACATCAGTATCTATAACTGATGTTTTTTTAATTCAATACTTTTATTCTTAAACTTCAAACTTATTTCATTATCCTTTACTTCCACCGTCACTGTTGCATCTTCTTTCACTTCACCATCGAGCATCATTTCGGCTAATTTATCTTCTATTTTGGATTGTATCGTTCTTTTTAATGGTCTAGCACCATATTGTTGGTCAAATCCTGATTTTGCTATGTTTTCTATAGCTTCGTCTGTTATCTTAATGTTTATGTTTACATTATTCTTTATTCTATTTTTCAGCTGTTCAAATAATATTTTCACTATCTCCCTTATGTTCTGATCTGTAAGAGAGTGAAATACTATTACTTCATCTATACGGTTAAGAAACTCTGGTTTGAATACCTTTTTCACTTCTTCCATAACCATCTTCTTCATTGCTGTATAATCTTTATTTTCATCTTTCTCATAAACAAATCCCATTTTCTTTGGTGAGATTATATTAGCTGCACCTATATTTGATGTCATAATGATTACTGCATTTTTGAAGTCTACCTTTCTTCCTTGTGAGTCTGTTATGTGTCCATCATCTAATACTTGTAAAAGAATATTAAACACATCGGGATGAGCTTTCTCTATCTCATCTAGTAGTATAACCGAATAAGGTTTTCTTCTTATTTTTTCTGTTACATGCCCACCTTCATCGTGTCCTACATATCCTGGTGGGGAACCTATGAGCTTAGATACACTGTGTTTTTCCATATATTCAGACATATCTATTCTTATGAGTGCATTTTCATCGCCAAATATTACTTCACTAAGAGCTTTAGATAATTCAGTTTTACCAACACCTGTGGGTCCAAGAAAAACGAATGAACCAACTGGTCTCTTAGGATCTTTAAGTCCTACTCTTCCTCTTCTAATTGCTTTTGAGACAGCTTTTACAGCTTCATCTTGTCCCACCACTCTCGTGTGAAGTATTTCTTCCATATTCATAAGCCTTTTACTTTCTTCTTTTTCTAGTCTTTTAACAGGTATTCCAGTCCAACTTGCAATAATATCAGATATTTCATTTTCTGTAACTATTTGAGTTGTTTTAGTATTTTCAGTTTTCCATTCATCATTTAGTTTTTGCAACTTTTGTCTTAGTTTTTGTTGTCTTTCTTTTACTTCTCCTGCTTTTTCATATTGTTCTGTCTTAATCGCTGATTCTTTTTCCTTATCTAAATCTTTTATTTTTTGTTCCATTTCTTTTATTTCTTCTGGAGGTGTAAATGTCCTGAGTCTCACTTTTGATGATGCCTCATCTATTACATCTATAGCTTTATCAGGTAAAAATCTATCTGTTATATATCTGCTTGATAAGCGTACAGCTGCGTTAATTGCCTCATCTGTTATTTGCACCTCATGATGAGCTTCATATTTGTCTTTTAGTCCCTTCAATATTAATATAGCATCCTCTTCACTTGGTTCCTCAACCTTCACTGGTTGGAATCTTCGTTCAAGTGCTGAATCTTTTTCTATATGTTTTCTATATTCCTCATAGGTTGTTGCCCCTATAACTTGAAGTTCTCCACGCGCTAAAGATGGTTTTAAAATATTAGCCGCATCTAGTGAACCCTCAGCAGCACCTGCACCTATTATAGTGTGTATTTCATCTATAAATAAAATAACATTTCCTGCTAGTCTTACTTCCTCTATACATTTCTTTATTCTTCCTTCAAACTCTCCCCTGTATTTTGAGCCTGCTACCATTGATGAAATGTCTAGTGTAACCACTCTCTTACCTTTTAATGTCTCAGGTATGTCCCCTTTTACTATTTGTTGCGCAAGAGCCTCTATCACAGCTGTCTTTCCTACACCAGGTTCACCAATAAGACAAGGGTTGTTTTTGGTTCTTCTACTCAAAATCTGTATTACACGCTCTATCTCTTTTCCCCTACCGATTACAGGATCAAGTTTTTGATCTGTAGCCTGTGAGGTCAAGTCTCGACTAAATTTATCCAATGTAGGTGTAGACTTTTGCCTATTACCCACCATTTTAGGATTACCCATTATCATGCCATCTTCTGATTCCATCATCCCGCCGGATAACATATTTATTATATCATCATAAAGTTTTTGCATATTAACATCTAATGTAGCAAGTATCTTAACTGCAACACAATTTACTTCTTCGAGTAGTGCTAAAAGAATATGCTCAGTTCCAATATAACCTGTGCTCATATTTAATGCTTGCTTCAAGCTCATTTCAAGTATTTTTTTTGTTCTAGGTGTGAATTCTTGTATCTTTACCTTACCTGTATCTCCAACGCCCAATAATTCTTCTATTTTTTTAATTATATCATCTTCTGCCACTCCATAGTTTTCTAGTGCTTTACCTGCAACGCCTTCTTTTTGTCTAACTAGTCCCAACAAAAGATGTTCCGTTCCCACATAACTATGCCCTAGTTCTATCGCACTCTCTTGTGCTAGCCTTATGGATTCTTGTGCCCCTTCTGTAAATTTACCAAACATGTGTTTACCTCCCAAAATCAGATAACAGCTTTGATTGTATTATTTTTGCTCTCTCTTCATCTCTTTCTGTAGCCTGCAATTTTCTTTCTGCTTGTTTTTCAATATTTGATTTTTGTATTTTTATCATTAGGTCAAAAATATCAACTTCATTTACAAATGTCTTATCGATTAGTTGCATATCCATTCCTAATTTTACATATGAAAGTAAAAGCATACCTTCCTTGATATTCATTAACTTAGCATTAGTTAATATACCATACGCTCTGTATATTTCATCAACTAATTTTATTTTTTGTTCACTATATAATTTATTTCTAATTTTAATTTCTTGATTAATTATTTGCGTTACAACATCATTAAGCCTCTCTATTGTTTCTGCTTCGCTTTGCCCAAGTGTTATCTGATTCGATACTTGATATAAACTTCCCTTTGCTTCAGTCCCCTCGCCGTACATTCCTCTAACCGCTATTCCTAATTTTCCGAGAAAGCTTATAGCATTTTTTATTTGATTAGTAACCTCTAGCATAGGTAAATGTATCATGAATGACGCTCTCATTGCAGTTCCTACATTTGTTGGACAGGCAGTTAAGTATCCATATTCACTATTAAATGCATACATAAGCTTTTTATCTAATTTATCATCAATTTCACTTGTATACTTAAAAGCCGCTTCCATGTTATCGCCTTTAACAATAGATTGAATTCTTATATGATCTTCTTCATTTACCATTATACTTGCTTCTGTGCTTTTTTCTAAAAAAACAGCTCTATCTATCTCACCTTTCAACATTTCGGCACTTATAATATGGTTCTCAACCAACACTAGATTATCAAGTCTAGAATTGTTTTTTATATCAATATACGTATATTTCTTCTCTGAAAGAATACCTCTTATATCTTTTACAATTTGCCCAGCCTCTTCATTTTTTAATCTGTTTGGGAAAGGATGTTTTGCAATATTTCTAGCTAGTCTAACCCTGCTAGAAACGATTATATCTTTTCTCATATTTTTGCTCCTTTTTGCATTTCCTTTATCTTATCTCTTAAATAAGCAGCTTTTTCAAATTCTTCTTCCAAAATCGCTATTTGTAGGTCTTGCTTAAGGTCATTTATGCCCTTTTCCTTAATCATATTTTTTTCTATCCTTGTAGGTACTTTCCCATTATGTTTAGTATGTCCATGAAGCTTATTAAATACTATAGGAAGTTGTTTTTTAAATGTTTGATAACATTGTGCACATCCAAGTTTTCCACTCATCTTAAAATCTGCGTAAGTCATTTCACATTTTTCGCACTTAATTGTTTTCGCTTTTTGACTTTCTTTTTGTTCTTCAAAGGTTGCATCATTTACTGTTAAATCCATTAGTCCAACTAAAAAATCCTGAAAAGAAATAGGTATGTTTATTATTTCATTTTCTTTAGTTTCTTTAGCACATTGATCACACAAATGTATCTCAGTAGATTTACCTTTTATTGTTTTTTTTATATGAATGCTTGCTTCATTTTCATTGCATCTATCACAAAGCACTTTTACCACCACCAACTATTTTATTCACTTTCCATGTGGTTATATCTTTTTTCCACAACTCTTGCATGTATCGCATGTAGGTTCATTTCCAGTATTACACTCTGAACAAAACTTAAAAACACCTATGTTTTGACTATTTTCAGGATGTTTTATAAACTCAGGTATCTCATTTGTATATTTTACTGGTGTTTCTATCGTTGGATCTTCGGAATTTATTAACTCTATCTGTCTTTCAAGATTCTTTATATAATCCTTTTTCATATTTATTTGTTTACAAATAGCATCAAGATCGCCAAAATCTTCACTACCATTATTCTTTACAGTATAAATTTTAATTCCTAAATCCTTATATATTTTATCTATCTCATTTTTTACTTTTCCTATCTCAAATTCTAATTTTTTAATACTTATAAACTTATTAACCTTTTCTCCTACATTATTTACTGTGTTTCCTATATTTGTTTTCAAATTTTTGATAAATTGTTTTTTATCCATTTTCAAATCTCCCCTTTATATTATACTTAAGTAAATTTATAATATTTATAACTATGTAAATTTTAACATATTATTTTTTTAAAGTCAACTTTTTTATAATTTACCAGCAGTAAAGGCAAACTTTTTCATACATTTATTTTATGAAACCTTATACTACTAATGCTTATATTTAACAATATCTCTTTTACTTTATAACTATTCGTTAATACTCAACCCTATTCCTTCCATTTTCTTTAGCTTTATACATACACTCATCCGCTCTTTTTAGTAACATTATCCTATCTTCGCCTTCTCTTAATTCTGCCACACCTATACTTACAGTTACTTTAAGTTTTTGAATTTCTCCATTTTCCTTAATGTTCTCAATCGTATTATCTTCTATACTCTTTCTTATTCTTTCAGCAGCAACAACAGCACCCTCAAGTCCAGTTTCAGAGAAAATCACTACAAATTCTTCTCCACCGTATCTTGCAGTAAAATCTGCTTTTCTTTTTTCGTATTTTAAATTTGATTCTATTTTTCTTACTGTTCCTTCCGTTTTACTAGCTACTTCTTTCAAGACCATATCTCCAACTTGATGTCCATAGGTATCATTAAATATCTTAAAATGGTCAATATCCATCATTAGAATGCTTAATTTTTTATTATCTCTTAAGGTTTCTTGCACACTCTTTAACATAATATTATCTAGGAATGCCCTATTAAATATACCAGTTAAACTGTCTATAGTGGCTTTCTTGAAGAGTTTCGCATTTTCTATAGATACGCCTGCTTGACTTGAAAGTAGACTAATTACATCAAGTTCATCTTCTTTAAAAAGTCCCCCAACTAATCTATTATCAAGATATAGTATTCCTAAAATAGAATCTTTACTTATTACAGGAACACATATTATAGATTTAATTTCCGTCTTTTTATTTTTCAGTTCATGAATAGTTTCAAGATCATCTAAATTTGCCAATAATAATTGTTTCTTATCATTTTCAACTTTTTTTATGATATCATTACTTATCTCAAAATCTTTTGAAGTCAATTCTTCTTCGCTAATATTTCTTTTTACTTCTGCGTACAGAGCATTATCAATATCAGATTTTATCAATAACAGTCCTCTTTCCGCTCCTGATAGTTCAATTGCTTTATCTAGTATTCTTTTAAGCAACTCATTTAAATCAAGAATTGAACTTAAAAGTCTGCTTGTATCTAAAACAGTGGTCATTTTTCTTTCTGTGCTTAGCCTATCAACAGATGTTAATTGTTCAAATGCATTATCTCTTTTTAATTTTAGCTTTTCTTCCAATATATTTAAATATTTTTGTATTGCTAATTTTTTAAAAATGTAATATGCCTCTAATAATCTTCCTTTTGCGTCTAAACTTCTTCCTGTATTCTCTAAAAATAACCCATATTCAAAATAACCTTTTGCTAATTCAATTTTTCTGTTAATCTTTTTAGTTTGATTTATACTTTTTATAAAGTATTTCTCTGCTTTTTTATTTTTGTTAATTAGTGCATAGAATTTACCGGCAATTCTTAATGCATGGCCATAATGATTAGGCCATCTTTTTGTTTTTGATAGAGATTTTTTTATTAAATTCTCTAATTCAAATAATGAGATTTTTATATTTCCTTCAGCTCTATAGAGTTCTATATACGATTCTGAAAGTAGTGAATATAAAAATACAATATATTCAACTAAAAAGTTACTTTTTTCATATAATGCTTTTGCTTCACTAAGATGCGAGATTGCACTTTCGTAATTTGATTTTTCCATTTCGAGAATTCCATAATCTGCTGTTGCACAACAATAAATAAAACTAATTTTGTTCTTTTTGCTGATTTCTAAAGAACTAGTTACATATTTTTCTGCTTCACTAATTAAACCTTTTTTTGACAGACATCTTGATATATCTTCTTCACATGAAGATATATTATAATTATCTCCTACTTCTTTACATAGGTCTAATCTCATGTGAAAATATTTTAACGCTGAATCATACATGCCGTAATATTCGTATATGTACCCATACCCCTGATAAACAACACACAACTCCCATAAATCACCAATTGTTTTATATATTTCCTCCGCTTTTTTAAAATATTCCATGCTCTTTTCATATTCGCCTTTCCATGAGTAACAATAACCAAGAAATTGATAACTTTGCGCTTTTCCTTGCTCATCATGAAATTCATCTCTAATCTTTAAAGATCTTTTATAAATATTGATAGCTGTACCAAAAAAAGACATTGACATAAACATAGAGGCATAACCACTTAAAGAAATAGAATACTCTTTTGATTTTCCTATCTTTGTTTCAGATAAATTAATCATTCTAAGTATATTACAAACAAATTTTTTGGTATCATTCAGTGCATACATCCAATTTAACATAATATAGATATTTATTATCTCCAAATATTTATTTTCTATATGTTTCTTTTCTTTTATTTCTCTATTCGCACTTAACCCTAAAATTATCCTTAAAATCAATTCTTTTAATGTTTTAATTGTCAAATCTAATTTATTTAACGGAATTTCTTCACCTAATAACTTCAAAGCGTTATTAAGATTTTCTTCGCAAAGATTAAAATCACCTTTTTTCAAATATGCAATACCTAATTTTCTATAAATCATTGCTTTCTCTAACTTTGTTTCTTTAAATTCCAATATATTTCCGCAAATAGTTATTGTCTCATCAATTTTACCTATAGTCAAGTATATTTCTGAAAGGTTTTCGCTTGAATCTAACCATTCTTTACTTTCACCCAAATTCTTTTTATATAATAATTTCAAACCTATTTCATAATACTTTATTGCATCTTCATTAGAATAAGATTCTTTTGCTTTTTTTGCTGCTAAAAATATATATTTTAATACATTGTCATCATTTTGAGCTTCAACATAATGATGAAGTAAGTCAAATATAAAACTTTCCGTATCATATCTTTCTAATATCTTCGCAATTTTATTATGCGTTTCCTTCTTTTCATCTTCATCAATTAAGATAAAAAAAGCATCCCTCACTCTATCATGTACAAACAATAAATTACCGTTACTTTTATTTTCTTCGACAAGTCCTATTTCTATTAACTGATCTAAAATTTTAATTATCTCTTCTTGTTTTAAATCTTTTACAAGTTCATAGATCGTACTTTTATTAAATTCTCGACCAATTACAGATGCAATACACATTAACTTTTTTTGCTCATTAGTTATTTTTTCAATCCTCTTCAAAACCATATCAACGAGTGTATCTGACACATTTAAACTTTTTATCATTCCCCAGTTTTTTATCCATGAACCTTTTTCAAATACTATGGCTTTCTCACTTACCAAATCATGCAAAATATTTATTGCAAAATAAGGGTTTCCATCTGATTTATCATATATATATATTGCTAGTTCTTTTAAGTTTTCTTCTCTTTCTCCGAGGGTATTTGAAATTAGCTTTCTTATCTTATCTACATTTAACTTCTTTAGTTCAATCGTTATTAATGAGTATTTGTTATCCACAGCTTCGCTTTTTATCTTTTCAAGTAAATGTCCTTCTTTTATTTCATTATCCCTATATGTACCTAATATTAATAAATTACTATATTTTATTTTATACAGTATTTCTCTAAGTAAGTTAAGTGTTGCATCATCTGCCCATTGGAGATCGTCTAAATATATTAAACACAACCTATTCTCTCCTACTAACTTAGAAAAAAAGTCTGCTGCCACCATCATGAATCTTTTATTTTCTTTATCTTTATCAAGTTCGATTAAAGGTTTTTGCTCACCAATTATTTTCTTTATCTCAGGATTAATTTTAACTATAATTTCTCCAAGATCTCCTATATTTTCTTTTATCCTCATAACTTCTTTCTGATGTTCATCATCGTTTAGTTTTTCAAATTTTTTTACATATTCGTCAATTGCGAGTTTAAATGGGTAGTATGGTTCTTTGTTTTCTTTATTTACGCACCTACCAGATATAAATAGTCCTTCATTTGCATGAACATAATTCTTAACTTCTTCAACGAATCTACTCTTCCCAACGCCAGCTTCACCTGCAATAAGACAAATGTTTCCTTGCCCATTTTGTGCATATTTTGCCAGAGCTCTTATTTTATCAAATTCATCTTCACGCCCAATCATCCTCGTTTTATATGAAATCTTAAGTTTTGGGTCATTCTCTCCAACTACAAATTCTTTTTCTCCATTTTCATATCTTTCCAAATCATAAAGAAGTCCCTTAGCACTTTGATACCTCAAATCTGGATCTTTCTCTAAAAGTTTTGATATTATTTCATCTATTTCTATTGGAATGTTTTTATTAATACCCATTGGTCTTACTGGTATTGTTGCTACTTGTTGATGTAATATCTTTGATATATTTTCGCCATTAAACGATAGTACCTTTGTTAATAGCTCATATGCCACAACTCCCAAAGAATATAAATCACTTCTTTCATCTATGTTTCGGTTTAATACGCCTGTACTTTCTGGAGACATATATGAAAATGTACCTATTATTGCTTCTTTCTCTGTAATTTTTTTAAGTTCAACTAAATGTGAAACTCCAGCATCAAAAATTTTTATGGTTCCATCTTTTAAATTCAGAATACTTGATGAATTTATAGATTTATGTATAGCCCCGTTATCATGTAGATGTTTAATTCCATATAATATTTGTTTGATTATCTTTATTATATCATTAATTGAAGAAATACTAATCATATTCAATGTTTTCCCATTACTTTTTTCCATCACAATAAAAAGCACATTATCAGCTTCGCCATATTCTATAACATCTAGAAGATTCTCATGCTTTATGGTTTTAAGTTTTTCTTGTTCTCTTCTAAATCTTATTAAATCTTCTTCATAAACCGTAAGGATATTAGCATTAATAATCTTAAGTGTAACTTCTCTATCTGTTTCTATATTTGTGGCACTATATAAAACTCCAGAAGTGTTTTTACATATTATCTTTTCAATTTTATATTTACTCATAATCTTTCCAATCATATGTAACCTCCAAAGTGTTTAGTTACTTTATCTAACTATTTCTTTTTAAGTCTAGCAATAAAAAATCCGTCTGTATTATAGATATGTGGCAACAGCTCTATATATCCTTGCTTTGCTGTATGACATTTTAAGCTATTTGGCAAAAACTCAGTCATATCGCACATTTCAAAATCAAAGTTTTCTATAAACCAATTAACATTATCGATATTTTCACATTTTGATAATGTACATGTACTATAGATTAATATTCCACCTGATTTTAGGTAGTTTGAAGCAGTTTTTAGTATATCCCTTTGTAATTTAATCAGTTCTTCTATGTCTTTAGGTGTCCTGTTAAATTTTATGTCTGGTTTTTTTCTAACTATCCCTAACCCTGAACAAGGAGCATCGACTATAATCTTGTCAAATTTTTCTTGCATTTCTTCGTCTATTATAGTCGCATCCTGTATAATTGGTTTTATTATACTAAGTCCAAGTCTATCTGCTCCATCTTTTATCATATTAAGTTTATGGTCATATATATCTCCTGAAATTATTTCACCTTGATTTTTCATCTTTATTGCAGCAAAAAAACTTTTCCCTCCTGGTGCTGCACATATATCAAGTATATGCTCACCTTCTTTAGGGGAAAGCACTTCTATAGCAATCATTGAACTTTCATCTTGCACATGAAAATAACCCTTTTTATATTCCTCCAAGACAGTAATATTCGCTGTACCAGTAAGTCTTAAATTATTTTCTACATATTTACCTCTTTTCACAGTAATGTGGTTGCTTTCAAGTAAATCTACCAAATCATCAACACTTATTTTCGTAGTATTTACACATATATTTACTTCTGGGTCACTATTTAAAAATTGGCATATACTGAGAACTGTATCATAATCATACTCGTTAGTCCACATATCAATAATCCATTTAGGATAAGAGTACATTATCTCGAGGTATTCATTTGTGTTACTTTGTGGAAACTCAATTTTACCTTTACTTCTTACTATATTTCGTAGAACACCATTTATAAATCCCTGTACATATTTAGGTGCTAAATTTTTACTTACATTAACAGCCTCGTTACAAACCGCACTTTCTGGTACTCTATCCATAAAGTAAAGCTGATATACTCCACTTCTCAATATGTTCAGAGGGTCCTTTTCCATTTTATTTAATTTTATTTTACTAAATTTACTTATTATATAATCTATAAACCTCATATTTTTAATAGTTCCATTTACAATTTGTGTAATAAAGGCTTTATCAAGACTAGATAAATCGTCATATTCATCCAAACTACGCCTAAGTACTACATTATTGTACCCACCCTCACTTAAAATTTCAGTAAGTATGCATACCGCTACTTCTCTCGGATTTATCTTCATTGGTTTACCCCTCTCTATTATTACTAACTCTAAAATTAATTTGATGTACCCGCATATAGTCATTGAAAAGGTTAATCTTCTCGATAACTATATGCGGGTACAAGTGTTCTTTTTAATTATATGTTACCATTGTCCTTTGGCATAATTGCCCAAGCTATTAAGTAAAAGATAATACCTGCGCCACCCGCTAAAGTAAACAATATAACACCAAGTCTCACCAAGGTAGCATCAATCCCAAAGTACTCCGCCAACCCTCCACATACACCAGCAATTTTCACATCTGTTTTTGATAAACTAAGTTTTTTATTCATAATATTGTTCTCCTCTCTATATATATTTTTGTTATCTGACTTTCAATTCACAATCTTTTTCTACTCTTAATTATCTATCTTGCTTTAAATGATTATATCGTTAACAACTTCCTCTAATTAGTACATTACAGGGGTTGTCCACTTCTTCTACAACTGCATTTAGGCAGTAGTACATGCCATATATCATATATACATACGCATGTCCTACTCACTAAGATTTTCACTTTTATCAGTATTATAAATGTATAAACTAAAGCACCTCAAAAGCTAAGATTTAGTACTAATTGTGTTTTGGGTCCTCCCTTAGTATAGGGGATAGACCCCAAGCACCTTAGTTTACTACCCAACTATATTCACTAATTATCTTATCAAAATTACTAGACATTGTATTCTCTTCTACATATTTGTTGGCTAGTAAAGCGCCTTCGCATATATAATCCTCATCTATATAAATCCTTGCAACTCCTATCTCCACACCTTTTTCTATAGGTGCTTCGATTTGTTCAGGATAATATATTTCTACTCTAAGTTTTTCCTTCTCTGAATCTTTTATCGGCAATATTATATCATTTCTTAAATATAATTCTATACTTTGTTTTTTACTCTTTTTTACTTCCACATTTTTTGCTAAAATATCATCCTTATTATAAATTACTTCATATTTAAAATTATCAAATCCATAATTCAAAACTTTTTTTGTGTCTGTCCATTTGGCTTGTTTGCCTGCATTGCCCCATCCGCTTGCAAGAACAACTGAGATAAGTTGCATCCCATTATTTTCTGCGCTTCCGACAAAACATTGTCCTGCAGCATTTGTAAACCCGGTTTTCACTCCGTTTCCGCCTGGATAGTCAGTCAGTAATTTGTTATGATTTGTCAAACTAAAACTTCTATACTTTCCACGACTAACAGGTGTATATACATTTCTAGTACTAATTATATCTTTAAATTTTTTATTACCAAGTGCATATCTAGTTATCAATGCCATATCGTAGGCAGTCGAGTGATGGTCTTCTTTATCTAATCCATTTGGTGTTTTAAATACCGTATCTTTTGCACCTATTTCTTTTGCTTTCTCCGTCATCTGCATGCAGAAATTTTCTACACTTCCACTTACATGTTCCGCTATTGCAACAGCAGCATCATTTGCAGATACTAACATAAGTGCATAAAGCAAATCTTCCAACCTCTGTTTTTCACCTTTTCTTAGATATATCTTAACCTTTGGGGCAAGTGCCGCTCTCTGACTAACTACAACAATATCATCAATCTTCGAGTTTTCAAGGGCTAATATACAAGTCATAATTTTAGTAGTACTCGCCATTGATCTAGGCTTGTATATGTTCTTACCCCATAATACTCTGCCTGTTTTATAATCCATAAGAATAGAACTATCAGCTGCAACGATAGGCTCCTTCGTTTGCGCAGCTAAAGCGACATCCAAAAACAACATGTTCAGTATCATAATTATTATTATAATCTTCTTTTTCAATTTTCCATCCTCCAAATATAAATATATACTTTATTTATATTTGAAAGATACAGACTTTATGAATTTTAGTATTTGTTTTGTAATTTGATACATTTATTATTTTGCTAGTTCCTTCAGTGCTGATTTTACTATATCTGCTAAGTTAGTATTATCTTTATCCTTTGTTACTTTTGTCACTATATCATCCGCTACTTTTTTACTATAACCTAAACATTGTAATGCCTCAATTGCCTCACAATTTATTGATGTGCAAAAATTATTTGTTAAATTGCATACTTGTTGTATAACTTGATAATTCTTAAATTTATCCTTTAACTCTAATATTACCTTTTGTGCTGTTTTTTTGCCTATACCTGGACATTTACTAAGTGCATCTGCATCTTCTTCGATAATAGCTTTTACGATATTTTCAAAATACATAGCCGAAAGCATACCAATAGCCACCTTTGGACCTATTCCTGAAACAGATATAAGCATTTCAAAAATATTCATAGTCTTTTTTTCTAGTGACCCATAAAGTTTCATAATATCCTCTTTTACATACAGATATGTATGTATTTTGACTTCTTCGTTTATTTGTGGCAAATTACTATAATCAAGTACAGGGATATAAACTCTATACCCTACTCCACCAACATCAACAATCGCATAATTTATCTCTTTTTCAGTCAATATTCCTCGTACATATGAAATCATATTTTTCTCCTTTTAGTAGATGGTTAGAGTTGAAAGTCTATTCTTTATTTTTATCTTTCTTCAACAATTTATCAAGACCGAGTTGTGCAAGTACTCCTGGAACCATATCTATTATTTTCCCCCAACTTTCTTGGTTTTGTATATTGATTATTTGTGGTTTTCCATCTTTTATAATTAATAACGAGTTAGGAGAAATTTTGGCTCCCATCCCTCCACCAACAGACTCCTTATCACCTTTAGCTTGTACAGCCCCAGCAGCTATTCCTAGACTTATATCAATGAGTGGAACTATTATTATTCCATCTATTATTATAGGCTCCCCTACTACAGTTTTTGTTGTCAAAACATCCTCCAAATTTTTAAACATTTCCTTCAAATTTTTTGATACATTAGATTCCATAAGATCCTTCCTTTCTAAAAATTAGTTTTAGTACTGTGCCCAGCACAGGTTTTGAAACTAGAAATAATAATGAATATAGCAAACACGCTGCTGGAATTACATGACTTTTAATTAAAAAATTAAACTTTAAATCATTTTCACCAATTGCTGTCAATACTTTTATATCCTTAGGCAATATCGGTAGAAATAAAGCTGCTACTGCTGAAGTAACACCATATTTATAGGGATCACTAATAAAGATTTCATAGGTACCTTTTGCCGTTTTAAATTTAGTGATAGAAATAATCCTTCTTATAAGTTCAATAACCTCTTGCCTTAGCTCTTTCTTATACTTATAGCTTTTCATGCTATTATATTTTTTAAGCAAATTTTTCTTTTCAGGTTTATTTTCTTCTTTTTCATTTTCAACATTTCCACTATCTTGAGTCACTTCTTCTTTACTGGCCTGATTATTTATTTTAATTTCCTTACCTAAAACCTTAAATGCTGACTCAATCTCGGATTCCTTTATTTTGCTAGTAAATCTAACCAACCCAAAAAGCAATACAATATCAGCATGTCCATTTATTTTAATTTCTCGTACCAACTCTACCTCAAATGCTACTGGTACACAAATGAGAGCAAATATCAACACAATTACAACTAATATAAATACCCATAGAATTTTGAGTATCATTAAAATTATTGTTATAAAGTCCATTTGCATCTTCCTTTTTATGAATTACTTTTCTTAAGTTGAGTGTATAGCATCTTCGCTATCCCTATCCCACCATTTTCAGTAGCCTCTTTTGAGTACTGTGAATCTCTCATTTCTGTAAACATGGTCTCCCCTTTTCCTTTAGGAATCAAAGCATCTTCTTCATCTTTACTTAATGTATTTCTCATTTCCTTCATCATTTGTTCAATAAAATAATTCTCAAATTGTTTACACGCCTCTTGAAGCGCCTTATCATCTTTTGCCTTTACAGCTTCATCAACATTGCCTTTCAAACTACTTGTTTTTATACTATTACCTTGGCTTGTTGCCATATCTACCATACTGTTTATGCTTCCATCAATTTTCATAAATTCCAACTCCTTTTTATATTTTCATATTTCTCCCTCAAATACAGTTACTGCAGGTCCACTCATAAATACATGATTATTATCCATCCACTCAAGATTTAGAGTTCCTCCTAATAGTTTTACTTTTATTTCTCTATTTGTCTTATTGTTTAACACACTCGCGACGATGCTCGCACAAGCAGCTGTTCCACAGGCTAAGGTTTCCCCTACTCCTCTTTCCCAAACTCTAACATTTATCTTATTAACTGAACTAACTTCCAGAAATTCAACATTTGTTCTATTCGGAAATAGTTTATGATT
Organism: Clostridiales bacterium GWD2_32_19; assembly: GCA_001795385.1. Classification (GTDB taxonomy): domain Bacteria; phylum Bacillota; class Clostridia; order Lachnospirales; family UBA12420; genus UBA12420. The sequence goes on from MGOU01000013.1 coordinate 30,932, forward strand.
TTCTATCATTCTACCTATTTTCTCTACATCTATTTTATCGGCATTTTCCACGAAAATTATAGCATGTGGATTGCCCATAGATACTGCTGTTATTTTGTAAGTATTACCATCTATAATAAATTCCTCATCAACAACCATGTCTTTGTTGAAAATAATAGGAATACTTTCCGATTTAAGTATTGGCTCACCCATATCAACTCTCACATTTGACACTATATCATTTTCTACAATAAGTTCAAGCTTTTTTATACCGCCTAGAGTTTCTATATCAACCTCTTTTTTATTAGTCATTTTATTATCAAAAATATATTTCCCTACGCATCTTATACCATTACCACACATTTCAGCTTCTGACCCATCCGCATTAAATATTCTCATCCGAAAATCAGCTATATTTGATTCACATATTAAAATCAAACCATCTGCGCCTATCCCAAAATGCCTATCACACAGCTTTATAGCAAGCTGACTCGGTTTATCTATTTTTTCATTTATATTATTTATAATAATAAAATCATTACCCAAACCCTGCATTTTAGTAAATTTCATAAAGACCCTCCTTACTACAGTAGGGTAGTGTCAAATATTTATAGTACTAAATACTACACTATCCCTTTATATTCAATATATTTTATCAGTATTATCTTCCCTCTCGCAATGACAAATTTGAGGTTTTCATTTTTTCTTAAAACTTTTGACACTATCTACATAGTATCGTAGTTATTACTATCTATGTTATGTATTCTAATTTTACCCTTAAACAATAAAAAAAGCAAGACTTTTTTTCTTGCTTATGGAAATCTTTGGATTTATTAAGTTAACTTTTGTTTTAAATATTCTAGTTCTCTCGGAGTGAGCATCCTATACTCTCCAACTGGAAGCTCTCCTAGTTTCAAGTTACCTATAGATATTCTTTCAAGTTTAATTACCTCATGTCCAATTTTCTCACACATTTTTCTTACTTGTCTATTTCTACCTTCATGTATTGTTATCATTAGTTCGCAATTTTTATCAAACATTTTATTCACGCTTACCTTTGCAGGTTGCGTTTTTTTACCATCTATACTTACGCCTTTTCTCATTTGCTCTAATTTTTCTTCAGTGGGTATGTCCTTCACTTTTGCTAGATAAGTCTTTGCTATTTCCTTACTTGGGTGAGTTAGTTTGTATGTCAAATCTCCATCGTTGGTAATCAAAAGCAGCCCTGTTGTATCATAGTCTAGCCTACCTACTGGATATACCCTTTGTTTTACTTTCTTTAGCAAGCTAAGTACACTCGGTCTGTCAAATTGATCTTTTGCTGTTGTTACATATTTTGCTGGTTTGTTCATGATTATATATATATTTGCCGTTGCCTTTTTTACTGGTTTTCCTTCACAAGTAACCTCGACTTGTTCAGGGTCTACCTTAGTCCCCAGCTCAGTAATTTTCTTACCATTCACTATAACCTTGCCTGCAAGTATCAACTCTTCAGCTTTCCTACGAGATGCCACTCCTGCATCAGCCAAAAATTTTTGCAACCTTTCTTCACTCATAACATTTCTCCTCTAAACGCATTTGGTAATATATCATTAATATTTTCTATTAGTATATTGCCCTCTTTATTTTCTAATATTACTTCTCCATCTAACATGAATTCTGCAATGACTTGCCTGCAAATTCCACATGGATATGTGTACTCATTACTACTTGATACAATTGCTATAGCTTTTATTTTTCTTTCTCCTTCTGAAACAGCCTTAAATATTGCAGTTCTTTCTGCACAATTTGTAGCACCATATGATGCATTTTCCACATTACATCCTGTATATATTTTACCACTTTCAGTTAAAAGTGCAGATCCTACTTTGAAATTTGAATATGGAGAATATGAATTTTTCATTACTTCTTTTGCAGCTTCAATAAGTTTTCTTCTCATTTCATCATTCATATCTTATACCCCTTCTATCCCAAGTATTCTTGTCAATTCAGCTTTTGCCACATCGAAGTCATCTGTATAGATATCTATTACTTTTATATTTTCGGTTAAAGATTTTATTTCATTCATTACTTCATTATAAATATCCTGTTGTTTTGTACTATTCTCTATGTTAAATTTTAATGCATGATGGCTTGGTTTATCTCTATCCATTCTTTCTCCAAAAATATTTACATCCTTAATTTTTAAATTAAAAACATATATATCAAAATCCGCCAAGTCTATCTTAGTAATTAGATTTTTAAAAATCTTACTATAGTCATAACTTCTATATCCAAGCTTACAATAAACATATTCTGTTATAAATATTCTATCAAATAATAAGTTAACACCACAATCTTCCATCATTGCTATGTAATTTACAAGATTCTTATACATTATTTCTGAGCGTTTTCTCGCCTCTTCCTCAGTTTTATATTTACTACCTGTAAGTCTATAAAGATTAGTATAAACTATTTTTTCCCTCAACCAATTTGTAAGTCCTGTTTTACCCACTCCTTGTGGTCCTTCTAAAATTATTAATTTTTCCTTTGACACAATAAAGCCTCCCTCTTATAATGTACTATTTTAGTTTAATCTTTTGTTTTTAGACATTTCTGTTTACATTTAACTTACTTCCTTATTCCTTAACTATCTTCATCTCAATCGGCACTATACTAATCCATGTTTTACCTTTGTTTAATACAAGTGCCTTACCATCCTCATATGTGTAGCTTGCTTCAGCTTTATGGGTTGATTTTGACCATTTTATAGGTGTAATCTTTCCATTCGTTAGATATAAAGCCTTTCCACTAGATACTGTATCTATATTTTTTCTTCCATATGAGTCATTTTTTATCGGGCTAACATTTGCATATTGTATTATTACATTTGTAAACTCTAATTGTTTACCTGTCACTACATCTATGTGCGGTGCGTCAAACTGGAAACGTTTATATGTATTAGAACTTTCATTATATTCAAAAACTGATTTTTGATAATATGAGTATGGTATAGTCACCTTTATACACGATTCCCAATCATCTGTATTTAACTTTTTATCACTAAACGAAAACATTGGTTCATAATCTTCATCATTTTGCACTTCATATTTTGCTAGCTTCCACGCAGCTTTTATCTTTTCCCCATTTGTATATGCACTGTGTTCTAGCCCTCTGGATTTTTGTCTTTCCTTATCTCTCCAAGTCATCGTAGACTCATATTTAGGATTGATTCCATCAAGGCTTGGTACATCTAAATCTGCTATCGCCTCTGTCGCTTGGTCACTATGTCCAAAATGAACATAAATCGCATTGTTGTCAAATGCATAGTCCATGAAATAATGCCTTGCACTTCTTATGGGACCTATCTTGTCCACATTCAAGTCTTGAAAAACAGCCATAAGCCTCACAAACTCTCCCTCTACAGGTACTTCATATATTATATCTGCTTTTGAAATACCACTTTGTGGTGTTGCCTTTTTATGATTATTTATCATAACTGCAACCGCGCGTTTTTCAAGTTCCTTTTTATCTATAGGGAGTCCCGAAAGTGGGTTTATGCTCATATCTTTATTATCATTCTCACTTTTATTATTTGTATCCTCGTTTACAATTCCTGACTTTTTATCTAAATTTACGAATGCAGGTTTTGCATCAAACTGACTTACTACCAACCAACCTATTCCAAAAATAGCTAGCAAAAATATTACTAGTTTCTTATAATTAACTTTAGCCTTTCCTTTGCTATGACTCGTTTTCTGTATTTTTCTTTTCATTTTACCCTCCATAAATCTCAGTTAGATTATTTAATTCCTTAATGATAGCAATTTTATTAATGAATCTCCCCGTGGCAAGCCGACGGGGTATCATGTTGTCATTGCGAGCGTTTTTTGCGAAGCAATCTCATCGTTCAAAAACGAGATTGCTTCGTCGAAAGAACCTCCTCGCAATGACAAGAACGCGGCAAGCCGACGGGGAATTAAACCCAAAGAGATTAAACACTGCCACCCTTTCTCAGCTAAATAACTGAAATATAAGTATTGTAACTAATGTACCTAGTGATGCCCCAGCAATAACTTGAAGTATACTGTGTATTTTTCCTTCCACTCTACTCTGTGCAACTAAAAAAGCTAGAAAATATACTAAACTTATAACTAAGATACTTCTCCCTTTATCTACAAAGCATATTGCAGTAGCAATTGCAAATGATATGGAACTATGTCCACTCGGCATTCCACCACGCAAGAATCTTGTGTATCCTGTAAATGCTTTTATACCTACAGTTAATACTAAAACAATAAGTATTGAGATTAAGGTTATATAATAAGGCATCTGTCTTATTTTTTCAAATAAATTTATAGAGTTCTTAGCTATTTTTGTATAAAATAATACATATCCAACTAATACTGCACATAAGGTAGCTATGAATACTGCCCCCGCCGCTACATCTTTCGCCTTTTTAGCTAGCGGATGCCTACTTTTACCGCAAACCAAATCCACAACACACTCAATAGAAGTATTTACAAGCTCCATGCAAATCACTAATGCCAAAGTAAATATAAGTATCAAAAGCTCTGTAGTAGAAAAATTAAAAAACAGGGCAAGTACAAGTACAATTAGAGATGAAATTAAATGTATTCTTAGGTTTCTTTCTGTCCTTATGGCCCTTATAACACCAAGCATTGCATTGTTAAAGCTATCAAACAAACTTTTATTTTTCATCTATTTAAACCTACTCTCCCTAAAATATCTTCTTGCTTTGCAAACATTACCTCTTCATCTTCTTTGTTTTCGTGGTCATAACCTAAAAGATGTAACATGCTGTGTACAGTAAGAAAACCTATCTCTCTTTTGAACTCATGTCCGTACTCATTTGCTTGTTCCTCTGCTCTATCAAGAGATATTACAATGTCTCCAAGCATGATTTCATTTGTTTCTGGGTTCTCATCACCCAAAGGAAATGACAGCACATCAGTAATCTTATCTATCTCTCTATATTGCTTATTTAGCATCTTTATTTCATCATTAGTTACAAAAGATAGGCTTATCTCCACATTTTCAGTATAATCCTCAAACTTTAGCGTTTCATCTATAACTTTTTTTATAATACTTTTTATATCATCACCAATTTCACAGCTCGTTCTATTATCATAAAAAATAGTCAAATCGATTCACACTCCCTAAATAACAGTTAATAATATATTTGTTTTATTATAGCAAAAAAACAAGACATCTGCAAGTACAAATACCTTATTTTTCATTTTATTAAATTATAATTATGGTGTAACATGTATTTCAGGGTTTTCAGGGTTTTCAGGGTTTTCAGGGTTTTCAGGGTTTTCTGTATTTTCAATCATTTTATTTTGACCTATTTTTCTAATTAGTATTGCAATTCCATTTGCTATTATTCTCTTTTCCTTAAAGCCATAATCAAATCTAACATCAATTATTCTAGTATCATCTGATATTTTCTCAGATATGTTTTCATATATCCTTTTCTTCAACCTTTTTTTAGCCTCATCTATCGTATATGTTACTTTATCAAATTTATATTCCTCATATTCAGTTAATATAAATCCAAATTTATTTTCTTTAATAAATGGGTCTAGAGATATGTATTTTTCCTTTTTATCAAAAAAACTATCTTTTGGCCTTGTTTTTATAAAATCGAACTTTCCAAAATGCAAATTTAATTGCAATTCCCTATACACCTCTCCTGTATATGTCTTTTTAGAAAATTCAAGTTCCTGTTCTTCTTTTATAAATAAATAATCTTTCCCTTCTATCTTTGCATTTGCATGTACATATTTCTTTAGTATTTCCCCATCTTTTTCTACATCTATTTCTCCACTAACTAATACATCGCCTTCGTTTACAACATCCTTTGCCTTTACCTTCGGTACACCACTTAATGTTACTATATCATATATCACAGCTTTCTTGTCTGCTACTATATTGCACGGAGTATTCTCAAGTGATCCTGAGGTTTTGACAACTGTCTCAACAACATCAATATTCACACTGGTCCCTTTCTGATATATATTTAGCCATGCGATATCCTCGACTTCTTTATAAAGCGAGTTGGCTACATTATCATAATTTATCATGAATTTAGGCTTACCCTTACTCAGTCCTGCAGTTTTTACCACTGCCAAAATTTTTCGAGCATCTATTCTTTCAGTGCCGTACACATTAATATCAAGCACTATGCTTGACAAAATGGTCAATACTATAAGTGTTAAAAATATTCCGATAACAAAAAATTTCCTACCTTTATACTTATGTAGTAAAAAAGGTAGCCCATATTTTTTTATCACTTTGACCTTAGTATATGTACCTCTTAAAATGCTTTGTATTCTCCAAAAATCCGTAAGAGAAATGTTCATTTCTATGTAGTTACTTTTTAATACTATCTTCCATAATAAGATAGAGTTGTTTGCAAATCTATTAATAATTTTTTCTTTTTGAAACCCGAATATTCTTATTCTAACATACCCTCTAAAGAACTTTGGCATATTTCCAAACATATATGTACACCTCTAACTTCCATATTGTATATTTTTTATGACTCCCGTAATGAATATTTCATCTTTTCTTATGTACTTAATATTCATGTTTTTACCACTTATATTTACCTGACCTATTTTAGTATTTATCCTTATTGATTCAGGCTTGTAATCTATTACCGCCTTATAATTTTCTATAACAATCTCTTCATTTCCAACAATGGTAGCAAGAGGAATGTTAAGAAAGGTCTCTTTTGGTATATCAACAACACCATATATTTTTTTCTTAAAACTTTCCATGTTTATCCCTCCGAGCACATATCAGTAAAAGATTTTTCTACTTACTATATTAAGTTTATTCCAGTAAAGCAAAAAAATGCAAGTAAACCGCACTTGCACTTTATAAATTGTTTTTCTGCTAACATATATTCAACTTATATTCCTTTTTATCTTATCCAAAGCATTTTTCTCAAGCCTTGATACTTGAGCCTGTGATATTCCTATTTCATCTGCGACTTCCATCTGAGTTTTACCCTTGAAAAATCTTAGAGTTATTATGTTCTTCTCTCTTCCTTTTAATTTTTTAATACTTTCCCTTAATGCAAGAGAGTCTATCCAATTCTCGGCTAGATTTTTTTCGTCTTTCACTTGATCTACGACATATATGGCATCACCACCATCATTATATATAGGTTCATACAACGAAACTGTATCTTGTATAGACTCTAAAGCAAACACGACTTCTTCCTTTGCAACACCTATCTCCTTTGCTATATATTCTATGGTCGGCTCTTCCATATTTTTATTTATAAACTCCTCCTTTATCTTATATGTTTTATAAGCAATATCCTTCAGTGACCTGCTTACTCTTATCGAACTATTATCCCTTAGATATCTCTTAATCTCCCCTATTATCATAGGTACTGCATAAGTAGAGAACTTAACATCTTGGGATAAGTCAAAGTTATCAATAGCCTTTATAAGACCGATACAACCAACTTGAAATAAATCATCAAGATTTTCGCCCCTGTTATTGAATCTTTTAACAACACTTAGAACCAATTTCAAATTTCCTTTTATATATTTTTCCCTTGCAAAAATATTACCCTCTTTTGCTCTAACTAATAAATCATATTTTTCATTTTTCTTTAATACTTCTAATTCAGAGGTGTTAATGCCACAAATTTCTACCTTTCTTATCATCCTATCACCACCCGGCATGAAATACAAAGTACAGAGTTCAAAGTTCAAAATACAAAGTAAAAAATTATTTAGTAAACCATCTTATTTGTTAATTTTATTTGTTATTTGTACTTTGTTCTTTGAACTTTGTACTTTGTTTTAATTATTGCCGAGTGACTTATATTTAATACAACTTTGCCATTTCTTTCTTAAGCTTTTTTATTATCTTTTTCTCAAGTCTTGATATGTATGATTGAGATATTCCTAGTTCATCAGCTACCTCCTTTTGTGTTAATTCATCTCCTTCATTATAAATCCCATAGCGGAGTTCAATTATTTTCTTTTCCCTTATATTAAGCCTTTCAACACACTTTTTTAAAATCTTTGAGTCGATTTCTTCCTCTATTTTTTTAGATACATTTGACTCCTCACTACCAATAACATCAGCAAGTAGAAGCTCATTTCCATCCCAATCTACATTAAGTGGTTCATCGATTGAAACCTCAAACTTCGTTTTATTATTTTTTCTTACAAACATAAGAATTTCATTTTCTATACATTTAGATGCATATGTCGCAAGCTTTATGTTTTTACTAGCCTCAAACGTATTTATCGCCTTAATGAGCCCTATGTTTCCTATCGATACTAGATCCTCTAGCCCTATTCCCACATTTTCAAACTTCTTTGCAAGGTACACAACAAGCCTCAAATTTCTCTCTATAAGTTCACGTTTTACTTTATTCCTATCCACAGTATTCAGTTTATTTATCAATATTTTTTCCTCTTCCGGTTTTAAAGGCTCTGGAAGCACCTCATTATTATTTATATAATGTAGCCCTTCGCTTAAATCAGAATTAAACTTTCTTATAATATTAATCCAAAAAGATTTTACCTTTAGCATAAATTGTTTTAAATTCATACATATCCTCCTTTTATCATACCATTATCAAATTATTGGTTATGTTTTTTATTTTCCCCTCTCCCTTTGTTGTAGGGAGAGGGGAACCAATTTCTAGTATTCGCGTATCTCTCGTATTAGCTGTCCCCCTTATCATCACCCTAAAATCCTAGGATGTATTAGCATGTTGTACTCATCGTTATTTGTGAATTTTCCTTTGTATATTGCAATTATTTGATTTTCTAAAACCAAATCTCCTAATTTATTATTAAAAATTATTACCTTATCAAACATTACTCCTATAAGCTTTCCGTTAGCCTCTCCAACACTCTTATATGGTATATTATAAGTGTCTTCCCTATCAGCAAAATCTTCATGTAGAATCTCTTTTAATTTATCATACTCAGATACCAAAACAGGCTTAAAACTTTTGGGGTCATACAGACTGTTTCCAGTATCTATAATCCCTTTGAGAGTGACAATATTTTTGTTTTTTAAAATCTGAACTATGTAAATTTTACTTTTTGCAAAATACTGATTTAAAATCACACTCGAAGCTTTAATTAACAAATAGCTAAATATTACTGAAAAAACAAGGAGTCTTATCGTAATTTTATTTGTTGCGACATAAATAAAATTTTGTATATATGAATTAGTATTTATGTAATACATTGTTGCAAATGTTACTCCTCCAACGAATGTCGAAACAATATAAACCGATATTATTATCTTGAATGATTCCACAATACTTTTAGGTCTAAAACCCACAATTATAGGGACTATAAATATTAATCCAGTTAGAATAATTTTATTAAAAGTGTTAAATTCAAAATATACGATAGCTACACAATAAGTTATCGATGCAATGATTGATGCTACAAGCATTCGAATACATGTGGTATTTAATCTTAATAACTTTTTTGTTGCAAAAAATATTATGAAATTCATAACAAAATTTACAGCAAAGATTACATCTATATATAAATTTACTTCCAGCAGCATCAACTCCTTAAATACACAGTTCAGCTTATATCTGAATTATATCTCTTGTATATGTAAAAAAATGTAAAAAGAGTGAACTCAAATTAAGTTCACTCTTTTTACATTTTTTATTTATCATTCCCATGTTGTATTTTATTATATTTAACAAAACACTATTATGCTTTATTCTCTATCTTTCTCTTCTTCGCTGCAACTATTTTTAGTATCACAAGTCTTAACACTCCTGCAGTTGGTACTGCGAGTATCATCCCTACAAGTCCGAATTGCGCTCCAGTAATTACTGCTAGCAGTATAAATACTGGGTGTAGTCCAACACTCTGTCCTACTATTCTTGGTGCCATTATGTTTCCATCTAATTGTTGTATTATTCCTAATACTATAAGTGCATATAATGCAGTTATAGGTTCTGTACTAAGTAGTCCTATAATAACAGCTGGTATAACTCCTATAATAGGTCCAAAGTATGGTATGATGTTTGATAGTCCTACAAAAAGTCCTACAAAAAATGCATAATCAAGTCCAACTAGACTTAAAGCTATTATACTTACACCTGCTATTATAGAACAATCGAGGAGCTGTCCACGTATAAATTTTGAAACTACTCCATCTACTTCACTCAAAAATTTATTGATTCTATCACAATGCTTTTTAGGCAATATGAGCCTCTGTCCTTCTTTATAAATCTTCTCAAAGAACTCTAGGTCAACCATTATATAAAATGCAATGACTAATGCAAGTAAGAAGCTTAGTAAATTATCCATTATTCCAGTAAATAAGTTTATTATAAAATCAAAAATCACCTGACCTATATTTCCAATTCCCTGTACAAATTCTGTCACCTTATCTTTCAAATCACTAGATAATAGATGACTTGCATCAAGTCTGGCTTTTAGATTTGATTCTAAAAATATTCTAGTTTCATCCATATAATTCTTAGTTCCGCTAATTAGTGAATCTAGATTTGTAGTTTCTAGTTTCCCTTTTATCATTACAAATCCCATAATAATTACAGCAGTAATTATAGATAAAATTAATATATAAGTCACGAAAACACTTATAAGCGTTTTAAACTTTTCATTTTTCTTAATATTTTCTACTTTTTGTGTTTTTTTGTGAGGCCTTTTTATAATTTCTTTAAACAACATTTTTTTAATCCAAACAGATACCGGATACAATAAATACGCAATTATAAGAGCAATCCAAAGTGGTTTTAATATTCCTAATACATATAAAATTGTATTTAATATTACCATCAAAAAATCAGGAATTACATTTACTATACTACTCAATATGTATATTATCGTAAATGATAAAACAACATAAATACTTACCTTTATTGCTATCCTATCAATATTATCAAAATGATATTTCATACTTTAATCCTCCCCTTATATTAGGTAGTGTAAAATACACTATCTTATATTACCCGTTTAAACTTTTTTTCTATCTCATATCTATCCATTGCAATTATTACAGGTCTTCCGTGCGGGCAATGAAATGGATTGTCTAATTTTATAAGATCATCAATCATTTTCTTGCTCTCTTCAAAGCTCATTTTATCATTTGCCTTTACTGCTGCTTTGCAAGCAATACTTGCAATCTCTTGTTCTTTATTTTGATATGCGCTATTCACATCTCTTACTAGCATCTGGTCAATAATATCAAGAAAAAACTTTGCATTGCTTGGTTTATTTAATATAATAGGTACTTCCCTTATCGCAAAAGAATTTATACCAAACTCTTCTATTTCAAAACCAAACTTTTTCAATAATTCAATGTTCTTTAAAATGATTTCTTTTTCTTTAATCGAAACTTCTATTACCATTGGTTGCAATAATTGTTGAGATATTATATTCTCTGACTTAAACTCATTCATAAATTTCTCGTATAACACCTTTTCATGTGCTGCATGTTGGTCTATTATGTACATATTTTTTTCATGCTCTAGAATCCAATAAGTGTTAAATATTTGTCCAACTATCTTATAGTTTTTTAATATTTCTTTTCTTTCTATTATTTCCTTTTTATTCTCGTTTTCATGTACTATATTTTGCTTTATAAAATCAGGTTGATAATAGGTTTCATTAACTTTCACTGGTTTTTCTACTAAAGTGTCCCTATTATTTTCCTTTATCAAGTAATTTTCAACTTCAAATGCATCTTTAATACAAGTTTTATTAATTTCTACTTTTAGTTCTTTTTCTTCATTTAGAGGAACATCTACTATAAATGATACATTTTCTAATACTCTCTTTATCGCTTGATATACAGCAATGCACACCTTCTTTTCTTCTTTAAATCTGACTTCTATCTTAGTTGGATGAACATTTACATCAACCTCATCGGGCAGCATATTTATTTTCAATACGCAGAATGGGAATCTTTTTATCATCATGTAAGGCTTAAATGCATCTTCTACATAGTTTTCTATTGCTGTACTTTTTATGTATCTCCCATTTATAAAAAAGTTTTCATACATCCTATTTGCTCTATTCACCTCAGGTTTTCCAACAAACCCCTCTACTCTTATATTATTCTCATAGTCATTTATTTCTAGCAATTTTTTAGTTATATCTCGTCCATATATATTAAATATGACATTATTCAAATCATTATTTCCTGAAGTATAAAAAACTACATTACTATTATTTATAAATTTAAATGATATTTCTGGATGTCCAAGTGCCATCTTACTCAAAATTTCTTCTATATAAGCTGCTTCTGTCATTTCTGTTTTTAAAAATTTTCTTCTTACTGGCGTATTATAAAATATGTTTTTCACTACCATTGTAGTTCCTTCTGGACAACCAACTTCACCTTCTTCTGTAACTATTCCCCCATCAATCTGCATTCTAACACCCGTAAGTTCATTATGCTCTTTTGTTATTATCTCTACCTGGGATATTGCTGCTATACTTGCAAGAGCCTCTCCCCTAAACCCCATAGACAATATATTACTTAAATCACTCTCATCCTTAATTTTGCTCGTTGCGTGCCGAATAAAAGCAATTTTTACATCCTTCTTTGATATTCCAAATCCGTTATCGGTCACACGAAGAAGAGATATTCCACCATTTTTTATCTCAACCGTTACCGCAGTAGCCTTTGCATCAATAGAATTTTCTACAAGTTCTTTTACTATAGACGCCGGTCTTTCAACCACTTCTCCAGCAGCTATTTTATTAATAGTTTTATTATCTAGAATGCTTATTTCATGCAAGTTATTCACCTCCTAAACCCCTATCTGCGTTTTTCCTTATATCTTTTCAGTATCGACAAATCTCTTTCCACTATATATCTAGCAACTTTTTCATCACCACTATCACCAAAATAACCTTCTTTGATTTCCTCTTCTAATTTATTAATTGCATCATCTAAACTCACCCAATTTAAAGAAAACTCTAATCTCTGCTCCCTTAATGTATATTTTGGCTCTTTCAATTCTCCATTAGTCTTTGAAAAATAGATATATGATAGTTGCATTAGTTTAAATTCATTTCTGTATTCCATAGTATATCCCACATCACTTATAACATCAATATCTGCTCCCACCTCTTCTAATATTTCTCGTCTTAATGCTTCCAACTCATTTTCATCACTTTCTATCTTTCCACCAGGAAGTTTATGATAATTGAGTTTCCCCACATATAGCATAGCAATTTCATCTTTTTCATTCTGTAAAATAGTCATCACAGCTGTTCTTTTTTTATATTTTAGTTCTTGTCTATTTCCAATTTCTCTTATTAGCTCCATGTCGTTCTTCCTTTCTTTTGTCTTGTAATTTATAACTAATTCTTTTCACTTTATTTTCTTCCTTTATAAGACATTTTTTTTCATTTCCAATTAAATCTGTTCTACAAGCTCTAGTCAGTGCTTCATGTACTAAATTATAATTTGAAGGCCGTGTATATTGCAGTAAAGCTCGTTGCATAGCCTTATCATGCATTGTTTTTGGAACATATATTTCCTTCATAGTTTGAGGATCAATCTCTGTATAATACATACATGTAGACATTGTTCCTGGAGTCGGGTAAAAATCCTGTACTTGTTCAGGAATATAACCCATATTGTCTCTCACATATTCTGCAAGCTTTATCGCATCATTTAATGTACTACCTGGATGACTTGAAATAAAGTATGGCACTAAAAATTGTCCCTTACCTAACTTTTTATTTATATCATTATATTTTTTTACAAATTTTTCGTATACTTCATTTCTCGGTTTACCCATTTTTTCTAGAACATTATTAGACACATGCTCAGGTGCTACCTTTAATTGTCCACTTATATGATGTTCGCAAAGTTCATTAAAAAATGTATCGTCTTTATCATTAATCAAATAATCAAAACGTATCCCTGATCTTACAAAAACCTTTTTTATTCCTTTTAGTTCTCTTAATTTTCTAAGGAGTTTTAAGTAATCCTCATGATCTATTTTCATATTTTTACATGGTTCGGGAAATAAACACTGCTTACTTATGCAGACTCCAGATTTTTTTTGTTTATCACAAGCAAGGTTCCTAAAATTCGCAGTAGGGCCTCCAACATCATGAATATACCCTTTAAACTCTGGATCTTTAATTAATTCTTTTGCCTCATCTACAATAGCATTTCTACTTCTAGATGTTACCATTCTACCTTGATGAAAATTAAGTGCACAAAAATTGCAACCTCCAAAACATCCTCTACTACTTAAAAGACTAAACTTCACCTCTTTTATTGCCGATATTCCTCCTAATTTCTCATATATTGGATGATACGTCCGCATATAAGTCAATGAATAAACATCATCTAGCTCCTTTGTTCCGAGTGGGTCACTAGGCTGATTTTGAACTATAAAAAAATCTTGATATGGCTCAATTAGAACCTTACTTGAAATAGAATCTGTATTTTTATGCTGAATATTAAAGCTTTCAGCATACTTTAATTTATCTTTTAATATCTCTTTAAAATTAGGTAAAATAGTATAATCATATAGTCCGTCTAAACTTTTTGCTTTAAAAACAGTCCCTTTAATATAATTAATATCGTGTATATCTATTCCTGCATCTAAATTATCCGCAATTTCTACTATTTGATGTTCTCCCATGCCAAATGTGAGAAGGTCAGCCTGTGAATCTACAATAATACTCTTACGCACTTTATCATCCCAGTAATCATAATGCCCGAACCTTCGTAAACTTGCTTCAAGTCCACCTATAATTATAGGTACATCACCAAAAGCTTCTCTCACTTTATTACAATAAACAATTACGGCTCTATCAGGTCTAGATCCTACCTTATCTCCCGGAGAGTATACATCAACTTTTCTCTTCTTTTTTGCTGCTGTATAATTATTTACCATAGAATCTATGTTGCCACTACTTATAAGAAAAGCTAGTCTTGGTCTACCTAGTTCTTTAAAATCTTCAAGATTCTTCACATCCGGTTGTGCGATAATACCTACCTTATATCCATGTGCTTCCAACACCCTTGATATTATAGCGGTACCAAAAGAAGGGTGATCTATATAAGCATCACCTGTAATGAAAATGAAATCACACTCATCCCAACCTCTATTATCCATGTCAATTTTTGATATCGGTAAAAAATCATTTATCATTATAATTCTCCATTCATAATTATTTTCTATTTTTTCTATTCCTAAGTAACTCACTCGATAGTTTTTCTAACTTATCTTTTAAAATGATATTTTCTTTCATCAATTCACTTATTTTCAAATCATAATCCCTGTTTTTAAGAATCTCTTTAAAATAGTCATCAGTAACATTTACACTCGCGATTATAGATATATTTTGGATGCTCATTCCTTTTGAAAAATCCATGCTACGAATGTCACTATATTTTTTATCAATATAGGCAGCAACCTTTTGCATATACTCAACACTTTCTACGCCTACTAGAGTATTTGATATTCCATCTATTACAACATTGATTTTATTCTTCTCGCTCATAAGCATACCTCCGAGATAGTATATTTTAGTATTGGTTACTTGATATCATTTTATATTATTCTACTACACTTTCCCATTTTTTTCAATAACTTTAATAAAAAAGATATGTAACTTATGCTACATATCTTGATTTTAAACCATTAAGTAATGAACTTACCGATTGTATGTAGGCTTCTACATCTTCTTCCTTATTATTCGCAAAATATGTAAGTAATCCTTCTACCATAGAATACAATATAACCGACATGATTTTTTCTGAAACTTCTTCAATTTCTTTGTTTCTTTTTGCTTCTTCAAACAAATTTTCGAATATTTCTTTTATTTTAACAGAATACATATCTAAAACATTATATTGTTCTTTCGTATTATCATTATCTTGCATCCATGTTTCAACTAAAGTCAACAATATACTAGTGTATTTATGTCTTTTCAAAAGTTCAGTAACTATTGCTGTAACCTTATCGTAAAATGAAACACTCTTATCATTAATAATATCTTTTATTCTACCATGCACCCTATTTATGACAAAATCTACTGCTGATTTAAAAAGGTGCTCCTTGTCCTTGAAATATTGATATACTGTAGTCCTAGAAACATTTGCCTCTTCTGATATATCAGATATCCTTGTTTTTTCATAACCTTTTGTGTTAAATACTTTAATTGCTGCCTGCATTATTTCCTTACGCTTCTGTTCGTGATCCACTATTTTTGGCATGCCTACTCCTCCTATTATTTTTAGTATAATTATATATTTCTAACATATTTTTTATTTTTGAAAATATATTGCATATATAGCAAATCATGCTGTCAATATTACCATTTTTGTCTAATTTTGTCAACCTATTTTTACAAAATATTTTTAAAGAGTCAATAAAAACCGTTTTAGTATAACTGAAACTTTGTGTTATTCTGGTTGCACCACATATTCAACACTATCTGTTTTTACATCATCTTCTTTTATACATATAGTTTCCTTGTCTATACCTTCAAAAATTGTTATTTTATCAGCAAATTTAGCATCATTTGAGGGTATAATATCCCCAACACATTTCAAATTTAAAATTTCTTTCACTTCACCGCTTTGATGATATATAACAGCATAAGTCTGAGATTCATTATAAAACTTTGGAGGATTTAAATATTGATTTATATCATTTATATTACCATCATCTTCATAACTTAGTTTTACTTCATGTCCTCTAATATCGGACTCGTTTGTACCGCAAGGAACGCCGTTAAGCCACTGGTCTACTCGTTTTACAGCACTCGTCTGCAAACCTGCAAATATTGTTAATCCTAATAATGCAGTTGCACAAATTTTTTTGAACCTATTTGGATTTGCTAAATACATAATATCTCCCCCTTTTATTTACTTCCGATTTCATAACTTTTTTTATTATACATTAATTCCCATTTTTTGTCAACCATATTTTGTAAATATTTAGTGTGTTGTGTATATTTATTAGTTATTGTGGCAAAATATAACCGAGGTGTTTGCTATGGATAATGATATATTTCCAATTAATATACGACTTAAATATGAAGTTGCCGAAGAACTCGGTCTTCTTGACAAGCTCAAAGAACATGGTTTTAAAGGATTATCAGCTAGTGAGACTGGTAAAATTGGGGCTATGGTTAAGAAAAGACTTAATGAATATAAAAAAAGTAATTCGGGGGATTGAAAATATTAAAAATTTACTGTATAATCATTTAAAAAACTAAGGAGTTGTTTTCATGAGCGATTATATATTACGCGCAGCTGCAAAAGACGAACAAGTTCGCGCTTTCATTTCATATAATAAAGATACAGTACAAAAAGCAAGAGAAATACACGATACTTCTCCAGTTGCATCAGCTGCACTTGGCCGAACTCTTATTGTCGCTTCACTCATGAGTGCTATGCTCAAGAATGATTCTGATTTGATAACTATACAAATAAAAGGTGACGGACCTATACGTGGTATCGTCGTTGTTGCTGATAATAAAAGTAACGTAAAAGGATATGTATACAATCCCGATGTCTCTCTTCCATTAAATTCACTGGGAAAACTTGATGTCGGAGGTGCTATTGGAAAAGGCTCTCTCACTGTTATTAAAGACTTAGGACTTAAAACCCCGTACTTAGGTCAAACAGAGCTTGTTACTAGCGAAATAGCAGAGGATTTTACATATTATTTCACTACTTCTGAGCAAATTCCTTCTGCTGTAGCATTGGGTGTTCTTGTAGATACAGATACTAGTATCAAACATGCTGGCGGTTTTATTATACAGGTTATGCCGGGATGTGAAGAAATTACTCTCTCTACACTTGAGCGCAATATTTCAAAAATGAAATCTATTACAACACTTTTTGATGAAGGTAATACACCAGAAGATATTTTGAAAACTATCTTTGATAGTATTCCGTATACTATATATGAAACCCAAAAAACAGATTTCAGATGCAATTGTTCTAAAGAACGTGTTGAAAAAGCATTTATAAGCATAGGAATAAAAGATTTACAAGACATTTTAGAAAAAGATAAAAAAGCTGAATTAAATTGCCACTTTTGTAATAAAAATTATGTGTTTGATGAAGAACATATAAAGAAGTTAATATCTGATGTTGGATGTGAATTGAGGTAGTAATTTAAAAAAATAATGAACCTAATAAAAGAAAAACTATAAGTTAAGGACAAAACTGCTACCCTCACCCCGAATCGCCCTGTAACAAAGGGAGATGGGAAAAGTAAAAAGCTATAATACTTTTGACACAACAACATTTAAAGGAGGTTTATTCATGATTACAAGAAATTTTTCTTTGGCTATAAAAGCTGTTGTTGTTAAAGATAATCAATATCTACTTCTGCATAAATCAGTTAGCGAAATGGAAAAAACAAAGATAAACAGTCATAATCCATGGGATTTGCCTGGAGGTTCTATTCAGTTTTTCGAAAAAAATGTTGATGGACTCCTACGCGAAGTAAAAGAGGAAACAGGGCTCAATGTGAAAGTCATTAAACCACTTTATGTATACGATGCTATACGCCCTCACTTACATATGACTATAATTACATACCTTTGTAAATACACCTCAGGTATACTTAGTTTAAGTAATGAACATGATTCTTATAAATGGATTACCCATGAAGAATTAGACAGTCTTGATATGCCTGAATGGCTGAAAAACTACTTTTATATGGCAATTGAGGAATATGAAAATTTATAAGAATTTATAAATTTCTATTGACAATCAGGGTATATTAAGAATATAATATATAAAAATCGTAAAAGGTAATGATGAGGCGAGTAAGTTAAAAACATTTTTAAGAGAGAGAATATCGTGGCTGTAAGTATTCTCAAACATGATTAACTGAAAACTACCTCTAAACTACAATCGAAA
Source organism: Clostridiales bacterium GWD2_32_19 (assembly GCA_001795385.1). GTDB lineage: Bacteria > Bacillota > Clostridia > Lachnospirales > UBA12420 > UBA12420. Next base: position 49,814 of record MGOU01000013.1, read on the forward strand.
GAATAGTCGTTCTCCTGCGTTAAAGGAAGTTAAGAAAATGGAAAACAGAAAATTAAGACCAACTTTTAATTTTCAACTTTCTATTTAAATAAGGGTGGAACCACGAGAAATCTCGTCCCGTATAATACTTAAGTATTATATGAGACGAGATTTTTTTTGTTTTCTACTTTATCAAGATGTATTTAGCAATGAATCTCCCCTCAGCAAGCTGACGGGGTATCTCTCTGTCATTGCGAGCATCTTTTCGCGAAGCAATCTCGTTCTTAGGCTAAAAGAGAGATTGCTTCGTTCCTCGCAATGACACATACGCCGCAAGCGGACGGGGAATTAGACCCGAAGAGATTAAACATATTATAAAAGGAGGTATTACAATGATTAAAATTACTTTTAAAGACGGTTCTATACGTGAGTTTGAAAAAGGGATATCAGTTTTAGATGTTGCAACTAAGTTATCTGAAGGATTAGCAAGAATTTCTTTAGGTGCATTAGTTAATGGTGAACTTTCTGATTTACGTAAGCAATTGACAGAAGACTCAAAACTTACAATCTTGACTTTTGATGATGATGAAGGAAAAGATGTTTTTTGGCATTCATCAAGCCATGTATTAGCACAAGCTATCAAAAGACTTTATCCAAATGTTAAACTTGCAATAGGTCCCGCGATAACAAATGGGTTCTATTATGATATTGATGTAGAGGGTTCTTTCACTGAAGGTGATATAGCGAAACTTGAAGCTGAGATGCAAAAAATAGTTAAAGAGGAGTTAAACATAGAATACTTTGAGCTTTCACGTACAGACGCAATAAAACTTATGGAGGAAAGAAACGAACCATACAAGGTAGAGTTAATAAGCGATTTGCCAGAAGATGTAGTTATTTCTTTCTACAAACAAGGTGAGTTTGTAGATTTATGTGCAGGTCCTCATGTGATGAATACAAAAATTATTAAAGCTATTAAAATACTTAATGTTGCTGGTGCATACTGGAGAGGTAGCGAAAAAAATAAAATGCTAACAAGAATATATGCTACTTCTTTCCCTAAAAAATCTCTACTTGACGAATATATTGTTATGCTTGAAGAAGCTAAAAGACGTGATCATAAAAAAATTGGTAGGGAACTTAATTTATTTACTTTCCACCCAGAAGCTCCCGGTGCTTGTTTTTGGCATCCTAGAGGACTTATATTGTGGCAACAACTTGAAAATTTTTGGAGAGAAATGCATAAAAGTTATGGATATACAGAAGTACAAACTCCTGGTCTTGCTAAAAAAATTCTTTGGGAAACATCTGGGCACTGGGATCATTATCAGGATGATATGTATCACTTTGATGCTGATGAAGGCGAAACTTTATGCTTAAAACCAATGGATTGTCCGTTTGACATCCTTATATATAACACTACACAACATTCTTATAAAGACTTACCTGTACGTTTTAACGAGCTTGGTAGAATATTTAGAAATGAAAAATCTGGTCAATTAAATGGTTTATTTAGGGTTAGACAGATTACTCAAGATGATGCTCACATCATGTGTACCGAAGAACAAGTTTTAGAAGAGATTAGTTCTATTATTAAAATGCAACAAATGTTTTATAAAACTTTCGACTTGAAAATTAGTTATTTCTTATCTACTCGTCCTGATGACTACTTAGGAGAAATAGAAGTTTGGGATAAAGCTGAAGATGATTTAAGAAATGCGCTTAAACTAAACGGTATCACTGAATATGGCATAAAAGACAAAGATGGTGCTTTCTATGGTCCTAAGATCGATGTACAGGCAAAAGATGCCCTCGGTAGAACTTGGCAGCTCGCTACTATCCAACTTGACTTCCAGCTTCCAGGTAGATTTAATATGAACTATACTGATAAAAGTGGAGAAAAGAAAACTCCTGTTATGATACACAGAGCTGTATTTGGTTCTTTTGAAAGATTTATAGGCATAATAACAGAACAATTCGAAGGAGCCTTCCCTACTTGGCTTTCACCTGTACAAGTAAAAGTTCTACCTATATCTGATAAATTCAATGATTATGCTAAAACAATAGTAGAAAAATTAATAAATAATAATGTTAGAGCTGAGTTTGATGCACGTGCAGAAAAAATAGGATTCAAAATCCGTGAAGCACAACTTGAAAAGACACCATACATGCTAGTTGTAGGAGAGAATGAGCAAACTACTGCTACTGTTTCTGTAAGAAAACGTGGCGAAGGTGATATAGGAGTTTTACCAATCGATGAGTTTTTGAAGAATATCTTAGCTGAAATAAAAGATAAAAAATAAACTCTGAAAGTTTTTTGTAAATTTTTAGTTTTATCCATTGACAGTTTAAGGTAATTATGGTAATATGTAAAAGCAATTTAATATTGACGAGTGCTATGCACTTATAAGTAGAAGTCCTCTTCTCACCTTAAAACCTTTACTGTGTTAATAAGGTTATATATTTAAAACATTATTTTAACAAGAATTTTTTAATGTTTATATATATGGTGGACTATGCTTGTCCACTTTTTTATTGCATTATTATTAATTGTTCATTGTGAACTGTATTTTTAAAAGGGGGTAATTTTATAAAAGAATTACTAATAAACGAGCAAATAAAAGCCAAAGAAGTTAGACTTTTTGATCAAAAT
>MGOU01000014.1 GCA_001795385.1 Clostridiales bacterium GWD2_32_19
TTCTTTATTGGAAACAGATAATCGGAATTTTTGATTGCAGCTTTTACTCGTTCTTTTGACTCCTTAATAGCAGAGTCAGGTAGTCCAACCAAATCGAAGTTGGGTAATCCGTCAGCTATATCGACCTCCACATCTATGATGAAACCATTTATGCCGTGGAGACCACAGCTGAAAACTTTCGAAAACATATAATCAGTCCTTTCTAATAAAAATGTATAAAATGTTGAAAAATATTGAAAATATGAATATATATGTTATAATAGCAATAAGATGTTAAAAATACAAAACAGGGAGGTGAAATTTATTAGGAATACCTTTAACCAATGTGATAGTGGGAGTTATATACTTGTATCAAATATACAGTAAGTTAAGTAATAAGGCATTGATTATGACTATATTTACCGTTCTTACAAATGGATTACTTGCTCCAGTATTTTTATTCGCAATAAGAAATAATCAAGTGAAGGAATAATATTATAATTTTTAAATAGAAACCCAAGGGTGTTTTTTTAATTGCTGTAAAATTATTTTAAAACAGAGAGCGCAGCTGTTTACATTATCCCTCCTATTTTACTACAAAAAAATATAATTGTACATAAAGCTTAAACTAAGTGTATGTTTTTGGGGGTGAATAGTATAAAATTCAGCATAAAATACCATTCGTTACGAACATTAAGCATTTAGTGAAAGGATTTCAGATCATGTAGTAAAAAAATCACTTATACGAGCTACTCCGTTTTCTGAAAAAATTGGCATTCAGTAAGTTGAAGGAAAATGAAATTGATGTTGCAATTTCTCTATGTGAAACACAGTCGAATTTATTCAAGGAAAATACTGAATAATACATTAGAACCATTGTGGCAAGAGCGTCAGAGTTTGTTTATTATAATAAAGTTAATTTTAATTTGGGGGGTATTATGAAAATTGCAAAAAATAAATTTTTGAAACTATTAAAAAACTCAGAAATTAAATTAATAGGTAAATATTTATTATTTAAAGTAAATTTTATAGAAATAAATAGAATTTATTTCAAGTGGAATGATAAAATTTTTTATCTAAATAATAGTTATCAAATTAGAGTAAAAGTTGAAGAAGAATATTGTGTAAGGATATTGGATGGTATATCCCTAAAAGGTATGCAGCCATCAACAAAGCTAAATGCAGATTCAAAACGGTTGGTCAAAGAGATATGGAATAAGATGGAAGCGAGTGACAATCAAATTTTTTATGAAGAAGTTGATAAAAAAGGGATAGTACTTGAATATAAACAAGCTAAGATGCTTAAGAATATTAGAAGTGCAAATAACTGTCAGTATTTGAGAATGCCTATTTTTAATAAAGATGGGAGTCAGGATAAAGTTGTGTTTTTAGATAAGCATACAATGGAGATATATTGGTTTACAGAAAAACTAATATCAGATAACAAAGAACAGAGTGAAAGTAAAATAGAAGCAGTTATTTTTCCTTATGATTATGAAGAAAAATATCCTTATCTAGAATACGAGATAGAAAGACTATTATATAGATTAAAAGAAGATAATAAAGGAATATATACTACGGAAGAGAAGAAAGTTTTTTTAGGAATGTTGGGAGTTCAAAAAAAATACACTTATGATATTGATGATTTCACAGATTATGATATAAGAAATTCAACATTTAAATGTTTCCTGTATGATGGAAACCGATATATATCTTATTTTGCAGAAGGATTGATAGGTGTTTCAACAAACGGACTAGATTGGAAATTATTAAAAACAAGTTTGACAGAAAATATTGGAGACATTTCTTATAATGGAAATATATATGTAGGAATTTCAGCAAGAAGGATATATGTAAGTATTGATTTGATTACTTGGAGAAAAGTATTAGAGACTGAATTTTTATTAACGAGTATTTGCTGGTACCATCAATATTTCATATGTCTTGGGGGCTGGTCTAAGCATACAGGCGAGTCTTCAGGGGCAATTATGATTTCAGAGGATGGCATTCACTTTAAAAAAGTTCTCGAAAGTGAATGGTATTGTAGAAGAATGCTAAATACGGCATGGGACGGACGTAACTATTTTGTGGGAAATGAATCGGGATTAATCATGAAGTCAACGGATTTAGTAAATTGGGAATTTGCAGAAAAAGTGATTACGAAGGGGAATCATTCATTTGAATCTATTTTAGACATAAGAGTAAAAGGCAATATAATCATAATTGTTGGTACAAACTCGGGTTCAACCAATGTATCAGGATTTACCCATTCCTATATTCTAAAATCGAGTGATGGAAATACATTTGAAGAGGTTAAAAAGATAAGCAAGGCATTGGTGACGACTATAGATATAGTAGATGATATGTTCATTGCATCCTGTAAAAAAGGAAATATATATGTATCAAATAATGGAGAAAAATGGGTAGAGCAAACCATTGATCCTGAAAGTAACTTTGTGAAAGTAATAAAAGAAAAAGAAACATATATAGCATATTCAGATTCAGGAGATATCTATACATCAAGAGACTTAAAGACTTGGGAAACTTATAAAAAGAGCCATGAATTTAATAAAAATGGAAGATATATTTATTGAATAGGAATAGTTTGATAGCATTTTTTTTAGATGAGAAGTATTAGTGATAAAAATAGTACGGTATATATATCTTTAAATTTGAATATATGACATGTTTTAAAGAAACTACATATAGTCCTAGTTGCTTATGTATAGAATACCAGTTGCCTCAGGAGGAAATAGAGTAGTATTAAAAAAATAGCAAAGGGAGGATTAACCATGCAAGAAGAAAAAGTGATAAGAAATAACAAAAAGAAAGGGACTGCATTACTAGAACTACTGGGTGTGATATTAATACTCGCAATTACTTTAAGTGGCTGTAATTTTGGTAACACAAAAGCATCGCAGACTATAGGACAAGAAATGAAACCTAAACCTTGGCCCGAGGATTTTAAATTTTCCGAAGGATTAGCAGTAATAAAAATTAATGATAAATATGGATATATAAATAAAGAGGGAATAGAAGTAATAGAAATGAAATACGATGATGCACATAGCTTTAGTGAAGGATTAGCAGCAGTAAATTTAAAAGGTAAATATGGGTATATAAACAAAGAAGGAAAAGAAATAACGGAAATGAAATACGATTCATTATATGAAAAGGCAGACATGTTTTTTAGTAATTCCGCAATTGATACGCGCTATAGATTTAGTGAGGGATTAGCAGTAGTAAAATTAAATGGTAAATATGGATATATAAACAAAGAAGGAAAAGAAATAATAAAAATAAAATATAAATATGCAGATAGTTTTATAAAAGGATTGGCACGAGTAGAATTAAATGGTAAGTACATACAGATAAACAAAGAAGGAAATGAAATAGAAATACCAAAACTAAAATACGAACAGCCTTTACAAGCAAGTAAAGTTGATGATCAATCAACAAATGATATAGGTTATGCAATAAGTGAAGGATTGACTGTAGTAAAATTAAAGGGCAAATATGGATTCATAAACAAAGAAGAAAAAAGAATTACAGAAATAAAATACGATGATGCAAGAAATTTTAGTGAAGGATTAGCAACAGTATCTTTAAATGGTAAATGGGGATATATAAACAAAGAAGGCAAAGAGATAACTGAAATTAAATATAAAAATGTACAAGATTTTAGTGAAGGATTAGCAGCAGTATTTTTAAATGGTGGATGGGGATATATAGACAAAGAAGGAAAAGAAATAATAGCATTAAAATATAGAGTGGCAAGTGACTTTAGTGAAGGATTAGCAAAAGTAAATATAGAAAGGATTAATAAAGAATTTCCAGATGCATGGCCAGATAGTAAATGGGGATACATTAATAAAGAAGGAAAAGAAATAATAGAAATAAAATATGATACTATATATGAATTTAATGAAGGGTTGGCAGCAGTAAAATTAGATTATAATGGCAATTGGGGGTATATAAACAAAGATGGAAAAGAAATAATAGAAATGAAATACGATAAGGCATATAGCTTTAGTGAAGGATTAGCGGCAGTAAAGTTAAACGGCAAATATGGGTATATAAATAAAGAAGGAAAAGAAATAACAGAAATGAAATATAATTCCATAGATGAAGCGGAACACATATTTGGTAATGGATATGCAGATAATACAGGTTATAGGTTTAGTGACGGATTAGCAAAAGTTGTTTTAAATGGTAAATGTGGATTAATAAACAAAGAGGGAAAAGAAATAACAGAAATAAAGTATGATATGATAAATGAATTTAATGATGGAGTGGCAAGTGTATTTTTAGATCATTACTACGGATACATAAATAAAGAGGGAAAAGAAATAACCGAAATAAAATATTACAATGGATACTCACAAGATAATGGTCCTTTTATAGAAGGAATCGCGCAAGTCGAAATAAATGGTAAATTTGGATATATTAATAAAGAAGGAAAAGAAATAACAGAAATAAAATACGACAGGGCATTTGACTTTAGTGAAGGATTGGCGGAAGTGGTACTGAACGGTAAAGTTGGATACATAAATAAAGAAGGAAAAGAAGTAACGGAAATAAAATATGATTATAGCGTAAAAAAAAGGACTGTAAAATAAAGTGGATCTTTCTACATTTGACTACCAAACAAATGAGTTCATAGTGTCTAAACTGTTAAAATTCATTTGTTGTATCCCCCTTACGAGAGTCGTTAAGATTCCCATACTTTACTTCCACGGCTTCTACATGTAAGTCAATGCGGTCAAGTAATGGCCCTCTTATTCTGCCAAGATATCTTTTTATGCTTTCTGTATATGGTAAACTAAAAGTGGTCCAAAATTTCAAGAATTATATTTGAAAAATGGTCCACTATTTTAATACAATCTCTAATGTAGTATAATCTATATTGGAGGTGTTGGGAGTGATAACATTAATGGAAAAAAACACAATCATAAAATTAAAAAGAGAAGGTCATTCTAATAGGAAAGTGGCTAAACTACTAAAGATTAATCGTAAAACTGTAGCTACATATTGGGATGAATATATAGAACAGGTAGAATTACTTAATGATGAGGGTATTGATAATAAAGAAGTTCAAGAAAAGATATGTTCAGAACCTAAATATGATATATCTAATAGGAAATGTAGAAAATACACAAAAGAAATGGATGATGATCTAAACGCAATACTAGAAGATGAAAAAGAAAAGTGCAAGGTGCTAGGAGTTAACAAACAAAATCTGACACTTGATCAGGTATATCAACTTATAGTAGCTAAAGGACATGATATTAGCCAATCAACAGTAAACGTAAAAGTAAAAGAAAAAAGAAACTTCCATAAAGAATGTTTTATACGTCAGGACTATGAATATGGCGATAGGTTGGAGTATGACTTTGGAGAAGTAAAGCTTGTTATAGATGGTATACTTGATACCTATCATATAGCTGTTTTATCATCACCTGCATCAAATTTCAGATGGGCTTATTTATACAAGAACCAAAGGAAATATGTTTTTATTGATTCACATGTTAAGTTTTTTGAGATGATGGGAGGTGTTTATAAAGAAGTTGTATATGATAACATGAAAAATGTAGTAACTAGATTTATAGGTAAGCATGAAAAAGAATTAAATTCAGACTTAATAAAAATGTCTATATATTATGGGTTTGATATTAATGTAACAAACTGCTTTGGTGGTAATGAGAAAGGTCATGTAGAAGGTAGTGTGAAAATAATAAGAAATAAGGTTTTCGCTACTCATTATAAATTCAAAACATTTGAGGAAGCTTCAGATTATCTACAGAATAGACTTATGGAATTGAATGATGAAAGTAAAATCAGAGATGAAGTACCTTGTTTAATGCCTTACAAGCCTAAACTAGAGCTTGCTGATATCAGAAGTCTTAAGGTTAACAAATATAGCTTTGTACGTGTTGATAATAACTTCTACTCTGTGCCAGAATATCTAGTTGGAAAGGTTGTTACAGCAAAAGTTTACTATGACAAGTTAATTATATTTTCTAATGATAATTACGTTTGTGAGCATAAAAAAATAGATGGAGATAATGAAATAAGTATAGACATAAAACATTACTTAAATTCATTATCTAAAAAGCCAGGAGCTATAAGAAACTCACTAGCTTTAAAAAGCCTACCACAGCTCAAATCCATCTTTGATAATTATTATAGCAAAAAACCAAAAGAATTCATAGAGGTAATTAGAGAAAATATAGAAAAAAGTATAGATGAATTAATGGTGTTATTAATTAAATATCATAAAACTCCAAATATAATAATTTTTGAAAGTGCAAAGAAGGATATATCTTTAAATGATATAACTAGAAAACAAACTAATAGTTACAATAATATATGTATGAAAGGAGTAAAATAAAATGGATATAACAGAATTAGCATCAGAATTAAAACTTCCTTATATAAGGGTTAATGCACAAATGCTGATAGATGAAGCAAACCATACAAAAATGGGATATGAAGAATTTCTTGAAAATTTTTTAGAACATGAAGTGAGACTAAGAAGAGAAAATGGAGTAGCAAACAGAATGAGATATGCAAAATTTCCACTTAAAAAATATTTAGAGGACTTCGACACTAATAAATATGTAACAGAATTCAAGGGGAAGTTTGAAGAATTAAGAACACTAAACTTTATAAAAAACAAAGAAAATATAATACTTATAGGGAGTCCTGGCAGTGGCAAAACCCACTATGCTACAGGACTTGGCATAAAAGCTTGTATGGAAGGAATGACAGTTCTATTTATATCAGTTCCTAATCTTATAATAGAGATTAAGGAAGCAATGAATCAAAATCAACTTAGTACATATAAGCGTAAATTTGAAAAATATGACTTAGTAATCTTAGATGAGCTTGGATATGTGTCTTTTGATAAAGTGGGTTGTGAAATATTGTTCAATTTACTTTCTAACAGAAATGACAAAGGATCAATAATAATAACAAATTTAACATTTGATAGATGGGAAGAAATATTTAAAGACGCTATGCTTACAGGAGCAATGGTTGATAGACTGGCCCATAAGGCCCATATTATGGATATATCAAGAGAAACCAGTCATAGATATGAGGAAACTATTTCGTGGTTACAAAACAAAAAATAATGGACCATTTTTGAAATATATGTTGGACCAATTTTCAGTTGACAAATACAAGAGTCGTTAAGATTCTCATACTTTACAGCTGCGGCTTCTACATGTAAGTCAATACGATCAAGTAGCGGATATATTTTCCTCTACCCGTCAAAGTAATAAATTACAAAGTGGTTTGACAAATATAATGAAACAAAAGAAATGTTTACAAAAGTAATTAGGATAGAGAAATGTTGTCAACCATTTCTCTATCCTAATTACTTTTGTACTTCATTTATAAAATATTCTCCATTTTCTTTTTTTATAAGAAAATAATATTTTCCATCTTTTTTTATTAAACTAGTATTCCTTCCATAGGTCAATAAATTGCTAGGTCCTTGTGCATCCCTTCCATCTAAAACAAATTCAAAGTTTTCAATATTATCATGTATTATGCTTGCATTTTCTTCTTCTGTATCATTTAACTCAATAGAAACATACTGTATATTAATACTATCACCCGATGAAATTTTAAAATATACTGTATTATCCTTTGCATTTTCTTCATCAAAATATGCTAGACTATAACCCCAAATACCACTAATATCCACTCTTTTAATGTTAATATTGTTATTTTGAAAGAAATTATATATTTGTTTGTCAATATCAAATTTATCTACAAATTTTAGGTTATTAGTGTTTTTGTCTATAAATAATATTCCTTTTTCTTTTTTCTTTGTTTCGCTTCCTCCACTATAATTGAATGTTTCATATTGGTCTTTTTCTGTAATTATATACCTGTCATCATACTCAGACATTCTATGTAGCTCATTCTTTGAATTTTCATTCTCATATTTTTTTACTAAATACATTCTTTTATAATTATCAATTGGTGAAAGAGAGTTTGTATATATTCTTTCCAGTAAAGACATATTAGAATACCAATAAAAAAATATAACAATTACGCATATAAAACTTATAATTAAATTTAATCCCATTGATTTAGAAAAATTAATCTTTTTATTTATTAGCTTAATAACAGTCCAATATATAAATTGTAAAATAAAGATTAATATATACATTCCTACTAATGAAAATATTACAGTTATAAAACTACTATTGCCTGTCGTAAGTATAAAAAATACTACGATTAACATTGTTATTATATAAGAAACTAGAATAAATAGTTTATTAGGTAAATATGTTTCCAAAGCATTTTTTGATTTACTTTCTATTAATCTGCTTTTTATAGTTTTATAGATAAATATAGCAGAATATACTAATATTGTTAAGACAATACCTCCATACAAAATTATTCCAAGCGCTATATCTTCCCATGGCTGTACTCCATCAAGTATTCCCATTAAATACCATATAATGCTTATTATTAATGGAAAAAGTGGTGATAAAGCAACGATACGTTTTTTCATGATGTTCAATTCCTCTCTTTTAATTTATGTTGTTTACTAATTTAATAATTTTATTATATCATTAGATATTACTAATTTCAATAAAGTATGGTAATAATTATATTTTTTTGTTATATTATCAATCCCAATATTTCCTATCCAAACTCCTATACTGTATAGCCTCTGTAATATGATTTACCTTAATATCCTCTGACCCCGCCAAATCTGCAATCGTCCTACAAATCTTAAGTATCCTATGGTACGACCGAGCACTCAAGTTCAGCTTATCAAAAGCTGCCTTGAGTAATTTCTTCCCATTCTCATCAATCACGCAATACTTCTCAATCTGACTAGCAGACAACTGCGAGTTAAAGTGTATCCCCTCATTCTTGTACCTAGCCTGCTGCCGCTTAAGCGCCAAGATTACTCGTTCACGAATAACCGCAGAAGTGTCTCCTTTGCGAGAGTCGTTAAGATTTTCGTATTTTACTGCCGCTGCTTCTACATGTAAGTCGATACGATCAAGTAGTGGTCCAGATATCCGTCCAAGATATCTCTTTATACTTTCCTCCGAACAATGACACCTATTGCTGTCAGGATAATGCCCGCATGGACAAGGGTTGAGGGCAGTTATTAGCATAAAGTTTGATGGGAAGGTAAGTGAACCGTTTACTCTAGATATAGTAATTTCCCTATCCTCGAGTGGTTGGCGTAAAACTTCAAGAACGTTTTTCTGAAACTCAGGTAGCTCGTCCAAAAATAAAACTCCATTGTGCGACGAACTTACCTCACCAGGCTTAGGATACTTGCCTCCACCTGTAAGGGCAGAGGCTGATATATTATGGTGTGGTGAGCGGAATGGTCTTGTAGTAACCAGCGAGTTTTTATTACTAAGTAGTCCAGATATACTATATATTTTAGTTATTTTATACTCTCCTCAAATGAAAGATCAGGTAGTATAGTTGGCACACGTTTAGCCATCATAGTCTTTCCAGACCCAGGGGTTCCAATGATGAGCATGTTGTGATACAATATCACGGTTAGAGGGAAGTCTGGTTTTATATGGGTTAAGGGTATCTTTGATTTTTATTTTTATAAAATAAAACTAAGTACAACAAAAGCAAAAATATAATTATCTTTTATAGTGTATTGTATTTAATAAAAAACATGTTATAATATAAGGCAATATATTGAAATTCACAACATTAGATTAATTGGAGGAGATAGCGTGAAAAACGTAAAATTATTAAGTCTAGTAATGATAGCAGGATTAATATTAGTAGGATGTGGTCAAAGTAGTACAAAAGTAGGAAGTGTGAAACTGGATGCGATGGCAACGTCTGAGTCGATGAGGACAACTTCTAAATCAATGATGCAACGATCTTTCCAAGGGTTTAAATTTAATAACGGATTAGCGAAAGTAAAGCTGAATGGAAAATATGGATATATAAATAAGGAAGGAGAAGAAATTACAGAGTTAAAATATGAAGATGCAAATAACATAAGTGGGGGATTAGCACAAGTAAAACTAAATGACAAATGGGGATATATAAACGAAGAAGGAAAAGAAGTGATGGAAATAAAATATGAATATGCAGGTCCTTTTAGTAATGAGTTGGCAATGGTAAAACTAAATGGTAAATGGGGATATATAAACAAGAAAGGAAAAGTAGTGACGGAAATAAAATATGACAAAATAGATGAATTTTGGGAAGGGCTGGCACTAGTAGAATTAAATAGTAAGAGGGGATATATAAATGAAGAAGGGAAAGAAATAACTGAATTAAAATATGATGTAGAAATTTCACAAAGATGCCTATTTCGTTATAGGGAAGGGCTAGTACCTGTAGTCTTAGATGGTAAATGGGGATACATAAACAAGGAAGGAAAAGAAGTCATTGAATTGAAGTATGACGAGGCACTTGGGTTTAGTGAAGGATTAGGACTAGTGCAATTAAACGGTAGGTGGGGATACATAAATAAAGATGGAAAAGAAGTAATAGAATTAAAATATGAAGAGGCAGGAGGCTTTAATGAAAAATATGCAACAGTAATGCTAAATGGTAAATATGAATTCATAGACAAAGAAGGAAAGGAATATACCGATGTTAAGAATAACATTGTAGAAAAACCTAGCGATAAAGAAGAAATATTTAAAATATATTCGGGGGGCAAATTGGGATATGTAAATAAAGATGGAATCAAAGTAATAGAATTTGTATATGACGATGCAGGTAACTTTAGTGAAGGATTGGCGGCAGTAAAACTAAATGGCGAATGGGGATATATAAATAAAGAAGGTAAGAAAATAATAGAATTCAAGTATGATGCAGCATGTGATTTCAGTGAAGGATTAGCAGAAGTAGTATTAGGTGGCAAGTGTGGGTATATAAACATAGATGGAACTGAGATAACAAAATTTAAATATGATTTTAGTGAGTAAAAACACAGTCCCGAAAAGAACGAGATTAATCCCAATACTTTCTATCCGAACTCCTATACTGTATAGCCTCTGTAATATGATTCACCCTAATATCCTCCGAACCTGCCAAATCAGCAATAGTCCTACAAATCTTCAAAATCCTATGATACGACCGAGCACTTAGGTTCAGTTTATCAAAAGCTGCCTTTAGTAGCTTCCTCCCATTCTCATCAATCACGCAGTATTTCTCAATCTGACTAGCAGACAGCTGTGAGTTAAAGTGTATCCCCTCATCCTTGTATCTAGCTTGCTGTCTCTTAAGTGCTGCAATTACTCGTTCGCGTATAACAGCAGAGGTATCCCCTTTGCGTGAGTCGTTTAGATTTTCATACTTTACTGCAGCGGCTTCTACATGTAAGTCGATACGATCAAGTAGTGGTCCAGATATCCGTCCAAGATAACGTTTGATGCTTTCCTCAGAACAATGACACCTGTTTGTGTCCGGATAATGTCCGCAAGGACAAGGATTAAGAGCAGTAATAAGCATAAAGTTTGATGGAAACGTAAGTGAACCGTTTACCCTAGATATAGTAATCTCACAATCTTCAAGTGGTTGTCGCAAAACTTCAAGCACATTCTTCTGAAACTCAGGTAGCTCGTCCAAAAATAAAACTCCATTGTGCGACAAACTTACCTCACCAGGCTTAGGATACTTGCCTCCACCTGTAAGGGCAGAGGCTGA
>MGOU01000015.1 GCA_001795385.1 Clostridiales bacterium GWD2_32_19
TTGCTTGTAGAAATGAATTTTACAAAGCATAATAATTTTAGTAGCCATTTAAAGAACATAAAATCACCTCATAGAAGTTTATGAGGTGATTTTTAAAATAAGAATAATTAACTACAATTTTTTTCTTATCATATCGTATTTGTCAACTGGCGTATTTATTTTAACTTTTAATATCTGTTTTGGGTGTGGCGCTTCTTGTAGTTCATTACCATCTTTATCTGTCATATATTCAATAATTTGAGTTGTGAACTTACCTTTTTTCTTGAATATCTCCAATTCCTCACCTATAGAAATTTTATTTCTCTGTTCGATTGTTGCTATCTTTGTTTCCTTGTCATAATCGAGTATTACTCCACAAAAGTTATATTCTCTTATGTATGTTGCCTTGTCATATATTTGTTCATCTGCTCCCGGCTTTTCAAAATAAAAACCTGTTGTATAGTCTCTATAACTTGACTTGCATATTTCTCTTATATAATATTCTTTATTCTTTTCATATACCTTAGGGTCTTTAAAATAATCATCTATTGCATCTCTGTACGCCTTAACTACAGTTGCTACATAATACACACTCTTCATTCTTCCCTCTATTTTAAAACTAGTTATACCTGCACCTATGAGCTCTGGTATGTGCTCAAGCATGCATAAGTCTTTCGAGTTAAATATGTAAGTGCCTTTCTCATCCTCATGAATTGGCATGTATATACCTGGTCTTTTCTCTTCAACAATGTGATATTTCCATCTGCATGGCTGTGCACAATCACCATGATTGGAATTGCGTCCTGCCATATAGTTGCTAAGCAAACATCTTCCTGAGTATGAAATACACATCGCTCCATGTACGAATGCTTCTATATTTACATTTGGAACATATGTGTTTATATCTTTTATTTCTTTTATAGAAAGTTCTCTTGCTGCAACTACCCTCTTTACCCCTTGCTTCACCCAAAACTCCATACTTTTATAATTTGTACTGTTTGCTTGTGTACTTAGATGCACTTCCATATTAGGCACCGTTTGTCGAGCAATACTAAGTATTCCCGGATCAGCAATTATAAGAGCGTCCACCCCCATTTTCTCTAAATCCAAAAAATATTTATCAATGTATCTTAAATCCTGATTGTGAGCTATTACATTTGCTGTTACATATACTCTTACATTTTTCGAATGAGCAAACTCGACAGCTTTTCCTATCTCATCCATCGTAAAGTTTTTTGCATTTGCTCTCAATCCATACATTGGACCGCCCAGATAAACCGCATCTGCACCATATAATATTGCTGTCTCTAAAACTTCCATACTCCCTGCTGGAGCAAGTAATTCTGGTTTTTTCATCATAAAATTACACATCCTTTCAAGTTAACAATTAGTATATTCCTAAATCTACTAACCATCAGCCACATATATTTTCATTATAACACAAAAAAACTCTTTAAAAGAGTTTTTTTGAATTTTATTTTGAATTTTATTTTAAATTTAAATTATTTGTTTGCTCGTTTATAGATTGCATTACCCATCGATCTACTTTTGTTTGTGTGTCGTTCATGCATAGTGCTTGATTTACTTTACTATGATGTTCTTTATCATCCAAATCTACATATGTTTTTACAAGGCAGTCATTTTGACCAATCTTTAATGCAATTTTAGGATATTTATGTAATTCTTTATCTAAATCATACTGTACACTCATATTAAACACCTCTTTTATGTTGGTTCAACTAATTATATCATGTACCAGCCAACAGGTCAAGTGTTTTATAATGAGAAACCCGATATTTGTTGTTCAATATCTACTTCGTCAAAATTATATACATCATGGCCTGATTCTTCTGTCATTAACTCTTTCAATTTATATACATGATTGTCATATTCTTCTGACTTAATCTCATCAGTCCATTCAAATGGTTCTTTATCTCCTGAATCGGTATTTTCACCAATTACATTACTCATCAAACACACCCCTTTTGTTTTATATCTTATCTTAAGTATACCATATCTTTAATATAGTATCTTGATTTTTTTATAATTCAAACGGAGATTCTTCAACACAACTTGTTGGTTCTGTTGGTTCTGTTGGTTCTGTTGGTTCTGTTGGTTCTGTTGGTTCTGTTGGTTCTGTTGGTTCTGTTGGTTCTGTTGGTTCTGTTGGTTCTGTTGGTTCTGTTGGTTCTGTTGGTTCTGTTGGTTCTGCTAATCCAACTGCTCCCCTTCCTAATACTATATATGGTACATTACTACACTCAACTTGAAGATTATTCATTCCAAGAACCAAAGATATTTGTCTTGCTAATATTGCCTCTTCTGGGTTATGTATTATAAGAGAATTATTACCGCCTCGACTAAATTTTATACCTGATACTTTTAACAAACCCTCGAGATCTCTTTCAGAAAAGAGGTCTACTTTTTTCAAATTTTTAAAATCCATTTTTTCACTCCCTTTGTTAATTAATCATTTTCAAATAGCTAAACTATATTAATATCTAAAACAATTCCATACTATAAAATAACTATTTTGAAATTATACCATATTTTTACATTATTTGCAATAGTTTTTCATTAATTATTTCAAAATATATACTTTTACATTTTTTCTTCTACCATAATTATTTACTTCCCCTAGTGTGTCCATGTATAAATCTATCTTATTTCCCTTTATGGCTCCGCCTGTATCTCCTGCCATTGCTTCTCCATATCCTTCTACATAGAGTTTGGTTCTCAGTGGTATAACTTTAGGGTCTACAGCCACTATACCCTCTCTTACTTTAAGCCCAAGGCAAGTACGACCTGTACTACCTTTTAGCTCTGATAATGTATATGCTGTAGCAGTCATACTTATCATTTTCTTGTAGCTGTATGCTTTCCCACTTACCGCTTTATATATATTCGCTGTACCCTTCTTTATGATCTTTTCTTGTGGTTTTTTAGTTATTTTCTCTCCTATATTTTCTCTCTTTACCTCTACACCATTCATATAAGTAACCTTACTTTTGACTATCTTTTCTCCATTTATACCTTCTTTTACTACAGTTTTTACAGAACTATCTAGGTCTTTTGCATATATTATCTTTTCTGTATATGGTATTACTATCTTCTTTTCTATAATCTCAGTGTTATAGTCTTTAACCTCGATTATCATATTAGGCTTTACTGATTCTTCTGTCTTCACATTTATATAATCTTCTTTGCTTAATACGATGTTATTCGTAGCGAGTACTGCCGAAACAGGTATCTGGGTTGCAAAAACCTTCCTTATTTCATTATTATAACAAAGCTTTATAGGAAACGCTCTTTCTATCTTTATGCTCATATCTTTTTGTATCTCTGATGTTTTATCTAGATTCATCTTGTCAACATCCCTTACCGGAACATTTATTGAAATCAAAAATTCTCCAACAGTTTTGGCTTTTGTTTTATAAAAAGATTCGATGTTGCCATCCATTAAATATACTTGCTTATATGACAACAAATCAGCATAAAACATCACCATTAACGAAGTAGCTGATACAATAAATAATATAATAATAAAATTGAAATTAATTTCCTTCTTTAAGATATTTTTCATATACATCCTCCAAATCAGTACTTTTTATTGATACCTCAGTATCATCGAATTCCCAAGTGTGTATTAATCGTGAATCGAAAAAAGTTTTTTCCCATTATCCGTAGTAATTTTTATTACTTCTTCCTCTGAAATTCCTTTTATGTTGGATATTTTACTGACCACATATTTCAAATTAGTTGAATCATTTCTCTTCCCACGATTTGGCTCTGGGGTCATATAAGGACAGTCGGTTTCTAATACTATATTATCAATAGAAATATTACTTACTACCTCAACTAATTTCTTTGCATTTTTAAATGTAATAACGCCACCAATTCCAATATAAAATCCCATATTTATATACTCATACGCCATTTCTAAACTTTGACTATACGCATGTATTACACCCTTCAAACCTTGATAATTATTTTGCTTAATTATTTCAAAAGTTTCTTCACTTGCATCCCTGCTGTGAATTATAACAGGTAAGTTCAGTTCCCTTGCCAACTTCATTTGCGTATCAAACCACACTTTTTGAAGTTCTCTCTCCGAATGCTCATAATAATAATCAAGTCCTATCTCACCTATTGCAACCACTCTTTTATTATATGCAAGTTCTTTCAATACTTGTATATCTTCATCTTTCAAACTCTTTACATCATGAGGATGTACACCAACCGATGCATATATAAAATTATACTTCTCAGCCAATTTTATACTCCTAGTCGATGACTTTATATCCACCCCACAATTTACCACAAGCTCCACACCCGAATCTTTCAGATTACCAAGCAACTGGTCTCTATCCTCATTATATCTCCCATCATCATAATGCGCATGCGTATCAAATATCATATATGTCCCCCTTATAATCTTTTAATCTCTTTGTATTTAATTCCCCGTCGGCTTGCCGCGTTCTTGTCATTGCGAGGAGGTTTTTTCGACGAAGCAATCTCGTTTCTGAAAGATGAGATTGCTTCGCAAAAAACGCTCGCAATGACAACATGATACCCCGTCGGCTTGCCACAGGGAGATTCCTTCTTTAATCTTTAACATAAACGCACTAAAATATTCCCCTCAATTAAAAACATCCACTTCACCCTTTAGTGACCTTCCCGTCACCAGTTATATCTATCTTATCACCCAAATACTTAGGTTTCACCTTAAGTATCGATCCAACAAAATCCTTACACACCGCAAGACTCTCCCTAAACTTATAATACCCCATATTCATATATGGCCTTTTATCCGCTGATATCCCTGATACGTTTAGCTTAAACACCCTCGCAATAAATATGGCACGCTTAAGATGATATTCTTGAGTAGATATCATTATATCATTAAGTCCAAAAATATACTTCGCCCTATATATACTCTCATATGTACTAAACCCCGCATGATCCAAAAATATATCTCGTGCAAGAACACCCTTCTTTATTGCATATTCCTTCATTGCATTTACCTCATCATAACTCCGCTGTCCATGATCACCACTCATTAGTATTTTCTTAACTTTCCCTTTTTTATATAATTCTACTGCTATATCTACTCTATCTTGAAGCATTGCCGACAAACTTCCACTTTTAAAAACGCGCGCACCAAGTACTATAACAGCTTGTTTAGAGTTTACCTCATCAACAGTTGCCATATACTTCACAGCAGTTTTATTAACATAAATATTCACTCCCAAATATGCAATGATTAATATTACGCAAGTCCAAATCAATATTTGCATAAACCGTATCACCAACTTTTTAAAATTTATAGATTTTACTTTCATAAGTCACCTCTAAAATGAAATTGTTATCTTACCTCATCTCCGCTGATTGCTCCGTCTGCTTCGACAACAACTAACCCATTCACTCCGTCACCTGCAGCTAGTATCATGCCTTGTGATAATACTCCACGAATTTTCACTGGTTGCAAGTTCGTTATGACTATAACTTTCTTGCCTATCATTTCTTCTGGTGTGTAGAACTTTGCTATACCAGATACTATTTGTCGTGTCTCATCTGCTATCTTTATTTGAGACTTTAATAGTTTATCTGAACCCTCTACTTTCTCACAAGATAAAATTTCACCAACCTTTAGGTTTATTTTATCAAAATCTTCTATTTTTATCAAGTCTTCTTTTAATTCTTCTACTTTTTTTGTACCACACATCATATTTTTTATAGTCTCTAATTCCTTTTCTGCATCAAGTCTTGGAAATAATGCATCTGCTTTATTTACTTTCCCTGCAAATTTATTTGTACCAAAATTATATAAACTATCCCATTCTTGATTTTTTTCTATACCTAATTGCTTGAAAATTTCTTGTGAAGCCTTCGTTAAAAATGGTGTTAACATTATTCCTATATGTCGCAGACTTTCTGCTAGATGATACATTACTGATGCGAGTTGCTCAGTATTTGATTCATCTTTTGCTAAAACCCATGGTGCTGTTTCATCTATATATTTATTCGTTCTTGCAACAAATGCCCATATGTCAGTAAGTACGATAGAAAATTGCATTTTTTCGATAGACTCCTCTACCTTTTCAACTGTTTCTTTACTAAAAATCTTTATCTCATTATCATATTTTGTTACATCGCCTTTATATTCTGGTACTTTTCCGTCAAAGTATTTATCAATCATCGCCACTGTCCTGCTAAGTAAATTTCCTAAATCATTTGCCAAATCGTAATTTACTCTTTTTATAAAGTCCTCTGGTGTAAATACTCCATCTTGCCCAAAAGGCAATTCGCGAAGTAAGTAATATCTAACCGCATCTACACTATACTTTTCTGCAAGTACATCAGGATAGATTGTGTTTCCTTTTGATTTACTCATTTTACCATCTTTCATCATAAAGAAACCATGTGCATACACTTTTTTAGGAAGTGGTAGGCCCAGTGCCATTAACATTATAGGCCAGTATATTACATGAAACCTTACAATGTCTTTCCCTACCAAGTGCAAATCAGCTGGCCAAAACTTATCAAATAGCGCGTCTGATTTACCGTCTACTTTATATCCAAGAGCTGTAATATAATTTGTAAGAGCATCTATCCACACATATATAACATGTTTAGGGTCACTCGGTACTTTTATACCCCAATCAAAAGTTGTTCTTGAAACACATAAGTCTTCAAGACCTGGTTTTATAAAATTATTTATCATTTCATTCTTTCTTGATTCAGGTTCTATAAAATCTAGATTCTCTTCATAATATTTTATCAGTCTATCTGCATATTTACTCATTCTAAAAAAGTATGATTCTTCTTTTACTTTATTTACTTCTCTATTACAATCAGGACATTTACCATCAACTAGTTGTTTTTCTGTAAAAAATGATTCGCAAGGTGTACAGTACAATCCTTCATAATTATCCTTGTATATATCACCTTGTGCTAGAAACTTTTCAAATATTTTTTCAACAACCTCTTCATGCCTTCTTTCTGTAGTCCTTATAAAATCATCATATGATATATCAAGTATTGCCCATAACTTTTTTGTTTCATCTGCCATATTATCAACATGCTTTTGAGGTGTAAGTCCAGCATCTTTTGCAACATTCTCTATTTTCTGTCCATGCTCATCAAGCCCTGTTAGATATCTAACATCATAACCCCTCATTCTTTTATATCTAGCCATTACATCTCCAGCAACAGTTGTATATGCTGTACCTATATGAAATTTACCACTTGGATAATATATTGGTGTTGTTATGTAGTAAGTTTTTTTATTCATTTTAATTCCCCCTTGGATTATGTGGTAGTGTAAAATATTTATAGTACTAAAAAGATTGGTAATATTGTATCTCTTTTTAAAACTTCTAGTTTCACATTATTTGACATATACAATTTAACTCAAAAAACTCGTCCCATGAAGAATCCTAAACTCAGGATTTTAATCATGGGACGAGTTTTCACCCGCGGTACCACCCAAATTCAAATCATAATTAACAATTATGATTTACACTTTAATTTCATTCGCTCAAGGACCATATTCAGTAGTTTTCACTTTCTCCTTCTCAACACACGGAGTTCTCTGTAAAAGCTTCCATTACTTACTCTTCCCTTCATTGCTTTTATATAATTAACATGCAGCTTTTGCTTCTCTATCGTAGAACTGTGCTATGAGTTCATCAAGTTCCACACTTACTTTATATATTTCTTTATAGTCTGCATTATTTTTTATTAGTTCATTTAATCTTATTCTTAACTGGTCAATTTGTTGTGCAAATTTTTTCATTTAATCCCCCCCTGAAATCATTTCAAAATCCACAATTTTAAAAGCTAGTCTAATGGTTTTTAAAATGTTCTTTTGCTTCGTAAATTTTTATTTTTCCTATTCCATTATTTTACAACATCATACATTATTTGTCAATCGTTTTTTAGATAATAATTTATAAATTTCATACATTATTGCACATACTAGTAAAATCGCTGATAATAGCTGAGATGCTGGCATATTGAGACCTGACATTATTAATTGATCTGTTCTTAATCCCTCTATCCATAACCTTCCTAGCGAATATCCTATTAAATATAATACAAATAATTCTCCATCATATTTTTTATGTTTGCGGTAAAAAATCAATATCAAAAATACTGCTAAATTCCACAATGATTCATATAAAAATGTAGGATGAACTTGTATGTAAGAGGCACCTTTGTATAAAACATCCTTGCCTACTAAACTATCTGGTATATAACTCGCAACATCTTTTTTTATAGCCATTGCGAACAGGTTATTTGTGAATCCACCAAATGCTTCTTTGTTAAAAAAATTGCCCCATCTACCTATTGCTTGTCCTATAATAAGACTAGGTATAACAGTATCCGCAAATATTCCAAATTTTATTTTCTTCCATCTTGTATACAGTATTGCAGTAATGACTGAAGCTATTATTGCACCATATATTGCTATACCACCTTCTCTTATTGCAAATATCTTCGCTAAATCATTTTTATAATTTTCCCATTCAAATGCCACATAATAAGCTCTGGCTCCTATCAAAGCGACCAATATTACCATTATAGCAAAATCATAGTAAATGTCAACATTTTGTCCAGTTTTTTTTGCTTCTCTCATAGTTAAATATATTCCTATCATAATACCTGTTGTTATAATAATCCCATACCAGTATATCGGTAAATCAAATATAGTAATTGCAACTCTATTTAATTTTTCTATCTCTATACCTAGATTTGGGAAGTATATATCCGGACTAACCATTACTATCAACACCTTTCTCTTCTGTATTTATATTCATAATATATTCAACAATTGTTGGAGCCGTCACATATGCACGGCTCTACAATATTATTGTCATTACTTTTGTATTTTCTCCTGACTTTCCGTTTTTTCTATCTCTTTGTCTTTAAACGGTGATGCTTGAATGTGCTCTTTCATCTTCCTAAAGCCTGTTACCCATATGAAAAGTACATATGGTACAAATCCTAAAAGTAAAAGAGGATTTTGATATATGAGAATAAAATCGTACAATCCATGCAGGAATATCGGTATAAAAAAAGCTTTAAGTAACATTTCCATTTTTCTTTCCGGCTCAAACTTTGCTAATGCAAGATAGTATCCCATAGTTACTCCAAACAATGCATGGGCTGGCACTGCAAATATACTTCTCATCATTGCAGTATATGCTCCTCCAAACTCTGGATTTACCACATATAATATATTTTCTACTAACGCAAAACCTAAAGAAACAAATGCCGCATATACTATTCCATCAAACTTTTCATTAAAATTTCTATTTTCAAATATAAGTGCATACACTATAAGAAATTTAAAAGACTCTTCTGTTAATGCCGCAACAATAAATGCAACATATAACGAATATGATAGATTATTCCCAATAAGACTAGCGTAGCTACTTAAATATTCTTCTACAACTATAATCGGTGCTACGATAAATCCTCCAAATAATAACCCTAAAAACAAAAGATTGAGTGGTTCTTTTTCATATTTGTCCCTTATATAAAGATATACAACTACTATTGCTATGGGTGCAATAGCTAGATTTATAATACCCAAATAATTTTCACCCCATTTGTGCTTAACTTCTGGTACGCCAACCTCACTGACTATTCCATTCTTTCTACCTTAACTCCAAATTTACTAAAATAGTCTTCTACATTTTTCATGTCATCTTCTTTATCAATTTCTTCATTTTCCATCTTTTTCGGTGTGCTTTTTGTCTCTTTTTCATACTCTTCTTTTGTCATTAGCTTAATGTTATATTCTTTATTTAGTATGTCTTCTATCTTTTCTTTTATTACATTTATATTTTTATCTATATAGTTTTTTATTATGTTATCAGGGCATACAATACAATATGATTTATCATTATAGTACTTTGCCTCGGTATCTATAAGCATGCCTTTTAATGGACCATTACACGCTTCTCGTATATCTTTCCATAATTTTATTCCCTTCTTTATATCATCTGGCATCGCTTGCTCTATATTTTTCTTTATTGGTTGTTTTTGCATCTCTTGTTTACTATTTTGACTATTATTATAAACTATTTTTTTTTCTTCTTCCATTACCATGGTAGTATTTTGATAGTTTGCTGTGCTCAAACCTTTAATCTGGCACATCCTTATCAAAGCCACCTCTAATGTAATTTTAGACTGTGAATCATATTTAATCTTAGCTTCGAGCATTGCAAATTCATTTATAAATTCAAGTACCTTATCACAACTTACAATTTGAGTTAGCTGTTTTAACTCCTCAACACTTTCGACAGACATGTCTAGTATGTCCTCCGAATCATGTATTGATGATGCTATTAGTAAATTTCTCAAGAATTCTACCATTTGAGAAACAAATTGTTTCATATCTTTACCGTTTAGGTAAATTTCGTTTATTTGTTCTATACACCCTTGTACATTTCTGTCATTTATATTTTTAACCATATCGACAAATGTCTTATTATCAACCGTTCCTATAATATCAAGTACCATTTTATGTGTTACCTTTGTGTCAGTGCCAAACGCAACAATCTGATCAAGCAAGCTTATGCCATCCCTCATAGAACCATCAGAAAGAGAAGCAATATAATTTAATGCCTTTTCTTCTACACAAATGCCTTCTTTTTTAGTTATTTCAGCAAGCGCGCTAGCAATGCGTTTTATTGGTATTCTTTTTAAATCAAATCTTTGACATCTAGATAGTATCGTAGCTGGTATCTTTTGTACTTCAGTAGTTGCTAATATGAAGATTACATGGCTTGGTGGCTCCTCTAGAGTCTTTAAAAGGGCGTTGAAGGCACTTGTAGATAGCATATGTACCTCATCTATTATATAAACTTTATACTTGCCTTTTGTAGGCATATACTTTACTTCTTCTCTTATCTCTCGTACATTGTCAACCCCATTATTTGAAGCCGCATCTATTTCTATGGCATTCATACTACTGCCTGTCCCTATTTCATCGCAAGTTTCACAGTTAAGACATGGATTACCATCTATACCATTTGGACAATTAACCGCCTTTGCAAATATCTTCGCAATAGATGTTTTACCTGTCCCTCTTATCCCACAAAACAAATAAGCATGCCCAATACGCTCAGATTTTATCTGATTCTTTAAAGTCTCGGTTACATGCTCCTGTCCTATTACTTCATCAAAATTCTGTGGTCTATATTTTCTATATAAAGCCTTATATGACATGTTTTAACCTCCATTCAAAATAATACTACTGGTCCATTATATCCCAAAATCGTAAAAACTTCAAGCAGTTTTGCTTGAAGTTTTTACGATTTTTATATCTTTTAGGGACGGTTCCTTCTTTCTAGGAACCGTCCCTTTTATTAAACCTCCCCGCAGCAGAGCTGCGGGGTATTGACCCTGAGAGATTAAATTTGGTATTAATAAACTTTTGTATTATAAGCTTTATCTTTTTAAATTTTTTATATCTTATTTTATATTTGTTTTTCTCATGGGGACGGTTCCTAGAAAGAAGGAACCGTCCCCTACATTGTTGTATTCTTAACTAAACAGGACATGCAGCTTTATACTATTTCAATTCAACTATAGTAACTCCCAAATCTCCCTCACCATATGCCCCTTGTCTATAAGATTCTACTCGTGCATCATCCTTTAAATAATCTTGTACTCCTCGTCTGAGTGCTCCTGTTCCTTTTCCGTGTACGACTCTTATTTTTTCTACATTTGATAATCCCATATTATCTATAAATTTATCTAGTTCACAAAGTGCTTCGTCTACATACTTTCCTATTAAATTTATCTCCGGCATTAGGCTTTGTACCTTTTCCATTCTTATCGTACTTGCATTCCCTTTTTCAAATTTCTTCGTAATGTTTTCTCTATTCTTGTCTTTTACTAGAAACACACTTTGAATACTTACCTTAACCTTCATTATTCCTATTTGTATAAATAATTCGCCCTTATTATCTGGCAGTGTTGCAACTGTTCCGTTTTGATCAAATGTAGATACGAACACTGTTTCTCCCAACTTCAAGTGTGTTGGTGGATTTGGGTTTACTTTCTTATTATCCAGAAAATCTTTTGTCATTTCAGTTTGAATATTTTTTATGTTACTTGATATTTTCTGTCTTATTTCTTGTATATCCTTTTGATCTAAGACTTTTTTAGCCTCTCTCGCTGCTTCATTTAGTTCTTTCATCATCTCATCAGCTTCGACTTTTGCTCTGCTATATACTTTATGTGCTTCTTCTTTTGCTTCTCGTATTATTTTTTCCTTCTGGCTGTCTAGTTTATCTTTTTGCGATTCTATTTCTATTTTAATTTTCTCAATCTCTTTACGCAAGTCCTCAGCAAGCTTTTTCTCTGCCTCAGCTTCTTTTTTATCTATCTCGAGTTTAGTTATTACTTCTTCCATCTTTATGTTCTCTTGTGAAATTAGTTCCTGTGCAGAGTTTATTACATCGTCCTTTAGACCAAGTTTCTTTGATATTAGAAATGCATTACTCTTTCCTGGGACACCTATTAATATCTTATAGGTTGGTCTTAGCGTCGCGACATCAAACTCACAGCTTGCGTTTTCTACTCCTTCTGCCCGTAGTGCATACACTTTCAGCTCACTATAATGAGTTGTTGCTATTGTTCGTATCTTTCTTTCATGTAGTTTTTTTAGTATAGCCATAGCAAGCGCAGCACCCTCTACTGGGTCTGTACCAGCACCAAGCTCGTCAAATAGTGCTAGAGATTTGCTTGTAACATTTTCAAGAATACTGACTATATTTTTCATATGTGAAGAAAATGTACTAAGTGACTGTTCAATGCTTTGTTCATCACCTATATCTGCGAATATTTCATCAAACATACATAGCTCAGAATTATCAAAAGCCGGTATGTGTAGACCAGACTGACCCATCAGGGCAAAAAGCCCTACTGTCTTTAGTGTTACAGTCTTTCCTCCTGTATTAGGTCCTGTTATTATGAGCGTCACAAAATCCTTACCCAAATATATATCTACTGGTACAACATCCTCTGTTTTGATAAGTGGATGTCTAGCCATCTTTAGATTTAAAAATGACCTATCGTTATAAATCGGTTCTGACCCTTTCATATCTCTTGACAGTTTCGCACGCGCGAATATAACATCTATCTCCGTCAGTAATTCTAGATTTGTCCTCACAATGTCTATATTCTCAGCAACTAAATCAGTCAGTGTCTTTAGTATCTTGTCTATTTCTTCTTTCTCTTTTATTTCTAAATCCCTTATTTTGTTGTTTAACTCTACCACCACAAGCGGCTCTATAAATAAAGTCGCACCTGTCGATGATTGATCATGTACAATCCCCTTAAATTGATGCCTAAATTCTTGTTTTATAGGCACGCAGTATCTATTTTCCCTCATTGTAATAATAGCATCTTGAAGCATGGTTTTATAACTTGAAGACTGAATGATAGAGCTCAATTTCTCTTTAACTTTATTTTGGGCTGCGCTTATTTGTTTACGAACACTTGAAAGTTCGGTTGAGGCATTATCATCTATTTCTTCTTCCGATTTTATACATCTATTAATCTCATTTACCACCTGTTTAAACTCCACAAGATCTTCGAATAAACTCGAAATGCTAGGATATTCTTCATTTCTCTTATCACTATTATAATACTTACTCAATCTACTACACACATCAAGCGTATCTGCGACCTCTAATAGTTCCCTAATATTTAGACTAGACCCCATCTCCATACGTTTTATATGCAGCCGTATATCTTTCATCACACCCAAAGGAATGCTTGACTTCTTGACAAGCATAAAAACCGCATCCGTAGTCTCCCTCTGCTTTGTCTTTACAACTTCCATCTCATCATATGGTGCAAGAATAGAAAGCTGTTCCTTTGCCATAGGTGACACAGCATATTCAACCAATTTATCTATTATTTTATTATATTCCAATGTCTTTAACGCTCTTTTGTTCATGATAAACCTCCGTATTAGTTACTAATGATTGTTAAAGCTATTTTACCACTAATTCCTATTTTCAGCAATAATAAAGCATAAATAATATTGCAAATAAAAATCGCAATATTATTTATGCACAACTTTTTCATGCTTTTTTATAAGTTTAATTTATTAGAATGTTTTCTATATAATCAATATTATTCTACCTTAAATTTCGAGCTTTCTTTTTTCAATTCTTCTGATGTGTGTTTTAAAACATTTGATAATTCCAACAAGTTTTGCATAGTTGCAGTTAGCTCTTCTGTTGTAGCTGAAATATTTTGTGAGTTTCTAGACGATGAATCAGATATTCCTACCATATTATCTACCATAGAAGTTATTTCATTTGATCGTGAGTAAATTTTCTCATAAAAATCATAGTTCTTTTGTATGTCTTCTGCTGTTTTTTGTGTAGCTTCTATGATATTCTTGAACACATGCTCTGTCTTATTTACTATATTCATTCCGTTTGTAATTTCTCCTAGGCTATTTTCCATTGAACTTGTAGAATTACTAACACCTTCGTGTATTTTTAGAAGTACATCTGAAATTTTGGTAACGGATGTTGCAGATAACTCTGATAGCTTTCTTACTTCTTCTGCTACCACCGCAAAACCTTTTCCATTTTCTCCTGCTCTTGCAGCTTCGATTGCTGCATTTAATGAAAGTAAATTTGTTTGTGCTGAAATAGCATTAATAGACGAAAATGTTTCTTCAATTGCTGAAAATCTATCTTGAAGAATTTTAATAAAATTAGAATGCTCTTCAAATGAACTATGTATTGAGTCTATCGTCTTGATAACATCCTCTAAAAAAATGTTTCCGTTTACTGCTTGTTCAGCTGTATTTTTAGAGCTATTTGATAATGCATTTAAATTTTGATGAATATTTTTGATATCACTAATGACTTCACTTATTGAATTTGAACTCTTTTTAACAGCTTCTAGATTATCATCATTATTACTCGCTACCTTCTGAATTGATTCCGAAATTTCTTCCGTGCCTTTTACTGTCTGCTCTATACTGAACATTAGCTCTGATGAGCTTCTAGCGACATTATTTGCAAGATTGATGTTCGTATTAATGATTCCCTTAAATGCTTCTATCATTTTATTTAAGATTTCTGCTATTTCTCCAAACTCATCATTCGTATTAATATCTACCTTTATCACGAGATCCCCGTTTGAAACTTTTAACATTGCTTTTTTAAGTTCATCCAAAGATCCCATAATAGAAAGTGTGAATGCAATATAGAAATAGGCAATCAAAGGCAATGCTATAATAATTGCTAAGATAACTTGTGTGCTTTGTGCTCTATATCCCGCTACTCTTATTTCACATAACTTGTCTAACTGTTTAGCTACAGTGTCAAAAAGAGTTGCGTTTTTATCTATTGATACAGTAACAATATCGTAGAACTCCTTATCTGAAATTTGAGGTGAATTCACATCAATCAGTTTAGAGTCCACTTGGTTAAGTAAATCATTAAGGTTTTGTATTGTTTCTGAAACTTGTGTTTTTAAAGGAGCAAGTGTTTTTTCTGTTTTACTATCATTAAAAGCGAATGCTGTATCCATATCACCCTTTATTGTTCCAGATAAAGTAGATATTTGATTCTCTAATATGATTAATTGTTTTCTTTCGCTAGTTGAAATGCTTTTTTTCTCAGCAACATCTCTTCCTAAACTTCTTAATTTATATAAATTCTCAGATAAGGACATCTGTCTAAACATTGTGACATCCATACAATAATAACTATCAAGATCTGGGTCTAATGTAAGATTTGAATTATCTGATATATTAGTGTGCATACCCGCAAGTCCTGCTACAATTTCATCATGTTTACTATTGCTCTCATCTACAGTAAAACTGCCATAAGAACCCTTTAGTGACGCCCATAATTGTTGGTTATTTTGTATATCTTTACTT
Source organism: Clostridiales bacterium GWD2_32_19 (assembly GCA_001795385.1). Lineage (GTDB taxonomy): Bacteria > Bacillota > Clostridia > Lachnospirales > UBA12420 > UBA12420. Next base: position 15,914 of record MGOU01000015.1, read on the forward strand.
ACTTCTTTCTTAGATGCTACATTATCTAATACAGACGAGTATTTTTTGTCAATTTCCTTTATCTGTCCAAAATAATTTTCTACTGAAGCTTCAACCTCTGATATTTTTACTCCTAATTGTTTTTTCTCTGTTTCATCTCCTGTAAGATATTGTTTTACCAATTCTCTATGTTCTTCAACTCCAACAGTCAACGACTTAGAAGGCAAAGAATATTCAACACCGTACCTCTCCTTTTGATTAAAGTCGACACTAGCACTGTTATTAGAAAAAAATTGATATAGTGCAATTCCTAAAAGTAGGAAAATAAAAAAACTGATAAACAGAAACTTCGATAATATTTTTAGTCTATTCATCATTTTTACACCTAATTTAAAAATAAATCTCATAAAAACAACCTCCTATGGTTTTTATGGTATATTATAACCTATCTATAAATTCGTGTCAACAGTTTGACATTTTATTACATTTTTTGATATTTTATTTCTATTTCCGGCAATAACAAAAATACAAAGTTCTAATTTTAAAAAAATTTCAAAAAAATGAGCCCGCAGGCTCTGTGTAAATTATTTAAAATTGTAATATTTCAAATCTTTTCAAATCCTTTACTTAAGTCTTTTATGCAAGAATCCCACGCATATGCGAGGGATTCTTCATCAATTTCCTATATTATTCAAATACATAAACAAATCTTCATATGTAGCACCCTCAGTAGGCTTAAATGTCTTTACATCAATTATTCCGAGCTCATTTGCTATTATTATACTTTGTTTGTATTTATCATCTACATTTTTAATATAATCTAAAACCGTATAATCTTTTATATACATATTATTTGTCTTGATTCCTGTTATTTTCTCGTATAACTTTAGCACATTATACACTGTTTGTTGTTTTGTAGGTGTAGGTATTGTTAAATCTAGTGAATTATTTAATTCTTGTTCCTTTTTTATTTTTTCAAAGTCGTCTTTTGCACTTACATTTAATACTTTAATCATTATAGTTTTTAATGCATCGCTTGTTATATTGTTCGCGGGGTTCTTCATGTTTTGTATCTCTATAACTCCTGTAAGATTAAATCGATTATATACATTTAATATTACTCCCGGGTTACTTGATACTATTTGAGTAGAAATCAAACTATCATCAGATGCAAAAATATAACTTGTTGGTTCTGTACTGCTTATATAAGCTTGTGACATATACTTTGTAAGCAAAGCCTCTTCCCATTTAGAACTGACTTTCTTGTAGCCTTTGGTTCCTCCTGCGAGGTTTGTGATTTGGACCATTATTGGCTTGTATACACTTGCAATCACTTTGGTATTAGTATCTGCGTCACTTATTACACTTTCTAGTTCATCTGCCAAATCCTTATTAAGACTTGTTAGATTCTCAGCTAGAAGTTCATAGTACTTTACATCATTAAGTTGATCAGCCATTTCATTTTTTATATCCTCTATTATGGTTCCTTTATACTCTGTTACAATATCATTATATTTTGTACTTATTAGTTGTTCTATCGCTTCATCAATCTGCGATAAAGATACAACTTCAAACTTTAATGTAACCTCATCTGATATTGCTTTATTACTATTTATGCTGCCTGTATTCTTTACATATTTTATCGTTAGTTTCAGGTAATAATCTACTACATCTTCATTTTGTCTATTATCAATCTCTTTAATTATGTTTGCAAGTTCTGTTGTATATACCTTGTCAATTACATTTGGTGGTATTATAACCTGAATATTATTTCTTGTTTTCCTCAGACTTACCTTTTCTTTGTTTATTTTTGCTATGCTACTTTCAGGAATATAGTATATAAACTCATCTGCTACCTCTTTACCCTCTAGGTCATAAATGTTACTATTGCGCATTTCTATCATAGTATTTAACATATCTTCTTTATATTTTATAGAAAGATCGTCACCGCTATTAAGATTCCAATAACTTTTCTTTAGTATATCTGCTGCTTTTACATTATAGTAATTCACATAATCTATGTACTTACTTTCATTATCATAATCGCCTTGGTTAAATTGTGTTCTAACCTCAATCATATCACAATACCCAGACATAGGATATCTTCCATCAGTTAGTACTCCTCCTGTCTTGTCATAAATTCTTACCTTTATGCTGTATTTTTTTCCAGAAAGGAGGTTGTTTATTTTGTAGACATACTTTTTATATCCTTCACTAGCATTATCTAGTACTGCTAACTGGGCATCTCCATAACCCCCTGCATCTTTTGTTTCTATGTACGCATCATCATCTTGAGATTTTACTGCTATACCGAACTCATACTGACTCGGTATACTCGCTCTGTCTGTTATTGGTGCATCAAACTCAATAACTGCCTCGCTATATGCATCAATTGTGTAGTCTTTTGTATTCAAACTAAGATTTATAGGTCTATTCATAGGTTCTGTAGTCACAGAAATCTCATTCCATGTGGAATTGGATTTATCTTCGCTACTTATAACTCTTACAGTTCTAACATAATAATAATATATTTGATTTTCTGAAATATCATTATCATTAAATACCTTATCAGAACTATTGGCAGCATTTTGTATAGTATTATCTATGTCAGGTATCCATGTGTCAGAGACTACATCATATATATATAACTCATCATCCCTAACCTTCCATGACACAATATTATCATAATCAGTGTCATCTATCATATCCGCAAGCTTTGTTCCTGAATCCTTGTGTTTATCTTTAATAGGATACTTTTCTAATCTTATAATATCAAAACCTATAGTCTCATCTACATTAGAAGTAATGATAGGCTGAGTCCACTGTGACTTAAGGTAATCTGAGCCACGTTCTAGTACCTTAAAATTTTCAGGTGTTGGAGGTGTTTTCTCACTTTCATCAGGTAGTTGTATCTCCTTTTGAATAGTTATTGATTCTATATATGATAATCCTGAAAATCTATATAATTTATTAGTTATCAACCCTTTATACATATTTAGTCGTGTTCTTAATGCTACATAATATACAACATTAGGTTCCAAGTTTGACACCTTTAATTCATTTTCATCAATTCTAAATGCTAAAACTTGATTATCTCTAATATCAGTTATATCTTGTGTTGTCATAGCAATACCAGTTAAATCACCTTGAGCTGGCAAATAATTTTCGCCTATATACTTAAATTTAGGAATAACAGCCGTTTCAATATCTTTGTTGTTTTTGAGAATTGTATTATTCATGACCGATTTCAAGTCTTGCATAGATTGAGATATTAATACCTCATATTGAGTCCCCTCAACAGTTATATCTATAGGATCAAGCATATATTTCTTATAATCTTGTATATCAACTGCATCAAAGTTCAACTCAAAATAACTGTCAGTTACTTTTTCCTTTCTTAAATTCGTCGGGATATTTAATAATTCTTCCCTTATATCTAAGAAAAAACTGATTGGAACTGAATAGTCGCTTACACTAAGTATATTTTCATCATCTACTGTATCTGCATCAAAAAGTGCTCTCATTGTAATAAAGTAATTACCTGGAACTTTATTTATCGTACTATTAAAAAAATTATTTTTAAATTGTAGCTGATCACCCTCAACATATTCTCCAACATTTTCGCCTGTGATCGGTTTTGTTATATCTCCATCTTCACCTTGCCAATCAGGCTCTATAAATTTGATCCAGCCTGTATCGTCCTTAATTGTTATCTTTGTTTCGAAGTTTTCTTTTCCCAAATCTACATTTGTATAATTAAAATCATCTAAACTTATTTGCACATCTGTCCCTAGTTTACGCATATATATTACTTTAGCTAACTGGTAATATTGACTTTGATTAGAGCTCCCCTCATCTGTATAGTCATTTAACATCGTATTTATATATAATTCAAACCATATTTTATTATTTACATCAAGCATATCAACTATTTTGTCAGTATTTGTCCACGCTAGTTTAAAAGATACCTCTTCAGGTTCTGTGTCCCCATCATTTAATGGTGGTACAACAACTAGATCCTCTATCTGCGCTAAATCGGGCACTGTGGGATTAAAGTTAGTGTCAGCATTAGCATCGTATAAAAGAAGTTGTGAAGAAACGCTAGGTGATTCTTCTGACATTTTATAATCTATTCTAAACGTATAATACTGTGTTCCAATTTCAGTCCTAGTAACATTTACGGGTATGTAAATTGCATTCGTTCCACCATCACTTGTGTGAGCTATCCACTTCTTGAATGATGATGATTTTGGATCTGTCACTTCTGAATTGGCATAATATACTTCATATATACCTTTTGTTTTATATGGATTTATTACAACATAAGTGTCATCTATATTCTTTCTCTCTACTTTATAATTCAAATATGTATATGCATAAGTTACATCTTGTGATAGCTTATACTCAGTGTTGTATTCATAAGTAGCGTCATCTAAATTTTTTAATACAATACTTACTGTTTCATATACCATGCTATAATCTAGATCAGTCCACTGTAAAAAAGAAGGATTAAGTAATGTTAGGTCGTCTTTAACAATATTTAAAATGTATTTTTCGCTGCCAGAATCATACTCACCAATGTCTGCTAATGTCATATTATACTGTATATTAGGTGGATTAGTTTCTTCGCCAAGTATTGGTTTGCTTTTTATGTTAAGAGTCATGTCTATCTTTTCTTGATCTGTAGCAGAGATAAACACATATTTTTTTGCAGTTGGTGCATCATCCCAAATCTTTGGTTTTCCTATGCTCACTCTAATACCAGGATGCATACCTGTGCGTTCTGTTTCATCGTCTGTCATTTCGATAGAAGTTTTGTCAACTAGCCCTCCGTCGTCTACCCAATGTGTAGGAGTTACCTCAATATTAAGTGTTTTAAGAACATCTATTTTCTTTCTTTCTACTACTTCAGCGTTAACAAATAATTTAAACGTATGTATATTACCTCTCTTGATTCCATTTGTTACTAGATATGCTTTATTTTCTGAGGCATCCCAATAAAACTTTATTGTTTGATTTTTTATTATAAATATTTTCCCTGTCTTTCCATCTGTTTTATTAATAGTATAACTAACATAAGGATCTGGAAGCACTTGTGGAATAGTATATATTTGATTGTTAAAATCCCACTCTTCAAAATTAGCATCGATATATTTTGCTTTTGTCACATCATTACTCCATGCTACACCTTGCCACTCTAACACTTGATATTTGAAATCTAGGTCTTGATTTCTTTTATCTATAGTAATCTCTGTTTGTTCTCCATCTTCCATATTATAAATCAATTTATATGTATTTATCTCCGATATATCCCATGAAAACATAATTTCATCATCTGCTATCCCTGTTGTTTCCTTTAAGAAATTATCAAGACTTTTACCCCTAACCCAACTAAATTCTAAATTTGGATCAACTTCTGCAAAAGAAATGAGTAAACTTATAACGAACAACCCTATAACAACAGCCACAATATTCTTTTTCATAAATTCAACCCCCGTTTGTGCATTAACTTTATCTATATTTTATCAAATTTAGTCGCTTATTGCAAGGATTTTTGAAATTATGATAAATATTTTTCATTATCTGTGAGATAATAAAAATAAGAAAATATCTTTCTATAATGCATGATGGTACATCTGTAATTTGTGCATAATTTAATGTATAAAGGAGTGTAGCCAATATGAAATTTAGTTTTTCAAAATCAAAAAAGCAAGAACATTTTAGTCCAGGATCAAAATATACAAATCAAAATATTCCAGGTCAATCTTTTGAAGATATCGCTCGCCACCATAAGCTTTCAGAACCTTTTATGTACGAAAGTGGTAGTGATGAAGACTTCACAGATTTTGATTCCATAACAAAACCCAACAAATAATTTTGTTGGGTTTTCTTTGTACTAATATTTACTTATCTATCTTTTCAAATTCGTTAATTCTTGTAGCATTTCATCCGAGGTTGTTATAACCTTTGAGTTTGCTTGGAAACCTCTTTGAGTTGTTATCATTTCTGTGAACTCTTTTGACAAGTCTACATTTGACATCTCAAGAACCCCAGATTGTAGTCCACCTGTAGTTGATGGGTCAACACCTATCCCATCAAACTCTCCTGAGTTTGGAGATGTTTCAAATAAGTTGTCACCTGCTTTTAGTAATCCGGTTGGATTTTTAAATTTTGCAAGTACAATTTGTCCAAGCACCTTTGTATCCCCATTACTATATTTTGCTATTACTATCCCATCTCCACCAACACTAAAGCTTGAGAAATTTCCTGCTTCGTTACCATCATGATCAGACATTACAGAAGTAGTACTACTGTACTGAGTCATGTTTTTAAAATCTAATGCAAGCAATCCTGTTGCATCTCCTACTTCTGAGTTTACTCCATCAAATGGAAGAGTGCTAAAATCAATGTTGAAACTACTAGTTCCTGTTATATTTCCATCTGTATCAAATTCAAGTTCAATAGGTGTTGCAGGCACCAATCCAGCGACAGGAACCCCTCCACTCTCTACATCATTACCTTTTGAATCTTTTATATAATCAAAATTAGTTATTTGCCATAACCCATTTACTCCAGCTGTTGGATCAAATGTAGTAGTCATCTGAGCAGTATATTTACTACCTAGACTGTCATAAAAGTTCATCGTCATTGGTATTCCAGTTCCAGTAGGAGGAGCCTCACCATCAGCTATGTTTAAATTTCCGCTAAATTCTAAGCTAGTCGTTTTGTTTGGTGCTACTGAGTATGTAGTTGGTCCCATGATTGAAAGTGGCTGAACTGAACCTTTTATTATTTCACCTGTATCTGTATTTACAGGCCATCCACAAACCTTAAATCCACTTGCATTTACAAGGTTTCCGCCTGAGTCAAGCCTAAAAGATCCTGCTCTCGTAAATTTTTGTCCTGCTCCGTCTGTTACTATAAAGAATCCATCATTACTAATTTGTAAGTCAAGTGAATTATCCGTTCTTTGAGAAGCTCCTGGTGTCATCTGAATATCTATCGATGAAACGCCAACTCCTAAGCCTATTTGCATAGGGTTACTTCCCCCAAGCCCACTATCTGAAGCTCCTGTACCGCCTTGTAAAGTTTGATTAAACACATCACGAAAACTAACAGTACTAGCCTTGTATCCAGTTGTATTTACATTCGCTATGTTATTACCTATTACATCCATTTTTGTTTGATGAACTCTCAGTCCTGAAACTGCAGAGTATAATGATCTCATCATAAATTAACACGCTCCTTTTTTCCAGTGCACAATCTTTAAGCACAACTATTTTCTACCTATTAACTATTATACACCTTCTGTATCCGTCGCACTTCCTTGCGTTTGTAGTTTAGTAACTTCATCTTTTAAAGTTTTTATGCTTTGATTAATTGTATCCATTTGCTGAAGTATTTGAGCATTAGATACATCAGTAACTAATGTTACATCCTTCATTTTGACATCACTACCTTCTACAGATAAGTAAGATTCTCCATTTTCAATTTTAATTCCATCCACTGCACCTGTAATCGTTTTCGTTTCACCAGTATTTTCATCTGGAACTTCTGCTTGTATAACTTTATTCATAAGTGAGTAACCTAGCATTTTTGAAGTATTTGTATTTAAATTTTGCATTTGTTCAAGTGATGAGAATTGTGCCATTTGAGATATGAATTCCTTATCATCTGTTGGATTTAAAGGATCCTGATATTGCAATTGCGTTACTAATAAATTTAAGAATGCATCTTTATCTAAATTTGAACCTTTAGAAGTTTTTTCTGTACTTCCTGCATTATATAAGTACTTTGAATCTATACCTTCTGTTGCTGTAGACATCACATCATCTCCTATGCTATATAATCAAATTGACTATCTGAAACCATGTATGGATTTGGTTTCAAACTAGAATTTTCTGTATCAACGCTATTTATATTCATCAACTTGTCTATTAAATTCTTTTTATATGTTTTACTTTTTGCTTGTTCTTCTTTGTATAAATTTTGTTGTTGATTTGAATTATCTTGTCTTACTGAAACCTCTACTGCATCAAGATTAAGTCCTTTATCTTTTAAGCTTTGCTTAAGATCATCTAAATTTGCTTCTATTGTTTCCTTGACCTTTTGAGTTTCTGCAACAAACTTTGCCTTCAGCATTCCCTCTTCTGTAACTACAGACATAGTGATTTTTCCTAGATTCTCTGGTTTTAGCTTTATTATTATCTCAGACTTTTCTGCTGATAGTGTCATCTTTGCATTCTCAAGTATTTGTTTCATCAAATTCTGAGGGTCAACGGTCTTAGTTTGCTTCACACCATTACTTATATCGTCAAGTTTTTCATATTTCATCATAGTATTTTTAGTAGTTTCTAAAATATTACTATTATTATTTTCATTTCTTATTTCCATATTTATCTTTTCTTTATTCTCTTTCCCATCTTTGCTTAGAATCTTTGGAAGTTCTTCTTTACCATTTTCTTTATTGTTTTTTTCATCTCCCGCATTCTTTTGGGTTTGTTCAACGCTTATCTTATTCACATCATTGTCATTTATATCTTCAGAGTTTACATCTTCTAATTTATTGTTTTTATTAATTTTACTCTGTTTATCATCTGAAACATTCGTTAGCTCCTGATCTTCTGCTTTTATATCTTCTACACTTATGTCACCTTTAGGCTCTTTAAGGTCTTTTATATCTAATAAATCTTTTATAGATTTCAGTATATCAGATGCATTTGGGTCTTTTAAAATGTCATTGTCTGTTTCTAATTTGAAGACTTCTTTTACTATATTCTTTATCTGTGCCAAATCTTTTATTTCATCTATCTTTATATTTAAACTTTGCAATATGTTTGTCAGGTTTTCCTCTGTTATCCCAAGTTTTTCAGCCATTTTCTTTAGTTTTTCTTCAGAATCACTCGTTTTCGTATCTTCAGTCTTATTTTCCGTCTTATTTTCTGTCTTATCTTTATTTTCCGTTTTTGTTGTATCTTTTTTTGTATCTTCTATTGGTTTATCATCTTCTTTAATTTCTTTTCTTTCTGGTTCCCTTTTGATGTTCTTTGGTTTTGGTGATACATTCCTATTCGTTTTTAAACTTTCTCTGCTATTACTTAAAATCTCTTCAAAATTTCCCCGCTTATTTTGAATTTTAAAACTCGTTGAAGCTTTTAAGTTTAATACATTCAAATCGGTTTTCAATGCTAATGCTTGCATTATTTTATCCCCCCTGTCAATTTTTTAGTTATTTTTGTTGTGTTTTTAGGGTCCATACTTTCTAGAATTTTTACAGTTCTTTCTTGATCCATACTTTGAAGTATCTTTAATACCTGATCAAAATCAGTTTTTATCATATCATCCATCATACTTGCTACCAAAGGTACCTTCATAGTATCAAGCGTTGATATATACTTTTTAGTTTGCTCATCTACCACTTGTGCTTTTGTTATTTCTGTATATATTTGTTTAGCAACCTCAGGACTTACTTTTTCATAATATGCTGAAAAAGCTTTTTTATCTTGATTTGCTACTATATTACTAAAAGTTTCTTTCTCTTTTTTTAAACTTGTATATGTGTTTTCGTATTCTTTTAGTCTTGTTATTTCTTTATTTTTTTCAGCATTTTGCTCTGTTAGCTTTTTTATTTGTTCATTAAGCAAAGTTTTCTCTTTTTCAAGTGTAAACACTGCTTCTTTCAGCCTTGGTTTAGAATAATCATAATACTTTTCTTCCAATGTCTGCTCCTCTTCTTTTGCCTTTTCTGGTGGCAAAAAACTATTTAGCACTGGTATATTCTTAAAAACATTCTCATTTATATTCCCTGGATTATATGCTATTGTTAAAGCAAGACCTCCTCCACCAAATATTAGCAGCCCTACTATAATCATTATTATGTTTACTCCACCCTTTTTCTTATTTGCAGCCATTTTGATCACCTCCGGTGTCAAAGTACAAAGAACAAAGTTCAAAGTACAAAATTAAAGAAATACTTTGGCTCTGCTATTTGTTATTTGTACTTTGTTCTTTGTTCTTCATATGCTTATATCCTGCCACTTCATCTAGAGCTTTTTGTTCTTTTTGATTCTCCGATTTAACAAACTTTTCTAACTCTTTTTCTCTTAATTTTTCATACATCTTTCTTTCAGTAAGAACTTTCATTAGTTCTTCTCTCTTTTTATCGACCTCTTTCTCATAAATATTTATGTTTTTTTGCACTTGAACTAAAACTTTTTTTAAATATGCGATATAATCATTACTTTTTTTAATCATATCAGCTGATATTTTACGACCAAGTTCTTCCTTCATATCATTATAAATTTCCTTCTGTACAGTTTCTACATTTTCTTTTTGCTTCTTATATTTATTTAGCCTTTCCATAACCTGAGCAAGCTCATTTTTTTTCTGATTTTCTAGTTTTTCTTTTATATTAAGTAGGTTCTGTAGTTTAAAATTAAACTTTGCCATAATTTATACCTCACTTTATTTATTGGTAGTGTAAAATATTCATAGTACTACATACTACACTATCCCTTTATATTCAATATATTTTCATAAAACTTTTGACACTATCTATTTTTGGTTTATATTATTATATATTATCGGCTAAAAACAAAAAAAAGTCAAATTTATATTTAAATAAATTTGACTTTTTTCCTCATATGTTTAACAATATTATATTTGATACGCATAATTTGTTTCAATAACATGCTTAATATCATATTGTGGATCTTCATAAGTCTGTTCAAAATTTGCTTCCATCATTTCTCTAAATTCAATTACCTGTTCTTCACTTTCACTTGTCAATTGGACATATGTTTTATCGCCCTCTGGAAATGTGTGTATTGCTAAATGCCCTTCTTTTAACATCCATACACCTGTATATCCTTCTGGTTGAAACATATATCCAATAACTTTTGAAGTCGAAAATTTACTTTCTTCAAGTATTAATCCCAAATCATTTTTCAGTACATCTGGATCAGTCACTTTAATCCATGAATCATAACTCCCTAAAGTTTTCTCATCTGTTTCTCTACTTTCTTCTTCCTGATCTATAGAAATTGCTCCAAACATCAATTCAAATATTTTTCTAAATTCATCAGATTTTTCTTTAATACAACTTGTCAATTCTACATATGTCTTATTATCATTTGGAAATACATGTATTGCTAAATGACTCTCTCCTAATATCCATGCGCCCATATACCTATCAGGTTGAAAAACCTCATCAAAACCTAAAACTGCAAATTTGCTTATTAACAACATTTCTTCTAGAACACTTTTCAGCATGCCTGCATCAGTCTCTCTAATCCACCCCTGATAATTATCCATTCTAGCGTCCAATATCCTCCCCCTCTTTTTTTATATACATTAAGTACTCTATATTCCCGTCGTTTCCTTTTATTGGTGACTCTATTATATCTTTTACAAACATGTTTGATTTTACCATATATTTAATTATTTTGTCAACTGTTTTTTTTCGTACTTTTTCATCCTTCACAATACCCTTTTTATTCAAATTTCCTCTACCCACTTCAAACTGTGGCTTAATTAATGCAACCATTTCTCCTGAGTGCCCTATCATGTCTTTAATGTGGTCCATTATATTTGTTAGTGATGTAAATGAAACATCTATACATATAAAATCTATTGGGTCAAAGCTTTCCTTTTCTACATCCTTTATATTAGTTTTTTCCATACTAACCACTCTTATATCTTCAATCAATTTAGAATCAAGTTGACTGTGACCTACATCGATTGCGTACACCTTACTCGCACCATTTTGCAACATACAATCTGTAAATCCCCCTGTAGATGCTCCAACATCCATGCAAACCTTTCCTTTTAAATCTATCTTGAACTTGTTTAAAGCATCTTCAAGTTTATAACCTCCACGACTTACATACTTTTGAAGTTCTCCATGTATCTTTATGTCTGCTGATTCGTCTACTTGTATACTTGACTTATCTATGTTTTTATTATCTATATAAACTTGTCCATTCTTTATGTAAACCTGAGCCTGCGCTCTGGATTTTGCAAACTCTCTTTCTACTAGTAGTACATCTATCCGTTTAATATTCATCACATCCTCATTTTTTCTCATTTACAATATTACTTAAAATCCCAGTTCTGTCATTGATTATCTTTCCTGCTATTGTTTCTACATCCAAACCGTATTTATTATAAAGTTCCTCTGGTTTTCCATGCTCAATAAATGTTACTGGAAAGGCTAGTTTTGTTACCTCTATATCTTTTAGTAATTTATTTTCATTATAAAAATCTATAACTTTTGTACCTAATCCTCCATGTTCTATGTTATCCTCTATTACATAAACTTTCTTAAACTTATTTCCTAACTCTAAAAGCATTTCATGGTCAATAGGGCTTACAAATCTAGCATTTACTAGCTCTGCTTGTACATTATTTTCCTTCAATTTTTCAGCTATATCTACTGCTTTACTTACCATTTTACCTGTAGCTATTATTACAATATTTTCTCCTTTAATCATTGTTTCCCATTTGCCGTATTCTATTTTAGGGCTGATGTTTGATGAAATACCTGCCTGTCCCCTTGGATATCTTATCGCAATTGGTCCATTAAAGTCTGCAGCAAACTCAAGCATTTCTTCAAACTCATTTTTATCTTTAGGTACCATTATCGTCATATTTGGTATCGTTGATAAATATGACAAATCGAATACACCTTGATGAGTTTCCCCATCTTCACCAACTATGCCTGCTCTATCAATACAAAATACCACAGGTAACTTTTGCATGCACACATCATGAATCATTTGGTCGTATCCTCTTTGCAAGAAAGTAGAATATACCGCAAAAAACGGTTTTAGACCAGCAGTTGCAATACCTGCTGCAAAAGTAACAGCATGTTGTTCTGCTATACCCACATCAAAAAATCTGTTTGGATATTTTTCGGCAAACTTCTCTAATTTTGTACCTTCTGGCATTGCAGCTGTAATAGCCACAATTTTATCATTTTTTTCTGCTAGTTCTAGTAGCTTGCTTCCAAAAACTTGCGAATAAGTGGTACCACTTGAACTCGCAGTAGCTTTTCCTGTATCTATATCAAACGCACCTACACCATGAAATTTACAGGGTGCTTCTTCTGCTATTCCGTACCCTTTTCCTTTTATAGTCTTAACATGTATAAGCTTAGGACCTTTTAGTTTCTTTACCTTTTCAAATATATCAATCATTTCTTGTATATTATGACCATCAACAGGACCTAAATAAGTTACCCCCATATCCTCAAAAAGTTTTCCTGGTATTATTAAACTTTCCAAGCTGCCTTGTGCGAGCTCCACAGTTTTTTTCATGTACTTTCCTACCTTAGGAATGCTCTCTATCCATTTCTCAACATTCAACTTAAAATCTGATGTTAATATACTTGTCCTTATTTTATTTAAATAATTAGATATTCCACCGGTGTTTGGTGATATCGACATTTGATTATCATTTAGTATTACTATAACATTTGTATCTTTACTGCCAATATTATTAAGCGCTTCATATGCTTGTCCGCCTGTAAGCGCGCCATCGCCTATAATGGCTATCACCTCATGTTTTTCCCCTAGTATATCCCTAGCCTCCGCCATACCTGAAGCAGCAGATATCGATGTCGATGTATGCCCCGTCTCAAATATATCGTGACAGCTTTCAGCCTTTTTAGGAAATCCACTCAACCCATTATATTGCCTTAATGTATCGAATTTATCTTTCCGCTCAGTTAAAATCTTATGAGTATATGTCTGATGACCAACATCCCATATGAGTTTATCTACCGGCGAATTAAATACATAATGAAGCGCAATTGTAAGATCCACAACTCCAAGATTTGAAGCTAAATGCCCACCAGTTTTACTAACACATTCGATTATATGCTTTCTTAATTCCTCTGCTAAACCCACAAGTTCTGTCTTGTTCAGGTTCTTCAATTCACTAACATCATTTACCCGTTCTAAATATACACCCATAAATCCACCCCTATCTTTGGTTAGCGTAAAAAGCATGTAATAACCTGCACTTTAGCGCAGGTTATTATTATATTATTTACCGATTATGTCAATTTTATTTAATTCTACATTATTTATCTCTATCTTATAATCCTTTTTCCATTCATCATACTTTTTGTTAAACAACTCGCTTTTTTTACTAACTGAATACTCTTCTTTCATCTGTTTTAATTCATCTTCTGAGATATTACTGGTGTCTGTAATTCCAGTTGCCTTCAAATATTCACTAAACATTTGGTCTGTTATTTGTATATTCTCAATTTCGCTATTATACAACTTTACTGCTATTATATTATCATAAACAAACTTTTCTACAACTTCCTTTGGATATTTTCCCTCTTTTTCAGTTTGCCCTATGTACTGTTTAACCGCCTCATTTAACTGTTTTTCCTCTTTTTCATCTAATTTTATATTTTTTTGCTTTGCTATATTGGCTTGTATTTTAGTTCGTGTAACTGTATCAACTATACTGTTTTTTAGTAGTATTGCTGCATCTTCTCCATCTATCTTAGTTTCCCAAATATCTTCTCCGCCCTGCTTCTCGAAATATTCTTTACCTTTCATCAGATATAAATCAAACTCTTGTTTTGTAACAGCTTCATTATTAATTTTAATAATATAATCAGTACTTCCACAAGCATTAAGTATCATTACCATAAAACTTATAACTAATATATATATTACATTTCCTCTTCTTATCATCCCAATCCCCCATTTCCATTTCTATTTTATTCCTTATTACTAGTATATACAATTATAAAAAAAATTCAAGCGTTTTGCTTGAATTTAAAGTTAAGTTTTGGTTACAAAAATTTATTTACTCATTAGTGTTATTAAAGTATCATTTTTTATATTTTCATCTCTTTTAAGTGTATTCTTCTAAATAAACTCGGTGCATAATATGCATCTCTCGGTTCTTCTAAAAAATATCTTCCCTGTAAATCTTCTTTATTATTTAATCCTCTGTATATCTCAAATGTTTCATCATCTAAGTTTATTACATACACCCATTCATAATATGTATCATCATATATATTATGAATGGGTTCTCTCACTGAAATCTTCTTAATTCCCCTTTTTATATACTCATTTATTATGATAAAAATATCGCTATTATCAGTTATTTGTTGGCTATATTCGATCTGACAAAAAATTTTCTCCAAGTGTTGTACATATTCTTCCTCATAAATTCTTTTCATTAATTTTATTGCCTCAATAATAATTTTTCCTGTATATTCAGGTTCAGCTTTTTTCTCTATTTCAATAAACTTTGTTTCACCACTTATGTATATTCCCCACAAACCTCTAATCGACACTGTAATCGCTCCTTTTTTTGAACTTTTAGTTCTTCATATTATATAATATTTGATTTTTAGGGCGTTGTCAAGAACATTTTGTTCTGTAATGTATATTTAATACAAGGTTGATGTTATAATTCGATAAATAAAGAAAATACTAACTACTAGCTTATTTCACATCGGAGGAATTATTATGTTTGGAGATCGAATTAAAACACTTCGCAAAGAAAACAATATGTCTCAAAAAGATTTATCTAATATACTCGGTGTTACAGATAGGTCTATTGGTTATTATGAAACCGAACAACGCGTTCCTCCTCAAGATATATTGCAAAAATTAGCTGACTATTTTAATACATCCGTTGACTATATATTAGGCAGAACAAACATAAAAACTTCCCTTGTAAAGGAGTTAGAACCTGATCTTTGTGAAGCCTTCCAAATATTAAGTGAAGCCAATGGAAAATTATCTAAAAATGATAAAAAACTTATGACTGAATTAATACGAACCTTTGTGCAGAACAAAAAAAGTAATTAAACAATACAACAGGGACGGTTATAATATAACCGTCCCTGTTGTATTGTTACTCTATATTTTCCATTATCCCTGTCAATTCTTTAATTATCTCTTTTTCTACCTTGCCTTTTTCTATTACATATGTCAAGTATGCTTTTTTCATGTTTGTATAGCTTAGTTTTCTACTATGTTTTTTTATTATTTCAAGCAATTTCTCCATATCAAAACTTGCATCTTCATAAAAATCTATTATTATGTTTGTTCCTTTTTGTATGATTGATCTTATTCCTACAATGCTCGCATGCGATTTCATTAGCGCTATATGCAGTAGATTGTACACAGAATCTGGTATATTACCATATCGGTCTTCTATTTCTTCCTCTATTTCACGCATATCTTCCAAACTTCTTATGCTCGCTATTTTCTTGTATATTTCTATCTTTTGCATTTCAACTTTTATAAAATTATCTGGAATATATGCATTTACATTAATATCTATGCTTATGTCTTTCTTACTGAATGTTATCTCTCCTTTTAATTCTCTTACTGCTTCATCTAGTATTTTGTAATACATGTCATAACCTACAGTCTCCATGTGCCCGTGTTGTTCAGAACCTAGCAGATTACCGGCTCCTCTTATCTCGAGGTCTCTCATAGCTATCTTAAAACCTGATCCTAGCTCAGTAAACTCTTTTATTGCATTAAGCCTCTTTTCAGCGGTGTCTTTTAATACCTTCTCTTTTTTATACATAAGATACGCATATGCTATTCTACTTGAACGACCAACACGTCCACGCAATTGATACAGCTGTGCAAGGCCCATTTTATCCGCATCATGAATAATTATAGTATTTACATTTGGTATATCGAGTCCTGTTTCTATTATTGATGTGGCTACAAGAACATCAATCTTACCTAATATAAATTCTTCCATTATCACTTCTAGTTCTCGCTTATTCATCTGTCCATGTGCATGCACTATGTTTATTTCAGGCATTAGCCCCCTCAATTTTTCAGTTACTTGATTAATACTACCCACCCTGTTATACAAATAGTACACTTGCCCGCCACGCCCAACTTCTTTATATATCGCGTTTTTGACTAGCGTATCCTCGTGTTCTATTACATAAGTTTGTATTGGTTGCCTTTCACGTGGAGCCTCCTCGAGTATACTCATATCTCTTATACCCGAAAGACTCATATGTAATGTCCTCGGAATCGGAGTAGCAGACAGACTAAGAACATCTACATTTTTTTGTATGTTCTTTAGCTTTTCCTTTTGCAATACTCCAAAACGTTGTTCTTCATCTATTACTATTAGACCAAGGTCTTTAAATTTTATATCTTGTGACAATATTCTATGCGTACCTATTAATAAATCTGATAGACCGTTTTCCATCTTTTTTATTGCTTCTTTTTGTTCTTTTGCACTTCTAAATCTAGACAAATGCTCTATCTTTACAGGGAAATCTTTCATTCTTTCCGTAAATGTCTTGAAATGTTGTTCAACTAATATAGTAGTAGGAGCGAGTATTGCAACTTGCTTACCATCCTGAAGAGACTTAAATGCGGCTCTAATTGCGACTTCTGTCTTTCCGTATCCTACATCCCCACAAAGCAGTCTATCCATAACTCTAGTACTTTCCATGTCTTTCTTGATTTCTTCGATTGCAACCAGCTGATCATCGGTTTCTATATAAGGAAATTCGTCTTCAAATCGAACTTGCCACTCGTTATCTTGGCTAAATGCATATCCTTGTATTTTTTGTCTCTCGGCATAAAGCTTCACAAGCTTTTCTGCTAAGTCTGCAACAGATTTTTTAACTTTTTGCTTTGTATTCTTCCATTCTGCCGTATCCAGTTTATTAACTTTAGGCCCTTTTCCTTCTGAACCTATATACTTTTGTATATAATCCATTTGACTTATGCTTATATATAAGGAACCACCATCTCTATACTCTATCTTTATATAATCTTTTACTGTATCTTCAACCGTTATCTTCTCTATACCCTTGTATATTCCTATTCCATGCTGATCATGTACAACATAATCTCCAAGTTTCAAATCTGTAAAACTTTCTATCTTTTTACCTTTTGTCTTACGTGTTTTTCTATTTTTCTTGTTTGATTCCACAAAGATATCATACTCAGAAAGTACTACAAATTTAATTTCTGGATATTCAAAACCTGTGTTAAGATTACCTTTAGCTAAGTAAATAGCCCCAGCATCTAGCTTTTCATCTTCTTGTAAAATTTCATTTACATTAAAACCTCGTCCTCTTAATTCCTCTTTCATATTATTCATACTTGTCGCATTTCTAGTATACAAAACAATACAATAATTCATATCCTTATAATGTTTGAGGTTATCATCTAGTACTTTAAAATTTTTACTAAATGAATCTATTGATTTTACTTTCATGTTTACTTCTTGTTCTCCCCCTGCTAGTTGTCCATCACCATAAAGTAATGTCATGTTTATCAAATTATATTTATTTAGAATTTCTATAGCGTCCTCATATTTATACCTGATATTGAGTTGCGATGGTAAAATAGCACCTTGCAGTAGCCTCTCTTTCATAATATCCGTGAAGCTATTGTACTCTATTTCGCACTTTTGTTTTACTTTCATAGGCTCATCTAAAAACACCAATGGAGATGTCGAAAAATAACTTAAAATATTTGTTAGTTCACTGTCATCATATAAATAATTAACAAGCTTTTCCGAATGCGTTAATCTAAAACTATTTTTCAAGGTATCAATCATAATATTAATATCTTTCGTAGGTGTATTACTATCTCTTTCTTGCTTTATCTTTTCTATCGCTTTATCCAGTCTTTCCTTATCAAACACTATGTCTTTTGCTGGGTTTATTATCGCTTTATCTAGTTTCTCTAAAGACCTTTGTGTATCTGGGTTTACTTCGCGTATAGAATCAATATCATCATCCCAAAATTCTATACGTAACATATTATTTGCCGCCACAGGGTATATGTCTACTATGCCCCCACGAACTGCAAATTCGCCCTTACTCTCAACCATCTCCGCTCTTTCATATCCCATATATATAAGTTCGCTTATAAACTTCTCAAACTCAACTTTATCACCTACAGCTATACTTTTTACATATTTTTCAAATTTCTCTCTCCTAACAATCTTATCAAGTAAAGCATCAGCAGACATTATAATTATGCAAGGCTTATCAGACATCAAAACATTCATAACTTCTATTCTCTTATCTATTATGTCAAAACTATACGCCTCTGCATTGTAAAAAAACACATCCTTACATGGATACATTCTAACATTTTCAATACCAAAGTTTTTAATGTCTTCGTATATTCTTTTTACATTCAACTCATTGCTCGTAAGTATTACACATGATTTTTTCGTATGCTCATAGAGCGCAGAAATAAGATGTGCTTTTGCAGAACCAAGCACACCATTTATCGTAATCGGGAATTTATTTTCAGTTATTTTTTCGTTTATTTTCTTATACTCCTTAAGATTGTTTATTTCATTTAACACTACTTGCAAAAGTCATCACCTCTATGTGATTGTTTATTATTTTCGCTATCTGTTTCCTTACACTCAAACTCTACATTTTCTACAATATTTAACAGTTCATTAAGGTCATTATAATCCTTTTGAGTTCACATTCCATATAATCTACCAACATTCTTATATTATAATATACTTTTTTAAAATTTACAATACAACTTAACAAGAATCACGAGAAACGCACGAATTTTTCATTTCCCTTATTGCATGTTTACACTCTAATTATTGGGTTCAATCAATCACCTCTATCTGTCATTGCGACATCCTAAGACTTGGTTTTTGTATATGCTTTTTCTAATTTATATTCGTTATAGTATATGCCGTGGCTGCTGTAGTTCCATTTTCTGTCCCCAATATTATATTTGACGAGCTTAAATATAACGCTGGGCGAACTCCTTGTATCCCGTTATAGGCAACATCATTGAATACCAACCCATCTTGACTAACCTTACGAACATGACGAGAGTAGTCTGCATATGCATCTCTCAGCCAGTAGTACCATGTTGTTGTATCATTTACCGGTCCAGCTGTATCATTTTCTATTACATCTGTTGTTACATATGACTTATAATATGTTGTTTTATCTGATAGTGAATTGTTGCTATATACATACTCGTTTAGTTCTTTAATATTTAAAATAAATATACTATCTGGTGTTGATGTGTCTTTATATCTTGCTGTATCGTAGTTTTCTACTGCTGTAATTGGATTAGTTTGATTATATGTGTGATTCGTACTGCTACTCCCAATTGTCTTGATACTGTCATCTACTGATGCTAACATTGATTTATGCGTTACTGATATTATCTTATCTCTCTGTACCTGTGTGAAGTTACTGTCTGATAGGAATCCTGCTTCTGTATCATATGAGTTCAAATTAGATGCTACATGTAAGCTATCTGGTTTTTGTGTACTGTATTCTACCGTGGCTAACGTACTATTTAGCCATTCACGCAAGTTACTCTTATCCCAGTTATTGTTTCCATATGTCTTTCTACCTTCATCTACTTCTGCATCATCTGCTGCATCAAACGATTTTAAACATATTATTCTATCACTAAACAACATTAATTCCTGCGTTCCATCACTGTTTATATCCTCTTTTCCTATTACCCTCCATATTATCGGTTTTGTTAGATATTTCCCAAACTGTATATAATCTCCCACTACTATCGTTTCTCCAGTATTAGCTAATACTATATCTATACTTTCTCCTATACTCGCTACACCTAGAGTGGATATTGCCGCTCCCTCTGGTACACTTATGCTTTGCGTTTGTCCTACACCTGTGTTCGTAACAACCATTGTATAAACTGCTCCACTACCTTCTAATGCTTCTGGTGCTCCGTTTTCTACTATGATGTCAGCATCTTCAAAACCTGTTACTAGTACGCTAAATGTAAATGTGTATGTTATACTTGTTGCATTTGTCATATTAGGTGTACTGGCTGTTATAACCAGTGTTGGTGCTACTGGTCCGTTTAGTTTTACTATCGGTATACCTGCCACTACTTGTACTGCGTATGTACTCAGTGAATTTATTGGGTATTCTGGTCTTTCTTTTATTAACCCTTCTGCCACCATTGCATCTATTATGTCATCCTGATCAGCTACTGATTCATGACTCAGCATGTACATCTGTGCCTGGTTTTGCAGTGTTCTCATATTTTCATTGTGTGCTACTTGCTTTGCCTCATTACTTTTGTTTATAAATATTGGTATCGCTATTATTGAGAGCACTGCTAGTATTACTAAGACTGCTAAAAGTTCAAGCAAAGTAAAACCTTTACGCCTTAAACCTCGTCTTCTTGTTTTTCTACTTTCCTTAGATAATATCATCATTTCATCAGACTCCCTTTAATTCATATAATGTAATATTATATCGAATTATAGATTCATTGTCAATGTCTTTCGAACAAGAGTCACGAGAAACGCACGAATTTTTCATTCCCCTTATTGCATGTTTATACTCTAATTATTGGGGGTTCTATAATAGATGTTGGGATGTAAAAACTTCCAACATCTATTTTTAATGTTTTAATAAAAAATGGTTGCAAATATAGCTATCGCCACTATATCTGAAAGTAAATGTTTTACTTTTACTTGTTGTCTTATATCTTCTATATTTTTTAGTTTTTCTATAAATTCATCCATTGGTATATACTCCCACAAAATAGTTTTTGTTATATTTCAAACTATTTTCATGTGAATATATGTAACAGATGTATTAGTTTTATATTACATTTAATGATAAAAAGTACAAGATTGCTTCATTCCTCGAAATGACAAAACTAGAAATTTTTCATGCGTTTGTCCTGAACAAGAATTTTTGCGAAATACATACTTTTTTGAAATCTCTACAAAAATTTAGTACATGTAATCGCAAATCTTCCGTAATTTTTTTATTTTATCTATTTTTTGTATCACTAATAAACCCCGCCTCGTTATTCTAAGGAGAGTGTTCTTCTTAATGTGAGAATCTCTTTTTATTTATGCTACTAGCTTTCTAATGTCTCCTGCCTTGCCTGGCAATACTTTACCTTTTGCATTTTCAAGCATCATTATCAGCCCTATCCCTACAAATACATTCATTTTTTAATCCCCGTATTGTATGATTTTTAAAACATAAATCTCTGTCTATTCTTCCATTTACTCTTTCTACGCTTGTTCTTTTATTGTATAGTCTTATATATTTTTTACTTTCTCTCGCTACTTGTGTAAATATTCTTTTATCTATTTCTCGCTTTATTCTTATTCCTGTCTTAGCTTTGCATTCTTTTTGGTATTTGCAGCTTTTACAAGTGCAAGGTGCTTTATATTTCAAACTATATCTGTCCTCTTCATAGACTAATGATCTAAATGATTATGCGTTAATATTACATAATTTATATCTTTTGCTGTTAACCCCTCTTTAGATAATGCATCCAACAATTCTTTTCTGTTAATCCTAGGATCCACAACGATATTTTTATCTTCACCTTGTATTAAGGTTACCGTCGAATTTGCAAATTCTTCTTCATCTATATTTTAGCGTAACCTTCTATTAAAATTTTAACTCTCATACCTTATATCTCCTTATTATCTCCACTATCTGCTTCCCTGCAGTTCCGTCTCCAAATGGATTATTAGCCTGCGCCATTTTTTCGTATTCTAATTTATCACTTATCAGTATCTGTGCCGCATTTATTATTACTTCTTTATCTGTTCCTACAAGCTTAAGTGTACCTGCCTCTACTCCTTCTGGTCTTTCTGTCACATTTCTGAGGACTAAAACAGGTTTTCCAAGTGACGGTACTTCTTCTTGAATACCACCAGAATCAGTCATTACCAGAAAACACTTTGCCATTAGATTATGCATGTCTTCTATATCGAGGGGCTCTATGAGATGTATTTGTGGGTGACCTCCAAGTACTTTTAGAGCCACTTCCTGAACTGCTGGATTTTTATGTACTGCATAAACTATTACTACATCACTATTATCATTTGCAAGTTGTAGTGCCGCTTCACATATGTTTACAAGTGGCTCTCCAAGATTTTCACGCCTATGAGCTGTCATAACAATAACTTTTTTGTTTTTATAATCTATCTTATTCAGAACTTCCTCTTTAAATGTATATTCGTCCCTTATAGTGTAAGCCAGTACATCTATTGATGTATTTCCCGTAACATATATGATATCTTCATTTATATTTTCTTTAAGTAAATTTTGCTTTGCATTTTCGGTCGGTGCAAAATGTATATCAGCTATGCAGCCAGTTAATTTCCTATTCATTTCTTCTGGAAACGGTTCATATTTATTATAGGTTCTAAGCCCTGCCTCTATATGTCCTACTTTTATTTTATTATAAAATGCCGCTATCGAGGTCATTAAAACAGTGGCCGTGTCCCCCTGCACTAAAACTAAATCAGGTTTTTCCTGATTTAATATCAAGTCCATTTTCTCGAGTATTCTCACACTTACACCAGTAAGAGTTTGTCTATCTTTCATAACATCCAAATCATATTTAGGTTTTATATCAAATATTTCTAGCACTTGATCAAGCATCTCTCTATGTTGTGCTGTAACACAGACTATGCTCTCTATATCCTCAATTTTTTCTAATTCCTTTATAACTGGCATCATTTTTATCGCCTCAGGACGAGTACCAAAGATAGTCATAACTTTATATTTTTGCATATAATTACCTCCGTAATGAGTTTTTCCCTCCCCCTACAACAAAGGGAGAGGGGAATAATCCTTAAGTTCTTGCAAATATCATTTTTTATGTTTTTTTATGTTCTTTCATGTTAAATTCTTCATCTTACGTAGCGCGCCTACAATTTCATTCTTCCTTTATACCGCCACTTGATACAATATATAATATTATCATAAGTAATACAAACACACCTAATCCATAATATATACCTTTCTGTGATACTAATATCCCGAGTATACCAAAAGCTATACTTATCCCATAAAGTGTTAAAACTGCATTTTTATGGCTTAGCCCTTTATCTATCAGCTTGTGATGTATATGTCCGCGATCAGGTGTCATGATTGGTTTACCAGTCAGTATTCTTCTGAATATTGCAAACATAGTGTCAAAAATAGGTAGTCCAAGTACTATAATAGGTACTATAAGCGCCGCTACCATGTATCCTTTGAATAATCCGAGCATTGAAGATATGCTTAAAATAAATCCCAGAAACATGGCTCCTGTATCACCCATAAATATCTTTGCTGGATTAAAATTATATGGTAAAAATCCTAAGCACGAGCCCACAAGTGCAATAGTCATTACAACTGCTATGTCATTACCTGCAAGAATTGCTAGTATCATAAGACATATTGCTGCTATACTAGAAACCCCTGCAGCCAGTCCATCTAGTCCATCTATAAGGTTTACTGCGTTTGTTACTCCTACTATCCACAAAATAGATATTACCATACTTATAAGATTACTATCTATTTTGATCATACCATCTCCGATGAACGGCCATGATAAGATATCAATTCTCACCCCACACGCTACAACGATTGTAGCTGCTAGTATCTGGAAAAACAACTTTTGTTTTGCCTTAAGTGTTAGAATATCATCAAAAAAACCTAACAAAAATATTATTAATCCACCGATAACTATTCCTATAGATTTTTTTAAATCAAATTCTTCAAGCATAGGCATGAATATTAGTATAGTCACCATAAATCCCATAACTATAGCAATACCACCCATCCTTGGCATAGGTTTCGTATGCATGTCTCTTGCCCTTGGATATGCTACCGCTCCAATCTTTATAGAAATCCACTTACTAACAGGTGTACTCATATATGTTACTATAAACGCTGTAAACAGCGCTAATAAATATAATTTTAAATCCATGTCTAAAAACCCCCAAGAAACAATTATGTTTTTGGGTTCCTTCCCTACCTTAGGGAGAGAACCTCAACTCGTTATACTATTACTGTTATAAATGCCTTCCTCTATATTTTATCATCACATTTTACTCATTTTCTATTTTCTCTATTTTTTTCATTCTTACTTCATCTCTTTGCCTATGCATTTTTTCAAAATCCGCTCCTAAAAAGCTATCTACTATAGCTTTTGCCATTTCCAATCCAACTATTCTAGATCCAAATGCTATTACATTAGCACCATTATGTTCACGCGCTAGTTTCGCACTAATAGGCTCCGAACAAGCCCCTGCATGTACCCCACGAACTTTATTGGCCACTATAGATACTCCTATGCCTGTACCACATATAAGTATACCTAAATCACATTCACTCGTTGATACCTTTTTTGCAACTATATATGCAAGATCCGGATAATCATCATCTGATTTATATTCATATGCTCCACAATCACAAATATCTATGCCTTTTTCTTTCAAATATGTTATAATCTCCTCTTTCATTTCAAACCCCGCATGATCACTTCCTATTGCAATCATATAAGCACCCCCTATTTAGTTAATTTATCTACTACGATTTCAACATACTTCTTTATTTCTACAGCACATTCCTTATATACAGATATTCCATACCCATACGGGTCGACAACATCTAAATCGTTTTTATCATTTTTTGCATATTCCTTTAATGTATACACCTTATTATTTGCTTCTGGAAATATACTTAAGATATAGCGTTTATGTTCTATGCTCATAGCAAGAACTATATCTGATTTCTTTATATCATCTTTTGTTACTTGTATTGATCTGTGTGTTATAGTATCAAGTCCGTATTCAAGCATAGTTACTGCCACTTCTCCTGTAATAGGTTTAGAGTAATTTACATTTATCCCTCTTGAAAATATGTAAGCATCCATATCATTCTTTACAAATATATCTTTTGCAAATGCTTCTGCCATTGGACTTCTGCATGTATTGCCTGTACATACAAATAAAATATTCATAGAAAACCTCCAATATAATTATTAATACTATCCCCATTTTACTCTAATAAAAATAAAAAATCAAGAGAAATTGATTATTTTTACATTTACACTTGAATTTTATTCGATTTTATATTAAAATAAGTATATAAATACTAAGAAACTTATTTGAAAGGGGGAATTAAATTGGATATTTGGAGTATACTGGGAATTATTTTACTTGTCTTGCTCATTACAGCTGGTATTCTTTTTTTATTGTATAAAAAATTTGTAGTTCCTAAAATGAAGAAATATGATGATATGATGAAAGAGCATAAAACAACCATGTCAATATTTATTATTAGTAAATCTAAAGGGAAATTAACAGATGAGAATATACCCAAAAGTGTAATTGATCAAATACCTAAGCTATATAGAGGCAGAAAATTTCCTCTAGTTAAAGCCAAAGTAGGTCCTCAAATTGTCACTCTTATTGCAGACGATAGGATATTTGATAAAATCCCAGTTAAAAAAATGGTTAAAGCCGACATTGCAGGAATGTACTTAGTTGATGTAAGATAGAAGTTGTTACATCGTAGTTCGAAAGGAGTCGTCATTAATGAAGAAAAAGATAATTTTGTCACTTTCATACATATTTCTTTCATTACTTTTAGTGTTAAACACACCTAATATAATTAATCATATGATTATTCCTTTTTTAGCTAGTCAGACTAAAGATTCCAATCCAACTCAATTGAGTTCTGCTTTTACTGATCCATTACAGCTATTAGTTGCAATGGGGCTTGTAATACTCGGATTGTTTCTGCTTATAAAACTTCTTGACCATAAAGATGAAAAAAAAGTAAAGCAAGGTTCTTCTTTTATGGCAGAAATGGAAGAATTAAAATCTTTAATGGGTGATGATGGTTTTGTGATAGCTAAAGATATTCGGTTATCTCTCGAAACTAGCTATGAACACGTCGCTATAATAGGTCCAACAGGATGTGGTAAATCTTCAAGTTTTTTCATTCCAAATTTATTAGATTTAACTGGCGAAGTATCTGTCGTAGTTAGTGATCCAAAAGGTGAGCTTTACGAACAAACAAGACCATATCTAGAAAGTCTGGGATACAATACTATAAAACTAGAACCATTTGAAGCTATTATGCGTTATAATCCTATATTAATTGCTGAAGACGATACTGAACTCAAAGAAATTGCACAGCTAATAATGATAAATGGTAATAAAAGTTACGAAATGGGTACCGGTGGCTCAAGCGGAAATACTGAATGGTTATCAATGGCCGAACCTTTACTTGCGGCAGCTATGATATATGTAAAAAGAAATGGTAAAAGAAAAGATATGAAAGAGGTAAAAGATCTTGTTATACAAAAAGACTTTAATGAAATGGTTAAAATATTTTCTGAAGTTCCAGAAGCTATGCAGGAATTCATGATGTTTGCTCAGTCTAAAGGTGCTGAAAAAACAATGTCAGGTATTAAGGTAACTCTCGCAAATGCTTTAAAACTCTTTAATGATAAGAAAATACAAACTTTTGTAGAAACCCCTTATAAAAAAGTGGATGAAGACGGTGTAACAAAATTAGTACCTCAAGTACAACTTCTCTTCCACCCTAAAATGCTTAGAGATATACCAACCGTATTGTTTATATGTGTACCTGAGCGTAAATCAACATTTGTAATGCCACTTATGTCAGTTTTCTACTCACAGTTACTTAATAAATGTATGGACTACAATAGCTACAATTCAGTACCTGTACTATTCATGCTAGATGAGTTTGCAAATATAGGTACTCTTCCAAACTTTGCGAATATTGTATCTACTGCGCGTAGTAGACAAATAGGTATCTCAATAGGTATCCAAGGTATGGAACAGCTTAAACAAAACTATGGACAAGACACTGCATATAATATATTAAATAACATGAAAACAAAAATGTTCTACTCAGGACTCACTGGAGCATCAGCTGATTATGTATCTCAGTTAGCTGGATACACTACTATGCAAACAGAAAGTATTTCTTCACAAAAAGGTATGGACGGTAAGAAAAATGATAGTAAAACTGTTTCAGATCAACGTCGTGAGTTACTTACTCCAGATGAAATAAGACGACTACCAGACGAGAAGGTTTTAATCATTGCACATAATAAAAATATAGTCACCGCAAATAAAAATTCATACTTTGATCAAAAGAAATATACAACAAAAATAAAAGCATAGAGAAAAAAAATAAACAATACTAATTAGTATTGTTTATTTTTTTTCGGAAAAACTCGAAGGTAACCACGTAGGGACCAGCCCGTTGATGTTTATAACACTTACTACAGTGAATATATTATTATTGTAATTAAAGATATAATATATATACTTTTTTTCAAAAAAAAGTAACAAAAAAACTCAACCCCCTAACCCCCATCCTTGGGTGATAGCCACAAGAACTCGTTAGTTTCGCGTTCGCTGCACTCTACTCAAACAGTTTGCGGATGAGGAAAAGGGATTAATTTATTTTTATTTAGGGGCTGTTGACGGTTTGCCCTTTCCGTTCAAAGTACTGAACGCCGGGACGTACCTGTAAGTCATATAACTTATGTAGAGTGATTCAAACTAATTAGTATTTATATTTGGTTTGCCTCATTGTCTTTATCTATTTGATAATGACATAATCTAGGGGACTGTATGTGGACGAAAAAAAAGATGCCTCATGCATCTTATAAAAAAATAATAAATCCCAAAATGTCGTTCTCTTGATTTTGACCCTAGCCTATGCCAGGTGGGTGTCTGTATTAAAGTTTCTGCCTTCCACTGCCTATATTACTATAGGAATTAGCTTGAGGCCTGACATCTGCTTTAAATCAACAAACTCCCTT
>MGOU01000016.1 GCA_001795385.1 Clostridiales bacterium GWD2_32_19
CCTTTATTAATTCCAACTCTTAACCCATGTGGATTTACTTTTTGTCCCATGTTCTACCTCCTATCTACTATTAAGTGCTATAGTTATATGACTTGTTTTCATTACTCTTGCCTCAGCTTGACCTTTAGATCTTGCTGCAATTCTCTTCATTTTTGGTCCTTGATTTGCAGTAGCCATCTCAATATATAATTTACTTGCGTCCATTCCCATATTGTTTTCAGCATTTGCTGCAGCAGATTTTACAACTTTCTCTATAACAGTTGATGACTTGCTTGTTGTGTATATTAGTATTCCTAATGCTTCCTTAATATCTTTTCCTCTTATAAGATCTAAAAGATATTTAGCTTTCATACTTGATATTCTTGCATATCTCGCATGTGCCATCGGCTTTCTACTTTGTTTCTCTAATTCATTTCTTTCTCTCTTTATTTTCGATCTATGTCCTTTAGCCATCTATATCCCTCCTATCCTATTTTTTAACAGATGATTTCTTTTCAGTTTCTTTGCCTCTTCCGTGTCCTCTGTATGTTCTTGTTTGTGCAAATTCTCCCAACTTATGTCCAACCATATCTTCTGTTATATATACAGGAACATGTTTTCTACCATCATGTATAGCTAACGTATGTCCAACCATTTGTGGGAATATTGTTGATCTTCTCGACCAAACTTTCAATACTTTTTTATCGTCTTTTTCGTTCATTACTTCTATTTTTTTAAGCAATCTTGGATCTGCATAAGGTCCTTTACTTAAAGATCTAGCCATAGTTTTACCTCCCTTTAATTAAGTTAAAAATTGAGAGTTGTAAGTTAATTGAAAACTCATTTTTCAATCTCTATTTTCAATTTTAAGTTTTATTTCGAATTTCTTTTTCTTACAATATATTTATTTGATGCTTTGTTTTTCTTTCTTGTTTTAAGTCCTAATGCTGGTTTACCCCAAGGCGATACTGGTGCTTTTTTACCTATACCTGTTTTTCCTTCTCCACCACCGTGAGGGTGGTCGTTAGGGTTCATAGCTGATCCACGAACTGTTGGTCTTATTCCCATATGTCTTTTTTTACCTGCACTACCTATATTAATCAATTCTTGTTCAATATTACCTACTTGACCAATAGTAGCCTTGCAATTAACAGGTATAAGTCTCATTTCATTTGATGGCAATTTTAATGTTGCAAATTTTTCATCTTTAGCCATTAGTTGTGATTCCATACCTGCTGCACGAGCGATTTGAGCTCCTTTTCCTGGTATCATTTCTATATTATGTACCATGGAACCTACTGGTATTGCTGAAATAGGTAGGCAGTTTCCTGATTTAATTTCTGCATCTTTCCCATTCATTAAAACTTCTCCAACCTTTAGGCCTTTTGTAGCTATAATGTATCTTTTTTCTCCATCAGCATATACTAATAATGCTATGTTGGCTGTACGGTTTGGGTCATATTCTATACCTACTACTTTTGCCGGTATATCATCTTTATTTCTTTTAAAATCTATTATTCTGTATTTTCTTGCTTCTCCGCCGCCTCTATGTCTAACAGTTATCTTCCCTTGTGCATTTCTTCCTGCAGTCTTTTTGAGTGGTGCAAGTAATGATTTTTCTGGAACTGTTTTTGTTATTTCCGAAAAATCAGAAGCTGTCATGTTTCTTCTTGACGGTGTATATGGATTATATTTTCTAATACCCACGTTTTTTTCCTCCTTTTATTAATTGAAAGTTGAGATAATTTTTCTTTTTCAATTTTCAATTTATTTAGCAAATAGTTCGATGTCCTTGCTATCGTTTGTTAATGTTACTATTGCTTTCTTCTTTTTGCTTGTTTTTCCTTGTGTATTTCCTCTTCTTTTTGTTTTTCCATCAGTTATTGCAGTTGTTACTGCTTTTACTTTAACTCCTACAAACATCTTTTCAACTGCTTCTTTTACTTGAGTCTTAGTTGATTGCGGATTAACAAGAAAAGTATATTTTCTTATTTCTATTTCTTCCTTTTGAACTTTTCCAGTTTTATCTTTCACAGCTCTTAGAACTTTTTTACCACTTTCTTCAACTAATTGTTTTTTTACTTTTTCTACCTGAACACTCATATTTTTCATAGAAGCTTCTGTTATTACAGGTTTTAAAATGACATCATAATATTTTAAATCAGCCATTATGCGTACACCTCCTGCATGTTTTCTATTGCTCTTCTTGTTACTATAAAATTATCATATTTCATTATATCATAAACATTTAATGTGTTTATTCCTGATGTTTTTATTCCTGGTATGTTTCTAGCTGACAATATTACATTTCTTGTGTGCTTGTCATCTCCATCATCAAGTACTAATACTGCTTTTTTAATTTTAAAATTATCTAAAATTGTCTTTACTTCTTTAGTTCTTATACTATCCATTTTTATTTCTGATATAACTATCAACTTGTTTTGCAACACTCTTGAAGTTAAGGCAGATTTTAATGCTAGTCTTTTTTCTTTCCTATTTAATGTATAGGAAAAATCTCTTGGTTTTGGTGCAAATACTACACCTCCACCCTTCCATTGTGGCGAACGTATAGAACCTTGTCTAGCTCTACCTGTTCCTTTTTGCTTCCATGGTTTTCTTCCCCCACCTCTAACTTCTGCACGAGTTAGGGTGCTTTTTGTTCCTTGTCTTAAGTTCGCAAGTTGATTTACTACAACTTCATGAACTAATGTTTCATTTATTTCAACACCGAATATTGCTTCATTAAGCTCTATCTCGCCTATTTGCTCGGCCTGTGTGTTATAAACTGCTACTTTTACCATTCTTTTTTCCTCCAATCACAATATATCATATATTGTATACTTCTCTGTATATTTTAGTTTGTTTTGTTTTTCATATGTTTATTTAATTATGCTTTAACTGCATTTCTTAAAGTTACTATAGAATTTACTGCTCCTGGAACTGCACCTTTTATCAAGATAACATTTTTTTCCATATCTATTCTGACTACTTCTAGAGATTGAACAGTTATTGTAACGCTTCCCATGTGTCCTGGTAGCTTTTTACCTTTTCTAACTCGTCCTGGGCTTGTGTTAGCTCCCATAGAACCAGATACTCTGTGAGATTTAGAACCATGTGACATAGGTCCTCTATGTTGATTATGTCTCTTTATTGAACCTTGGAATCCTTTTCCTTTTGAAGTTCCTGTTACATCAACAATATCTCCTTCAGAAAATATATCCGCTTTAATCTCAGAACCTACTAGATATTCAGAAGCATTATCAATTCTAAATTCACTTAAGAATTTTTTGTAATTTTCTTCTGTAAGTCCTGACTTTTCTAAATGCCCTTTTAAAGGCTTTGTTACTTTACGTGCTTTAACTACTCCAAATCCTACTTGTACAGCGCTATATCCGTCTTTTTCTTCTGTTTTCACTTGTGTAATTACGCATGGGCCTGCTTCAAGTACTGTTACAGGTATTTGCATTCCTTGTTCATTAAATACTTGCGTCATACCCAATTTTTTAGCCATTATAGCTTTTTTCATTGTATTCCCTCCTTCATTCATAATAAAAGCATTTTAATTGTTTACTTCAATAATAATCTTTATTTTTATTTTACATCAACTTTTATATCTACACCTGCTGGCAAGTCAAGATTCATTAAAGCATCTATTGTTTGTTGTGATGGACCTAAGATGTCTATCAATCTCTTATGCGTCCTCATTTCAAACTGTTCCCTAGAATCTTTATATTTGTGAACCGCCCTAAGAATCGTCACTACCTCTCTTCTTGTAGGTAATGGTATCGGACCACTTACTTGTGCGCCTGTTTTTTTAGCAGTTGCAATAATTTTTTGAGCTGATTGATCAATTAATTTATGATCATATGCTTTTAAATTGATTCTAATTTTTTGGTTTGCCATAAAAAAAGAGCCTCCTTTTCGTATTAAAGTTTCATACGACAGTGGTTCCCTGTACACTTATCCGTGTGTGTCGTATATATATGACAAATAAGTTTTCACTTATCTTATACTAAACACGTTTGTACAGTGAGCTTGTCGTCCGTTTCGTGAACTGGACATCGTTCTGCGTGAAAACCCACCTTCGGTGGCAACCTCTCGCTTCATTACTCTTGCGTCACATGTTTTATATTCTACCATAGGTTTCCATAAATTGCAAGTAGTTTTTATTTTTTTTTTATTTTTTTTCTATATCTATTTACAATTATATAAATATATGGTATTATTTTTTAAGAATTTGTATATAGGGAGGTGTGTTAAATGAAAAAAATGTTAACTCTAGCATTTGTTGCTGTATTATCTGTATCTGTATTATTCGGATGTGCTAGCAATGAAAAAGCTCCAGAAGTTACTACTCCAGAAGTTACTGCTCCAGAAGTTAGTACAGATGAAACTCCTGTAACTGAAGAAACAACTGTTACTGATGTTACTGATGTTACTGATGAAAAAGTAGTTGATGATAAAGCAACTGTTGATCAAACTAAAGTAGCTACTGACGAAACTACTACTACTAAAACAGTTAAATAATTTATTGTTTATTATTTAGTTAATAACATTACAAATCATAAACGATACAAAAACTAGACACATGTGTCTAGTTTTTTTGTTTACGCTTTTGCTTTTGGATTAAATATTAATGCAATTATATAACCAAAAACTATAACGGCACTTATTCCAGCTGCAGTTGCCTTTAATCCACCAGTTAGGACTCCCATAAATCCCTCTGTATTTACTTCATTTATTACGCCCTTAGCAAGTGCATATCCAAATCCAGGCAACGGAACGGTAGCCCCTGCTCCTGCAAAATTTACAATAGGCTCGTATATACCAAGTGCAGTTAATATTACCCCTAATGTTACAAATAACACCAATATTCTAGCAGGCATTAACTGAGTTTTATCTAATAAAATTTGTCCTATTACACAAATTATTCCACCAACTATAAATGCATTTACATAATCCATAATAAAACCTCCAGTTTTCAAAGTACAAAGTTCAAAGAACAAAGTACAAAATCCTTAATTCTTCATTCTTTGCTCTCAGTTCTCAATCGCTACCGCATGAGCTATTCCTGGTATTGATTCTCCTTGCTGAAGTGATACCTGGCTCAACATCGCTCCAGTAGCTACAAATAATACCTTTTTCCACTTTCCTTTCCCCATTTCACTGAGAATATATCCCGCAAGTGTTACAGCTCCACAACCGCAACCGCTACCTCCGGAGTGTGTATCTTGTTTATCTGCTTCAAATATTTCAATCCCACAATCCATATATTTACTTGTTATATCATAATTATATTGTTTAAGTATATCTAATAGCAACTCTTTACCCACTTTACCCAAATCGCCTGTTACAATTAAATCATAATAGTTTTCATCTCTTTCTGTATCAATAAAGTGGTTAATTATAGTATCTGCTGCTGCTGGAGCCATTACTGCACCCATGTTCATTGCATCTTTTATGTTAAAGTCTACTATCTTTCCAGTTGTTATATATGTTATTTTGGGACCTTCTCCTGATTCTGCTAAAAATATGGCTCCACTTCCTGTTACTGTCCATGTTGAAGTAAGCGGTCTTTGCCCTCCTAATTCTAGTGGCGACCTAAACTGCTTTTCTGCACAGCAGAAGTGGCTCGATGTAGACGCGATTACATAGTCTGCAAAACCTCCCTCTACTATAATAGCTGCTACACTTAGACTTTCTGCCATCGTAGAGCATGCACCGTAAACACCAATAAATGGTACCTTAAAGTTTCTTATACCAAATGTGCTTGCTGTAAGTTGATTTAACAAATCTCCACTTATTATATATTTTACATCATCTATGGTTTTGTTTGCTTTTTCTATGACTTTTTCTAGAGCCTTTTCTATCAATTTACTTTCTGCCTTTTCCCATGTACTTTCTCCATAAAGTTCATCTTCTATTATTGTATCGAAATAAGTCGCGAGCGGTCCTTCTCCTTCCCTGGGCCCTACTATTGACGAAGATGCCAAAATCACAGGGGGATTATCAAATCGTATAGTTTGCTTACCTAAATGTTTATTCAAATTATTGCACTCTCCTCTGCTTTTAGTTTTTTTAAGGATTGATTACTTATTTTTAGGAACCGTCCCCTTTAACTTGCTACTTAAAAAAGTAATAGATTATTCCTACAACCACTGAACTTATGACTCCGTACACTATGACTGGGCCCGCTACCGTAAACATTCTAGCTCCCATTCCTAATATATATCCTTCTTTCTTGTACTCCATTGCAGGTGCAACAACAGAGTTGGAAAACCCAGTAATCGGTACTATTGATCCTGCTCCTGCATATTTTCCTATGTTATCATATATATTCAAACCAGTAAGTAGAGCCCCTATAAATATAAGTATTACGGTTGTCATCATAGCTGCATCATCTTTTGCATATCCATATGTTTTTAGTACCTCTGTTATTATCTGTCCTATTACACATATAGTCCCTCCTACAAAAAAGGCCCACGCACAATTTACTCCCATATTACTACTCGGTGATGCTTTTTCTACCATTTCTTTGTAATTCTGCTTTATCTGTTTCGCTTTATCCATGTTAACCTCCATGTTTTCAAAGTACAAAGAACAAAGTACAAATTTAATGAGTCTTTATTATTGTTTATTGTACTTTATTAATTAATCTTTTTTCTTTATCATTTCATGACCGTCCAATATATTATTGAACCTACCATTTTTCCTAGTGCTATGCTTATAACAACATATACAAGTCCTGTTCTAATCCTTATTCTTTCCTTTATAACCGGTAGAACGTTTATTATCTCTACTAATGATATTGCAACTATTCCTACAAATACTCCAGAAAAGAAGCCTAGAATTCCTAACCACACCTCATTTATATGAAAATTTATATCAATTATCATAGCCAATGTTCCAGTCGTTATACCTATAAGAATCATGTTTTGATATAAATTATTATATTTCTTAGTTCCTGTCACATTTACCATTTTTGTTATTATTCCAACAGATATTATAAATGCAGTTACTGCAAGACCTATTGCTGCTCCTGCTCCAAATCCTATAAACATCATCACAATCTCTATCATAATTAGCCCAAATTCCTTTTCTTTATTTTCTCCACTGTACATTTGTAGAGTTCGTCTTGATACTTATCTATCTCTACCTCAAGAGGTGTTGGAGAGTTTTTAAATTTTAACCAAAAATGATTGAAAAACACTATAATTCCTACCGCAAGACCTATTGAATATGGAATTTGTATAATATATGGTTTTTGTATACTATTACCTGTAAGCATTTTATATATTTGCTGATGTACCTCGGTCATAGCAACATCTGTATGGAATGTCATTATGGCGACACTAGCTCCGAAAAATATCGTCAAGCATACAAATACAATTTTTACAAATTCCCACATCTTGGATGGCCTTTTTTCTCCGTTTAAATACTCTATTACAATATCCTGTTCCCCTATGCTCTCTATATCAACTTCTGGATGAACATTTCTTATTTTATTGATAACATCGACTATATCTACCGAATGCAAAGACTTTTCCTGTTTGCCAATATCATATATTTTTATCTCTTCTATTTCCTTCTTTAATATATCATCTGCAATAACCTTTGCAATATCTGATATTTTCAAACTTGTATCACTAGTTATACTCACCTTCTTTTCTAGCTTTATATATACTTTATTACTTGCTATACAAATCACCTCTTTTGTGTTCTTATAATTATATTTTTCCATTTCTTTCAGATTTTATACAAAAAAAGAAGTATGCAATGCAAACTTCTCTGTTTTATAAAGATTATTTTTCCCTTACGAGTGTACTCTACGCGTTTTCGTCCTCCAAATCATTTCTCATCTTCTCTATCGCACGTTTTTCTATCCTAGAAATCTGTACTTGTGTCTTATTCAAAATTTTCGCAACCTCGTCTTGCTTTTTATCTCCATAATACCTAAGAATAACTACCTGTTGTTCCTCTTTATCTAATTTGCTAAGTTCTTGATTTATGAGCACCTTGTTTTCCACCTCTTCACTTTCATGTTTTGGGCTCTCTATTTTATCAATCAACATTATATTGCATCCATCAGAACTATATATATTATCGTATAAGTATTCTATTCTTGTGTTTTCTCTTACTTCTAGCGCTGATGTTATTTCTTTTTCTGACACACCTATACTATGTGCAAGCTCTGATATTTTTGGTTCTCTATTGTATACATTCTTTAGATTTTCTCTTTCTTTCTTTATTTTTATATATATTTCCTTATCATGTCTACTTACCTTTACCGGGCTATCATCTCTTAGGAAAAGCTTTATTTCAGATAGTATCAGTATATACGCATATGTAGAAAATTTTGCATTGTAGTTTTCATTAAAGTTTTGAATAGCTTTTATAAGTCCTATACATCCTATCTGA
This sequence comes from Clostridiales bacterium GWD2_32_19, assembly GCA_001795385.1. Lineage (GTDB taxonomy): Bacteria > Bacillota > Clostridia > Lachnospirales > UBA12420 > UBA12420. Next base: position 8,398 of record MGOU01000016.1, read on the forward strand.
AACAAATCATCTTTATCATAACTACTTGTATGTATTCTTCGTACTATACTCCACACTAATTTCAGGTTTTCTTTAACTATAGTTTCTTTCGAATCTTTATCGCCACTTTGGGCTTTATCTATCAGTTCTAGTATATCCACCAGCATCAGTTACTCTTCTATTCTTTTTATCATTTTCACTATAGTACCTGCGCCTACTTTTGACTCTACCATTATTTCATCCATGAAACTTTGCATTATTGTAAAACCCATACCTGCTCTCTCTTCGTCAGGCTTTGAAGTATATGCTGGTTCTATTGCCTTCTCTATACTTTCAATACCCACCCCTTTATCCTCTATCGTTATGTGTACTTCCATGTCTTTTATTCCACATCTTACATATATAAAATCCTCCTTACCTTCATATGCGTATATAACAGCATTCGTAACTGCTTCTGATACAGCTGTTTTTATCTCCGTAATAACACTTACCGTAGGATCTAGCTGTGATACAAACGCTGCTACTGTCGCTCTTGCAAAACTTTCATTTTCTGACCTATTCAAAAATTGTAATCTCATTTCATTATCAAATGCTACATTCATCATAATAAATTACTCCTTTCTTAGAAACACCATAGTATTATTTACACTAGATCCATTACTTCACCCAAAGTATCATATTTCTTTGCTACACTATATACTCCTGATATTCTAAATATATCGTCTAAATTATCCTTAACATTTACGAGAAAAACTCCGCCATCCTTATCTTCAACCTTTCTATATCTACCTAGTATCATACCTATACCCGAACTATCCATAAATTCAACATTAGTAAAGTCAAATATAACATTTTTTATGTCATCGCTCTCTATTACATCATCAATTTCCACTCTAAGCGTCTTGCTTTCATGATGATCAATCTCCCCAATAAATTTCACCAACATATTTTTACCTATACACTTATAAACCAAACTCATTTTTTTTCCTCCCATTATTTGTCATTTGTATTTTACACTCTGTAACTATAACATACTTCATTTGTAGAAAAACATAAAAACTCGTTACTACACTCTATGATTATCACCTTTGTAAAATTATTATTATAGTGCACTACAATACAAAAAAAACAGAACTTTTTACAGTTCTGCTATCTTACTACAATCGTAAGTTCCTTTTCCATTATTTCTGCACTAACAGTCATATCATATTTTATGCTTATATCATAATCATAAGCTTGTTGCTTTACTTTTAATTCCTTGGTCAGTATTGACATATCCATTGACCCGCAAGGTGTTTGATACTTAAAATCGTATTTTTGTTTTTCTTTAAATATCATATTTGTAGGTGGATTTGTATATTTAGTCAGATAAATAGAGTCTTTTTCTATCTTAATATAGTTTTTAACCTTATCATCATCCAAATACTCTATATACTCTGAATCATTTTTTTTAATGTATTTCCCTGTTGTTTTTAGTTCAGTAGTTTGTCCAGCATCTATGCCTTTAACTTCTATATTTACAACTCGTTCAACCATAATAGTACCATCCTCTTTTTATCGGTAGTGTAAATTATATATAGTACTAAATATTACACTATCTTTTTATCTAATATTATCTTTAAAATAGTTTACTATTTCATTAAATTTATTTCCGTTAGATGCTTTTACAAGCACTACATCATCTTGCTTAATTGTATTACTTAAAAACTCATATGCTTCGCTTTTCTCATTAAAGTAATAAGCCTCTTTTGATTCTTTTACTATATTATATGTGTGTTTTACTTCTTTACCTATTAGAACAACTACATCTATTGGCTTGCTTTTTAAATATTCACCTAATTCATTGTGTTTTTCTTCTGAGAAACTCCCTAGTTCTAGTATGTCGCCTAAAATAGCAATTTTTCTCCTATCGCCATATGTATTTATCGTTGTTTCTACAGCGCTCATCATAGATAATAAGCTAGCATTATAACAATCGTCAATAATTGTTATATTTCTTTCGAAATTTATTACGCTATATCTTCTACTTGGAAGCTCGAATTTTTTAATACCCTTTGTTATTTGATTATCTGTTAGTTTAAACAACCTCCCAATCACAAAAGAAAACATAACTGGATACATAATATAACTTAGTACATTATTTACCTCGAATTCAGCTATTTCTTCATTATAGTTAGCTCTGATTTTAGTAAGTTCACCATTTATGCGGCTCACCCCTTCAGAGTAGCAATCATTTTCTTTATTTTCTCCTACAAATATAACTTCATTATCTATATTTAACAGTCTTAAATACTCGTCATCTCCATTTAAAATGACTACTCCATCATCTTTCATGTGCTCAAAAATTTCACTTTTGGCCTTAAGTATTCCTTCTTTGCTTCCTAAATTACCTATATGCGAATCTCCTATATTCGTTATCAGTGCTATATCAGGTTTTGCAACTTTGCTTAACCTTTCTATCTCTCCAAAACTATTCATACCCATTTCTAATATTGCTATGTCGTATGTTTCGTCTATATTAAACACTGTGATGGGCAAACCAACTTGATTATTATAATTACCTTCTGTCTTTAAAACCTTATATTTTTCACTCAAAACATTATATATCATGTCTTTGGTTGTTGTCTTCCCAACACTACCTGTTATTGCTATAATGGGTAGTTTAAAGTTCCTCAAATAACCCTCTGCCATGTCTAAAAAGGCCTGATTTGTATCATTTACTTTTATAATCAGTACATCATTTTTGCTTATATTACTACTGACTTCTTTATCAGTAATAAAACCTATAGCTCCCTTTGAAACAACTTCTTCTATAAAGTTGTTTCCATCCATTGTTTCACCTTTTATCGGAATAAAGAAGTCACCTGGTTTTATAGTTCTAGAATCGGTTGATATATTTAATATATCAACCGATTCATTTTCACTTAATTTAGTCCCTTTTGTCCACTTTATTATATCCTTTTCGCTTATCTTTTTCATGTTAGTCCCTTCTTTCAAGTGATAACTCTATCAATCTGTCTATCAGTTCGGTTTTGCTTATTCCTTCATGCTCCATTAGCATCGGATACATACTTATTGGTGTAAATCCAGGCAATGTGTTAATTTCATTGAAAACTACATCATTTGTACCTTTCTCAACAAAAAAGTCCAATCTTGATAACCCTTTGCAATCTAGTATTTTATATATTTCTTTTGTATATTCTCTAATCTTCTTTATAGTACTTTCTTCTAAATTTGTAGGTATTATAGCCTTTGAATCATCGCTTATATATTTAGTTTCATAATCATAAAACTCTGCATTATATGTTATTTCTCCGACAGTACTAATTATTGGGTCTTCATTGCCTAATACAGCACATTCTACTTCTATTCCCTCTATTCCTTCTTCTATTAATACTTTTTCATCATATTTAAATGCAGTATTTATTCCTTCTATTAGCTCTTTTCTATTCTTTGCTTTTGATATTCCTATAGATGAACCACTATTTGCAGGTTTTATAAAGCAAGGATATCCTGTCTTTTTCTCAATGACTTCTAAATCATATGTATCTTTTACAACTATATATTTTGCTTGTGGTATATTTATTGTATTGACTATAATTTTAGTGAACGCTTTATCCATGCATATAGCTGAACTTATCGTATTACATCCCACATATGGAATACCTGCGAGTTCTAGTAATCCTTGAATTTTTCCATCTTCTCCAGTGTTGCCATGTATTATATTGAAAACTACATCTATTTTAAATACCTTAGTTCCTTCATTTTCTAACACCAGTAAGCTTTTCGTGTTGTTTGGCAATATATATGCCTCTTTGCCTTCCTGTTCCCATGTTCCATCTTTCACTTTAGCTGAATTGTAGTTTTCACAAATCAACCACTTTCCTTCTTTAGTAATGCCTAATACAAAAATATTATATTTTCCTTTATCTATATTATCTAAAATCATCCCTGCGGAAGTTCTTGAAACCTCGTGCTCTGTCGATTTTCCTCCAAATACGATTAATAAATTCTTTTTAAGCATTTACACATCTCCTTTAATAAATACATTGTAAGCACTATCTACGAGCTACAAATTCTTTAAATTTTTCTCCTCTTTCTTTATAATCCTTAAAAGCTCCAAAACTTGCAGAAGCAGGAGACATAAGACAAGTTTTACCTTTCTCTGTTACTTCCTTCGCTATACTTACTGCTTCTTCTAAACCATCAAGATATAGTACATTTTGATTCTCATTTCTATTATATGCCATGTCATATACTTTCTTGCCTGTATCGTATACACATAATATGTTCCTCACATTTGATTCTACTAAGAAATCTGCAATCCCTTTGTAATCCACACCCTTGTCGTGTCCTCCAACTATCAGTGTATCTACATTCTTTAGTGCTTTAATTCCTTCCATAGTTGGCTCTGGTATTGTAGCTTGAGAATCATTATAAAATCTTATTTCACCATATGTGCCTACATATTCAAGTCTATGCGGTTCAGGCTTATAACTATATATACTGTTTTCTATATCATCATTACTTATATTTAGCAACTTGCATGCTGCGATTACGGCCATCATGTTATATATATTATGGTCCCCTATTAGGTTACGCTTGTTATTTAAATTATAAACTTGCTCTCCATTATATGTAATATAGTCTTTCACGACACACACATCAGTACCTTCTGTATCCATTTGACTTATACTTATTTTTTTTGATTTTACATTTATATCAATAGCAAAACCATTTACAACATCATTATCTTTATTATATATAAATATATCCTTATCATTTTGATGCTTTACAATATTAAACTTAGCTTTTTGATAATTTTCAAGTGTTCCATGATTGCTTAAATGGTCTTTGAACATATTAAGCATTATTGCTATACGGGGAGAATTACAGATATATTCTAGTTGAAATGATGATAATTCGTATATAATCGTTGTATCTTTACCTATATTCTCTATCTGATCAAATGCTGGCACCCCGACATTTCCAACCAAAACAACATCTACACCCGCATTTTTAAGTATGTGCGTTATTAATGTTACTATTGTTGTTTTACCCTTAGTACCTGTAACACCTATTATATTTTTACTATACTGTTTTAAAAACATGTCTGTCTGTGAAGTTATATTTTCTATTTCGCTCGAATCTTCTAATATGATCCCTGGACTTTTGATTACCATGTCATAATCTTTCATGCATTTTAGATAATCTTCTCCTAAATGAAGTGTTACCTTTTCATCATGCTTTATAAGCTCGTCATTTTTAATGCTTTCAACTTTATCTGCAACGCCTAAATGTATATCTTTTAATTCTTTCCTTATAAAATTATATGTTGACTTTCCTTCTCTTCCAAAACCGAGTATAAGTATTTTTTTATTTTTCAATTCGTTATATATGTTATTCATTATTTTCATCCTCCCTATTACTTTATATCCACATTTTCTTCTATCTTAATATTTATATCATCAAATAGGTTTTCAAAATACTTTTTATATCTCTCACATGAATCGCTAAAATATAATTCCATGTTACCTCTGGTGTCGCTAGTGTTTTGTATTTTCTTTTCCATAATATCTTTTATCACATATTCAACTATTGGTATAGAAGTATTAATTATTTTGATTTTATTATTAAAATATTTTTCAATGTTATCTTCCCATACCGTATAGTGTGTGCAGCCTAAAACTATTGCTTCCGGCTGTATTTCTTTATACTGGTACAAACTCCTTTCTATTGCATCCTCAACTATTACACCGTCTAGTAACCCTTGCTCAATAATAGGAACAAAGAGTGGACATGCTTTGGAATGAACTTGTATAGTTGTTGCTGCCTCTTTTACCTTTCTCTCATATATATTACTTTGTATCGTTGCACTTGTGGCTATCACGCCTATTTTATCAAATCCAGCTTTCTTGATATATGCAATCGTTGGGTCTATTACATCAGCAACAGGCATTTGTGCGGTATCTTTTATTACATCAAGTGCAACTGAACTCATCGTATTGCACGCTATCACTATATATTTAACATCTTGCTTACATAGAAATCCTATTATTTGTTTAGCAAATTCTCTTATGTTTTCTTTAGATTTATCTCCATAAGGAACTCTTGCATTATCTCCAAAATATATTATATTCTCGTTTGGAAGTCTTTCTCTGAGAAGCTTTACAACCGTAAGTCCTCCTAGTCCTGAATCTATTACTGCCACTTTTTTGTTATTCATTATCCCATCTCCTAATTTCAACATACTGGCTTGTCAAAAAGAAAACCACATAAAACATTGCCGCATTTTTATAGTAAAAGAGCGTATGTTCAGCTATTCCATTTATCATAAATCCAGTCAGTATCGATATTCCCATAATAAGAATCAGTTTTTGCATTTTTTTATTGCTATGTAGTATAACTTTTATATAGTTAAAATATATTTGACCTATAAAAACCACAAATGCTATAAGACCTATTACTCCTGATTCTGCAAAGACTTCTAACACTGTATTATGTGCATGTGCGACTATTTTAGTCTTACCGAGATAATTATTGTATTCCTCCATGTAAGCACCACTTCCATAACCTACACCTGTAAAAAAGTTATCATTTATCATTTGCATCGTCGTTTCCCATATTTTAAGCCGATAGTCCACTGTCGAGTCATGCACACTCATACTCCTTATTCTTGACATAAGCACTGATGGTAAAAATGGTATGATGCATATCCCACCAATTATGAGATATAAAATGTATTTTATGTTTAGGAGCACTATAAATATTACGATTGCAGCTACAAATCCAAGCATTCCAGTTCTTGAAAATGTAAGCCCTAGACTTATTATAAATATAATTACTGAAAGAGCATAGTAAGCTTTCACTATTAACTTTCTTTCATTTAACATCATAAATAATGCAATAGGTATTACTATAACCAAAAATATAGCAAGTAAATTCGGATTTTCAAAAGTTGAAATCACCCTAAACTTAATTTCATCCCTTACGCTTGGGTCTAGCCACGCTTTTTGCATAGGTTTAATGTACACCGCTTGATAAAACCCATATAAACACACAAGTAATGTTGACATGTTTATAAGATGCAGTACCCGTTTTACAAGTTTATCATTTGATATAACATTTCTAGTTATCATGCCAAAAATAATTATTATAATATAAAATGCATACTCAAAAGCACTAAGTACTTGTGCTTTTGAAAATATAGTTGCAATTAAAAATGCTACAGACATTATCAGTAAATAAACATCTAACTTATTGTATGTATATATTCTTTCTTTTACAATTATTTTCCTTAAAAGGTATATAACTATACACCCTATCATTAGCTTTACAAGTCCTGTAGGCGACACAAAAGGTATCAAAAAAATTGTACCCATAACACACATTATTTCTATTATCTTCAAAAAATACTTTATCTTATTCATCATCTTATCCCTCTCATGTCAAATATATCATTTTAGCCATGCTTTCTATTCCTTTTCACAACATCTATCAGCTTCTCTTTGTCGTTCATCTCAGGGTACTCTACCACCAGTTTAAATAATTTTTCTAGTATCACACCGATTTCTTTACCTTCTGTTATACCAATACTTATTAGGTCACGCCCATCTATCTTCATTTCACCTTTAGATATGCATTGCTGTTTTTTTTTAATTTCATAGTATATTTTCTCTATTTCGCGGCTTTTCTTTATATCCTCTTTCTTTATTTCTAGATTCTTAGCTGAGTCATCTGCTCTCTGTACTGCCAGCAAATCTAGAAAAATATCATCTCCTATTTTAGCAACAGCCTTTCTAACCGATTTTTCTGATGCAAGCATCCTATAATCATGAAACCTTATAAGCCTTGTTATTTTTTTAATACTCTTATTATCAAACTTCAATCTACTCAAAATTTTGCCGGCCAAACTTTCACTTACTACTCCATGTCCATAAAAATGTCCAATTCCTTTTTTATCAAAGCTCTTTGTAAGTGGTTTTCCAAAATCGTGTAAAAGCATGGTCCATCTAAGTACAGGATCTTTTTCAATGTTTCTTACTGCTTCTAATGTATGATCTGCTACATTATATATATGATACGGATTGTCCTGTTCAAATCCTATACACTTTTCAAATTCTGGTAATATGTGTTGCATGAGACCTGATTCATGTAAACTCATGATTTTTTCTGGATGGCTCGATGTCAAAATTTTAGTTAGTTCTTCTCTAACTCTCTCTGCACTTATATTTTTAATAAGGTTATTATTTTGCTTTATCGACTCAAATGTTTCCTTTTCTATTTCAAATCCTAATTGTGCTGAAAACCTTATGGCTCTTAGCATACGCAAGCCATCTTCATTAAATCTATCGTTCGGATTCCCTACACATCTTATAATCTTTCTTTCTATATCTAGTGTACCATCAAATAAATCTATCATTCCATCTATATCATTATATGCAATCGCATTTATAGTAAAATCTCGTCTTTTTAAATCTTCCTCTATCTTCTTCGTAAAAAATACCTCTTCTGGTCGTCTGTTATCAATATACTCCCCATCTATCCTGTATGTTGTGACTTCCACCTGCCCACCCTGAGTAAGCACCGTCACTGTACCATGTTTGATGCCTGTATCTACTGTTTTCTCAAATATCTTCTTAATATCCTCAGGCTCTCCTGATGTGGTTATATCCCAATCATTTGGAGTTCTATTCATAAGTGTGTCTCTAACACAACCCCCAACTACATAGGCTTCATATCCACTATTTATAATCATATCCACTACTAACTTTATACTTGCTGGTATATTTATCATAAAATTCCCTCTTTCTCCAATATGTAATCTGTAAATTATTATACTACATTTACAATATTTTGACAACATCAAAACAAAAAACGTGTTATAAATATATGCACGTTTTTTGTTTTGGTATAAATTATATATTTTAATTTAGTTAATTTATATACTCTATCTTTAAAAAGTCGATAAACCCAATTCTTCTTGTATATAATAAACTATCCACTTAAGTAAATTATCTTCATAAAAACTTTCAGTATCTAAAGTAAAGTCTCCATCTTTATTTTCCCACATTTTATTTAGGTACTCATTGACTTCAACGAATAATCCCTCATTCTTACCCATCTCTAATTTAATATTTGTTTCTAGGTTAAAATCACCAATGTTCCTTCTTGTATAGTTTGCAGAACCCGCTATTATTGTGCTTTTTTCTTGTGTATCTATTTTAATTAACTTAGTATGGAACTGCTCTCCGTTTGTGCTATACCACCTAACTTTAATTTTCTCTTGCGTGTTTTTGATTAATTCACAAGCTACCTGCCTATTGGGTACTCCATTCTTTTTAACTCCGAAAGCATCCTTGTTTGCATCCATTATTAATTTTACATCCACGCCTCTGTTTGATGCTTTTATAAATGATTTAACTAAATCTCTGTCCGATATATAAAATATAGCTAGAAATATACTGTCACCCTTTTTAGTTTGATTCACTTCTTTTATTATTTCTTCTTTTATTTTACCTTCTGTTATTATCGTTGCCATTATATCGCCTTTGTTTTCAACTTTCTTTACAGTATTTTTGTCAATATCTAATGTTTCCCCAGACAGCTTAGCAACAGCCTCTTCAGATTTTAGAATATCTTTTATAATGTCTCCACTAAAACTGAACCCCACATTAGAGTGTAGTGAACTAGCGTCATGTGGGTTAGCAGATGCAATCAACCCTTCATTTTCTGTAAGCACTACCTTCCTGTGGTTAGCTTTAAACTTCAACAGCTTCAAAAAACCTCTTATATTTACTTCAGGAGAATCCTTAGAAAATGGGTTTGTTATATATCCTGCACCCTCCACACCAAACCAATTTAAAAACAGATTATGTACACCTGCATATAAAAAGTTACTTTCTCTAAGCTTATCTAAATCAGTTATAATAATCTCTATGTTATTCTCTTTTAATATCTTTATATATTTCGTTTCATATACTCCATAAAAATTATTTATTGGATCAGTTATAAAAACAATTTTTATATCTTTGTTTAACTTTTTCTTTTCGATCAGCTTATTTACTATATCATTTGAAATCGGTATGAATTCATTATTCTTGCTTCGGTCATAATCATCATTAAACAGAAACATATCTATCAATATAAAATCCTCAGCTTCATCTATCATACGATATATTTTAGAAAATATCTCTTGTTCAATTACTCTTTTTCCATCTTTTTGATATGTCATATCCTTTAGAAATTCAACATCGTCTATTCTATAACTATCAGATTTATAAGATATTCCCGTTGGAAGAGGCTTATATAACCCCACAATTATTACAAAAAACAATAACCCTATTAAACCCTTAATAACAAACTTTCTATCAAATTTTATCTTTGGTATATTCATACTATAAAACCCCCATTTAAAATAACTATTTCATCAATATCATGATTATATAGTTATTTTTACTTATTTGCAATAATTTTAACAAATTTTTATATTTTGCTACCTTTTTCGTAAACAAAAAACTAATTGCATTTTATTCGCAATTAGCTTTTTGTTTATACGATATTATTTATAAATGTTTTTATACCATTCCATTATTATCAGTCAATCTTCAAACTTCCAACTTCCTTCATATCTCCTAAATCGTTTGCTTTTATCAAGTTATTTGAAAATGTATATATAGTGTCTTTTATATATACTGCTCTTCTTATTTCTTTCTCACTATTGCCATAATAACTTCCAGATTTTTTATACTCATCTTCTTCAATGTGAGTTATTTTACCTTTTAATTTAAATCCTTCTTGTAGGTCTATACTGTATGTGAAAAGCCCTTGATAGTTGAACTGCCCGTAGTTCGGATAGTTGTCTTTATTCACTACCTTTTCTCCTGCCGCAAGTTTATATTCATTTACTGGAAATGCCAATAGGTTTTTCTCTTTTGAGAATACAAGAGCTTTTGGATTTTGTAATAATTCAGAACTTGTACCTCTATCTCCTATTTTCTCAACAAACATTTCTTTTGGATTATTTACATCACTAACATCAAACATCGCTATCTTCATACCTAGATAATAGGCATTTGTTCCACCTTCTGTTGAAAGTTCTATCGTGTCTTTACCAAATCCTATTATATGATTTTCGTCATATGGATGTAAGTACTCGCTGAATCCAGGTATTTTGAGTGCACCTAATACTGCTGGCTTCTCTGGATTACTTAAATCTATCACAAATAGTGGATCTGTATTTTTAAATGTTACCATATACAATTTGTTACCCATAAATCTTGTCGAATATATTTTTTCTCCCGGCGCTATATCCTCGAGAGTTCCTATTGTCTTCATCATTTTGTCAAGCACATATACATTATTCTTTGATGTATCGTCCCATGTATTTCCTGTAGTTGTTGCTATTCTGAAAAAATCATTATCCTCGTCCATAGAATATTGATTCAATATTGTTCCTTTCACTTCACCTTTTGCTTCATAATCCATTCCATTATTCTCAAATTTAAACTTATATATATTTGTATTCATTTTTACATCATTACTCATTGTCTTAATCGAATAATTCCTAGTTATATTTGACACATATAAATTTTCAAGAGAACAATATACATTTTGCCCGGCTCCAAGATATGTATCTATATTTACTTTTTCTTCTTTGCTCACATCAACTGCCGCTACTATCATATAATTATCCATCTTAAAATCAGGGAAATACCTCATATCTTCACATTTTACCTTTATATCTTCTTCGGACACTAGACTATCACGGTAATAGGGTAGTATATCTTCATCTACTTGTATATTATAATTATAGTAAGCGTTTTTATTAGAAATAAGATACAGCATATTCCCTATTTTTCTAGAAGAAATATAATCTCCTTCAACTGAAAAATGTCTTAATTCCTTTATATCTTCTTTATTCTCTATATTAAATATTTTCACTTCTAACATATCATTTCTTCTAAAATTATAATCCGGCATAATCATTTTTGAATTTATAGAATCCTCATAATAAACATTTTGAGGATAAGTTCTTCCTATTATTATTAAATTTTTATCGTCAAGATACATCTCTTGTGGAGTATAGCTCTCCTTTTCATTGAATGTTAGTGTTTTTATTACTTTCATATCTGAGCTTGGATACGATTTTGAAATGGTTACCTTATTATTTGATAAATAATAAATATACTCCCCATCTGTTTTTATTATATCAGACTCATCCACACCTTTTACTTGTACATTTGTTTCTGAATAGTCGTTCTTCACCTTTTCGGAACTTTGTTGACTACTTTCAGCCATTGCACCTGTCGCTGCACCCATTGTCGTTACCAAATTTGCTGATTTAATCATGTCATTCCTATATTCTCCATTGTTTCCAGATGATTCTGCCAGAAATTTCTTTAGTGTCGCTATGTCTCCAACTATCGGAAGCTCGTTTATCTTTTTTATTATTTCACTAGAAATACCAGCTACATCCGCACTCGTTATTTCATTATCCCCTATTATTATCAATTTATCTTCGTAGAAAACTTTTTTACCAAGAGCTTCAGCTATAGCACGTAAAGGTACAAAAGTTCTCTCTTCTATTATTTTAGCTTCAGTATCAATAGCTATTTTTTTGCCATCTTGAGTTATTTCTTTACTTCCGATAACTATCTCTAGATTTTTACCATTATGTACTATCGTCACTTTTTTGTTGTTTGCATCCCACTTTACATCAGCCTTAAATCCTTCTGCTATAACCCTCACAGGTACTAATGTTCTATCAGCTTCAAGTACTGGTATCACCCTTTTATTTTCACTATCAATATAAAGTTCATTCCCGTTCACTAGCGCTCTCGGGCTACCCAAATACATACAAACCGACTTATCTACTATGCTTTGCGATTCAGCATCAGCTAATGTTTGACCACAGCCTCCTACATAAAATAAAACTGCTATCAACATCACAATCACAATCACACTTACTACCATACCACTTACTAATTTTTTCATCTTAACACCATCCTTTTTTATTTTTAGACGATTTATCTTTCTATTTTGTTCCATGTTATTATGTACTATTTCATTATATATGTTTTCTTGATTTTTATCAATATTATTTCACTTATATTTTGCTATTCTTATCTTTTTATGTCAGATATATATCTGAAAACTCAATTGCTGTTGTTTGGATAAGTCGGTTATCACATAACATGATATGATAATTAGTATTTTATTAATAATCCGTTTATATGTAATCCTGCTGCTGTTCCAATAAGCAGAACATTATCCCCTCTTTTTATTATGTTGTTATCAATCGCATGTTTTAACGCAAATGGCACAGAAGCCGAAACCATATTTCCATAATCGTTAACTATATTAAGATATGTACCCTTTTTAAGACCTACCTTTTTAAGTATAATATCAAGAAGTTTACTAGCTTGGTGAGGAATAATATAATCTACTTTTTCATTAACATTTTCATAAAATTCCTCTAAAAATTGTGGTAATTTTTTCATTGCTAGTTTTGCTACATTAATACCTTGCATATCAAACATATATTGCTCTTTATTCTCTTCTGAATATTTACACGGAGGCAAACTAGTACCCCCACCAGCTACTTGTGTTTGATGTGCTCCCTCGGACCATGTTTTCTGCAATCCGTAAATAACACCTACCTTGCTTGTTTCATCTTTTGCCACAACTATAGCTACAGCAGCATCACTAAAAAGCTCATAGCTTTCCCTTTGATTTTTGTTTAATCCGAGTGACGGAACATCACTTGCTACAATTAGTACTTTATTGTATCTACCCGCATCTATCATATATGACATTATATCAAGTGCAGCTATAAAGCTTGTACATGTTGTATTAATATCAACGCAAGGTATATCTAAACCCTGTGCAATATGTTCATGTATCAAAGAAGACATGTTTGGAATCGGTTGTATAGTTACTGCAGAACATGACACAATGCAGTCAATATCCTTTATATCGAGTTCTGAATTTTTTAATGCTTCCCCTATTGCAGAAACTGCCAGATGCAGCTGTGTTTCATCTCCGGTTATTCTATACCTAATATCATTATCAAAACTTACGGTTTCCTTTGGAAGGTAAGACCCCATACCTAAAATGCGAATATTTCTCATGTTTTTTCCCCCTTACTTATCTAGGTAGTGTCAAATATTTATAGTACTAAATACTACACTATCCTTTATATTCAATATATTTTATTGTCTTTTTACAAATCTATTTCTTTAACAGCCCCCATTATAACGTTTTGTTATATTCTAGTTTTTCACCTTGAATCGTTATACTGTTTTTTCGCCATTGTATTTTATTAGGACTTATTAGTGAATGTATGTAGTGTATAGGTTGTACATAATCAGAAATCATTTCAAATAAAGGTGCGAAAATATTTTCTCTTGAATTTAGATACTTCTTTCTAGTAACCAAATTTATTATGCTTTTTAAATAATGTATAGTCACAAATATAAAAATATATTTAAGTCCCAGTCCTATAGCAACTGTTAGTAACATTAATGGCATAATTGATGGAAATACTACTAGAATAATTAACAATGGGTGTATATTATCTTTTAAATATTTATTTGCAAAAATCATCCATCTTTTCATTAGACTACAATAATGTCTAATCCCGCTAATTGTAGTCCCCACCCTGCACGGAACCGTATGTTGAATTGTTTTAATCTTATTTTTTAACATTAATTTTGCAATTTCATATTCATCACAAAGCTTATCCTCTATTACCGAAAAAACTTCGTACTCTTTCATTAATTCAGTTTTAGCAAAATAGCACATTCCGTTAATCGTATTATTTAAACCCAGCTTCGACATCGGTAAATATGTAAGTAACGAGTTTCCATTTACAAATCCCGTCACCAATCTAGAAAGTATACCATTATAGTTTGAATAATATGGTGTACCAGTTACTATGCAGTTTTCTGCGTCAAGTAACTCTTTTATTTTTGGAAGTGTACTAAAATCTATAATTGAATCATCATCTAAGGCAATCATATACTTTTTACAATATTTAAGTCCTAATTTTTGCTTATATACTTTTGCATTTAGATTTTTAGGAATCTCATCACATACTATTATTGTTATATCTCTCATACTAATACTCTTAATTTCATTTACTATTTCTCTTGCTTCATTATCATTGTAATCAATAATCCAAACAAAATTTATATCTTTACTCTTTCTAATATTCTCATTTAAATCATTCTTAAAGTTACGATCTCCAGAAACAATCGGTTGAATTACTGTAAACTCACTAAACGAACAATCGCTACTTGATAAGTTGTTTTTCATTTCACTTTGATAACTCATCATTAGATAAATTCTAATTGTATATATCGATATATAAATAACCAATAAAATTATAAATATAATACTCACATTCCCACCCTACCTTAAAATTTATTTTAATTCGATTGCTACCACTCTAAGCTATAATAAATTCTCTATATTTTAAATTTGCGTTCTACCCGTCTTAACTTCTTACCACTTTCCACTCTAATACTTTCAAAGTTTATCTGTGACAGCTCAAAATTCATCATCTTCGATAGTTTATAAAACTCATTTTTAATATTTATTTTCACACTTTCATCAGCTTTTTCAACTTCATTAATTTGAATCTCTATTTTATTTACTGCTAGTTGGATAACCCTGTATTCAGTAATATCACTTGCATATAAAATGCATCTTCGAATGAAGTCTGGATACACTGTCACAAATTCATCTGAATCCTCATTTTTAAATATAAAACTATCATCTTCCCTACCCTCTATCTTGTCTATCGCCATATACACAGAGCCACACATGCATTTTTCCTGCTTATCCACCAATATATCATTTAATCTATATCTTATAATAGGTTGTGTTTTTCTAGTAAAGTCTGTTATTATTGGGATAAATCTATTTTTATCGATATACTCTTTTTCTATCTTTACTATGTCTTCGTTTATATGTAGTGTTCCACACTCACAAGTATAAGCTAGAAATCCCTCTGTGCATTGATATACCTGATGTATTATTTCCTTTTTAAATGCCTTTTTAATTTTCTCCTCATCAGTTTTTTCTAATACCTCAGCAACAGATATAATTTTCTCTGGTATTACTTTGAGTAATCCGCTAGTCCTCAAGTCAGACAATTTTATTAAAACTTGTGGTGGAGCAATTAGAATATCTGGCATAAACTCATTCAACCTATCTATGTAATCATCGATTTTAATCATCATATCAAAAAAGTTAAATTCTATATTTTTAGACTTAACAGATTGATACAGGTTACTATCCGCTCTCATAAAAAACGCTATCTTATACTTTGATGAGATTCCCTTTGGCAGCATTTTTGCAAACATTGCACCTGCCCATACACTTTTCTCAGCATCACTTGCCAAAAATAATCCTCGATGTCCCGAGGTCCCTGACGATAAACCTACAGTTATTCCTTTCAGCTTTTCTTGGAACTCTCGGCTTTTCTCTGAAGAAATTGCTAGTTCAAAAGCCTTCTCTTTGTTTACACCTAGCGTATTAAGTTCATTAAAGTTATCCATCATTATTTGCTTGTTTATTATAGGCATCTTGTTTAACTCTTCAAGATTATATCCTTTATACAGATTTTTATAAAATTCAGATTTACCTACTACATATCTCAAGTGTTGCATAATCCTTTTATTTTGATACTTTTCTAGCTTTTGCCTATCCTTAAATTTTAAAAGATACTTGTATTTAATGTAGCTTTTCAATATTAAAATCTTCTCTAGCATACTTTTGCACCTCCTCATCTGTAACTATCTCGTGGCTAGCAATTAACTTTATCTCCGTATTTGATGCCAAATAATCCTTTAAATACTTTTGGGTGTTTACATAATTATTATAGCTACTTTGAATCATCCTAGCTATCAATTTTAGCTTTATATCCTGATTTATCTCATCTTCTCTCCAATAAGAATCTGCAACGAAAAATAAGTTTCCTCTTTTTAGTAACATTCCCAACTGTCCCTTAGAATGTCCCCTTAGATTAACCAAAATTATCTCACCATCATCAAACAGGTCGTAGCCCTCTAAATAATCACTCACTTTCAGTCTTGTATGAGTATCTTCGACTACATCTATTCTCCCTTCTATATTTTTAGGAATCATATTTTTAAAAATCAATGAATGTATTGTACTACACTTTAGTTCTTCAAAATTTCCCTTACTCGTAACAATTTTAGCATTATTAAAATAATTTAACCCACCGATATGGTCAGGGTGAAAGTGAGACATGACTACATAAGAAATATCCTCACACTTTACATTGATTTTACTCAGTTTATTTTTTATATTATCTTTTTCATCTATAAATGTTGGATTTAGTACATTGTACACTCTACCAATCAATCCACTCTTATATATCAGCTCCGAATATCCAGTATCAAACAATATCCACCCTTCGGTCGAATGTTCAATAATCACACAGTTTGCAGGAAAATTTACTTTCTCTTTTCTATATCCTTCATATACTTTGCTTAAATCATTCACACAGTAACCACATTCCGTTATATACACTTTTTTAATCATTGTTTTCTCTCCACCATTTCGAGTAAATTTTCAAACCTTCTTTTATCGTGTATATTGGTTTATATCCTAATAACTTCTTTGCTTTTTCTATATCCAATGTTTGGCTGTTTCCTATTGTGCATACTGTATACCTAGTTAGAATCGGTTCTTTTTCTATGTTAAGTACTCTATACACTTTTTCTAATATAGTTGCTATACTATAAGCCACCCTAAAATTCACATTTTTATACTTAGGTTTTATATTTAACTCTGCAAATAGCATATCCAAAATCTCTTTAAATTTAATACTTTCATCATTTGTAATATTAAATATCTCCCCACTGATGTTTTCTTTAATCACGCTCAAGAATATAGCTTCTACAACATTTTCAACATAAGTTATATCTACCAGCTGCTCTCCATCACTCATAAGTGGTATCCCCGTTTTCCCATTCACATTGATCAATCTTGGTATAATACTAGTATCTCCAACTCCAAATATCCCTCTTGGTCTAATTACTACTGTGTACAAACCTTCTTCATTAGCCTTTTTAACCTCTTCTTCAGCCAATAATTTAGTAGCTATGTAGTTATTGAGTTTGTTGTTCTTCGGTACTTCATTTTCTTTTATTTTAAATTTATCCTTCCCTTCAGTATATATACTCGGAGAAGACACAAACACTAGCCTTTCTACCCCATTTTGCATGCACGCATTTATTATATTTTTTGTTCCTATAACATTGGCTTCATAAAATTTTCTATACTCTCCCCACACAGTAGATAATGCACCAGCATGAACCACAAAGTCAACACCCTTACACACTTCCACTAGTTTGCTTTCATCTGTCAAATCAACCTTAATAAATTCTATATTATTAGAACTTATTTCTTTACCTGCTTTCTCATTCCTTCCAATAGCTTTCACACAAAAGCCTTCTTTCTCAAATCTTTTCACTAAATATTTACCCAAAAAGCCAGTTGCCCCCGTTACCAGTATTGTTTTCATATTCTATCCACCTTCTAAATTTCATAATTTTTAATATTTTATCTTATTGTTACATTTTATAACATTTTAATAATATTATCAATGTTTTAAGACAAAATAATCTCCAACCTCACATAATCTACTTTATGATTTTACAAATTTAAAAACAACCAATAAAAAACATTCCAAAGCAGAGATGCAAGGAGTGTTTTTTAGTGTCATTTACAGTGTCATGAGTGTCTTCTTTAATAGGTTCGACATCAAATTTAAATGTTACCCTCATGAATTGTCGGTTATATTAAATACGCTATAATATGTCATTTAACTATGTTATAAACATTACATATTTTACATTCCGACTCTTTCTTTCTTTCTAGCCTTCCTATATACCTCAGGTCTCATCAGTGTCATCATATAACTCATAAAATTCTCGTCATTGAACATCTTAACAAAGAACTCTTCGTTCTTTTCATATCTTTGGACTGCGATATCCTTAAATCGTTGTTCAAAGATGAATTTGAAGGTTGCTTCATCATTATTTTTCGCGAAACTTGCTAATGTTTCATCTTGAACCAAGTCTTCTTGCATTTGCATCATTACTTTATCTTGATCACCAAAGCTTGTCCCGAATTTTTCATTTATTTTTTCTAGAATGATTGAAAGCGGATCTCTCTTTTCTTTTTTGCCGCCTATTCCACCTGATATCGGCTTTACTCCTTCTTCGTTTTCCCCTAGTTCTATGCTGCCCTCAAAGTCTTTCTCTAGCCTATAGTATTCGAGTAGCAATTCATTATCGAGCATAAGTGTTTCCCTATTATCCTTAGGCAAAAGCTTATTTAGCAATTTAGCATATACAAAGAATCGCTGTAGTTCGGTATCAAACATTCTACAAATTTGTGTTACAAATGAATATGTACGTATAAATGTTCCAAGTGTTGATTTAAATTCATTTCTTTCTGCATCTGTTTTTGCCTTGTATCTATCAACTGCAGGTTTCAAGAATGTAGTCAGTTTTCCCACATTACTCGCACTTTCGCTACCACTGTAAAACACATTTACAAACCCATCTATTTCCGTTTGTTGATATATTTTGAAGTCATTTAAGCCATTCTTTAATGTATAAATTACATTAGGATTAGTCTCTTCTCCTAATATTGTAGCATCATAAAACGGTTCAAATGATTTCTTTATGTCTTCTGCACTATTAACAAAGTCTAGCACAAATGTATCTTCTTTACCGTCACACATTCTATTTATACGTGATAATGTTTGCACAGCTTTCACATCGTAAAGCTTTTTATCCACAAACATTGTATGAAGTAGTGGCTCGTCAAATCCAGTTTGATACTTTTCCGCAACTATAAGCATGTTGAAATCATCTGTCTTAAAATACTCTTTAAGTTGAGATTCCTTAATGGTATTACCAATATTATCTTTATTAATTTTTTCTTCTGTCCAGTCGTTGCCATCGTCATCTACCGTACCCGAAAATGCTACTAAAACATCTAAATCTTTGTACCCTTTTTCTTTTATGTATCTTCTAAACTCAAATAAATATCTAACCGCGTGCAACCTAGAGCCTGTTACCACCATTGCTTTGGCTTTTCCACCTATTTTTTTCTTTGTTACTTCCCTAAATTGCTCTACTATTATAGCAGTTTTTTGTGCTAGGTTATGTGGATGTAGTGATTCAAATTTTGTTATAGCTTTTACCCCTTGTGAGGCATCTAATTCTGGGTCTTCGGCAATTGACTTTGCTATCTTATAATACATATTATAAGTAGTATAATTTTGCAGGACATCAAGAATGAACCCTTCTTCTATGGCTTGTCTCATAGAGTATATATGAAAGGCTTGGTACTTTCCGTCTGGCTGTCTTTCTCCAAACATTTGAAGTGTTTTAGCTTTAGGTGTTGCTGTAAATGCGAAGAACGATAGATTCTTTTGTAACCCGTGCGTTGCAAGTTCATTTAGCATTTTATCCTCATCATCAACAAACTCAGCCTCGGCTTTGCCTTCCATTCGTGCGTATTCTTCAAGTATATCTTTCGTATCCGCTAGAGCTATCTTCAGCTTTTTAGCTGCTTCACCTGTTTGTGATGAGTGGGCTTCGTCAACTATCACTGCAAAGTTTTTATTTGTACCGGTCACCTCTTTATATATCACGGGGAACTTTTGCAGTGTTGTTATGATTATTGCTTTTCCTGAGTTTATAGCATCTTTTAGCTGCGCAGATTTCTTGTCTATCTTCTCTACTACTCCCAGTTTATGATCAAACTGATATATGGTGTCCTGAAGTTGGCTATCTAGTACTTTTCTGTCTGTTATTACAATTACCGAGTTAAATATCTTTTCATCACTCGCGTTGTGAAGTCCCGAGAGCCTGTGTGCAAGCCAAGCAATAGAGTTTGACTTTCCAGAGCCAGCAGAGTGTTGTATAAGATAATTCTTACCACTGCCATTTTCTTTTACATCATTTAGAAGTTTACTCACAACATCAAGTTGATGATATCTAGGAAATATGATTTTTTCTTTTTTTACATTTCTTCCGTCTTTATCTTTCTCTTCTTTAACTTCAAGATGTATATACTTATTTAGTATTTCAAGTAGTATGTCTTTATTAAGCACATTTTTCCATAAGTATGACGTGTCATAGTCATCCTCTATATTTGGATTTCCTGCTCTACCTATATTACCAGCACCACCCGAACCTTGGTTAAATGGCAAGAACCTAGTTGCTGCTCCCATTAGCTTTGTAGTCATATAGACTTCACTGATGTCAACCACAAAGTGCACCAAAGCACGATTTCTAAATTCAAATATTGGTTCATTTGGATTGCGGTCGTACATATATTGTTTCTTACCATTTTCAACTGACTGTCCTGTAAACTGATTTTTTAGTTCTAGTGTTACTATCGGGATGCCATTTACAAACAAAGCCATGTCCAAGCTATTTTCATTTTTTACAGAATAGTGAAGCTGTCTTACACATGTTAATATGTTTTCGTTGTATAGTCTTGTGGTATCTTCATTTATACCATTTTCAGGTTTGAAATATACCACACGAAAGCTTATACCTCTATCTTTAAATCCAACACGAAAAACATTTATAAGCCCCCTTTGCTTTACCTCTTTGCAAAACGTGGTTATAAATGCTTTGTGGCTTTCACTACCGTATACAACTTGATATCTTTCCCATTCTTTCGGTTGGGTGTTTTCTATAAATGTAAATAAAGTGTGTGTTTCTAGAGCGAGTGCTCTGTCGAACGAGTTATCCCCGCCCTTAATGTATCCACCTTTAGTGATTAGATAGTCTTCAATCGCATCTTCTAGCCTTTTTTCCCTAACATCCATCTACCTTCACCTCTGTCTTTAGTATTTTTTGTTTTCATTTATATTTCTCCAACTACTGGTTGGAGTTTTAAATATTCTTTATATATTTGAAGTATATTATATAATAATTACTATCACAACTAATAAGTTGCTTTTCCAATTATATTTAAAGCACTGTCATATAAATTGTCATAATGTAATATACATAGTTTTTCATTGTCTTTATGTCTTCGTTTAATCCTATATGTATTCTCGTCAAAGTCCTCTCTTCTACCCGCAACTACGACATAATGAATTCTACTCTTGTCATAATTTATAAAACACTCAGGTAATAATTGGTTTGGATGTTTATCCTTTGTAAACTGCTCCTTTAATGATGTAAAATTTGAATCTAACCAGCACTCCCAATCATGCACCTGCTTTATTCCTTTCCTAAATGACCCACCTAACTCACCACATTTTATTGTGATATTTTTTTTCGGGTCCTCAAGTTCTACAAAAACAAACTCATATCCTCCAGAACTTCTTCCAATAATTAAATAATCAACTTTCCACGAAGTTCCTAACATAAATTCAGGAAATACAAAAGTATCATGATGTCCAAAATTATAATTTTCCTCTAATATAGAGCCAATTATGAAATATGATTTAGTATCTCTTATATGGTTTAGAATTATCTGTTCTGTGATTTTATCTTGACTTAATAATTTTAGAAATTCACTCGATTTTATTTTTAATTCTTCTGTATTAGCAAGTTCTACAATATCTAGTAAGTTATTAGGGAAAAGACTTATATAGTGTCTGGCTGACTTGGGATATTCCGAGTATTTATTAACTCTTCCTATTAAAGTCTTTCCATCTTTTTTTCGCTTCTCATTTTCTAAAATCTTCGAATATATTTCTATATCTTCTTTTGACATTGCTCTATAATCTACATCATAAAGTTTCACATGATCCCCCCAAATATTTTTTGATAAGTATAATCTTAAGTAATTGCATGTTAAATATTTCTTTAAAACCATTGGTGAGAGAAAATTCATTATCAATATTTCTGCAACCTCTAGTCGCAGTTTTTTCATTACTAGGAACAAAGTAATCTCTCTTTTTTACTTTATCTCTATTTTACCTGTAACCGCTTCATATATTAATGATTTTTTATATGTTTCTAGTTTTTCTATAAGTTTTTGCTTTTGTACTAGTATTTTATCTATTTTGTTGCATTTATTATCTAGGTAGTCAGCTATTACTTGTTGTTCCTCCGACTTTGGTAATGGTACTACTGCATCTGAAAAGTCATTGCCACTTAAACCGTATCTCGTCATTCCATTCGCTCTATAACAAAACCAATTTCTTAAGTAAAATGCTCCAAATAAGTATTTTTCATATTCTAAACACATTTTTATATTAGGCCTAAATCTCATTAAGTGATAACCAAATAATGTATTGGGCAAAGTATCTTTTATGACTGTGCAATGGCCAATGTCATTCGGGGTTTCTGAAGAATTAGTGAATAGAACATCACCTTTTTCAAGATTACAACATTTAGCTTTATTTACATTAGCTGAAACAATAAGATATTCTTCGCTATCATAAATTTCTTTAATACTATTTCTATACACATCCATGTAATGAATAGATTTGTATAAAGGTTCTTCTACCTGTATCTTCTTATCTACACCATTAGATGATAATTCCCCCATAAACTTCATTTTTCTTACTTCCCACCACTCAGGTATCTCCCCTATCCACTCTATCCCACTATCTTTCATCCTCGCAGTTTTATCCAAGCCCTTAGTTACTGCCTCAGTAATAAGCGATTGCTTGTATGACTTGAGTTTTTCTATAACTGCATTTTGTTTTTCTATTGTGGTGTCTATTTTAATGCATTTTTCATCTAGGTAATCACTTATAATTTGTTGTTCTGCTGTCTTTCCAAAAGCTATAGGAAAATTCATCAGCATTGGCAATCGTATTGAATCCACAGTTGATTTTGCATTTCCTTTCTCTATTTCTTTACAAAAATTTTCCGCCATGTAATAATATAAATACTTTCCAAGTATATTTTTAAATTTATGAACATTATATACTCTTTGGTGATAGTCAAATTTCCCATTTATATAATGAAAAACTTTTCCTGCTCCTACTCCATCTCCTGCAATTAATATAGCCTCACCATCGTAGGAATATGTGGAAATTCGTTCAACAATAGGTGACCGCACATAAAATGGATATTCTCCCTCTTTTTCAGCATTTATCGCATCTTTATCCCCTGTATTTATATCACATAAAAATCTTAGCCTTGCTATCTCCCAATCCTCAGGTATCTCCCCTATCCATTCTATCCCGCTATCTTTCATCCTCCTCATTTACCCACACCACCGTTCTTACCAAGCATCTTCACAGTTTTATCTATACTCTCCAGAAAGTGTTTTTCCACTTCCGACAGTTCATCTTTAGTCTTTTCTTTATATTTCTCATACTCTTCATTTGCTTTTCTCATTGCCTCTTCATGCGATATCTTTCCTGCATGTTCAAGCACCTCTCTACCTGATACTTTTATGAAATCATCTAGCTTTGTTATCCAGTCAACCATGTACATAGGCTTTCTACTTTTTGCTTGTAGCTCTGCAAACTCTAGGTACATATTCACTATTCTGTTTAGTGTGTCTACTTCATCTTCGGTAAGATAATTTTTCGCTGTCTTTATGTCTGACTTCTTCGGCATTTCGCCTGTCCATGAGGTCAGCCCTACAAATGGCTTGTCTGCATTTACTCTACTATATATAACCTCAGCTGCTGTCTCCCCATGAGCTGAAAAGTGCATTTTGTTTTGTACTGTTGCAAAAAATGTCTGAGTAGTCTTTGATCTAGGGTCGTAGTCTACACTAGTTGCATATATCTCCAAGACTTTACTGTAAAATACCTTTTCGCTGGAGCGAATATCTCGTATACGTGCTAAAAGTTCATCGAAATATTTACCTCCACCTGCTTTTTTAAGCAAGTCATCATTCATTGTAAAACCTTTTATTATGTACTCTTTTAGTCTCTCAGTCGCCCATATTCTAAATTGTGTACCACGAAGTGACTTTACACGATAACCTACTGATATTATTACGTCAAGACTGTAAGTTTTAGTACTTCTCTTTACCTCTCTATTACCTTCATTTTGAACTTGTAAGTATTCCTTACAAGTTGAATTTTCTATCAATTCACCTTCATTATAAAGGTTCTTTATGTGCATCGTTATATTTTGTGTACTTGTCTGAAATAACTCAGCCATTTGCGCCTGAGTCAGCCAAACCGTCTCATTTTCAAGCTTTACATCTATCTTCGTCTGCCCATCCACTGTATTATATATTAGCATTTCCGTATTATTTTCAATCATTCGCCAAATACCTCCTTGAGTGTACCCTCAAGTTCAGCCTCTATATCCATGATTTCTTTCATTAAATCCATACTTGCTTGAGGTTTAGTGTATTTGTAGAAATGTCTAGTAAATGGTATTTCATACCCTACTTTAGTTTTACTTTCATCTATCCAAGCATCTGGTGCAAAAGGCAACACTTCTCTCTTGAAGTATTGCTTTATATCATCCGTCATTGGTACACTCTCTGTATCTCTTAAGCTTGTATCTGGCTGAGCTTTTTTGTTTTTAAGAATCTCTTTCCCATTCTCGTCCTTCATTGGTCTTTCTACAGTAATTTTATAATATCCAAAGTCCTCGTTATTAAATACTTTGCTCACATCATTTTGAGCAAAGTCACCATATATTTTAGTTATCTCTTCAATATATTTTGTAGGTATGTCATTTCTCTTATTTCCGAGCGACTTCCTTCTTTTTTCATACATATTATTTGCATTTATTAGCTGTATCTTCCCTTTTCTATGCGCCGCCTTCTTATTAGAAAGCACCCATATATAGGTAGCAATACCTGTATTATAAAACAAATCATTGGGCAAAGCTATTATAGCCTCAAGTAAATCATTTTCTATTATGTGTTTTCTTATGTCAGATGGCCCTGATCCAGCGTCTCCAGTAAATAGTGGCGAACCATTATGTATTATAGCGATGCGACTTCCACCATCTTTTATATCCTTCATTTTAGATAGTGCCGTAAGCAAAAATAACATTTGCCCGTCCCCAATAGCAGGAATCCCTGGCCCAAATCTACCCGCAAATCCTAGTTTTGCCTCTTTATCTATTGCGGCCTTATCATTTTTCCACTCACGCCCAAAAGGTGGATTTGATAATATATAATCGAACTTATTTTCTTTAAATTCATCATTTGAAAGGGTGTTACCGTTTTTGATATAGTCTGCATTTGCACCTTTTATTAAAATATCTGATTTACATATTGCATAAGTCTGATCATTTATTTCTTGTCCAAAGCACAGCAATTTAGCATTTGCATTTACTCTCTTTAAATATTCTTCGGCAACTGTCAACATACCGCCTGTCCCACATGCTGGGTCATAAATAGTCTTAGCAACTTGATTACCTGCAAGCAGTTTACCATCCTCAGTAAACAAGATATTAACCATAAGCTCTATAACTTCTCTCGGAGTGTAATGTTGTCCCGCATCTTCGTTGTGAGATTCAGAAAACTTCCTGATTATCTCTTCGAACACATATCCCATCTCAAGATTAGATATCTTATCAGGGTGCAAATCAGCATTAGGTGATGTAAACTCTTGAATAACTATATACAATAAATTCTTCTCGGCAAGTCTGGCAAGTTGTACATCGAAATTAAACTTTTCTATTATACCTCTAACATCTTCCGAAAATCCATTCAAATAGTTCTTAAAGTTAGCCTCTATATTATCAGGGGCTTCAAGAATCTTCTTAAATGTAAACTTACTCGTATTATAAAAAGAATACCCCGACACCTTCTTCAGAAGTTCATGTTTCATAGGCATATTTTTCAGTTCTTCGTTCTTTGCTACTACAGCATCCTTTGTGGCTTCAAGTATGCAGTCAAATCTCCTAATAACCGTAAGAGGAAGTATCGCCTCCCCATACTCATGTGGCTTATACACCCCTGTCAATTTATCCGCTATCGCCCATATCAGGTTAGCCTTTTCATTTATATTCGCTGTTAAACTCATAGTTTAAGTCTCCTTTGTTGTTTTATACTATCAAAAGCACTTCATTTCAGTCCATATTTATCTTTTCTTTAGCTTTTCAGACTATTTTATACTTTAGAACAATTTCTATTCTATCCCCTTTGTTTTATTATGATACCCATACTCCTTAGGTGATAAATCTTTATCAAAGTTGCTCTTAACCCTACCACTTTAATGTCTCAATTATTACCTTATTCATAGTTTTAGCCCCTTTCTCATTGCCCATATCCTATTATCTTATATTACTCAAATCATACCTACCTTAAATTTTGTGGCGTCAAAGTTACTACTCCTTTATCTTTATCCCAGTTTATTTTATATCCAAACACTTTAAATTCATCTACCGGCATAAAATCGCCTTCATTTTCCTCCGTTATATGCTTTTTAGAAATTCCTTTCATTATTACATCCCTTTTTTTTCCATCGATGCAATGTACGCCTTTGAATGTTTTTACCACACTATCTGTAGCAAATTCCGCAGTAGAATGTTGTATGCCAAAAATATACGACCAGTCCAATCTATCTAAATTTATAAAAACATTATCATTTCGAATAATACTTTGAACTTTTGCTTCCTTTTCCCCATTTTTAATATTACCCCCGTTTAAATCTATAATAATATCATTCTTATACATATCTTCTTTAAAAGCTCTTTCTGTTATACGAACAAAATCTCCAAATGTGTTTATGCTAGCAAAATCTTCTTTCTCTATGCTATACGTATCTGATATATATTTTACACAAGTCGATATCGTAATACCATATCCCGACATTCTCGAACTTATTGGTTTGTATCTAATTTTTAAATTATCTACATTTCCATCATAAACTATATGTACTATGTTATATTGGTCGTAACTCATCAATTTCTCATTTCTACAAATATCTTTAAATTCTTTAAATATTTCATAATCCTTTTTTATTTCTTCTTTATAGTTATACTTATTATTTGGATGTAGCACGCCCACAGTATAAACTTTATAATTAGAACTGTATGAATCAGCATTTATTTTCTGACCATTCAATTTATTTTCAGGTCTAACTTTCATTTCCACTGATTTAACCTTGCTTCTTATATTCAAGTCTTGATAATAGTCATTTATTTTATTGTCTATAGACTCGATATAAAATTGCTTATCATAAGAATCATCCTTCATATATAACGCTTTCTTTGTTTTTACACTCTTTTGTATTCTTGAGTTAAAAAAGCCATAACCCGTTTGTCTGTATTCATATTTATAATCTACCATTTTGTAGTCATTGTCATTATACTTGTTTTTTAAATATTCCCTGAATATTTTATCTTGATTATATTCACCTATAAATGTATTTTCTATTATGTAACTCGTATTTCCCATAAAGAAACTAAGCATACCGACTATAATTAGGATTACATAGTATATTTTAAAGCCCTTTGTAAAATGAACATCCTTATTTATAATATAAAATAATTCACTAGAAAAAGCCAGTGCAATTAAACATGCTAATTGGATTAAACTCATTGTTACTCTATTTAAAAAAGTATACTCACTATACGTGTTTAATATTAAAAATATCTTTATAAACATTACAACAAGCACTATATTAAAATTCAACAGCCTGTTCTTTAGTTTTATAATGCTATTGTATTTTCCTTCAGTTTTAGTTGCAAATGATTTATACACATACATAATTATTAAATAACTAATTATCCCTGTTACTAACATTTATATCATCCCCCTTGAATTTTTGTTGTGTTCTAACTTTATATTATTAATTCACTACATTTATCTTTCTATGTTATATTTGCTTTGCGTACCTCGTCCCTACCGTATTTACCCCTTTAACTTTTCATAAACCCTTTCTAAAGTTTGCGTTATTTGGTTGTGAGAACTATATGTGATAACAAGCACATCTCTTGCTCTTGTCATTCCTACATATATTAACTTTTTATACTCATTGTACCCTCTTTTTTCTAGGTAATCGTTCAACCCACATATAAATACAACTTTAAAGTCCAGTCCCTTTACACTATGTATGGTAGATAGCTTAACTGCCTCTGCATCTAATTTTAAGGCATATTTATTTCTATTTATATTTTCAAATTTTATTTTGTTTTTCACAAATTCTCTTTCCACTGCATCTGACATCTTAGTAATAGGATATACAACGCATATATCCTTTTCTCTTATCTTTGTTTTACTCCTCAAGAGTTTTATTTTTTCACAAATATCATTCACTTCACAATTGAAACTATTACAATATATCAGTTTTGGTTTACTTCCTGAACGCAAGTTCATATTTGGCTCTATTAGATAATCATTGTCATCCTCTTCCTGTACTAAGCACAATTGCTCATAATTTGATGACATCAAGAAGCCGTACGCATATTCAAGTATTTGTCTTGTATTTCTGTAGTTTTCAGTTAGTTGGGTTGTTCTTCCTTTTGCATTTATCCCCACTGATTTTAAAGTATATTTTCTCGAATACAAATTTTGTGCTCCATCAGATACAAAAAACAAGTGACTTTTTTCAGAATCCCTAAGCATTTTTATTATGAACTTCAGCCATGTTTGCTCGAAATCTTGCCCTTCATCTATAAGTATGGCATCATACTTAGGAAACTCTGTCAATATTTTTTTCTCACATTGTGATAATAAACTTGTAACTGAGAAATCATCATTTATATAGTTATTCTCAGACAACAAATTCAACTTCTTTGCTATCATATTCATCCATGCATGAAAATTATATACCTTTATATTTTGTCTTTGACTACAACTTATATTATTACTTATTACCTTTGATAATACTTTATTATATGTGAGTACCAGTATGTTCCAATCTTCATGACTATCTGCCAAATATTTGGCCCTACACATAAGTATTACTGTTTTTCCACTTCCAGCGCAACCCTTTATTACTCTATGCCCATATCCTATTGTTTTTGAAAATTGCTCTTGCTCCAAGCTCATTAAATTTATAATATCATCAGATGAATGATGAATGACCACTTCTTCGCATAAGTTTTTTCTAACATTATTTATGTCCTCTTCTTTTATCTTTTTTCCTACTATCTTATACGGTAGTAGCATATCTAACTTATCAATTAGTTTATCTTTATATTTATTGAATTCTGAAATTTCTTCCTTAAATATAAAGCACTTTCTATCTTTCTCATCAACCGTATTTATTAGTTTATTATAAAATTCTTTCCTTGTTATGTTGCAAAATACAACTGCGTGTCCATAATTTATTTTTAAGTACCCATCTTTATACAATTGTTGATCCTTTTCTAATTTTCTCACTATTTCTATCATATAATATCTGACTTGTTCAATTGGATTTCTAAGTTTTTCATCTTTATATGTTTCATATATATATTTATCTGCTTTTTTTATGTAGTTAACATTCCAATCCTTTACTTCTAGCACAGTAATGTTCAGCTCATTTGATAGAATAACAAAATCAGGATGCTTTCCATTAATTCTTAGATTGTACCAAACAATATAGTCATCAGGTAATTTAGTCTTTAATATGGTGAATATCTTCTTTTCCCCATAAGTCGCTTTGTCATAAACAGATATATTTTCTGGTATCATCTTTGCCATAACTTTTATCCTCCTGTACGCTGTATAATTCATTATTATATAACTAAAAATCGTGTTGGATACGGCGTTAATCCACATGCAACTCAAACTAAACAAATATTTTATATTTGGTTTTCATTACGCAAATTGATTTAACATACCGCGTCCCCACACGATTTCCTTTATTTATGTTGATTTTATTATACATAACTTTTCCAGTTTTTTCAACAGATTTCCATATATTTTTATTTTATTCTCTCCAAGCCTTCCCCCCCTCTGGCTAGTCTGCCTACTTTATCTTACACTCTTCTGTTTATATTTATGAGTCATTGTAACCTAGGGTTGATCTTAATGTAAAAGAAGATACAAGCCGCAGATTTTCCTTGGCTTGTATCTTCTTTAGATAAGATTATTAAAATGTATCTGCCTATAAGTGCCTTTCATTAAACATCCGAGTGCTTTAGGGACAGCTTTACGAACATCAGGCCAAACTTTAATAATTCCGATAGCTCTCTATTTACTTAATTTTCGGAAATGATTGTGTCTTCATCTGAATGTGTCGTTATTCCTAAAAATTTTCTTGCTACTTCTACAGCATCAGTTACCTGATCATGCCCAACTTGTCCCCAGTTTAGTAGTTGTGGCACCTTTGTTGGAGGTGTTAAAAAACGACCATATATACGACCATTATCTGAATCTGGTTTAGAGGGTCCTATGTTCTCGATTACAGCTGCCATTCTCACTTGAGCATATGGTATAGAACCATTCTCCTCATCAACCAATTGATACCCAACCATATAAGCCGTTCCTATTACAACATTTACTTCTTCTAACAACTCCCTCTTTAATGTTGCTTCCATATCCGCATCATACTCTTCTGGTCGTCCTCCTGCTAACTTGTACTTATTGTCTTCAATTCGTAAAAGCATACGCCCATCACTTGAAAAGATCAATCCATAAACTTGATTTACTTTTAAATTTGCAGGAATCTCTCCTGAACACCATGTAATAATAGCCATAATATTAAACCCTCCATATATTATTATTTTATAACCCATCAATGTTGATGGGTATTCCCTTAGTCCTGATACATGAATTAAATTTATACACCCCTCTTTTCTATAATCTATCAAGAAATGCCTAACAAAAGTTTTCCAGTGCTGTGAGGAAAATTATTATTACTATTTAACTTAATAATCTTTAATTTTTCAGCGAATGAAACTTCAGTCATAGAACATTCAGTAGCTTGCTTTTCAGCGGCTAATGCTTTCTTTTAAGAATCACCTTCCATATTAAAAGAATCACCTCTAAGGTAATCTGAAAACGCATAATATAGTGCACTCGCTTTTTCTTTCGATGTAGTACTAAAAATGTTTGTCTTGTCTTTCATAAGATACCTTAATTCCAAATGCCAATCTTCAAAAAATTTATGATTATAATTAAAAAACCTTTTCTGCTCTATTTTTATTGTCTAACCATTTTCAACATCTCCTCCGTGGGGCTCAATTCTTTTATCAAAATCACTATACAACAAGGTTGCACCTAAATATTGGGGATGTAATCTGGAGAATAATCTAAAACCATTTTTCATAATGAATCATTTCTATAATCGCACGTGCTCGCGCACGATAATGTGAACTAATTTTTATAACTACAATCGGAACTTTAGGTGCTCTATAAAAAACACCATCTAATATCGGCTCAAAAACATAAACTATTTTTTTGAACCATCTTAATAACTTATCGTCTTTAACATAAAATCTGTTTACTAAAAAATTGTCAGGTTTTCGGAGTATATTTGGGGTCAGATACCATAGCTTTGTCAAGCATTTTTACAAAAAATATCTCACCCCAAAAAATAATTAGTCGTTTTTTTAAATCTATATATGTCAAAAGCTATTATTCATACACTACTTATTACTTAAATTCACCCTGTGCGCTCCGAGTTTACCGCGAATGCGGCATTGACTAATTATACCATAGGAATTTAATAAGTAAAAGTAGGTTTAGACTAATCTGACCCGCGTACTTTAATGTACAAGGACTCGAAACGAATTACCTAGCTTTTTACTTCAAAGTTATTGACTTTATGTAGTTTTATTATATAATATATTTATCAAAAAGTTAGTTTTAAACTCGTGTTAGATATACGTCTCGTATATCTTGAGTCAATGAAACTGACTTTTTGTTTTTTCTAAATTCTAATAATGATTTTTTTGTTAATCTTGGGATTTTTACTTTTAATAGTTCTTTATCCTCTGCTGTTGTATAGCTTCCACTTGATATCACAAGGTCAGCTATGATTGATGTCTTGCATAGTCCTTTCAGGTATCTTTACTTTAACACATTTTACTAAATACTTTTTATTGAATTCCATACAAAAAGGACTGACACTAAGTGCAGTCCCTCCAAAATTATATGTATTTTCCTAGCTCTCCATCAAACTCTGTCTTACTCAACTTCACAATCTCCGAATCTCCACCTATCTTCATTAGATTTCTGTAGTTTCTCCGTTCGCTAATATTTTATATTTTACTCCGAACTCTTCGAAGGTTTTCTTCACTTTTTCTATATCCACTGGATGCATGGGGGCGTCCATATGTACAGGTATTACCAACTCTGCACCGGCTTCCTTTGCAAACAAACTCAATTCCCACTCAGTCATACACACATGCCCTGAAACACATCCGCATATTATGTCTGCCTTATAATTATTAGGAAAGCATATCGTGTCACTTGTTATATAGACCTTTTTATCTCCATCGTCAATAATATAGCCTACATTTTCATACACTTCCTTGCCTCCCTTAAACAAAGGTATGTACCCATGAACAGCTGCCACTACTTCGATTTCTATTCCTTTGAGTTCTAATATGTCTAAATCTGCTTCGACGATGTTGATTGCTAACTGTGGATATGCTTTTTGCACTTCCTCAGTAGAGAATATCTCTGCATCAAAATTCTTTATAATCTCTGCATGACAGTGATCACCATGTTTATGAGTTATAAGTATATAGTCTGCTTTAGCCCATTCATCTATATATTCCTCTTTAAAACATAATGTACCTGGATCTACAAGTATTTTCTTACCTTTAGTTTCTAACATAACACATGATTGTGGATATTTTGTAATTTTCATATAATTTTACCTCCTTTTTAATTCTTTTAATTAAATTTCGCATTCTGTTTCCTACTCATGCATAATTTTAACTATACCTCTATTCCCATTTAGATATAATTCATTGTGAAGTTGTTTCTTCAATTCCAGCATAGCATCTTTCCCAATTCCTGTAACACATGGAATTCCTAATTCACGTGCTATTATAGCCGAATGGCATAAAAAACCACCTACAGCAGTTATTAAACCACTAGACTTTACCATTATATCTAACCAGTCTGGATCTGTCAACCAAGTTAATAAAATGTTGCCTTCTTCAAATTCATCAGCTTCGTTTGGTTTATTAATATACTTACCAGTGCCTGTGATTTCGCCACTTGAAGCTGCAACCCCTTTATAACCATCACTACCAACAGTTACTTCGTCATTTTTTATATCTATTATTCTCGTTACAGGTCTAAACTGTAACATTATTAAATCATTTTCTATAATACACCATTCAAAATCCGATATTTCTCCCAATTGTTTTTGATATTCAATCAACTTCTTTCCAATTTCATTATCTAAACTCGAATTTTCTTTTATCTGGCCATTTTGCCAAAACTCAGCTGTAGGTGTTACTTTTCCTGAAACAAGTTTTTCACCATTGCCGCTTACCCATTCAAGAATTCCGCCTTCTTCTGAATTACCAATCCATACTCCTGCATAATCTGGTTCTCTATATTCTTGAATAATAACAGCCATTTGTGGACTTTTGCACTTGTTTTTTTCTATGTAAACCTGAAGTCTCTTATTATTCACAGACATCTCTACATTTTCTATATTTTCTCTAATACTTCCAAAAGAAATACCCAAGAACGAATCAAACATTCCTGCAAATGAATTGTTCTTACCATCTTCAATATCTGCTGAACTTCTAATTGCATAACTCATATCATATGAATTTTCTATCTTGTTTTCAATCTTTTTTATTAAATCTCCTTTATTGTATCCTATTGGTAAAACATATGTTCTAGGAATTACTAAGCTTTTAGAATTTAATACAGAAAGTCCATATGCTTTTCCACCAACAAATTCCACAATTTCTTCTTTTGTGAGTAAGTTCGTTAATGCTGTTATCTCGTCTATTGATAAAATACTTTTTTCTCTCATTTGGCCTAACAAT
Source organism: Clostridiales bacterium GWD2_32_19 (assembly GCA_001795385.1). Lineage (GTDB taxonomy): Bacteria > Bacillota > Clostridia > Lachnospirales > UBA12420 > UBA12420. The sequence goes on from MGOU01000016.1 coordinate 43,227, forward strand.
CTTTTCTTTAATACTAAAGTTTCTAATTTGTAAGGGTTTACATTGTTTTCTCCAAAATATTCACATTGTATACCATATGTTTCTCCATCTACTACTTCTCCAAAATATTTATGTTGTAAATCTTGCCATCTCTTCATTACTAAATATCTGTCGATTTCTGGAGTAATTTCAAAATCTATCGCTTCTTCAATTTTCACCTTTTTCATATCTTCTGATAAATAATACTTATCAATTTTTTCAACATACCTCAAATATTCTTTAGAATATTTATCTTTTATCTTATTTATAACATCATCACTAAATTCACTATACTCATTTAAACACTCCAAGAAATAGAAATATGTTAATCCTCTTGTTACTAAATTAAACTTCCTTTCAAAATCTTCTATATCTTTTGATTTTTTGAAACATTCATCTGTCTTATTATGTAAAGATGCAAATACCTCTTCCATTTCTCCGGCTTCCAAAGTATTCTCTAATCTCTCTATAATTGCTAATAATTCATTCCTAAATGCAAAATCATAAAATCCTTCATATATCATTCTATTACTAAAGCTAACTACCTCATTAGATATAAAACCTTCAATTTTATTTGCATATTCTAAATATTCCTCATATTTAAATGAATCTTCTATAGAAATCATATTATTCCTCCTCTTCACAAACCATATCTCCCTTATTCTAACAATATTTAAAATCATAAATACGATATTGCTTCGTACCTCTCAATGATAAAACTATAATGCTTGAAAAATAAACAAAGTCCAGATACACTATCTAGACTTTACATAGCGCGAGACGAGACTCGAACTCGCGACCCTCACACTACAGAAATGGGATATGATCAGTTTTATGTGCTTTTACATTTTCCCGTGACAACTCTTCATCAAAACTTCCACGATTTCCAGACTCATCATCTTATTATGTTGTCATATCACTTTCTACTCTACTATTTATCATTTTCTATTGGTTCTTCAACAACTACCTCCACTCTTAATCCCATTGCCTCAATTAATCTTCCAAATGTATCTAGACGTGGCGGGCCACATTTCTTATTCGCTTCCATTCTAGCTATAGCTGATTGCTCTATTCCAGATAATTTTGCAAGATCCCTTTGAGTTATGCCGAGCCCTTTTCGAGCACTAATAAAATCAGCTAATAAGGAACTCCAATCATCACTTATATCTGAATTGGATTTTGATTTTTCTAAAGGCTCGTCTGTAATAGGTTTACTTAAGATTTCTACATCAACCGGGTCCTCTATTTGTATATTTTTTTCATTAGGCCCCTCAGCAAAATAATCCGTTAAATTTTCCGAACCTATAAGATCGTCATCTTTAACAATACCCATTTTTCATCCCCCTTAATACTATAAATATTCTATTGTATTTTAACAATATATATATTTAAAATCGCATCCCGTATAAATAATATTTTACCATAAAAAGTAATATTTGTAAATAATTATTTGCTAAAAATTTTCAATATCTACCTTTAAATTCAATTATTTATTTGGTCTATTCATTCTATAGTTTTCAAAACTATAGAATCATTCCATCTAAACTTGATTCACCGCTCGTTGGATGTCCCCCTGGAAAACACCATAATCACTTTATATCAACAGTGATAATATAAATTAATATTATTACTGTTGATATAAAGTATATATTAAATTGGTTTTATCCTCTTTTTATTTATCTTTAACAACAGCATCTGATACTTCCTCATTTATGTGAATATCATACAATTCAATTGCTTTGTACCAATAATAGTAAGCCTCTGGACTGAACTTTTTGATACTTTTTAATCCTTTAATAAACTTCACATTAGTTATATTAAGTTTTTCCACTTCTATAAGATTATCATAATGCTCTATTTCAGTATGTTGGTATTTTAGTAATAAAACTAAATATGCAACCTTTCCTGCATCTAATACTGCATCCTCTATAATATAATTTTTATAAGCAGTATACCCTCTCATCTTCTGAATCCCGTTTTCTAGTTCTCTATACTTTTCTTTCTCTATCGCCCCTCTAAAAGCTATTATTATGCACGTTTCAAACGTATCCATAAGGACGTTCTCATAGTTTATATCTGTTAACCCTCTATACCCCAGTTCATTTTCTACTATCTTCAAGAAAGTTTGCTCTATTGTTTTACAGTACTTCACTTCATCGAACAAATTAGCTATATCAAATAACTGTTTAATAATTTCTAGTTCTTTATCCATTCCATACATAATCCCTGTAGTGTTGGGTGCAAAAGCCGTAAGTTTGTCCCCTAATATACATTCTATCTGTGGAACATACACCTTTAAATTTTCCCCTTCCGTCAATATAAACTCGCCTTTTATTTCTTTCTCCATAAGATTACTATACGGGTTTTCCTCAAAAAGGATATCTAGCATAACATACTTCTCTCTACTATCTAATTCTGATTTATAATAGAATTTATAATGTGCCTTCGGAATATCTCGGGGATTCTCTCTAAAGTTCCCCTCGAACCTATAAAATACTTCCCCACTGTTACAAATTTTTTCAAATAATCCTTCTAGTTTCTCTTTATTTGTTGTATTTCCAATAATTATATCTATATCAATTGAAAATCTATGTATCTTAGAAAGAAGTAAGAGTAATGATGTTCCACCCTTAAAAATAAATTCTATTTCTTGTTTTTTGAGGCCTTCAAGTAAATATAACGCATATATAACTTTCTCTATTAATTCACAATTTGCCCTTTTGTTACCTGTTTTAAAATATTCTAATCTACCTACTATCGACTCCCTAGTAAAACTTGTTAAACTTATCATTAGTACCACTCCTTGTATAATAACGTTATCAAATAAGTTTCCCAACTGAATATAAATATGTATAATTATA
>MGOU01000017.1 GCA_001795385.1 Clostridiales bacterium GWD2_32_19
CAACAATAGCAATACCGATATTCACGAACAAAAGTGAAACATCAAAACAGATAGCACATAATGAGAATGTGAGAACACTACAAACCCAAGCGCAGGCATATCTATGGGAAGAAGGAATAGCAATGCCACAAGCAAATATAATAGATGATATGGCAACAAAAGGCTACATAAAAGAAGTACCAAACAATCCATTAGAAACAGGAGCATACGTAGTAGCAGTAAGTGCAAGTGGAATAGCAACAGTAACACCGATAATAGTAGAAGTAACAGGAGAACCAGAGCCACCACCAGTAGTAGCAGATGTACCAGTAGGAAACTACATAAAATTCGGGACATATCTAAGCCAACCAATAGTATGGAGAGTAATAAACAAAGTAGACGCAGCATACCTAACAGCAAATCCAGGAAGTGGACTACATGAGGGAGACCTCATGCTATTAAGTGATAAAATAATAAGCCTAAAAGCATTTGACGCAAATGGAGAAAACCTAATAACAGAAGCAGGAGGAGATACAAGTAGAGGAACATACGGAAGTAACTACTGGGATAAAAGCAGCCTAAAAGCATGGCTAAACAGTAGTGCAGGGGATGGAGTAGTAGATTGGCTCGGGTACTTTTCACCAACCGCAGCAAGAGTGTTTGGTAGCTACAATCCATATGACGCAGAAAAAGGCTTCTTGGCAGAGGGAAACTTTAACGCAACAGAAAGAAGTAAAATAATGCCGGTAACCCATAAAACAATACTAGCAGATACAGATGCAGCAACAGCCGCCAAAACAGGAGGAACAGCAAGTCATACATATACAACAACAAATGCAAGTGCAGCAGTAGAAAACTATGCAAGTGCAAACTATAAAGACACAACAGAAAGTGTATTTTTACTAGGAATAAAAGAACTAAATGACTATGTATATAGTAATGGAGCGCTAGGAGATGGAGTAGCATGGACAAAAGCATATCCAACGAGTGAAGCAGTAACACAAAGTACAGCAGGAGGCTATACAGATGCAGGATTAAATACAGGAGCGTATTGGTATTATTGGTTAAGGGAGTCTTATGCGCCTTATTCGTACAGCGTCCGCGTCGTGTTCGCGGATGGCTTGGTGTTCAACAACGGCGCCTATGGCGGTACCAGGGGTGTTAGACCCGCTTTGTTTTTAAGTCCGTCGGGTATGACACTAGATGGAGCGAGCGGAGCTAGTGTGGGGGAAGCAAATACGATAACTTGGGAATAAAGAGGATGCAATAATATCGGAAGAGAAGAGCCACGGAATTAGTGTCGTACGCGATAGCGGGCTTAAAATAATCAGACCCTAGATGGGTCTGATTATTTTGGAGGAGCTTTTTTATTTATTTTGTAGAAAACTATTGATATATAAGAATATTTTTTATATAATTATAAAATATTGGAAAAAGATTTGCATTTTCTTTCTTTTGGAGTGTATAAAAGTGGTTGATTTATATTTCGAGTAGATTTCAATGCAAGCCTAAAAATAAATTTTCTAATAATGTGGATTTAGTGAGAATTGCCAATTTAGGCACTAAACCTAATTTGTGTTTAATGAATATATTATATTTCAAGGAGGCTTTTAAGATGATAAGAAATCAAGTAAACAAAATCGTTAAAATGTTAGTGTGTATAGGAATAGCCTATATGGCTATAAATTTTGAAACTGTTGGTATAGCAAAAGCAGAGCCAGTCAACATAGTAGTACCATCAGAAAACATGGAGGCACCACTAGCTCAGGTAACAAATATATCAGGAGAGTGTGGTAGTCTTGATACGAATGGGGAAACAGGGCGAGGATATGTAGTGTTACACTGGACACCAGTTAGCGATGCCACGGGATACAAAGTATATGTGTATGATGGTCACGACTATAGAGGGTTTGATGTAGGAAACGTAACAAAATGGGATAGTAGAATCGCAAAAATATATCCACCAGAGAGTACACTAAACTCAAAAGTTGATGATAGTGCTACGGATGACTTATTTGTACACGGAAGAGTAGGACTAGACCTGATGAACTCACCACAAAATCTCTATAGAGCAACACAGGGTTTAGAAAACAACACAAATACGCACTATATGTTTAGAGTGACAAGCTATAGAAAAAATCAAGAATCAGTTATAGATTATAATGCAGGGTATAGAGCACAGCTGATAGATACAACAATCAAAACTGATAATAGTGTGAAGCTTACAGGGAACATAGTAGCCACTCTAGCAGAAGATTTAGCGAGCGTATCAATAAAATGCACAGGGTATGGAGGGAAAGGCGAGGTTATAGGGATAAGGAAACCAGATGGAGTAATATGGCAAGGAAACACTTTAAGTTACACAGTATATGATAATGGTGAATACAACTTCACAATAATAGATAGTACGGGGCAGGAAGCAGTGGTAACTGCAAATGCATCTGGGATACAGCTAAAGCCAATAATAGTAATACTAAATATCAATAATAAAATGACGTCAAACTTGAATTTTTCAAGAAACGATGCAGCAGCAAGATACACATTCTGTGGATATAGCTGGGACGCGGAGCCTACAAAGATAAATAATGCACTCACAGATGGTAAAATAGCCATCATGGTGGATTTTGTTGGCACAAGGAACCTATATATTAAATTTAAAAATGCGGCAGGACAAGTAATGAATAGCAAATTTGAAATAACAATAACAGAAGGAACAAGTGGAGGAGTAAGTGTACAAACAAAACGCTTATAAAATATAAAAAGGGAGGATGAATATAAAGTGACTAAAAAAAATATAATGGCTATAATGATGATAGTACTAACTATACTATCAAACAGTACATACCTAAATATTGTAACAGCAGAAGAGTATAAGGATATAGACACACTGAAAGTAGAAGCAGTTCAAAAGTTTTCAGACATAAAAGCGGACTCATGGTTTTTAAAAAATGTAGCAGTACTAATAGGTAAAAAGATAGTAAATGGATATGATGACGGAACATTTAAACCTGGTGAACAGGTAACAAAAGCACAATTTATAAAAATGGTAGTAACATCACTTGGAAACATAGATCTAATGCCAGCAGAAGACTATTGGGCTAGAACATATATACAAAAAGCGCAAGATTTAGAGTTACTAAATAAAACTGATGAAAAGACAAGAGAAAACTATGAATCATTAATGTCAAGAGAAGATATGGCAGTAATAATCTCAAAAGTAATAGTAAATGAAGGATTTGATGAAAACTTAGAAAAATCATATGCAAGTGATATAAAAGACTATGAAAGTATGGATAGTGATCACAAAGGTTACGTGCTGAAAGCATATTCAAAAGGGATAATAACAGGGTATGAAGATGGAGAGTTTAAACCCAAAAATGGTCTGACGAGAGCAGAGGCAGCCACAGTAATCGTGAGAATGCTAGACCAAGATGCGAGAGCGGTAATATTGAAAAAATAGAAAGAATAATAAATATTCGCATAAATAGAACAAATGATTATATTTAAAATAAAGTAGGAGGAATAAGTATGAGAAATAAAAGAATTATAGTGGCCTTTTTAACAGTAGTGATGATAATAAACTTAGTATCTACTATGATAAGTACGGTGAATGCTACGGCATGGGATTTCATTGTAACAGGTGACTCTACATATGGAATTACAGCTAAGGTAATTGTAAATGATGGCGTTAGTACGAATTTATCGAGTACGATAGGATTTGTAGATGATTCAGGAACTCGTATAACTGATACTAGTGAAACAACGATAAAACTGGAACTTGACTATGATACTCAGGGTAATTATTATTATAGGACGGAATCTTTACCTACACTTGTAAAGGTTGCTGATAAGAGAATTAACAATGTACAAGTATATGAAGTAGATGCTGTAAGTGGTGCAGAATTAAAGAGAGTGTCATATAGTTTGGATCCTAATCCTGCTAACCAAGGACAAAGTATAGTGGGGAACCCTCGAACTCCATTTGGGCAGCTAATAGTAGACTGGACATTTGCAAGTCCAAAAGATGGTCTTAAAAAAGTATTTGCGAGTTATACTAGGCAGGATGGTAGTCACCTGGATGCACAGGGAGTACCAAACGCAGATTATAGTGCAGAAATAACATTAACAAGAGCTAAAACAATGACAGCATTTCTGGAAATAAATGCTGAGGGTACGAGTGTTGAACCTAATATACCAACAACAGTAAATATACCAGTAGATCTGGTAGCATCAGCTACTGCGATGATAGGAGGTACAGAAGCTAAACTTAACGATTATAAATTTACTGCAAGTACATCCCCAGTTACGGACTATAATATATCAAACGAAATTGTAAATGCACCTACAGATGGCTCACCTGTAGTATTGGGGCGTACAATGCATGTTGCAGTTCCGGCGATGGCCCCTGGTGGTACAAGATACATTACAATTACAGCAACAGTAATAGCAAGGTCAGAACAGGTAAGGCTTGCAGACCCTACTGCCACTGGAACGGCAACAGCTACAGCAACAAGAACAATAGCAATAACAGCAGGACCACTACCACCAGAACCACCACCAGCAAATCATGCTGGGTTAATAGTATTCGACCCAGCTAGCTCACATGAGGTAGCACTTCCAGGTCATGACGATTGGACTAATCAAAACGGTACAGTGGTAAAATACTTAGTAGATCCAGATCCAAAGAGAAGAAGACCTCCAACTGCTCCTGATATTTTTACAGATGCGGTAACACCAATATGGAGGTGGCATTGGAATAGGTATGAAGATGCGTATTATGTACAGGGTTATGATGAAGACGGGGAAGAGGATGACGATCTGTCATATTGGGATCGAGATGGAACCCCAGAGGGTGTCTTACGTTATCTGCCTGCAACTGTTAAAGGATATTGGGAGCTTACGAAAATAAGAGTGACTGGTGATCTTGATGGAACTAATGGGATTACTATAGATCATGGTGATACTGTATATATAGAGGATGGGTATCGTGGTGAATTAGATGCAGAAGATCGTCCTTTTGATATTCATGCGTGGTGGGATCCTGCACCAGCCTCTCCTGCAGTACCAACGGCAGCTGATAATTATAAACCATATCGTGAAACAAAATATAATCCGGATCAGGATTTTGGTGACACTGCCTATTCTGGAGGCTGGCCTGGTCCTAAAGCTGATAATGCAGAAGAGTGGTTTCAAGGTGAACATTCTCGACCACATGCTAACTTTAATGGTGATGGAGGATATTATAATATAGATACCGTAGATCCAACACCTACTATAGCTTCGACGAATTCAGAAATACCAGAAAGATGGTATGGTAGCTCAGTACATCCTAAGTTATATATAAAAGTAACACAAAAAGATGATAGGTCAGGTATATATGAGGGTACGGTGACTGATACAGTAGGGGGAGATACGGCTTTACCAATGCCCATAACTGACTTTAATACAGCATCTAGGGTTACATCTACCCAAACAAGAAACACAGTATTAAACTCTACAGGAATACATAAAATAATAAATTCAGTGGAAGATTATGCAACGAATGCGAAGAGTATATTTAAAAGATATGGACTTGACAATGTCAAACCAAAGACATCAATATCTATTGAATCACAAGAATGGACAAAGGTTCCGTTTAATATAGTACTAACATTTTATGATAAAGACTCTGGACTGGATAAATGGGGATATAGTCTAGTGAATCAGGTGTTTGGAATGGGAATCGTTGGAGTGACATATCAAGGCACTAGCCAACCAGTTAATCTCCATAAATATGGTCAAGGAACAGAAGTAATAGGTACTGAACATAAAGATGATGATTTTACAGTGCCAATAAATACAGACGGAATCTATACTTTAACTGAAAATAACACAGTAGATGTAGTAGGTAATACAAAAACAGGAAGAATACATGGACGTTATAAATATGATCATACCCCACCAACAGCAGTTATAATACCAGGTCCATCAAATCCTGGTGGAACTGCATTTAATACAAATGTTTGGTATGGAGGAACAGTAAATCCTACTATGACCATAAAGGGAAATGCAAGCGATAACTTATCAGGAATACATATCGGATCATTATATGATAAAGTAAGCAGATATGATGCTATAACTGGAATTATAGGAGCATATGCTAATGAGTTATCACAAAGCTTTGATGCATTATATGAAGACCGCTGGACAGTGCAAGAAAAGCTTCTAACATTTACAACTACGGGAATACGAAAAATATTTATTGACTTAGAAGATTATGCAACTAATGTAACAAATATAACTATGGAAAAGTTTGCATTAGATGTCGATAACCCAACTGTAGTAATAACACCAGAACCAAATCCAGTAGTTCCACCAACGCTAGGTTGGACAAACATACCTATAATTGTAAATATAGCCGCTACTGACAGTGATTCAGGACTGTACAAAACACAGTGCGATTTAGATAACATATCGAATAGATACTTAGGACAGCATGAAAGAAGTGAAGGCGCAATTAAAGGGCCATCAGGACAAGGTGTAGTAGCATTAGGAAGTGAAATTAGATCAGGGTCACAGGACTTTACGATAGATAAGGATGGTATATTCAATGTAATTGGTAGTGCAGAGGATGCAGTAGGAAATGTAAGTAATGCATCAAAACAACCATATAAGTATGATCATACGCATCCAGGAATCAAACTACAATTTAATAATTCAGTATATTTTAATAATAGAATAGAATACCAATGCGATTTTGCAAATGGAGAGACTCCAAACACAATAACAGCCGAAGTAGGCGATAATATATCAGGAGTGATGACATTTGAATATGCAGTGACTGATACAGATGTAGCACCATTAGCTGGCTCAACAGCATGGAAACAAGCAATATGGGTAAATCAAGGACCAGGAAGTGCACCAGCAGATGGAATAACAAACGAGGATATATACGTGGGAGGACAGGTACAAAAATCTAGAGCAGTAATAGACTTACAGGAAGCGGCTACAATGTGGGAAGACCTAAGAGATGGAAAATTGTATTTCCATTCAAGACTTACAGACAGAGCAGGGAATGTGTTAAATGTAGCAGGGAATACAGATCCTAATCCACTTCCGCCAGGAATGTATACAGAACCAACATCAAATCCATCAATAGATTTAACAGCAGATATAGTGCCAGGTACTTTAGATACACCAGATGAAATATCAATTATGTCATATAGCTGCATACCATTGTTTATAAACAAAGCAGGTAATGATCCAGAATCACATGTATCTGATTTGAAAATAGTAAAAATACTAGACCCAACATGGAAAAATATAGTAGATTCAAGTAAACCAATCTATACAATGGCAATGGCAGTATACAGTAGTAAGATACCAAGTAAAATAAAACTAGGATATGCGGTAAACTTTGAACTAGATACAACAGGATATGGAACGGACAAATTTGATAATGTGACTGTAACAGCACATCCGTTTATAAGAACTTCAGCGGGATATGAAGAAGTAGACATATATATACCGCAAGACAAATATATGAGTAAATATATAAAAATAGAAGACACAGACAAGCAAAAGTACATAAAGAAAGTAAGAATGGAGGTGGCAGCAGATTCAGATTTCTTTATAATAAGGGATGCTGCAAAAGAAAAATACACATGGATGTATTCATATTATATAAGACCCGATGTGAAATTTGTATTAAAATCAAAATCAGCACCTGCAACACTAGACCCATCAATAAAGGGTCAAGCAGCATACTTTGTAAACCCACAGATAAATCCAGAACTAATAGTAGTAATGGACATAATAGCAGAAAAAGCATATCTGAAGAAATTGCTTTACACCAAAAAAGAAGATAAATGGGCAACAGGTCCGAGTGCAACAAGCTATGGGGTCAGAAAGTCAACAGGCTTAGATTTAATACTATATGGAATAAATAAAGGTGAAGTATTCTGGTACGACACTCAAAATACAGCATTAGATGACATTCAAGGAGAAACAGAATGGAATGGAAACTGATGTAGTATATCTCAAATGGAAATGATAATACTATTAGCAGGGTGATGAAATGTTGATTGATGAAGTAATGAAGATTGTCAGTTCTGATGATGATATAGCTGTATATTATGGACCACAGAAGGTAAGAATTGAAGATGTGGATGAGGAAACTGAAATAGTAACAATTAGACTTCTAATGGATCAGACAATAGAACATGTAAATGCAATAGACCTGAAATGTGATTAAATTAAATATAAAACAAGTCTTCATTTTAAAGTAAGTGAAGACTTGTTTTTGTGTTTTTATCAAGTGCTATTTTCCAAATTATACTGTAGAGCAAGAGCATTATTTATAAAACAAATAATATAAAACCAAAGCATCTAACAACATAAGAACTGGTATAAATATAAGAAATGTTAAGTGCTTTGTTTTATGTCTGAAAACAAACATTCCTGTATACACTCCAATACTACCGCCTATAAGCGCCGTAGTAAATAAAGCATTCTCACTAATGCGAGAATGTTTTTTTATTGAAAACCTTTTATCCATAAACATCATGACGAATCCTAAAATATTAATAGACAATAAGTATATTGTTACATATTCCAATTTTAGTAGCCTCCTTAGTGTGGTAAATCATATTATATCAATAAACTAGATTAAAATACAATTGTATTTATCACAAAAAATATACAAAATATTTTGTTGATAAAAGTGGAAAACTCAGTTATAATGTATGTAATATATAATACACAAGACTTAAAAAATAAATGGGACTTATAAGGGGGAAAACATGAAAGAATTTTTATTGAGAGAACAATCAAGGATATTGACACTAATTCATAGGTTGATGTATATTATTAGTTTTTTTACATCGAGCTTTTTATTAATATACTTTTTAAAACTAACAAATTGGGATTTAAAAATAATATCGATGCACTATATAGCAAGTTATGCATCATTGATAATAGGGTTTTTCTTGGTGGGAATGGTAATCAAAAATAATAATATTTTTAAGATATACAGGTTGGGGATATTGACACAAATAATATATTTGTCTGTAATAATGTACATGGCTACAGAAATAAGAAGCTACATAGTAATTTTAGGAGTTATAAAAGGCTTATCTGAGGCGCTTTACTGGGTACCAAGACACTATATGATATATAAAATGAATAAGTCTAAAGCTGCTAATAAATTTTTCTGTATAGATCAAACAATATCAAAAATTCAAGATATAATATTACCAGTACTTATGGGTGGATTAATAGCATATACAACTCAAGGATATACAGTATTACTTGCGATAATGATTTTAATACTTACAATAGCATTTATGGTATCGAGTTGGCTAGACTTAGGAGAAGAAGAGATAGAACCGCTCAAAATACACAAACTCAAAAGCTTTGTAAGAAGTGAAAATATAAGTAAAATAAAAAAGATGTATTTATCAGATTTTTTCCATGGAGTAGCAACAGGCGGGGTACTCATGCAGGTAGTTACAATGCTCATATATATAGTATACAAGTCAGAATTTGGACTCGGAGTATATAGCTCAGTATTGGCACTCATAATAGCAATTATTACATTCCTTATGGGTCAGTATGTGAAAGATGATAAGTTTGAAAAAATACTAAAAATATTATGTATACTCACAGTAGTTGTAATGCTGGGACTGGTATACAAAGTAAACGATATTACACTAATTTTATATAGTGTAATAACAGGAATATCATTCTCAATCATAAACATAATAGGCAATGCAAACTTGGTGAAGCTAATCAGGAAAGATAATGTAAAGGAGTATACATTAGAGCATATAATGTTGAGAGAAACCGCAATAGGCGTAGGGAGAATCGTGGGATACACAGTGCTTTATAATATAGGAAGCTTAAGTAATAATATAAATTCATTAAAAATGATGCTACTATTTTTAACGATATGTATAACAATGAGAGTAGTAGAAATAATTTTTTCACTAAAAGAAAGGGACGAACACACGATCCACGCATTAAGCATATTGAAGCTTAATATGAGGGCGTTCAAATTCTATCTAAAAAAACAAATATAAGGTAGGCGAGAAATACATGGAGGCACAGTCTATAAAGTACAATGGCAAAGTCATAAATTATGAAATAGTCAAGCGTAAGAAGAAAAATGTGTCGATAACAGTTCAAGCGGAGGGGAAGGTAATAGTGTCTTTACCTTTTTCTGTAAGTGCAAAAAAGATAGAGGAAATAGTGAGTTCTAAGGCAGAGTGGATTTTAAACAAGATAGAAGTTATGAAGAAGAAAAGTGATAGTATAAAGGAAAAAAAGTACATAAGTGGAGAAAAATTTTTATATTTTGGGGATGAATTTGATCTAGATATTATAAAAGACGATACAATCAAAAAAGATGCAGTGAGGATAAATGAAGATAAGATAGAGATTAGGATAAAAAGTGATTTTGCAGATAATCAGGAAAAGGTAAAAAAGGAACTTAATAAGTGGTATATGGTAGAAGCTAAAAAATATATAAATTTCAGGGTTGAGATGTGTGTCGAAAGGCTTGGAATAAGACCTGAGTTGGTTAGGATAAAACTGTTAAAGCGAACATGGGGCATATGTACCAGTAAGGGAATTATAAGTCTAAATTGGAGGCTTATCATGACTCCGGTGGAGGTTATGGATTATGTGATAATACATGAACTGTGTCATCTTAAACATCATAATCATTCTAAGGATTTTTGGAGTTTAGTTGGAGTATATATGCCGGACTACAAGAAAAAGAGAGATTGGCTAAAGCATAACGGTGGAAGAGTAAATTTAACCTAGGCGTAAAAGGTTTCTTTGTTAACTCATCTGTTTCAGGATAAAAGAAATTGACAAAAACGAATGATTATGGTATAATATGTAAAACTTGACAGGAGAGGTGAAAGCTAAATGGGAAAATTAAATGAAAAAGTTACGGCACTTACAGTAGCATTAACAGTTTTAGCAGGAGGAATTGGTATAACTGCTGCACAAATATTAAAAGGAAATGTTAAAGAATCAGATTTTGGTATTACTGAGAAAGCAGTAGAAAAGGAAAAGGAAAAGGGTACTGATATAATTAGTATATATGCATATCCCGAAGAAGGTATTACAATTAATGGATTAAATGAAAAATATCAAGGGCAAATTACGGTGGTTGGTGAGGAACGTAATGGAAGATTTATAAATATTACAAATGCTGCTATAATAACAAGTGGAAATGGTGAAATAGCTTATGCTTTAAAAAGTGATGAAATATATAGTAATGACATAGAAGGACACAGTGAACTAAAAGTAAATGTTGTGGTTGGAGAAGATGAAGTTCTGACAGATATAGTGGGAGTAGAAGTTAAAGAAAGTGAAGAAGTGGATACAGAAGTTGATATGGAAATTAATAATTAAATATAGAAAAATAATAGGGCGTGATTTATCACGTTTTTTTTTTGAGAAAAAAAGGATAATGAAGAAATAAGATATTAACATTGAGGTAAGAAATAAATTTCCACATGGCAAATTAATATAAGACAAAAAGTAATAAAAAAATACAAAAAAAATTCAAAATGGTTGACTATTTTTGATTCTTTTGATAATATAATACAAGTAAGGTAAATATTTCACTTGGAGGGGACAGAGTTGAGCATAAAGTCAAAATTAATTATAGGGTGTATTATGGTTATTGGGGTTTCTTTATTGGTTTCGATTATACCGATAAGAAATATGACCGGAGGAATGATTAAGGATAGCATATCAACATCAAACTTGGAGAAAAGCAAACTTCTTATTGGCATGTTTTCGGAAATGCATTATGGTGAATGGAAAGTTAATAATGGAAAGCTTTTTAAAGGAAATATGATTATTAACGGTCAAGATATAATAGATACTTTTATAAGTACAACAGACAAAAATATGGAATATACATTTTTTGCTGGTGATACTAGGGTGTTAACATCTTTAAAAGATAAAGAAGGTAAGTATTTTATAGGTACTAAGGCATCACAGAAAACTCTAGATAAGGTTTTAAAGGATGGAAAAGAGTACGAGGATGTTGTGACTTTGGAAAATAATAAAAAGTACATTTCGTCTTATATACCTTTGAAAAATAAAAAAGAAGAAGTCGTTGGAATGTTTTTTTCTGGGGTAGATTATGAAATAATAGAAAGTACTTCAAAGCAGATTGATAGTTTTGCTCTTATGATGGGCGTGGCGGGGTTGCTTATTGCTATTTTAGTATCATACATTTTGGCAAAAGATTTTGCGTCAACAATAGGAATTGTAAATAAAAGTCTACACGAAATAGCTCAGGCGGATCTTACAAATAGTCTTGAAGGAAAGTATTATAACAGAAAAGATGAATTTGGAAATATTTTTAAAAATATAAAAAGCATGCAAACTGCTATAAGTCAGATTCTTAATAATATTATAAAAGAAACTGATAGTATAAATAGTAGGATAGTTAAAACAAATGATAGTATAGTAATTCTTACAGAAAATGTCCAGGATGTTTCTGCAACGACACAGGAACTTTCAGCTAGTATGGAAGAAACAGCGGCATCTACAGGAATGATGAAATCAACTTCTGAAGAAATAGAAACAGCTATTAACCATATAGCAGAAAAGGCTAAAATAGGTTATAAAAAGACAGAAGAAGTTATAGAAAGAGCTGATAGATTACGTGAAGGAGCAATTGTTTCTAGAAAGACGGCTAATGAATTATCAAGTAAGGTAAATGTTAGATTAAAAGAAGCAATAGAAAAATCATATTCTGTTAAGGAAATAAAAGTTTTATCGGAAGCAATACTTGAGATAGCTTCAAGAACAAACCTTCTTGCACTTAATGCTTCGATAGAAGCAGCAAGAGCAGGTGAAGCTGGGAGAGGATTCTCGGTTGTAGCTGATGAAATAAGAAAACTTGCAGAAGGTTCTACGAATACGGTTGTACAAATTCAAGATGTAACTAAGGTGGTATTAGATTCTGTAGAAGACCTTGTAGGTAGTTCGAATGAAGTGATAGAATTTATAAATAGTAAGGTTGTAAATGACTATGATACACTAGTAAGCACAGGTGAACAATACAGCAATGATGCTAGAGAAATTAATGATATGGTGAGTGATTTTAGTAATACATCAGATGAAATTTTGCGAGAGATAAAAGATATGGTAAGAACAATAAAAGAGATAGCAAGTTCGAATGATGAAGCTGCTAATGCAACAGAAAATATTGCACTAAAATCTGAAACCGTAAATGAAAAAACTCAAGAGATATATGAACAATCAATGAAAATTCAAGAGAGTGTTGAAAAATTAGTGAGTGAAGTTAAGGTGTTTAAGATTTAATGACACATATTAGTTATATATAGTATAAAATAAGATATTTATGAAATGAAACATAAATATAGATATAGGATAACTATATCACTATCACAAATTACCTAAGGAGGAAGAAAAATGAAAAAAGTATTACTATCGTTATTAATGATTTTAACAGTAACAATGTTTCTTACAGCATGTGGTGGAGACAAAAGCAAGCTAGTAGAACCAGTTGTAGAACAAGAAAATGTAGTAGAAGAACCAAAAACAGGTACTGATGTAGACATGAGTAAATTAACAATTGTTACAGAGGATTACCCACCTACTAATTATTTAGATGAAAATGGTAACCTTGTAGGAACAGCAACTGAGCTGGTAAAACAAGCACTAGTAAAATTAAACTTAAGCACTGATATAATAAAGGTGTATGACTGGTCTAAATCTTATGAAATGGCTTTAAATGATGAAAATGTATTGATTTATGCAATTTATAGAACAGAAGCAAGAGAAAAGTTGTTTAAATGGATAAAACCAGTTTCTTATGGATATGTATATATGTATAAACTAAAAAGCAATACAGATGTAAAAGTATCAAGTTTAGAGGATGCTAAGAAATATAAAATTTCTACATTGTCTGAAGATTTCACAGAGCAAGAGCTTTTGAAAAAAGGTTTCGAAATGGATAAAAATATAATAAGCTCACCAAGTCAAAAAGCAAGTATAGAAAATGTATTTGATAAAAAAGCAGATATCTTTTTGGCAGCTACTGATGATGCTTCAATTGCAAAAGTACTTGAAAGTACAGGACATAAAGCAGAAGAAATGGAAAAAATATATACAGTTAATGAGCTTACTTCTGTTGGATACATAGCAGCAAGTTTAAAGACTTCTGATGAAATGATTGAAAAATTTAAAGCAGCAATGCCCGATATCGAAGTTAAATAGAACAAGTAAAAATAACGCGAAAGCGTTATTTTTATGCTTAAATTTTAGGATCCTGTGCAATAAGTTATAGTTATATACTGTTGTATAATGGACATATTATAATAATAACTGTGAAGGGATGATGGGATGAATAATAGCTTTAAGAACTTTCAAGAAAAACGTATGGTGATCTTTGGAGAGCTTGTAAAAAGGTATTGGAATGGAAATTTAAATAGTGCAGATGACTTAAATGTTTTAGCACGGGAAATTAAAGAAAGATACGATTTTAAAGATGAGGATATGACCTTCATTATGGATCATATAAGGGTTGCAATGGGACTCGACCCAAGTGGAAGGCATGAGTTTGATGATGAATTAAATATTATTAAAAACTCCAGAGAGATAGGTAAGCCAGTTATTGCAAAAATAGCAGGAGCATGTGAGTATTGTGAAGAGGAAGATTGTACATGTGTGGAATCGTGTAAATACGAAGCACATATCTATAAGAGAACAACAGGGCCTGAAATTGTGGATAATAATTGTGTTAGCTGTGGGAAATGTGTCACCAACTGTAATTTTGGTGCACTAGCTGACAAAATAGAATTTATGCCGGTGATTGATCTCCTCAAGGATAAAGAAACTCCAGTCTATGCTACTGTTGCGCCTGCGATTGCAGGACAATTTGGAGATAATGTATCTATGGGTCAACTGAGAAGCGCCTTAAAACTGATGGGCTTTAAAGATATGATTGAAGTAGCACTATTTGCAGATATCTTAACGATTAGAGAGGCTTTTGAGTTTACTCATTTGGTTAAGAAAGAAAAAGACTTTTTCTTGACTAGCTGTTGTTGTCCAATATGGTTTAATATGACCAAGAAGGCTCATCAAGATTTGTTTAGTCATATGTCCCCTTCTGTATCTCCAATGATTGCTTCAGGAAGAATATTAAAGGAGCTTTATCCTAATGCAAAAGTAGTATTTATTGCCCCTTGTATCGCTAAAAAGAATGAGGCAAAGGAATCAGAACTCAAAGGAAGTATCGATTTTGTATTAAATTTTAGAGAGCTAAAAGAAATATTTACAGCGTTAGATATTCATTTATCTGACTTGCCAGGTGATGATAAAGATCAGGCTTCACTAGGAGGTAGGTTATATGCGAGAACTGGTGGAGTCAGCTTTTCCGTTAAGACAGTCGTTAATAGGTTAGAACCAACTAGGCTCATTAAACTGCGGTCTAAGAAGGTAGATGGAGTAAAAGGTTGCAAAAAAGTATTGGATGATTTATCGGTTGGTGAAGATATTAATGCCAATTTTATAGAAGGAATGGGATGCGAGGGAGGTTGTGTAGGAGGCCCGAGGACAAATATAGAAACACAAAAGGCTACAAAAGCTGTCAATGACTTCGCAGAGGAATCTTTAATTATGACTCCATTTGATAATTTAAATGTAATGAAAATTTTAAAACAATTAGGGATTGAATCTATTGAACAAATTATTGAAAACGAGAAATTGATTAAACTATTAACTAGAGAATAATTTTATGTAATATTTCTTAAAACATATTGAATTGCAGAAAAAAAAGAGTATAATGAAAAAATAAATTATAAAACAGAGAGGAGAAAATTAATTATGATATTAGAATTTAATGAAGAGGAAACAGAAATACTTGTAAAAATGGCGTTTATAAGTGATATGGTTATCGACGGTATACGTTCTGACGAAGATACACGAGGAGAAATTGATAAGGTTATTCACAAAATATATGAAGGAGCTTTCAAGTCAGGTATGAATAAAGAAATTGGGCATTATGTTGATGAAAACACATATGATTTAGAGAATGGATACAGTGAAAAGATATATGACGAGTATATAGAGAAATATGATGAAAGGGTATTTTGGGAAGAGCTACCTTTCAGACTAGCAGAGAGAGACATTGAGGGAAGCGACAAGACATATAAAACAAGGGAAGAGTATATGAAAGCAGTATGGGATAAACAAGAAGTATATGAAGAAGAAATCGAAAACAATGGATTAGATAGATTTATAATAGACACATCAAAAGAAAGCAAGCCAAGCAGTAATGGATCATGTGGATGCGGATGCGGTCACGATCACTAAGACTAATATGTAAGGAGTAGGTATAAAATCTTATATAAATAATAATATTGTATCTAAAAAACCCCTACAAGGTAGACAAATGATAAGTCTATCCTTTAGGGTGTTTTTAATGAAAAGTAATCATACAACAGACCCAAGTATAACAGCTCTTATATATGATTTTAATACCACACTAGAATATTTGCCAAATTATGTTGAAATATGTGGAAAAGTTTTGTATAATAAAGTAATAAGGTTACAAAAAAATGCTTCATAACCATTTTGAGGCCTAATGGGTCAGAAAAATTGATATAAAAGTATATATGCATAATTTTAACATAGACAGCACTTATGTATATTGATATAATGAATGATATAGCATTTTACTAGGCATCGACACAGGGTGGGGTTTATATGAAGATGGGTGTAAAGATATTTTTTTGTTTTTTGTTTTTTGCTTTTAGCATGAGTATAGCAGAATATTCGCATGCTGCAAAGGTACATAAGTCAGATGTAATATTGCAATTGGGTGATAATAGGGCTTATGTAGATGAGAAGTTAGTTTATATTGATGAAACTAATAATAAGGTAATACCTATTATAAAAAATGATAGGACATTAGTACCTGTAAGATTTGTTGCGGAAAAGTATGCAGATGAGATTTTGTGGGATTCTGTAAGCAAAAAGGTCACAATTAATAGTGGGAAAAACCAAATAAATATATTTATTGGAAGCAATGTAATTTATGTGAATGGAAAAGAAAAAGTGATTGATACAGAGGCTATTATTATAAATGATCGTACATATTTGCCTTTGCGTGCTATATGTGAGGAACTTGGCAAATATGTGTTTTATAATGAGACAGGTTTAATAGTGATTAGTGATAATGATAAAACTTTGACTAGTGAAGATATAAACTATACTCGGGGGTTATTTTCAGAGCCTATAAAGTATGAGGTAGTAGATTATAATAAAGATAAAGTGAGTGTTATTAAGATAAACCCCAAAGATCCTACAATAAATATAGAAGTGTCTTTGCCAAATGATAAGTTAAACAATACGGCAGATTTTTTAGATATAGTAAGCAAAAAAGGAGCTTTTGCTGCAATTAATGCAAATTTTTTTAATGCATATGGGACTGTGAAAGATCCTATAGGACATGTTATAAGCGATGGTAAAGTAGTTTATGGACAGAGTGGTCTAGATAGTGTTTTCATAATGAAGGATAATAGTGTAGCATTTGTAAAACCAATAATACATGTAATAGGTACGACAGATGGTAAGGCTGACAATGTATATCTAGGAAATGAAAAGTTTGATTATCATCTGTGGGCTGCATATGGAGTTAATATTTTAGAACAAGATTTGTATTCAGCGATTTTATATACGGAGGAACGAGGGGACACAGTTAATATTAGTTGTAAAGGGTATGTTATAACTGTAGAAGATGGGTTTGTTAAGAGTAATGAGTTTGTTGAAGAAGCTAAGGAAGTTATTATACCTAAAGGCGGGAATGTGATATTTATAGGTGCAGATGAAGCTAAATTATCTATGAGTGCGGAAGCTTTTAAGGTGGGCAGAAGTGTTGAAATGAAGTATAGGATATTTGATGATGAGGGACATGAAATAAATATTAATGACATAAAGTGTGCGGTATCAGGCGGACCTACTTTGGTAAAAAACGGTGAAATAGTGGAAGGAATACCTGATAGTTTTTCTAAGGACACCAGATTTACAACTGCTGAGGCCAGAAGAACAGCCATTGGAGTTGATAAGAGTGGTAATATTATACTAATATATACGAATAAGGCGAGCATTACTGAGCTAAAGAATATTTCCAAAATATTAGGGTGTATAGATGCTATTAATCTTGACGGAGGAGGATCATCAGCTATGTATTATGGAGGAAAGTCTATTGTCAGCCCTAGTAGGAAACTTGCCACTGTTTTATATATTTATAATTGAAGGATATTTATCCAAAAGGCTTGGTTTTATGAGATTGATAATGGATACAACTCTATTTAAAGGAAGATTATGTGGCATGTAATGAAATAATGAAAGTAAGTAAGGTTAGAATTATTGAGAACTCGGAGGAGTGAAGGTAAATGAAGATTCTAATAATAGTATTGTCAGTTCTAATGATTGTAGGTTTGGCAGATGATAAAAAGATACAACCTATAGCGGAAAATTCAAAAATTATAGAAAGAAATGAGGTGAAAGATTTGATAGTAAATATAAGAACTCTTGATCAAGCAATAGCTAAAAAAAATATGGATGATAACAAAGATATTATTTTGTTAGATGTAAGAACGGTAGAAGAATATAAAGAAGTTCATATACCTAATAGTATCCTTGTTACATTAAATGAGATAGATGAAGAAATAATGAGTCAAAAAGTACCAGACAAGCAGTCAATCATTTATACATACTGTAGAAGTGGGATTAGAAGTAAGATGGCATATGAGATATTGTATAAAATGGGCTATGAGAATGTTTATAATATCGGTGGAATAAATACATGGTCTTACGAAACACAAAGAGGAAATTAAACAGTATAATTATTAGACAAATATAAAACTTAAATAATTAAAATGTAAATATAAATGAATAATAGTATAAATAACGTGAAATCCTCAAATTATAAGTAAGAATAGAATAATGGGAGGGTTAAGAGTATGGAGAAATTTAGAATAGCGGTAATTGGAACAGGTATGGCTTGGGACAGACTGCATTTGCCTGCGTTGCAGCAGATGAATGATAAGTTTGAAGTAGTAGCTATGGCTAATAGAACGGAAGAAAAGCTAAAGATGGCAGCTGATAAGATAGGACTTGAACATAGTAATATATATACCGATTATAAGGAAATGTTGAAGAGAGATGATATCGATGCGGTACTCACAGCTGTGCCGATACAATTAAATTTTGAAGTTGCCAAGAATGTTGTGAAGGCTGGGAAAAATATAATAGCAGAAAAGCCACTTGCAGCTGAGATTGAAGATGCAAAGAAATTTTTGAAATTTGAAGAGAAATACCAAGTAAAAGTGCTAATAGCGGAGAATTATAGATACAATGAAGAAATGAATATGATAAAGAATATAATAAATGACGGGAAAATTGGGGAGGTAGTTTATTTTATATATAATAAAGTGAGCGATTTTAATGAGGACATGAAACAAGATACATTTGCAGGCAAGGACTGGAGGCAGCATCCTGAATTTGAAGGAGGCACATTTTTGGATGGAGGCATACATGATATAGCAGCAATGAGGCATCTGTTTGGTAAAGTAGATGATGTATGTTCGTATGGTATCCCAAATAATCAAGATTTTTGCCCTTATAGCTATATAGACACGACTTTTAGGTTTGATTCAAGTGTAATAGGTCATTATATATATTGGATCAAAGGAAAAGAGTCGCAGTCACCTGCAGTTGGACTAAGAATATTTGGAACGAATGGAATGATATACTTGGAAAATAGCAACTCAGGATATATCAATGTATTTTATAATGATGGATCACATGAATGTATACAATATTGTACAGGTAAAGGATATTATAATGAATGGATGAATTTTTATAAAGTGTTATCAGGAGAAGAAAAAGTTTCTACGAAACCTGATGAAGCATTTGGAGATATGAAGCTAGTAATGGATATTTTAGATAAAATTAAAATTTAATAAAATTAGTAAATCCTAATATTAAAACACTAGGTCTGACCTAGTGTTTTTGTGTTTCAGAAAGTACTTAAAATTACCAAATATTTTAAAATTACTCTAAAATATAAATAAATTGACAAATGTCAGAAAATGGTATATAATGTAAATACTATGTTGACATTGGGCGGTGTATTGCTATTGGAAGGTATTAATCAAATTAGAGAAATAGAACGTAAATACAAGCCACATCAAGTTCTGGAAGAGTATTTAAAAATAAGGACAGGGCTTCTAAAAGATCCATTATTAAAGGCTTTGTTTGAGTCAAAAGCTTTTAAAAATCTCGCTAATAAAACTCAGGTAACTCAAGAGTTTATAACACTTATGGGTGTATCTACTAGATTGACACATACTCTTGAAGTAACTGCAATAGCGGAACACATAGCAAGTAAATTTAAAGTAGATGTTACCAATGTAAGAAGGATAGCACTCTTTCATGATGTGGGACACTTGCCTTTTGGTCATGTTGGAGAAAGAACTATTAAAGATATAATAAAAGCAATAAATAATACATCGTTTATATTTGATGAGAAGATACCAGAGGAACAAAAACATATATTTAAAAAGTATGGAAATTTTCTTCATGAGAATATGGATTATGATGTGTTTGAAGATTTTTTGCAACAGAATAAGAACATAACTACAGAAGAGTGTGAAATTTTAGCGAGATCGTTAGGCCTTGATCCAGATAAGGCAAGAGGACATCACGATTTTACCAATGTAGACAAACTTAATTTTGAACATCCTGACGAAAAGGTTATACAGTACATAAGAAGCAATTTAATGCATAGAAATTTTATTTATAAAGACTTAATACCAGAAGAAGAAAGACTTAAGTTAAAGAAGTACGATGACTTTTCTCACGCGCAGATGAGTTGCGAGATATTTGAAAGAATATTAAAAGAAAATAATATAAAGCTGAGTGAAGCAGATCACAAATTAATAGCTAATGGAATATTAAAACATGATAACGGAATCTTTAACGCGAACTCGGTAGAGGGTAAGATAGTTGGTATAAGTGATAAAATAGCATATTTAACTAGGGACATAGAAGATGCGATAAAGTTAGGTTTCGAGCTTGACTTTCCTAAAGAACTTGGTAATACACCCGAAGAAATTAGGAACAGGATAATTGCTGACCTGCTAGAAAATTCTACTAGTGAACATGTGGCATTATCAGATGAAGTAAGTAAACATGTTAAAAATTTGAAAGATTATATGTATGAAAATTTCTATTCATCAGAAGATTTGGAAAAAATAGATAAAAAGTTAGCATCGCATTTAGAAGAATGCTTCTTGGCTTGGCATATGGAAGCTGATGATTTGAGAGATGAGACAGGATACATCACTGATATCGACGATAGTTTGGTGGAATTTGTATCTCAATCGGATGAAGATGTACTTGAATATGTGAATATGAATGGAGAGATGATTAAAGATTGGGTTCATTGGAATATAAAATTAAATATGATGAAAAATATGAAGTTAGGTGTGGAAAATGTTGTGGGAGATACATTGATAGGAGATGGATTGACAGACGAACTTGATATTATAGAATTTGACGATTAAATAAAATATAAATATTGAATAAAAGTTTTCAAAATGACAATACTATAAATGTAAGATATAATGGGGAGCTAATATTTATGAAACTTGCGTAGCAGGTGACAGAATCACCGAAAGTTATATAATGGTCTAATAACTAGTATATAAATGGAGATGATGGGTAATATGGCGGATGTTTAGTGTGGTAAAATATCATAGTGAGAAGTAAGCTATAGAATTTGTTTAGGCGAACCGTTATAAATTACAATAAAAAAGTATTATAATTTTTATAATACTTTTTTTGTTTTTAAATTTTGAATTATACAATAATACATATACTTAATTAGGGTCTACTTTAATAGTGGGTAAAGGTTGAGAATTATAAACTCTAGAGTAAGGCTCTACAGATTGAGTTAACCATACATTACCACCTATAATTGAATCATGTCCAATTCTGGTATCACCACCAAGAACGGTAGCGCCTGCATATATGACAACATTATCCTCTATGTCAGGATGTCGTTTTACAGATTTGACAGGATTGCCATCATCATCTAATTGAAAACTTTTTGCACCTAAGGTAACACCTTGATATAGTTTTACATTATTTCCGATGGTACAGGTCTCACCTATAACGACTCCTGTGCCATGATCTATAAAGAAATTTTTTCCTATTTTTGCACCAGGATGAATATCTATCCCTGTAAGTTGATGAGAATATTCAGACATTATTCTTGGTATAAGAGGAACATTTAACTCATACAAAACATGTGTAATTCTATAGATGCTTAGCGTCTCTATAGAAGGATAACTTAAAAGAATCTCTTCATATGAATGAGCAGCAGGATCCCCGATATACGCAGCTTGAATATCAGAATGCAGTAATTCTCTTATTTCTGGCATTTTATTAATTAGCTTCATAGTAGTATCATAGGCTTTATCTTTGCATTTACTACAGTTTGCACCTAGACAGTCACTAATTTTACAGTTGTTTGTCAAAGCTTTTTCAATTAAATTGTTAATAAGAGTTGCAGCAACCCTTAAATTATTTCCTATAATTATATTAATATTTGTTTCGTCAATAGGATATTTTTCATAAACTCCAGGAAAAAGAGCACAGCGTAAGTTGAAAAGCACTTTATATACAAGCTCTTTTCCTGCAAATCCAATAGTCTTATTTTTAATAAGGTAATCCATATTAGTTTCTTCAAGTGATTTTGAAATATAAGGAACCCGAGCGTTAAGCCAATTATTAAGTTCGATAATACCACTCCCATTCAATAGATGTTTATAATATATGTATGCGAGAAAATTATTTTTATTTTAAAAATCATAAACTTTTAGCATTATGTAGTTGAATAAATGAAAAATATTGAATTTTCATTGTAAATGTGGTATAGTTTTTAAATATAAATATCAAAGTTCAAATTACGGAGTAAAAATGAAAACGGGAGGGGCATATGAGAAACATAGGAATTGTTGGACTTGGATTAATGGGTGGTTCGATTGCAAAGACCCTTAGAAAAAGCAAAAAAGTGAACAAAATAATTGCTTTTGATTGTGAAGAAAAAACATTAAAAAAGGCATTTGATGATAAGGTTATTGATGATTACTCTACAAATATAAATGAAAAATTTGAAGATTTAGATATTGTTTTTATATGTACGCCAGTTAGTTTTATAGGTGATTATATAAAAAAATTATCAAAATACATAAAAAAAGATTGCATTATAACAGATATAGGGAGTACTAAATCAACTATTGTTAAAATGTTTGAAGATAATAAAAGTGATTTATTATTTGTAGGTGGACACCCGATGGTAGGTTCAGAAAAAATAGGTTACGAGAATTCAAAAGATTTTCTTTTTGAAAATGCATACTATATTATTACTAAATCTATAAACACGGATCAATGTACACTCGATAAATTAAACGAGATAGTACTAGAGTTAAAGGCGATACCTATAATAATTGATATTGATAAGCATGATTTTATTACTGCTGCAATTAGTCATGTTCCTCATGTAATAGCATCAGCACTTGTAAATATGGTAGAGGTACTTGACGATAAAGAAGAATATATGCGTACATTGGCGGCTGGAGGATTTAAAGATATTACAAGAATAGCATCAGCGAGCCCCATAATGTGGCAAAATATATGTATAGAAAACAAGCAAGAGATTTTAAAAGTGTTAAATAAGTTATCTGAAATAATATATGACTTTTCAGATAGTCTTACAAAGAATGAAAATGCTGAGATTATAAACTTTTTTTTAAAAGCAAAAGAATATAGAGATAGCTTTAAAAATATTAGTTCAATTTATAATGTTGCATATGATTTTATGGTGGAAATTGAAGATAAACCTGGTATTATAGCAGATGTTGCAACAATACTAAGTAATAATCATATAAATATTAAGAATATAGAGGTTATAAATAACAGAGAACATGTTGAAGGAACTCTTAAAATTTTAGTAGAAAATCAAGAAGCTAAGAATATAAGTATTGAAGTTTTGATGCAAAACGGCTATAGAACATTCTAACAATAAAAATATTATAAAAGGTGGTAGAATTATGTATTTTAGAAAAGCACTAGAGGAAATAAAACCATATGTACCAGGGAAATCTATCGAAGAAATACAAAGGGAATTTAAAATAAATAATATTGTGAAATTAGCTTCAAATGAAAATCCATATGATTGTTCAAAAGCAGTGATACAATGTTTGAGTGATGTTAAAAGTATTGCATCATATCCTGATAATAATTGCTCAAAGTTAAGAAAAGTATTATCGGAAAAATATAATATAAAAGAAGCACAATTAATAGTTGGTGGGGGTTCAGTTGAGATAATATCAATGATTGGGCAAATATTTGTAGACCCTGATGATGAGGTAATAACATGTACACCATCGTTTTCTAGTTACTACTCATCAACAAAGCTCATGGACGGTAAACTGATAGAAGTGCCTCTAAAAGACGATGCTTTTGATCTGGAAGGAATTATTAGTAAAATAACTGATAGAACTAAATTAATATATATCTCGAATCCGAACAATCCAACGGGTACCATAATAACAGCAGATGAGCAATCAGATTTTTTGAAAAAGGTTCCTAAAAATATAGCAGTTATATTAGACGAGGCATATTATGAATTTGTAACAGATAAACTATATCCAAATTCAATAAATTTCTTAAATGAATTTGATAATATTATCATATTAAGAACATTCTCCAAAGCATACGGATTAGCAGGACTTAGGGTAGGCTATGGGATAGCAAGCGAAGAAATAGTTGAACAATTAAATAAAGTAAGAAATCCATTTAATGTTTCAATATTAGCCCAAGATGCAGCATGTACAGCTCTTTTGGATATGGAGTTTTTAAAAATGGTAATAAATAATAATGCACAAGTTTTAAATTATATGTATGGACAACTTGACAAACTCGGTATTTCATACATAGTTTCACAGGCAAACTTTATAATGATAAATTGCAGGAGAAATGGTAGATTAGTATCTCATGAATTATTAGAGAAAGGGTTTATCGTAAGACCTGGTTTCCCATTAATGGACGATTATATAAGAGTTTCTATTGGAACTATGGAACAAATGAAGGAATTTATAGTAGTTTTAGATAGAATGATAAATGGAGGGATAAAATAATGATTATTGGATATTTAGGTCCTGTTGGTACATATTGTTATGAAGCATGTAATACATATTCAAGTGGTAAGTACGAGATAAAGCCATATAAAACTATCAGGGAAACAATAATGGCCGTTGTATCGGGACAAGTTGATAAATGCATTGTTCCTATAGAAAATTCAATAGAGGGTAGTGTGAATCAAACAATCGACACTATTTTAGAAAATGATGAGTTGACTATAGAAGGAGAGCTGGTTTTACCAATAAATCATTATTTATTGTCAACTGAAATGGTAGAGTTAAAAGATATAAAAGAGGTATACTCACATCCCCAAGCACTAGCTCAATGTAGAAAATTTATTTTAAGCAATATGCCGGATGCAGAAATAATAGAAACAGCTAGCACTGCCTTGGCAGCAAAGGAAATGCATGGTTTGACAAATTCGGTGGCGATAGCTAATAAGGCGTGTGCAGAAGTTTACAATTTAAAAATACTAAAAGAAAACATACAAGATGAACATACAAATCAAACAAGATTTATATTAGTATCTTTAAAAGGGGATAAAAAAACGCAATGTGCGAAAACTTCGATGATATTTTCCACATTAAATAATCCAGGTTCATTGTATAGAGTTTTGGGGTTATTTAATTTATTTGAGATAAACCTAACAAAAATAGAATCAAGACCAGCAAAAACAAAAATTGGAGAATATATTTTTTTAGTAGACTTTGAAGGCGATAAAGAGGAAGAGCATATAAAAATATTACTAAATCATATTAAAAAAGCATGTTCATACCTAAGAATATTAGGTTCATACGATATGATTTAAAGAGGAGGATAGAGCTTATGTCATTACAATTAGTAAGAGAAGACTTAAATATGTTAGATGGTATTATAAAAAATATGTTAGTACTAAGAATGTCACTTATTCCAGTTGTTGCAGAGATAAAGATGAGAGACGATTTGCCAATGTTTCAACCAGACCGAGAAAATCAAATGTATAAAGGTATAGAAGAATTTTGCAAAAAAACTGGTATAAATAATGAATTGGTAAGCGAAATGTATAAATTAATAATGACAAACGCTAAAAATATTCAATATAATATAGAAAAAAATATAACACCATACAATTTAGAAATACAAGCAGACGAAGACATGAAGAAAGAATTAAACAATAATTTTGAGACACTTGAGAAAATAATAAAAGAGGATATAGCGAGGGTGTTTGATAAATTTAATAATATAATCGAAGACGATAAAATAGATGCTAAAAATATTTCAGAGTTAAGTACATATTATTATCAAAACAAGGTGTTGAAATAACACAAACCAAAGATTGAGAGGCAATGCATATGGTATTTAATAAAGTGACTATAAAATCAACAACCAATAACGCTGATATGATAATAGGGGAGTTATATGATCTTGAGATTTATGATTTTGTAGAGAAAAATGAATCAGATGTTTTTGAAACTAAGATATGGACAGATGACAGTGAAGTTGATAACACGGTTGGTGATAAACTAGAGATAGAAATATATTTCGAGAAAGACGAAGAAAAAGCTCAAAGTATCATATCGATTTTCAGCGATATTAAAGACATATCTGTAGAAGTAGAAAAAGTGGATGACGCTGCATGGAAAGATGGATGGAGAGAACAGTATACAACCATGAAGTTTGGAGATATAGTTATATCCCCAGCTTGGGAAGAATATGAACAGAAAGAAAATGAAATACTCATAAAATTAAATGGTGGCATGATTCCTAAAGATGGAGCACACGAAACTACTACAATGTGTATAGAACTCGTGGAAAAGTACATCGAAAAAGGCGATAAAGTAATAGATATAGGAACAGGTGATGGGATACTAACAATACTTTCATCAAAACTTGGAGCAGATACCATTATTGCAAATGAGATAGACGAAGAGTTGTTAAAAACAGCCAAAGAAAATTTTAAATTAAATAATATAGAAAATGTAAACTTGGTATATGGGGATTGGTTAAGTATGAGAGTTAATGATAAAGTTGATATAGTATTAGCCAACATAATAGCAGAAGTAGTAATAGATATAAGTGGGAATATAGACAAAAACATAAAAAGAGGTGGACTTTTTATATCAAGCGGGATAGAAGAAGACAAACTAAATAAAGTACTAGATGCATTAAAAGAATTTGAGATAATTGAAGTGAAAGAATTAGGTAAATGGAGAAGCATAGTAGCAAGAATATGAAAAGTCTTTAGAGTATAATATTATTTAAACATCATAGTAAACAATTGGAGTCGAATTTTTATGATGTACGAACAGATTAGTAATCCGTTCGTACATCACTGTTTTTCTTGCAAATTTTCAGCCTCAACCTTGTCATGAAGGTTTTTATCTTTTACACCTTCTATAATGACTTTATTGTCAGTTCTATCTATATCTAAAATCCATACAGGTCTTTTGATATACTCAACATTAATAACTCCCTTAGAACTCATAACTTCCTCAACCCTTTTGATATCCATAAAATTACCTCCATAAAAATTATATTATGATTATAGTATTTACAAATCAAATTTTTTTAAACAGTTACTATTTATTCATTCTTTATTTGAAAAATTTGGCTATAGGTATTTGAAAAATGATACAAATGTGATATAATGACATTATTGATAAAAATAGAACGATGAGAATGCAAATAAATTATAGATGTATTACTGAAATCATAGGTAATGTAAAATGATATGAAAACTTTAAAAAAGAACTTCACCCGAAGATTGTCATATCAAAATAACCTCCTTGCAATGACAGACTGGGGGTAGGTCAAATAATATAAGGGGTATCATATATGAGAAGGATATTGAGAGAAAAGCAATTATTGAATTTGAGCATGGTAAGACATGAGGCTACTAGGGACAAGACTTATAGTGATGGTGTAGACTATTATTTAGATGGAAATATTTTAAATATGGAGTATTTTGATGATGAAATTAAGGTAATTGGTACTGTGGAAGGGAGAGACGAATATTATCAGAAGGTAATATTTGAAGATAAGAGTTTTGAGGAGATTAAAAAGTTCCAGTGCACATGTCCAGCATATTTTTTGTATCCAGGACTGTGTAAGCATTTGGTGGCTATTTTGCTTGCCTTCTCTAATGAAGGAACTGTACAAAAAAGTCTATATGAGAATGATATACGATCTATGAAAAATATATTTAAGAGTGATAAACTTGAGGCTTTAAAAAAAATAATCGCACCTGAGGTTGTGTTACAGGATAAAAAACAAGTCTATATTAAGCCGATGATAAGAAGAGAAAATAATAGATATAGTAGGCAAAACCTCATGGAAGTTACTTTTATGGTAAGGCAAGAGGGTGGAAGAGAATATAAGATGCAGCATATATCAAGGTTTGCAGATAGTTATACGAGAAAGTCGAGTTATGAATTTGCAAAAAAACTTATATATAATCCAAAGGAACATTTCTTGAACGAGAATACACAAAAGCTCATAAAACACATATATGAGAACTCTAAAGATGGTTTAGATAATTATCAATCAGCCTATAGAGGAGAGATTTTTTTAAATGATAGGACAGCGGAAAGTTTTTTAAGGGTTTTATATACATGGGAGATTCCTTTTGATTATGAGGATGCACATGTGATAATAAAAAATGCCGTAATAGAAGATGAGAGTCTTGAACTGAATGTTATGATTGAAAAGGATATGGATGATACTAGGATAAAATATAATGGTGAAAGAACAAAAAGCATGATACCAATGGTTGCAAATGGAAGCTTCTTAGTTTATGGAAACAGTTTGAATTCAGAACAAAAAATATGGTATGTGGCGGATGAAAAAAAGGCTAAGTACGAGTTTGTTCGCTATATGGGAGAAAATGATGGTAATGTGAATCTAGGTAAGTGTGGACATGAGGACATTGCGGTTATTGTTTCTAATATGAATAAAGTAGTTAAAAACTTTGCTATTGCAAAGAATTTATCTGACAATATAGTAAAGGAAGATTTATTTTCAACTGCCTATTTAGATAAGTACGAAGACGGTATAAGTATAAAACTTGAATACATTTATGGTGGAGAGAGGATTAATCCACTTTTGACAGAAAAATCAGAGAAGATAATTATGAGAGATGATAAAAAAGAGAGTGAAATAAAGATTTGTCTAGAAAATATAGGATTTAGTCAGGAAAAAGATATATATGCCCTTCAAAATATGGATCACATATATGATTTTGTAAGCAATGATTTAGAAGATTTAAAACTAAAGGTTGATGAAATATACTACAGTGATAATTTTAAAATGATAAAAATAAATCCAAAGACAAGCTTTAAAGCTAGTACGCGTATGGTAAATAATAATTTACTCGATATCACTTTTGATTACGGGGATATAAAGAAAGAAGAAATCCGTGATATTTTGCATGCATTTAAGCAAAAAAAGAAATACCATAGATTAAAAGATGGCAGCTTTGTAAATTTAGATGATGAAAATATATTGCAAATGCAGGAAATTATTGATGATTTAGATATAAACGATAAAAAGCTTCTAGAAGAAAACATAAAAATACCAATATTCAGGCTAATGTATCTTGATAGTAAATTAAAAAGCCTTGATAACTTTATTTTGGATAAGGATAAACTGTTAAATAAGTTGATTAAAGACATAAGGACAGGCACCGATATAAAGCATGAGGTACCAACTGAAGTCAAAGGAGTACTTCGTGAATATCAAGAAGAAGGATATAAATGGCTTAAGACTCTTGATCATTATAATTTTGGGGGAATACTTGCTGACGATATGGGACTTGGGAAAACATTGCAGTTTATTTCATTCTTGCTATCAGTAAATAGTGAGAAGAAGTATCCCAATTTACTGATAACTCCAACTTCAATTGTGTATAACTGGCAATCTGAGATTGAAAAATTTGCGAGTGGCAAGTTTAAAGTAGGCATAATATCAGGAAATAAGGGTGAGAGAACTGCAGTTTTAGAAAACTATATGGATTATGACATACTTATCACTTCATATCCATTAATCAGGCGAGATGGTCATCTATATGAAGAAAAGAATTTTGAGTATGTGGTATTAGATGAGGCACAGCATATAAAAAATCATACTTCTATCACTGCAAGAACAACGAAGATATTGAATGCAAAAAGAAGATTTGCACTAACAGGAACTCCAATAGAAAATAATTTACTGGAGTTGTGGTCAATATTCGATTTTATACTTCCAGGATATTTGCATTCGTATAATAAATTTTTAACTAGATATGACAGAAAAATAGTTCAAGAAAATGATAAAAGAGTTTTAGAAAATTTGAACAGACATATTGCTCCCTTTATACTAAGACGATTAAAGAAAGATGTACTTAAAGAACTTCCTGACAAAATAGAAACAGAAATGATAACAGAGCTTACAGCCGAGCAAAAGAAGATGTATGTAGCAGAGCTAAGCAAAGCTAAAAAAGAAATAAGTGATGAGATAGAAAACGAGGGATTTCAAAGAAGTAAGATAAAGATACTTGCAATACTTACGAGATTAAGACAAATTTGTTGTCATCCGGCAGTTTTTGCTGAAGGATATAAAGGTGGAAGTGGTAAGCTTGAGCTATTAAATGAGCTTGTTGACGAGATTATAGAAAGAAATGGAAAGGCATTAGTTTTTTCACAATTTACATCAATGCTTTCAATAATACAAGATGAACTAAAGAAAAAAGGCATAGAATATCTGTACCTAGACGGAAAAGTCAAAGCAAGTAAAAGACTAGAAATTGTAAATGAGTTTAACAATGGCCCCATAAAGATTTTCCTGATATCTTTAAAAGCAGGAGGAACGGGTCTAAATCTGACTAGTGCTGACACTGTAATACATTATGACCCATGGTGGAACCCAGCAGTTGAGACACAAGCCACTGATAGAGCACATCGTATTGGACAAAAAAAGGTAGTGCAAGTAATAAAAATAATTACAAAAGGAACTATAGAAGAAAAGATATATGAGATGCAACAAAAGAAAAGAGAATTGATAGATTCAGTAATAAAAGAAGATGCAAGCCCGATACTTTCGTTATCAGAGAAGGATATATATAGTTTGTTTGAGTAGGACAAAAAAAGACCGTCCGAAACTAATCATAAATAGTATATAATATTACGGTTTTATAAAAGATGTTGGAGGTGTAAACTTCCAACATCTTTTATAAAACAAAAAAAAGACTTGAAAGTCAAAAGCAAACCCGCGCGAAGTTTGAATTTAAAATCCAAGTAAGACCGCCCAAAATGTGTCCTTTCAAGTCTTGTTATTTTGTCTAAAAAAGACAAAAACAGAAATTAACCCAGATCAACCCTGGCCGGGGTTGAAAGCCTACAAATTACAAAAAAGATGTAAGAGTAGGTGGCAAAAGCCTCCAAATATAATTTCGAAACGATGCTACGCATATCTCTATGCCTTAATACATTATACTACTAGAAAGTAATTATGTCAATAGTTTGATATAAAAACATAGGAATAAAATGGAAAAAGTATCTATGATTTATTGACTTTATGGAAATAATACTATAAAATATATGATATAAACAAGAAATTTGGAAAAAAGATGGTGAAATGCGTGATAGGTGACGATATATACTATATGAAAAAAGCTTTAGTAGAGGCTAATAAGGCATTCAAATTAGAAGAAATACCTATAGGAGCCATTATTGTATACGATGGTAAAATTATAGGAAGAGGGTATAATGTTAGAAACTTTAAAAAAAATCCATTGGGACATGCGGAACTTATAGCAATAAGCAAAGCTTCAAAATATATAGATGATTGGCGACTTGAGAATTGTACTATGTATGTAACTGTTGAACCGTGCCCAATGTGCGCAGGTGCTATAGTACAGTCAAGGATAAAAAAATTAGTTTATGGTTGTGACAACCCAAAAGCTGGCTGTTGTGGAAGTATATTAAATATAGTACATGAACCTAAATTTAACCATCAGGTTGAAGTCTTAGACGGAGTTTTGGAAAAAGAATGTAGTGAATTAATGAAGGTTTTTTTTGGGGGATTAAGGGAAAAGATATCCCTTTTAAAAGAGAAAGATAACAATAGTAATATAAAGTAAACCTTAAAATAATTATAAAAATCTGTGAAACTTATAAATATTTATGAATATCTGTCGATATATATTATGAGATATTCAATACGATTTAAAGAGGGTGATGACAATGAATATCAAAAGTATTAATCAAATCTACCAAGTGTATAAAAACGCAGGTATAGCTAAAACAGAAAAGACAGAGAAAACGGCTAATGTCAAAGATGCGGTAAATATATCACCAGAAGCTAAAGAGTTTCAAACTGCATTCACATCTGCTATGAAAGCAGAAGATGTAAGAGAAGATCTTGTAAGTGATATAAAGCAAAAAATTGATAAAGGCGAGTATGTAGTAGATACTGACGACTTGGTAGATAAAATAATGAATAAGAATAAGAAATAATATATAGGGAGCTATGTCTCCCTTATATTATTAAGTAGATAACAGAGTACAAATAACAAAGTATAAATAATATATAAGTATAGCACAAAGCTACTGAAAATATATTTTCTTTGTACTTTGTTATTTGAACTTTGTACTTTGAATTGTGAACGGAGTGAAACATATGCCTGGTTTAATATATGATTTAATAGATATATTAGAAAAAGAATCTGAGTATTACTCTGAGCTTTTGAATAAATCTAAGGAAAAAACTCAGATTGTAATAGAGAATGATGTGGATAAGATTAGACAAATTGCAAGTGAAGAGCAAATAATAGCTTCTAAAGTTATAAAATTAGAAAAACAGAGAGACAACATAATTAGTGACATATGCTTAGTACTTAATGCTACTAAAAAGAACTTTACAATTACTAAACTTATAGAAAAACTTGATAATTCTGAGAATGAACAAAAAAGATTAATTGAAATAAGAGAAGAAATTATTTGTAAAATAAATGAGTTAAAGAGAGTAAATGAAAAGAATAAATTACTTATTGAACAGGCGTTGGGATTAGTAGATTTCACTTTAAATGCAATTAATAGTAAAAGAGAATATAAAAATAACGATTACAAATATGGTGGAAAACTAATGGATACTGAAAGAGGAAACAGCTTCTTTGATGCAAAACAATAACTGTTGGAAAGGGTGATCAATGTGGGAATAGCAAGTCTAATAAGTGCATCATCTGGATTATATGTAAGCCAAAAGGGATTGCAAGTTACAGGTCAAAACATATCGAATGTTAATACAACAGGATACACTAGACAGCAAGTTACGATACAAGAAAAAAGATGTATAAATGTTGGAACTTCAAGCATGCAGATAGGAACTGGCGCAGATGTTGATGAGATAAGGCAAATCCGAGATCAGTTTTTAGATACATCATATAGAACAGAATTCGGAAGATATAATTTTTATGAACAACAATATAATGCAATTACAGAAATAGAAAATATTTTTGCTTCAGATTCGGAAGAAGGTTTCGGATCAACATTATCTAACTACTGGAGTTCATTAAATGAATTATCAAAAAACCCAGAGGGATTAGAAACCAGAGCAACACTTGTTCAAAATGCGGTTTTGTTGGTTAGTGAAGCAAATAAAATATCAGAGCAGCTATATGATTATCAAACAAATCTAAATACAAAAATAAAGGAAACAATTAATAACATAAATGGAATTGCAAAAGAAATATATAATTTAAATGGAAAAATTTCATTAAATGAAATGAGTGGAGACCATGCAAATGACTATAGAGACCAGAGGAATAAATTGGTTGATGAATTATCAGGATTGATTCAGATATCATATAAAGAAAAGTCAGATGGAAAATTAGAAATTCTTGCAGAAGGGTATCCATTAGTATCAAGTTCAAGTATAAGTAAAATGGAATATGCACAAGTGTCCTCTATGAGCCCACTTATTAAAGCAGTATGGCAAGAAAGTAAGAGAGATGTCATAAATACGGATAAAGTTATAGATTCTATAAGCGGTAACGATAGTGGACAACTCAAAAGTCTAATGTATTTAAGAGGAGAAGAAGAAGCAAATTGGACTACGCCGGAAGCGGACATGAAAAACTTCACTATACCTAAAATACAGAAGCAATTTGATACCTTGGTACATAACATAGTAACAATGATCAATGATATAATAGCTCCCCAAAGTGGAGTAGGAGGCCCAACAGGTCTCGATGGAAGTCAAAATATAGAAATATTCTCTAGAAAAAATGTTGAGAGATATGATGCTTCGGGAAATTATATTCCAGAAGATCCACTAGATCCTAAAACATTGTATACATCAAGGAATATAAAAATAAATCCCAAAATAGTTACAGATTACAATAAAATTTGTCTATCATCAAATGGAGATTACGGCGATAACAGCGTTGTAGAACAAATAATATCAAAGTGGGACGAAGAAGTAATAACATTAAATGACGGTGAATTAGAGCTTAATTATAACGATTATTATTCACAATTCATAACGCAAATTGGTACTAAAGGAAATGAAGCAATACAATATGCTGAAAATCAAGAAGTACTAGTAAATCAAATAGAAAATAAGAGAAATGAAATTGCAGGAGTATCAATAGATGAAGAGATGACAAATATTATGAAATATCAACATGCGTACAATGCATCTGCAAAAGTTGTAACCATGATAGACGGTATGTTAGATACAATAATTAATAGAATGTGATTACAAAGAGGTGAGAGAATATGAGATCTTCGTTTTTGGAATTTAATATAGCAGCATCTGGTTTGTTTGCATCACAGAAGGCCCTTAGCGTAGTTAGTAATAACATATCAAATGCAAATACTGTTGGTTATAGCAGACAGGTAGTTAAACAACAAGCCACCACTCCTATGGCGAGTAGTAATGGTAGAGGCATGACGGGAACGGGTACAGAAATCTTAGATATAAAGCAAATAAGAGATTTATATCTAGATGCTAAATATTGGAGCCAGAATTCAAAGCTAGGAAATTCTGAAATTAAAAATAACATGCTTACAAAAATACAGATGCTTTTTAATGAGCCATCTGATAATGGTGTAAATACAGTTATAAACGATTTCTTTAGTTCTCTATCAGATGTTAGTAAGGATACATCTGATGAATCCTATTATAGTAGTGTAAGAGAATCCGCTACAACTTTGGTCGGTTTCTTTAACGAAACTGCTAATTCACTTATAACATATCAGCAAGAATTAAATGATGAGATAAAAATAAAGGTAAATCAAATAAATTCTATAGCATCTCAAGTGAAATCTTTAAATGAACAAATATATAAATTTGAGATTGACGGAAGTACTGCTAATGATTTGCGCGATCAGAGAGCATTGTTAATAGACGACTTATCAAAAATAGTAAATGTACAGGTTGATGAAATTGAAAAGAATTCAAGTTTGGCAGACGGGGCATATTCAGAGTCTGATGAGCTAAAAAGTGATAAGCATTTTGTGGTTAAGATAAATGGACAGGTTATTGTAGACCACTATAATGTAAGCCAACTTACAGTGGTTCCGAGAGGTTATAAAAATAACCCTGAAGATACAACAGGATTATATGATATAAAGTGGAGTACGGGGCTTGCACTTAACACACAAAATTTAGAAGGTGAATTAAAGGGTTGTTTAGATTTAAGGGATGGAAATAATGGAAGTATTTTTACAGGAAATACAAGTGTAGTGGACTTAATGACTAATCAAATAACGGTTAACAATATATCTAGATCAGACATACAGGATACAGGTATGCTTAAAGTAGGGAGTTTATATAAAGATTATACTTCATATACATACAATGAAACAACGAAAGAGATAACATTTCAATTATCAGATGCTACTGGAGTAGTAGTAGGAGATGGTGTAAGTATGGGCTCAGGAACAGATTACAAAGGAGTCCCACACTATTTAAGCAAGCTAAATAAATTTGCTAGAACTTTAGCAATTGCTTTCAATGAAGGTGAATATTCAGATGGAACAAAGATAGACGGAGTGACAGGAAATACAAATGGATATAGTGCAGATGGTAGCACTGGGAATTATATATTTACATATAACCAAACAGGAAAAGGAACATTTGCAAATTATAATAACATTACGGCAATAAACTTTTCTTTATCAAAAGAATTTGGTCAGAATCCTAAAACATTGGCGATATCAAAGACATTAAATTCAGGAGAGAGTAATAATGAACTTATTAATGAGTTTTTAACAATAAAAGATAACACAAGTTTATTTAAAGAAGGTAAGGTTTTAGATTTTGTAGGTTCAATAATAGGTGAGATGGCAGTTGATGCAAAATACTCAGGGAATTACGAGAATATACAAACTAATATTATTAATTCAATAATAAATCAGAGAACATCTGTGTCAGGTGTAGACTTAAATGAAGAAATGACTAACATGGTAAAATTTCAATCGGCATATAGTGCAGCAGCAAGAATGATATCTGTAATAGATGAAATTTATGATACTACAATAAATAATATGGGAGCGAGATAGTACAGAGTACAAATAACAAACTAAAGGATAAAGAAGTATGTAATGAAATTATTTATTTTGTACTTTGTTATTTGAGAATGGGGGGTGTATATATATGCGTGTAACTAATTCAATGCTTTCTAATAATATGTTGCTTAATATGAATAAAAACCTTAAAAAATTAAATACTCTAGAAAATACGTTTGCTACTGGAAAAAAGATTCAACTTCCTTCAGATAATCCTATAATTGCAGGAAAATCGCTAAAGCTTAGGACGAATTTATATGAAAATGAGCAATATAAGACAAATGTAGATGATGCAGAGTCATGGATGAGTATAACAGAAAGTGCTATTAAAAACGTAAATGATATTATGTCGAGAATGAGAGACCTCTGCGTTACAGGGTCTACCGAAACATTAGGAAAGAGTGAAAGAGAAAAAATAGGAGAGGAAATAAAGCAATTAAGGGAACAATTAGTGCAAGAATCAAATGCTACAAATGCAGGAAGATACATTTTTGCTGGATATAAAACAGATAAAAAAATAATGTTTGATACGGATGTAAGCCAAAAGGCTAAGATAGCATGTGAATTTGGAACAAAGGAAATGGAACAACTAAAGGTTAATGATAACTACCTATATAAATTGCCATATTCAAATATTGAGAATACAATAAAACTGAAGATAGATGCAGAAAATTATTCTGTTGGTGATCCAGTTTATAATATAGTAGAAAAGAGTATAAGTGATTCTGATGCATATGAGCCACCGGCACCAGGTGCAATCAAGACGATACATTTAATAAAAGAAACAGGAGAATTAATATTTAATGAAGCACATTATACAACTATCACTGATCCTATGGAAGTTCAATATGAAAAGGATGGATTCAAATCGGGAGACTTAAATCCTATACATTATTTTGACACAATAGATAAGGTAACTATAGGTGGAAGCGTGGGCCTATTGGATGCAAGTAATCAAGTAAGCCTAGGCAATACTGATATAAATGATAGCTCAATAAACACAATTACAGTAGGAGGAATAGCACCTTCAAGCATAATTTATGGAAAATCTACTGATGGTATATTGCCAGTTTTAGACCAAGTAAAGGTAGATATGGATACAGGTATGATAACAGCAGGCCCAAGCTTTGCTGTAGGAGACTCTGTGGATATAGATTATTATGAAAAAATAAATAGAATAGAAGATGAAAATATAGATTATGAGGTAAGTAAAAATACTAAGATAACTATAAATACTCAAGCTAAAAACTTAATAACAGTAAAGATGATAGGTGATATAGATAGGTTAATAAATAATATAGATAATATGGAACAACAGGAATTGACAGAAGAGATGAGCGGTATGTTAACTAAAATAGATAATCATAGCAAGAACACATTGAAATGTCAAGCAGGCCTCGGTAGTAAGATGAATAGATTAGAAATGATAACTTCAAGACTTGAAAATGATAAAATTAATTATACACAACTCAAGTCTGATAATGAAGATGCAGACTTGGCAGAAACTATAACAAAACTAAAAACCCAACAAACTATATACGAAGCTTCTCTTTCAGCAGGATCTAAAATAATACAATTAAGTTTAGTTGATTTTATGAGATAAAAACATGGTAAAAATTAAGAAAGTCCTCCGCATGTTGTCACTGTGCGGAGGACTTACCTATTATATAAAAATAGTTTTACAAATAAAACATAAATACATTGACAAATGTGTCATAGCTTTATATAATAGGTAAGTAATTGAAAAATAAATAGAAACATAAAAGGAGAGAAACTGATGAAAAAGGAAAAATGGTTAAAGGTATTAGTGTTAGTGGTAGTACTTGGTATAGCTATTTATGGAAGTTATGCTATGTTTCAGGGGGGAAAGACATATATAAAGATAGAGGATGATTTTGATAAATTAGGAAATGCAGTTATTTCTACTAGCTTACTCAAATCATACGAAATAAATGAAGAACTAAAGCTTGAATTAGTAAGCTTAAAAGAACAAGAATTAGAAGGTATGCCGTCAAGTGAGAATATAAAAAGTTTGTTTGAAGGACTTAAAGTAAATTTTAAAGCAATAAAATCACAAGATAATAAATATAATTTCATTTATGATTTTATGCTTGATAATGCATCATTTGTAAAACTAAATGTATATGCAGATGGAGATATGATAGTAATAGATATACCAGAATTGTATTCTAAAAAAATGTATGTAAAATACACGGATATAAATAAAATACTGAAGAGAATAGATCCAAATATAAAAGAAGAAATAAATATAAAAGACTATATAGAATTGTTTGATTATGAAAATATGGGTAAGTTAAAAGAAATAGATGGAATGAGCTACTATAAACTTTTAAAGAGTAAATTAAAAGATGGTTTTGTAAATAAAGAAAAAGGAAATGTTGAAGTAATAGAAAATGGCAAGAGTAAATCATATTATTGTGATAATTATGAGCTAACATTGAATCAAAAACAAATATTAGAAACTTATAAAGAAGTGTTTACTAAATTAATTTCTGATGAAAAAGTGAAAGTGTTTGCAAAAGATAAGATGAATGAAATTTTTGATGTATTAGTAAAAACGGGAGATTATAAATTATTAGATAAAACATCAGAAGAAATAACTAAGGATAAAGAAGAATTTAATAAAAATTATGATAAAAATTATGAAGAGTTTATAAAAGGCATTGATGAAGATTATCAAAAAATGTTAACAGAATTAAATACACAAATATTAGATGAAAACGAAATAAAATATAATTTTGCAGTTGATGGAGATAATAATATAAGAAAGATAAGCAATGAGCAAGTTATGAAAACAGATGAAATTACACTAAAGATATTGGTGGCAGCAACAACATCAAGTCCAAATAAAAACATAAAAATAGTTGTTCCTGACCTAAAAGATGCAGTGAATTTAGCTGAATTTACAGATGAACAATATAAAGAAATGGCTACTCAAATGGCTATGAATATTAGTGGAAGTGCATTGAAAAGCCCTTCAATACAAAAAGTATTTATACCGCTTATGAATGCGCAACAACAACAATATACAGAAGAAGTATCTCCTATAGAACTACCAGACGAAGTAATAGCAGAATAATACATATAAAAAATACTGACCAGACGGTCAGTATTTTTTATGTATTATTCTCTAATTTACACTGAATGTAGATTTAACAACGGCTGTAATTTGTTTATCTATTGAACTTGTATCGTTAATACCATAATCAGATATTTCAGTAGAGTTTTGTGGAGTTATTTGGAATACTCCAGTCTTAGAAGAAAGTATACAACCAAGCCTTCCACCTGCATTACTTACTATTTGATCTGCTCTTTTTTTGCAATCAGCAGTTGCTTTTCCAACCATTCTGATTTTTGCTTCTGATAAATCTTTACAGTAAAATTGTGCTGTATTAGAAGTAAAGTTTATTCCTTGAGCAATTAAGTCAGTTGATTGTTTAGAAACATTATCTACTAGCTCAACTTTGGGAGATTTTATTGTAATCATTTGATACAAGTCATATCCTTCTAGTTCGTTAGTATAGTTTCCATTATAATCTCTTTTGTAAACTGGTGTTGTATTTATTGCTGAAAATTCTATTTCATCTTCTTTTACATCTAAAGATTTGATGAAATCAAGTACGATTTGCTTGTTCGCAATTATTGCTGTATAAGCATCTTTTTGCAGAATAGCTCGTGATTGAAAACTTCCAGTCCATACAGCATAGTCAGATTTGATATCTTCTTGTGCAGAACCAGTAACAGCTATAGTAGTGTCTTTGTTTACTGATTTTATAGCGTTTGAGAGTGTAAAAGTAGATATAACTAATGCGAGCGATATTATTACAGATATTATTATTGCAATGTAACCTTTGTTCATTATTCCACAACCTTTCTAATATAGTATAGTTAATATTATATTATTTTATAATATATGCAAAGGATTGTCAATTAGAAATAAAAACAAACTTGAAAATTTGCAAAAAATAATGCAAAACGTAATCTACCACTTAGAAGGGGAGACGAATTTAAATGTCAAATATATTAATTCCGTTTTTATTAACTACAATTGCAGGATTAGCAACAGGGATAGGGGGCCTTATAGTATTTTTGCTAAACATACAAATAAAAAATTATTTTCAACAATGCTTGGATTTTCAGCAGGAGTAATAATATATATTTCATTTATGGAAATGATACAGCAATCAAAAGAAATGTTAATCAAAAGTTTTGGAAAGACAGATGGATATACTATGTGTGTTGTGTTCTTTTTTGTTGGAATACTAATAATAGGTGTTATAAATATAAATGGGCTAGCACGTAGGCATAGCCCCTACGATTAAAGCAAACTGCAATGACATGCTAGGGTTTAAATCAAGGGTGCCTGAACTGTA
Source organism: Clostridiales bacterium GWD2_32_19 (assembly GCA_001795385.1). Classification (GTDB taxonomy): domain Bacteria; phylum Bacillota; class Clostridia; order Lachnospirales; family UBA12420; genus UBA12420. The sequence goes on from MGOU01000017.1 coordinate 41,153, forward strand.
ACAAACCTTAAAATAAAAAACTCAAAACACTTGAAAAAAGAAAAATAAAATGATATTATGTATAAAAAGCGACCAATCAAACGATAGGCACAGTAACAGAAGAAGTAATAAAGAAGTATATAGCAGAACAAGAGGAAGAATCAAGGAAAGACGACAAGAGTGGAGCCTCTTTGTAGAGGCTGCCGGTAGAAGTGCTTTCGACACAGCCTTTCAGGCTAGCAAGCACAAAGACCCTTGTTAGGGTCAATGTCAAACCACCACTTGAAGTGGTGGTTGGTGATTGCGACATCCTATGTCTAGGTTTGCACAATACACAAACCAAGTCTTAGGATGTCGCAATGACAGGGAGGGGGAAGATAATACTGATAAAATATATTAAATAAAAAGGGATAGTGTAGTATTTAGTACTATGAATATTTTACACTACCAATCAAACAGAGGAGAAAAAATATGGAAAAAGTTACCATACCATATGGCTGAAGCTATATAAAATGATACGGGGAAGCCCGAGTAGTAAGTTACTTCATAGTAAAAGAGCTAAAAGTAAGACTCATAATGAGTATGTCCTATAAAGATAAAATAGTGCAGAGATGCTTGTGCGATCAAGTACTAAGCAAACTGATAAAAAACAAAGTAATATATGACAACGTAGCAGTACAAAAAGGAAAAGGCACAGGGCTAGGAATAAAAAGAATAAAAACATTTCTAAAAGATTATTACAACAAAAATAAAACAAACAAACAAAGGATACATATTAAAATGCGATATAGAAAAGTTTTTTTACAACATAAATCACGATATACTAAAACAACAACTATATAGATACATATCAGATAAACAAATAAAAAGCCTGTTGGGCAGCTAAATTTAATAAAAGGAGAAGTGGTGAAAATTGAAAATTGAAAGTGTAAAATTGAAAGTAAAGAAAACGAAAAAGAACGGATTTACATTACTGGAGTTACTAGCAGTACTGGTAATACTCGCGGCGCTAGCAACAATAGCAATACCAATATTTATAAACAAAAGTGCAACATCAAAGCAGATAGCACATAATGAAAATGTGAGAACACTGCAACAACAAGGGAATGCATATCTCTTGTCAGTAGACTCAGTGCCAGCAGAGAACACAGATATAACACAGTTAATGGTAGATAACGGATATATAAAAGAAATACCAACCAATCCATTACCAGTAGGAGAAATAGAAGCAGGAGCATATATAGTAAAAGTAGGGCCAGTAGGCAATGCAAAAGTAAACAAAGCAGTAGTAGAAGTAACAGGAATAGAGAGTGTAGTTGTAGTAGAATCACCACCAGTAACGATAGCAGAAGGAGCATATATCAAATTTGGAAACTATCTAGGTCAACCAATAATATGGAGAGTAATCAAAAAACAAGAAATAGATGCAACAAAAGCAGGGGATGAGCTACTACTACTCGCAGATAGGATAATAACAATGAAACCATATGATGCAAAAGAACCAGGGAATGCAGACGCTGATAGATTAAATTATGGAAGTAATTACTGGGGAAATAGTAACATAAGAGAATGGTTAAACAGTAACGCAGCAACAGTGGCATGGACAACCCAAGCACCAAATGCAGCAAATGTATACGTGAGTGGAACAGCAGTAAACCCATATGATGCAGAAGCAGGATTTCTCACAAACTTAACAGCAGAAGAAAGAGAACAGATAGTAAACGTAACACATAAAAGTATAGTATACAATACACTCGATGGAAATGATGGAGGAACAGCAGCACATGGATATACAGGTACAGGAGTGGATGAATCAGTAACAGTAGCACCAGGAGACAACTATAACACAGCATGGTATAAAAACACATCAGACACAGTATTCTTACCTAGCTTAGGAGAGTTATCAGACTATGTAGATGGAGTACTAAAACATGAAGATGAAACAACAGATTATCAAATAGCATATACAACACAACAAGCAAGAACTCAAAGTAATTTTGCAAGTGATCCTGCAAATGATGCAACAGCATGGTATTACTGTACAAGGGACGCATTTGCAGCTATCTCGTACAATGTTCGCAATGTCCTCACGGATGGCACGGTCAACAGCATCTACGCCTATTACGGGTACTACGGAGTTCGCCCAGCTTTGTACTTAAGCTCGTCGAGTATGACATTAGGGGCTGAGAGTGGAACGACAGCGGGAGCGGCGTACACGATAACGAGCTTCAATTAGAAAAGCCCTCGATGGGCTTTTCTAATTGGAAAGAGTTTTATTTTCGGTACTAATTAGTGTGAGGAAGCTACTTTTTTAATCTTCACGCCGTAAGGCGCTGACAATACATGACTTGAATTTATGAAAAAACATGTAGATGGGACGGTTTGTACGAATATCTTAAAAGCACAAAAAAAGCGATGTCGGAATTTAATATCATATAAACTAAAAAAAATCAAGCTTTTGCTTGATTTTTTTAGTTTATATGGTAAAATTAGTAGTGAGTAGATATATAATAAACTGGGAGTGGTAAAAATGCCTAATAAAAAAATAGAATTGATAAAAGAAAAATTAACAGCTGATTTTAAAATAGAGAAAATAATATTATTTGGGTAACTGCAAAAGGAGAAGAAAATAAAGATTCAGATATAGATTTACTAGTGGTATGGAATGATGAAAAAATGAAAAATAGAAGAAAATGTAAGGTTTTTTTACGAAGAAAGATGGGGCTTATAGGTACGGTCGTTGACTTACTAACTTATAATGAGGCTGAACTAAGAGAAGCAACATCTGATGAGTCTTCGTTTACATCTAAAATAATTAAAGAAGGAGTTGTCATATATGCCAGATAGTATTAATTAAAGTGGATAGAAAAGGCAAATTCTGATTTTAAATTGCTGAAAATAATTACAAAAGAAGATATAATAGGGCTTGAAGATTCAATTACATTTCATAGTAATAATATGTAGAAAATTAATGAAAGCATATTTAGTTTATAAAGATAAAAAACTCGAAAGAATTCATAAAATAGATATCTTGTTAGAAAAATGTGCAGCATATGATAAAGAGTTTTTAAATATGAAGAAATGGCAGAAGTTTTAAATGATTATTATATAATATCAAGATATCCAGATGATATCGGTGAGAAAATAGTAAAAGAGGAAGTTCAGATGGCATATAACTATGCAAAAGAATTGTAAAATTTATAACAGCTAAAATGGGGGTAAATTAAAATGACAGAGAATAAAAAGGTAATATTTAGTGGAATAAAACCATCAGGAAATCTCACATTAGGTAACTATATAGGGGCACTTAAAAATTGGACAATCTTACAGCATGAATATAATTGCTTGTTTTGCGTTGTTGATATGCATGCAATAACTGTTAGACAAGACCCTGCAGAGCTAAGAAAAAAATCGAAAGAACTTTTAAAGTTGTACATAGCATGTGGACTTGATCCTGAAAAAAATATAATGTATATACAATCGCAAGTGCCTGCACATGCAGAACTTGGTTGGATACTAAACTGCTATACATATGTGGGTGAAATGAGTAGAATGACCCAATACAAAGAAAAGAAGGCTAAGCAAAACGAAAATACGACTGTAGGATTATTTGACTATCCCGTGTTGATGGCAGCTGATATACTCTTGTATCAAAGTGACTTAGTGCCGGTAGGTGATGACCAAAAGCAGCATGTGGAGATAACTAGGGATATCGCTGAGAGATTTAATAACTTATATAGCGAAACATTTAAGATTCCAGAGGTGTATATACCACCAGTAGGCGCAAGGATAATGGGACTCCAGAACCCTACAGCAAAAATGTCAAAGAGTGATGATGATGAAAATGATTGCATACTTCTCTTAGACCCAATTGACGCAATTGCAAGGAAGATAAAAAGGGCTGTAACAGACTCGGACAATGAGATAAGATATACGAAAGATAAGCCAGGAGTAAAAAATTTATTAGATATATATATGGCCTGTACAAACATGAATGTGAAAGAAGCTGAGGCAAGATTTGCCAATTGTGGGTATGGTGAATTTAAAAAAGAGGTTGCGGATGCCCTAGTAGTTTTAATTAAGCCTATACAAGAAAAGTACAAAGAAATAGATGGTGATAAGGAATATTTAGATAAGATACTGAAGCAAAATGCAGAAAGAGCGAGTAATATAGCTAATAGGACATTAGCAAAAGTGAAGAAGAAGATTGGATTCGTGGTGTGAATAATGAATAGTTGTAGGTTTATACATGAGTTACAATAGTAATAGGGCAGACACATTGATACCGCAGCCCTTACAGATGATAAATGGAGATGATAACGGTGGATGAAATAAAGAATGTTTTGGAGAATGAGAAAGAATATAAGATTTATCCAGAGAAGTTGATGACAGCTAACCCATGGCTTATAGTAGTGTCAGTAGTATATTTTGTAATTTCAGTAGCTATATTATTTATGGAAGGTATAAAAATAGAATTAATGATTATCACTTTAGTGGCATGGGTTTTTGTAGGGTATTTTGTGGTGAAAGATATTAAAAGAAATCGGATTATAACAGTTAATGATACCAAAATAATAATTGGAGGGAGAACTGAAATAAATATAAGCAATATACAAAGAATGACAATTGAATATAACTATTTGAGGGTGAAAAGCTGCCCTTCTAGTTGGTTTGAAAAACTAATCACATTATATATGGAAGAAAATAAGAGGTTTGATATAAAGATAGAAAGCTATAAACAGGAAGAGTTGAAATTGCTATTAAATTATATAGTAACTAAAAATCAAAATATACAATTTCATACTGATATAAAAGAAATTTTAATGTAGTAGTAATGGAGTTGATTAAATGACCTACAAACAAGAAAACAATAACATTATAATTACTAACCTAACTCACTTTGACATAGACGAAACTCTAGACAGTGGACAATGTTTTCGATATGAGCAAATAGGTGAAAGTGAGTATATAGTAGTTGCATATAGAAGGATACTTAGGATTAAACAAGAAAATGAAACACTAACTCTTTATAATACAACATTAGAAGAGTATGAAAAGATTTGGCATAAGTATTTTTCCTTTGATGAGGATTATGAAAATATAAAAAATATATTGTCTGGTAAAGATGAAATTATAAGAGAAGCAATTAATTATGCTCCTGGAGTCAGGATATTAAAGCAAGATCTATGGGAAATGATAATAACCTTTATACTCTCAGCAAATAACAATATAAAAAGAATTAAACAAGGAGTCTTACAAATATCTGAGAAATATGGGGAATTTATTGCGGAAGTAAATGGTGTGAAATACTATAGCTTTCCTACCTCAGAACTTTTAAGTAAAGCGACTGTCTTAGAACTACATGAATTGAAAATCGGATTTAGAGATAAATATATAGTGGATGCATGTTCTAAAGTGGCGAGTAGTGAAGTAGACTTTGAAAATTTAGCAAATATGTCGACTGATGAGGCGAAAAAAGAGTTGTTAAAAATAAAAGGTATAGGTAACAAAGTAGCTGATTGTATATTACTATTTGGACTACATCGTTATGAAGTTTTCCCTACCGATACTTGGATTAAAAAAGTAATGATTAGCTTATATATAAAAAAAGATGTAAAGATAGAAGAAATCACAAAATATGCATTGGAGCACTTTGGAGAGAATTCATCATACGCCCAGCAATATTTATTTCACTATGCAAGGAAAAACAAGATAAGTTGAGAATGGAGAATTGAAAATGGACAAAGAAAATATTATAGAAAGTAATAGTCAATTGCCGAGGGATATCATCATCCTCGGCATTGAGACGTCATGTGACGAGACATCGGCGGCTGTTGTGAAAAATGGACGGGATGTTTTGTCTAATGTAATCTATTCACAGATAGATATACATAAGGAATATGGTGGTGTAGTGCCAGAGATAGCGTCACGTAAGCATGTGGAAAAGATAAATCCAGTAATAGAGCAGGCTTTAGTCGAAGCAAATGTTTCATTTGCAGATATTGATGCAGTTGCAGTGACACATGGGCCTGGGCTAGTTGGTGCTTTACTTGTTGGACTATCAGCTGCGAAAACAATAGCATATATTATTGATAAGCCTCTGATTGGTGTAAATCACATAGATGGTCACATAAGTGCAAATTACATAGAGGATAAAGCTTGCGTACCGCCATTTATATGCTTAGTTATATCTGGAGGGCACTCTAATATTGTTCATGTAAAAGATTATGGTGTATATGATGTATTAGGGTCTACAAGAGATGACGCAATAGGGGAAGCATATGATAAGGTAGCTAGAGTACTTGGACTCGGATATCCTGGAGGGCCACTTATCGATAAAGTAGCTAGGGAAGGTAATGAAGATGCAATAAATTTCCCAAGAACATATTTAGAAGGTGACAGTCTTGATTTTAGTTTTAGTGGAATAAAATCAGCAGTTATAAATTACATAAATACTAATAAAATGAAAGGTTTAGACATTTGTATACCTGATGTAGCTGCAAGTTTTCAAAAAGCTGTTGTTGATGTTGTGACTTTTAAAGCAATAAGAGCTGCAGAAAAGAAAAACATTGATAAAATTACACTAGCAGGTGGTGTGGCTGCCAATACAAAAATTAGAGAAATGCTATGCCAAGAATGCTTGAAAAAATCATACACCCTCTTTTATCCTAAAATGATACTTTGTACAGATAATGCCGCAATGATAGCTGCTGCAGGATACAATAAGTATATAAAAGGTGAATTTTCAGAATTAACGCTAAATGCAATTCCAAACCTAAAGTTTTAGTGTATTTTGTAATATTATAAAAAAAAATATTTTTTTTGTAATAAGATATTGCAAAATTTCAACAAATTGTATATAATCGAATAATGCGTGAGTTTTTGCGTCAAGAGATAGGGGTGTTACTATGAAATTTGACAGAAAAACATTTAGAGTTTTAGCAATAACGACTCAAATAGGCGTTAGTTCGATTTGTTCGATACTGCTAGGGTTATGGATAGGACTTTGGCTAGATGGAATGTTTCAAAATAAAATTTGGATTATTGTAGGATTTGTTTTGGGGATTGTTGTTGCATTTAAAGCTGTATGGAACATGCTAAAAGAATTACTTTAATAAAGGAAGATGAAAATGCTAAATGTAA
>MGOU01000018.1 GCA_001795385.1 Clostridiales bacterium GWD2_32_19
TCCGTTTCGAGCGACTTACACATTATATCAGCTATACACCATTTTGTCAATAGGTATATTTTAGTTTATTAAGTTGCCTCATTAGATATGAATAACATTTTCATTTATTCATTCTTCATTTAAAACAGCTTCCTCAACCAAGCGACTTTGTTAGTATAACAGCTAAACTATCCTTTGTCAATAGGAAATCCTTAGAAATATAAAGGAAGTGCCGATTTACCCGACACTTCCTTTATATTGATTGTATATAGCTAGTCTCATCCGTACTCTGTCTTATATTAATCTTAGTTTTTTAAACACTCTTATTATTATATCTCCCTTTGGAAAACCTTTCAGTTCCTCTTCAGTTAGGGTTCTAGTCAACATAATCATTATTGTATACACACACACACCTGCAATCACTGCTATAAGAGTACCTGCCTTACTACTGTGCGTTAAATCCCTTGCGAAGTAGTATATAGCCATAGTGCTCATTGCCATTACTATCGATGATATTAGTGGCTTTAATATTATTCCGTAATCTTTTATTTTATATTGAGATTTCTTCTTTATATATAAGTAATTTAGTGCAGCATATGTAGCATATGCACATATAGATGAAATAGCTGCTCCATTCACAAGCAATGATGTTCCTACTAATATATAATTAAGAACTACTTTGACCAATGCTCCTGCTGCAAGGTTAATTATTGGTCTGTAGAAATGTCCCATGCCTTGTAAAACGGCGGTAAATAGCTGTCCTACTATAATGAATATAAGTGCTATACTTAATATTGAAAGTAATACTGACCCGTCTGCGTGGTTGGGATAAAACAAATCAAATATAGGATATGCAAGTGCGCATAAGCCCATAGCGGCTGGAAGTCCTAGAATCATTGAGAATCTTATTGCTGCATTTATTTTTTGATATAAATCTTCCTTATCACATCTTGCAACTGCTTCCGATACTGCTGGCAGTATACTAAGTGCCACTGCCATGCTCAGTGTGAGTGGTACATTTATAAGTGTCATAGCTTTCCCTGTCAATTGTCCAAACATTGCTGTTGCAGTGATATCATCTATCCCCACAGATTTCAATCTACTTACAATAACCATTGAATCTATAAGTGATATCACAGAACCTACCGCAGATCCAATTGTAACAGGGATTGCAATAAGAAATACCTTCTTTCCTATCTCTTTTACACTTTCTTTTTTTGATATTTCTTTTTGCGTTGCTATTTTTTCATTCATTTGTCGTTTATATTTTAAGTACATAATCCAAAGAACAAAGGATCCCGCCATCGCTCCTGCGGTGGCTCCAAATGTAGCTCCTCCTGCTGCGAGTCCTAAGCTGTATCCACATAATGAATATGCAAGTCCGATCCCTACTACTACTCTTACAAAAGATTCTATTACTTGTGAAATGCCTGTAGGTAGCATGTTTTGCATTCCTTGAAAATATCCTCTAAATGCTCCCATTATTGAAACAAAAAATGGTGCTGCTGCTAGCCCCCAAAGTGAGTATTTTACTTCAGGACTCCAGTTTCTGACCGCTATTATCCATTCTGCTCCGAAAAATAATAATGCAGATGTAAACAAACCAATTACCGATAAAATTGCTAATGAGACTTTAAATATTCTGTTTGCTTCATAATAATCTTCATTTACCATCTTTTCTGATACTAGTTTTGATATCGCAGATGGCAAACCTACATATGATATCGCTATAAGTAAAGTGTATATGGGATACGCAAGTTGATAATATCCAATTCCTACGTCTCCTATTTTCCATACAAGTGGTATTCTAAAAAATATACTTAAAAATTTAGCAAGCATTCCTGCGGCTGCGAGTATAAGTGCACCCGTTATAAACTTCTTTGCTGTATTTGACATGAATTTTCTCCTTATATCTATTTTTTCTATGTTTTTTCCCATATTACTTCTAATTATATGTCATTGCTGATGTGTTTATTTATTACTAACCTTAATTAATGAAATATTTATTATTTCTATAAGTCTATCGTTTCTTCCCTGCAAATATAACCATCCTATCAAACATTCAAATCCTGTTGCTATCATGTAATCGATAGGATCTGCATTTTTAGCCATCGTGTTCACCTTTGCATTCTTCCCACGCTTGAATACCTTTTTTTCTTCTTCCGTAAGAATTTCCTCTATCCTTTTATATATATTTGCTTGTGCCGATGCTTTTACATACTGTATAGACATTTTTTGCAGTTTATTTACCTGTACATTATTCTCTTTTACGAGTTTTGTTCGTACAAACATCTCATATACAGCATCACCTATGTATGCCAGTATAACAGGTGAATATAAATTCACATTTATTTTATCCTCATTTGCTTTTTCTAATATTTCTTTTTTCATCATAACAATTCCTTCTATAATATATATTTAATTTTTGCATTCGCTAATTATACATGTAAATGCAAAAAAATTCAAGCTTTATTTTTTGCTTGAGTTTTTTATACTTACATCCTTTTTTCTTATTGCATCGACATTCCTGTGTTTTAGGTTGTCTTTCCGCGTTTTTATAAGGTAGAGTGGACTAAAACAAACACAACTGACTCGTCTCAGGTAATCCCTTCAATATTCCATTTTGCTTCAATATCTCCACTACTGTCTTATTCGCTTTCGTTCTTCCTACAAAGTTTTCTATTGATGTAAATTCCCCATCACTTCTCGCGTTTTCTATGTTTATTGCAACCGCATCACCTAGTCCTTGTATAGCTAAAAATGATGGCATTATTCCTTCATCAAATTTTTGAAACTCCTTTGCTTTTGCAGTATACAGGTCTATAGGTGCAAATTTTAATCCTCTTGCGTACATTTCTTGCACTATTTTCATATCTTTTAGTGTGTCTTTTTCTTTTTTAGTTGCATTATTTCCTTTTGCTATATATTCTTTTATATGCTTATCTAATTTTTCTCTACCCATGCACATAAGCTCATAGTCAAAATCTGAAGCTCTTATACCAAAGTATGATGTGTAGTATGCTTCTGGGTGGTATACTTTGAAGTAGGCTACTCTAAATGCCATTGTAACATATGCAACGGCATGTGCTTTTGGGAACATGTATTTTATAGTTTTGCACGACCATGCATACCAGTCTGGCAGATCTATTTTCTTCATTTCTTCTTCCCATTCAGGTTTTAATCCTTTTCCCTTTCTCACTGCTTCCATAATAACAAATGATAGCTTTTTATCTAGTCCCCTGTTGATAAGGAATGTCATTATATCATCACGTGTTGATATAACATCGGATATCTTTCCTTTACCTTCTTGTATTACCTTTTGTGCGTTACCTAGCCATACATCCGTACCATGTGTAAGTCCAGAAACTCTTACTAGATCCGAAAATGATTTGGGCTTTGTTTCAAGTAAAACTTGTATTAAGAAATCTGTACCAAACTCAGGTACTCCTAAAGTACCCAGTTTACAACCATCTATGTCCTCAGGCATTATATCAAGAGCTAAGGTGTTCTCCCACAAAGATAATACTTTTTTATCATCTAGTGGAATTTTTAACGCATCTAGTCCTGTTAAGTCTTCAAGTTTTCTAATCATAGTCGGATCATCATGTCCTAAAATATCAAGTTTTAAAAGGTTTTTATCTATCGAGTGATAATCATAATGTGTTGTCTCAAGTGATGCTGTCTCATCATTTGCTGGCCATTGTATAGGTGAAAAATCATATATTTCTCTATTACTTGGTAGTACTACAATTCCACCAGGATGCTGCCCTGTTGTCCTTTTTATGCCAATACAGCCTTTTACAAGTCTATTTGACTCTGCTTTTCTGAGGATTATCCCCTTCTCTTCATAGTATTTAAATATATACCCATACGCAGTTTTATCTGCCAATGTTCCTATTGTTCCCGCCCTATATGCATGTCCTTTTCCAAACATTTGTTCTGTTTGTTCGTGCGCTTTTGATTGATAATCCCCTGAAAAGTTAAGGTCTATATCTGGTTCTTTATCTCCATCAAATCCCATAAATACTTCAAATGGTATATCGTGACCCTCTTTTATAAGCTCTTCTCCACACTTTGGACATTTTCTATCTGGCATGTCGCACCCTGAATTGCCTGAATATTTTTTAACTTCGTCTGAATCAAAATCAGAAAATTTACAGCTAGGACATATGTAATGTGCTGATAATGGATTTACCTCCGTAATTCCTCCCATTGTTGCTGCAAATGAAGATCCTACTGAACCACGCGAACCTACCAAATATCCGTCGGACATGGACTTCTGCACTAGTTTTTGTGCTATTATATACAAAACTGCATATCCATTTCCTATAATAGAGCCTAGCTCTCTTTCTAGTCTAGCTTTCACTATTTCAGGTAGATTTTCTCCATATATCCCCATAGCCTTATCATAACACATTTTTCTTAATTCTTCGTCCGCACCTTCGATTATGGGCGTAGCTTTATCTTTTTCGTCAATTGGTACGGCTTTTTCTACCATATCAGCTATTTTATTTGTATTCGTAACTACTACTTCGTAGGCTTTTTCTTGTCCTAAGTAATCAAATTCAGTTAACATCTCATTCGTTGTTCTAAAATATAAAGGTGGCTGATTATCAGCGTCAGAGAATCCCTTTCCCTTCATTATAATTCTTCTATATATTTCATCTTCAGCATTCAAAAAATGTACATCACAGGTTGCTACAACTGGTTTCTTATATTTCTCTCCTAACTCAATTATTTTTTTATTTAGTTTTTGTAAATCCTCATTACTATTTACATTAGGATATTTATCGCTATCAATCATAAATTTATTATTTCCAATTGGTTGTATTTCCAGATAGTCATAAAATTCAACTAATCTTTTTATTTCTTGCTGATTTGCATCCATAACTACCGATTTAAAGACTTCTCCTGCCTCACACGCGCTTCCTAGTATAAGATCTTCTCTATAATTTATAATTTCACTTTTTGGTATTCTTGGACGTTTTTTATAATACTTTACATGTGAAATAGATACCAATTTGTTTATTCCTACTATACCTTGCCTATTTTTAGCAAGTATTATAGCATGATATGTTGGCAGCGTCTTTGGATCTAAGTCTCCAATCAAGCCATTTATATCGTCAAGTTTATTTATTTTTTTATCTTTCAATATTTCTGTAAACTTGATAAACATTGCAGCAGTTGCATTTGCATCATCCACTGCTCTATGATGATTTTCAAGCTTAATACCTAGATGCTCCACTAATGTATTTAATTTGTGGTTCTTCAAATTAGGCAAAATCGCTCTTGCAAGTGAAACCGTATCTAATACAGTATTATCTATATTAATCTTTTGTTTTAATGCATTGAATTTTATAAATCCCATGTCGAAGCTTGCATTATGTGCAACTAGTACTGCATCACCTGCAAAATCTAAAAACTCTGATAATATATCCTCTATTTTAGGACAACCCGCTACCATATCGTCCGTTATACTTGTAAGTTTTGTTATAAACTCAGGAATGTGAATTTCCGGATCTACGAATGTACTATATTTATCGATAATATTTCCTTCTTTAATCTTTACTGCCCCTATTTCTGTTATTTTATCTTTTTGTGCGTTAAGCCCGGTTGTTTCTATGTCAAATACAACAAATGTACTATCCATATTTTCTGATTTCTTTGAGTTTTGAACAATTTTCTTTAAGTCATCCACTATGTACGCTTCCAAGCCGTATATAACCTTTATATCTTTACCTTCTGCTGCATGCATAGCTATTGGAAATCCTTGTGTTACACCATGATCAGTTATTGCAACTGCTTTGTGTCCCCATGCTATAGCTCTTTTTACGACATCCTCAGCAGAGGCTATTGCATCCATTTCACTCATTTGGGTATGCAAATGTAATTCTACCCTCTTTACTTCTGCCTCATCTATTTTCTTTTTAGGCGCCTCAGCTTTAATTATATGTTTAGCCATAAGTACTGTTTCTCGTGCAAATGTATCAAACTGATGTATTCCTTTTACCTTTATCCACGCGCCTTCTATTATCCTATCTTTAACTTCTTCATATTGCTTTTTCTTAATAAATATTTTAGCTGTAATAGAATTTGTCTTGTCAGTAATATCAAAAGCAACTAACATTAAGTCTTCCTTTATTTCTCTACTTTCAACCTGTATTATCTCACCCTTTACGCATATATCCAACATTTCGCTCGTTATGTCACTCATATTCATACTTTCTTCTTTTATTTCCTTACCGAGTATTATATTGCTTTCTTCTGTCTTTACGGTTTCTTTATTATCTTGTGCTTTATCCATTTTTGATTCTTTTATTACTTTTGTTGTTGCTTGTTGCATTATTTTATCTCTTTCTTTTTCACTTTCAATATGATACTCACTTTCTTCTTTTTCTGATAATTCTAACTCGTCGAATGTCACATTTGTGTTTACTCCCCAACTCTTATTTATCGTGTTCTTTATCTTATCTTCTAATTTATGTTTTTTAAGGTAATCAATCGAGTTTTTATGAACTCTAATAACTAACCTATCATCTTTTACATCACACTTTGAATCCACAAGAATTGTTTTACAAAGTGGACTTTGCTTTTCAATCCCATGCAAAATGTTCTCCCAATATTGGCATACAAGCTTATTTAAGTCTTTTTCTTGCATTGTGTACCTAATATTAACTTTTACTTTATCTATTCCTTCCATACCATTTAAAATTTGTCTTTCTATATCGTAAATAACTTTCGAGTTTACTATATTATCAAGACACAACCCAACTTCTAATCTCTTTTCGCTATTATACATTTTTACATCCTCAATAAAGGCATTACTAAATATGCCTTTACATTCATCATTTATGTTGACAAAATTAAACATTTCAAAAAAATTTGCTACTTTATTCATTAAATCAGCTCCGTTCGATAATTCTAAATTACTAATTTATTATACCACTAAAGGAACATAAAAAAAAGACTTGACAGGCAAGAATTTTGTAAAATTTTGCATGTTAAGTCTTAGCTTATTTATCACTATCCTTTACTAATTATATAACTGTATCTTCCCTTCTCTATCTATATAATATATGCTTCCTGATTTAAATTTATTTGTGGCCGCATCTAGTATCTCATCTCTTGTAAAAGCTCCTTGTTTTACTCCATTACCTATTTTAGTTGCCACTAGCATTACTTTTATTATTGCATTTGAATCTAACCCTAAATAATATTTAAACCACTTTCGTTCATCATACGCTATTGCTGAGGAAATATTCAAGTACGTATTTCCTGTCATACCACCTTGAACTTGTACTGGCACATTCTTTTGTATGATTGTATCATCTCCTAATTGCCCATAAGCATTGAATCCCCATGCATATACTGTTCCATCACTTTTTAATGCTACTGTATGATAAGACCCTGCTACTATTTGACTTACTCCTGTTAAATTTCCACTTCCTTCTACATCTAATATTTGTACTGGCAAATGTCTCTCTATTATAGTATTATCGCCTACTTCTCCGTCTCCATTATTTCCCCACCCATATGCTGTTCCGTCACCTTTTAATGCTACTGAATGATATTTCCCAGCTGAAACTTGACTTATACCATTTAAATATCCACTTCCTCCTACATCATAAACTTGTATTGGTGTTATTTTATCAATTATTGTGTTATCTCCTAATTCTCCGTCTCCATTATTTCCCCAGCCATATACTGTCCCATCACTTTTTAATGCTAATGTATGATATCTTCCCACCGAAACTTGACTTATTCCTGTCAAGCTTCCACTTCCTCCTACGCCCAATGTTTGAATTGGCGTATGACTTTCATCTGTTGTATTGTTTCCTAATTGTCCATAACCATTAAATCCCCATGCATATACCGTTCCATCGTTCTTTACCGCAACTGTATATCCTCCTCCGGCGGCTGAGACTTGCCTTATTCCTGTTAAATACTCACTTCCTCCTACGCCTAAGACTTGTACAGGCGTATCCCTTTGTATGATTGTATTATCTCCTAATTGTCCATTTGCATTACTTCCCCATGAATACACTGTTCCATCACTTTTTAATGCTACTGTGTGATATCCTCCTGCAGATATTTGACTTACTCCTGTCAAATATTCAACTCCTCCTACTCCTAACACTTGAACTGGCGTATATCTTTCTATTATTGTACCATCTCCTAGTTCTCCATCTCCATTATTCCCCCATCCATATACTGTTCCATCATTTTTTAATGCTACTGTATGATATTTCCCAGCTGATATCTGACATATTCCTGTCAAATTCCCATTTCCCTCTACTCCTAGAACTTTCACCGGCGTTTTTCTATTGATTGTTGTACCATCTCCTAGTTCCCCTTCTCCATTATTTCCCCAGCCATATACTGTTCCATCACTTTTCAATGCTACTGTATGAAATTCTCCAGCTGATATCATTTCTACTCCACTTGCAAATACCTTTTCAAACTCTGCCTTTTCTTCATCTGTCAGTTTATCTGTATTGTACTCTGCTTTTCCTAGTATATCCGCAGAAAATAATCTATATCTTGCCGTTGACTTTTTATTATCTCCTTCTAGCATATCTCCATTTATCCTCTTTATTACTTTCTTTCCACCCACATCAGCTACTACTATATCTCCATCATTATACTCTTCTTGCTTTTCTACTTTTACTATATCTCCATCTTTGAAAGTTGGGTGCATTGAATTTCCCGATACCACATAATATATCACTTGAGCATATGAAGTTATTATAAATGTAAACAGCAATATGATTGAGATAATACTGCATATTAACTTTTCCATTTTCAACTCTTTACTTTTTATTTTAAATTGCATTTATACCACTCCTTGTATAATAACGTTATCAAATAAGTTTCCCAACTGAATATAAATATTGTATAATTATATCCAAGTAG
>MGOU01000019.1 GCA_001795385.1 Clostridiales bacterium GWD2_32_19
TTTTTTTGTCATCCTCATCGCTACTGCTTACTCTATTCTCACCAGCTCCGCTGGTGGTTTCGACATCCAATGACAACATGATACCCCGTCAGCTTGCTGCGGGGAGGTTCATTATTAAGCTCTCATTTATTAGACAATGAGGGCTTTTCGTTATGCATTTTAATGCTTATATATTGTACCATTTTATGGGTTATACTAAGTAAATATAAAGCATATATATAGTTATGTTATGTATGAATAAAGCATGGAAGGGTTGAAGATAGAATGAATAAACACTTAATGTACTTAAATCAATTGAAAACAGGACAAAATGCGATAATCAAGCAGCTTGTATGCGAAGGAAATACGAGAAGAAGAATGATGGATTTAGGGTTGATTCCAGATACCAAAATAGAGGCTTTACAAAAAAGTCCATCAGGAGATCCAACTGCCTATTATATTAGGGGAGCAGTAATAGCTTTACGATCAGAGGAAGCATCTAAAATAATTATAAAAGCTAGAGATTAACTCTAAGAAAGGAGAATATTTTGAGATGGGGATTACTTCACAATCAACAGGGTCTAATATTTTAAACGATATGTTTAAAATAGAGCGCGCTTCTCCTAATGACAAAATAATAGCATTTGCAGGTAATCCTAATGTTGGAAAAAGCACAGTATTTAATAGCTTAACTGGACTTAATCAACATACTGGAAACTGGCCAGGAAAGACTGTAACTAATGCACAAGGAAAATATAATTATAAAGAAAGTACATTTATATTAGTAGATTTGCCAGGAACATATTCATTATCATCAAGTTCAGCAGAAGAAGAGGTAGCAAGGGATTTTATCTGCTTTGGAAATGCGGATGCAACATTGATTATAACTGACGCTACGTGTCTAGAGCGAAATTTAAATTTGGTTTTACAAACGATTCAGATGACAGATAAGGTAGTTGTTTGTGTTAATCTAATAGATGAAGCTGCTAGGAAAAAGATAACAATAGATTTTGATGAACTATCTAGGTTACTAGGAGTTCCAGTAATAGCAACGAATGCAAGGGATAAAAAAGGGTTTGCTGAGTTGATGGCTGCTTTAGATGATATTTCAAATGAAAGTAAGGTAACAAATAAGATTAAGATTACATATGATAAGAATGTCGAGGATGTAATTAACATAATACAGCCAGTAGTAAAAGAATTGGTATTTGAGAAAGTAGATAGTAGATGGCTATCCTTAAAGATAATTGAGGAAGATGAGAGTATTAGTGAAACATTAACGAAATATTTAGGGTTTAATATATATGAAAATGAGCTATTTATAAGTAAACTAAATATTGCAAAAGAATATTTAAAAGAGAAAGAAATAAGTAATAACGACTTAAGAGACAGTTTAGTTTCAAGTATTTTACATAAGGCAGAGGAAATTAGTAATAATGTAGTTGTCTATGAGAATAAGACATATAATGATTTTGATAGGAAAGTTGATAAAATTATTACTTCGAGATTGATAGGTATTCCAGTTATGATTGGTTTGTTAGGAGTAATATTATGGCTGACTATCTCAGGAGCAAACTATCCATCTGAAGTTTTAGTAAAATTTTTCTTTTGGGTAGAAGGAATTTTAACTGAGTTTTTGTACTCTATAGGCACACCACAGTGGCTGCATGGATTGATGGTATTGGGAGTTTATAGGACATTAGCATGGGTTGTAGCGGTAATGCTCCCACCAATGGCTATATTTTTCCCCTTATTTACATTGCTCGAAGACCTTGGATATTTACCTAGGGTAGCCTTCAATCTAGACAACTTCTTTAAGAAGGCTTGCGCACATGGAAAACAAGCATTAACTATGTGCATGGGCTTTGGATGCAATGCAGCAGGTGTTATTGGGTGTAGGATAATAGATTCGCCTAGAGAAAGGCTTATTGCCATAATAACCAACAATTTTGTACCGTGCAATGGAAGGTTCCCAACCTTGATAGTAATAAGTACGATATTTTTTGCAGGTATAGCATTAGGACCATTACAGTCTTTAGTATGCACATTGATACTGACATCGGTTATCGTTTTTGGTGTACTGATGACTTTACTAATATCAAGATTGCTATCTAAAACGTTACTGAAAGGATTACCATCATCTTTTACACTTGAGCTTCCACCATATAGAAGACCGCAAATAGGAAAAATAATTGTGAGATCTATATTCGATAGAACGATATTTGTACTTGGTCGAGCAATGGCAGTAGCGGCACCTGCTGGACTTATTATTTGGATAATGGCTAATGTACAGATTTATGATATAAGCATTTTAGCCTACTGTGCAGGATTTCTTAATCCGTTTGCGAGTCTAATAGGACTTGACGGGTACATATTGATGGCTTTTATACTAGGTTTTCCTGCCAATGAAATTGTGTTTCCGATTATTATTATGAGCTATATGGCTACGGGAAGTTTGGTTCAGTTAAATGATTTAAGCCAGTTAAGAGAAATACTGGTATCTCATGGATGGACTTGGTTAACAGCTGTATGCGTAATGCTATTTTCACTCATGCATTTTCCATGCGCTACAACATGTTGGACTATAAGAAAGGAGACACAAAGTCTTAAATGGACGATGATTGCCTTTATAGTACCTACCGTAATAGGGATATTGATTTGCTTTACATTTGCAAATGCTGTTAGATTGTTTGAATTAATATAGGTGCTTATAAATAAAAAATTGTAAAATGAGAGAATACTGAAAATGCATTTTTCTAATGCATAACTAAACCAAAAAGATATAAGAAAATTTATTCTTATATCTTTTTGGTTTAGTTATGCGAACAATGTATGTGGAAATTCATTGTTGTAATATATTGACAAATGTAAAAAAAAAACTTATAATGCAGAAAAAGGATAAAAAAGAAAAAGGATAAAAAAGAAAAGGAAGTAAGGGTATGAATCACAAAATGAAGATATCAAAAATAAAAAGAACGCTTTACTCAGCTAAGTCTGAAATTAAAGAAACGATAGTTGAAAAGATAATATCAGTATTATTGGTGTTGCCTATAATTCTTTGTCCTCAGATTGTACATAAAGTGAACAAACATATTAATATGTTTGCAGCAAAACCATATATAGAACCATATGAAAAATTTACTAAAGATATGGGAGAAAATATAAAAAATAATTCAAAAGGAAAAAGTAATTTAGCTGAGATAATGGGGTTAATGGATGAAATATGGGAAAAATCTATGTATGGACAACCAGAGATAGATATACATGGTTATTGTGGGTTAGACATTCAAAACGGTGTTGGAGTATGTAGAAATTTAGCTGCATTTGCTTCTGATTTATTAAAATGTTTGGGATATAATGATGCAGAAGTATTAGCTGTATATGTGGAACTAAAGGAAGATGTTCCTATATATACAACAAACATTAATAGAAAGTTTAAAAATGAAAGAGAAATTGAAAATGAGAATAAAGAAGAAGAGGGAACTGAGGGAACATCTAGTGAAAAAGCAAATCATGCAGTTGTTCTAATACCGGATTTTCAAACAGAAAACAATGAAAAAATTGATCTAATTATAGATCCGACTAATTTATTGATAGGGTATTTGGAAGATGGAGGGAAAATCGTAATCCTAAATACGGGAGCATATAAAAGCATATATATGAAGGTTGATAACTTTGAAACAGAAAGAAGTTTTAATAATGACGCCAATTGTCTAAGTATTACTAAAGCATGGATTGATGATAGTATTAAAAATTTTAGAATTGAAGAGTATGAAAAAGAAGATAAACTGCCCATTGGTCTAGTAAATGAGTTTGATACGAGAGCCCAACAAAACGCACTTGAGCAATATTTAGAATAAGATTCTAAATATTGCAGAAAATAGCTAACTTCATGAGTTAGTTAGCTAGGAACATAAAAAGAGTTGGAAAATTATTAGCGAATTGCTAAATCTTTTCTAACTCCTATTTTTATAGTATTATTTACATTGAACCCCTTATTTATAAGTATTTTTTAGTATCTTTATACTCTTGAACACCCATTAATGCTTCACCAAATCGCTGGAAGTGAACTACTTCTCTTTCACGCAAAAATTTTAAAGTGTCAGTTACACCAGGATCATCAGAAAGCTGAATTAAGTATTCATATGTCGATCTAGCTTTTTGCTCTGCAGCCATATCTTCGTATAAATTAGTAATTGGATCATCTTTAGATTGTATATAAGCCGCCGTCCATGGATGACCTCCTGCGTTACCAGGGAATGGACTTCTACCATGGGCTGCAAAATGAGCCTCGAAAGGAGTACCTTTAATTTTATCAAGAGGTGCATCTTTAACGAGTTTCCATACTAATGTTTCGATTATTTCCCAGTGTGCTAACTCCTCAGTACCTACATCTGTAAGAATAGCTATTGATTCCTTAGTAGGCATAACAAATCTTTGAGTTAGATATCTTATACCAGCAGCAAGTTCACCATCTGCCCCTCCAAACTGTTCCATAATCATTTGTGCTAAAGCAGGATTGGTAGTGTCTACTTTAACAGGATATTCTAATTTCTTTTCATATATCCACATATATTTACCTCCATTTTGATTTTATACTTCCCACGGCCAAGGAGTTTCAACCCATTGCCATGGAGACATGCTTGGTGCAGAACCGAAATTTGCGAGTGGACCAAATTTTAATCGATATTCTTTTTTTAGTTTTGAGAGTTCGACAGTATACATATTATAGTCGTTTAATGCTCTTTGATTATCAGGATGTGTATCTAAAAAAAGATTTAAATCAACTGTTGCAAATTCGAACTTTTGTATTTCGAGTAATAAATCTTCATAATTCGTATGTTCAGAATTAACTTCGCCGTAGTTCTCTTTATTGTCTTCAATCATTTTAATACCCCCTAACTAATAATGTTTGCTAACCATATATGGATCATAAAGGTTTGGGAAAAGTGTTCCTTTTTTTAATGCTTCATCCAATGAAAATTTATCTGTATAAGGTTGATCCATGATTGTAACCTTAGGTAATTTTGAATCTTTTGGGACTTGTTGTTCATTCATCATAACATCGTCCATGTGTCTCATAAGCTCACTCCTTTTTGAAAATTTACAAATAATGATATTTCATAAAAATATCTATTTAAATGATATTCAATGCTTTAAAAAAAATACTTAAAAATTAATTAAAATGTAGATAAAGGTAGTCCTAAGTTGTTTATGAAAAACGAGATTGCTTCGTCGAAAGAACCTCCTCGCAATGACAAGAGCGTGGCAAGCCGACGGGGAATTAAACCCAAAGAGATTAAAGATAAAATGTAATGGGTGTAACATTTTACTCAATATATTAATAAAATGATAGCATATGGCTTTTTAAATGGGCTAATTATTTAGGGGGGATTTTATGCTAACAGGTACTGAATTTATAAAGCAATCTTTAGGATTGCATCTGTTTTTTTTAAGAATAATGAAGGAGCACGCAATATTTTTAAAATTAGGATTTACACCTAAGAATTCTGGGCTTGCTGAGCAAGCAGATGGGTTTAGGATAAAACTCGAAGTACTATTAACAGAAGTAGTAGCTATGTCAAATAATGTTGTGAGTCCTGATGTACTTAGTTCTGGAGAGGTAATCACAACATATACACTAAATGCAGAGAAGACTACACAATATTTTACAGGAGCAAATATAGATACAAGAATAACAGAAGAAGAAGCTAAATTACAAGGGAACCCGGGGATGAGACTAAATATTATGCTTGAAAATAAGGTGTTAATGGCAAATAAGAAAGCTATAGAACTAATTTCAGATTTAATAAAATTTAAAAAAATGGTTTTGTCAGATGTACTTAGCTGCAAAATATTCACGACTAATTATCCGTCGATGGTTCCCCATATTATAGGAGAAGCAGAGTTCTATCTTAATATGGTGAAAAGGTTGCAAGACCGTGAAGAAATTGAATCTGAAAAGCAGGTATTAAAACAAGCAATCTTCTGGAATGATATTATGGCAGAACATTCTGAATTTATAAGGGGATTATTAGACCCATCAGAAAATAAGCTTATTATGACAGCAAATAAATTTGCAAATGAATTTAATAAATTAGAAAAAGAATCTAAGGCTGCAACTGAAGCAACAGCACATGTACAGAAAGTTACTCGTGATAGCTTGAAAGCCACACAAGAACTACGGAACTTCAAGGCACAAGGAACAAAAGGAATACTTGAATGTAAAATAAAGTCGATCATAATACCACTACTCGCCGATCATGTTTTACGCGAGGCTAATCATTATCTACGATTACTAAGGAAATATGATAAGGTTGACTAAATAAAAATAAGGCTTACAACATAGCATTTTCACGCCAAATTGTAAGCCTTATTTTTGGTTACATATAAACTACTGAGCCTGTGTAGTAGTTGTAGGAGGAGTAAACACTCTCAAACCTAGCTCTTTGTCAAGCATATATAAAGATGCACTGTCATTATTAATTCTTTTTAATTTTTGAATTATGCCAGTAAAGTTGTTTTCTTCTTCAACTTGTTCATCGATAAACCATTTTAGTAAACTGATGGTAGCATATTCTTTTTCTTCTGAGGCAATATCCATTAATTGATATATTCTTTTAGTAACAAAGTTTTCGTGTGCCAATGATTTTTCAAACACATCCAATATTGATGAAAAGTTGTTTTCAGGTTCATCAAGTCCATAAATAATAATTCTAGAGCCCATTTGATTTAAAAAATTATAAAACTTTATTGCATGAAATTTCTCTTCTTCTGCCTGTACCCTAAAGAAGTTTGCAAATCCTTCAAGGTTTTCATAATCGCAATATGCAGCCATAGCAATATATAAATGGGCTGAATATAACTCATATTTAATTTGAGTATTAACTTCTGATATTAAATTCTGACTTAACATATAAACCTCCTTGTTAACTTATGTTTATATAGTATTTGCAAATGCTTTAATTTTAAAAGATAAAACTAAAAAAGAATGTTATAAATAAAGTTTCATAACATTCTTTCTAGTTTTGCTAAATATTCACTTTTACTATATTATACATAGAATCTAATATAACCCAATTTTGCTTGAAGAATCTATTTATAGTCCAATAGCTAACTCCGGCTATATTATATTTATTTACTAAAAGCAATTTTTGATAAATACTTCTTGCATCTTCAAACCATACTACATGTTGCTTTTTGTTTTTATCATAATAGCTATAATGTGGAGTTTGAGATTCCTGGTCAAATTCGATACTGGCTTTTACATTTCTAGCAGTATTAACTGCATTGGTGTTTCCAATAGCTCTTGCTGGAACATCATTAACCCAAGGAAGCGTCCAGTCGTATCCGTAATTAGGCACACCCATGAGTATTTTAGAAGGAGGAATTGCAGTAGTTGCATAATCAAGAACCCTGCTAACTTGGTCTACAGGTGCAACTGCTCTAGGCGAGCTATATGTGTGCCCCCATTCATATGTCATCAAGACTACTCTATCGACTGAATTTCCATGATATCTATAATCATGAGCAGTATATAGGAGACCTTGTTGACTTTCATTATATTTAGGGGCTAATGATGTGAAAACTTTATATCCCATCGAGCGAAGTAGAGTCACAGCTCTATTTAAGAATCGGTTATATGTATATCTATCATACTCATAAATATACTCAAGATCAAAGTTTATACCATAATATCCTTTTGATTCTAAAACATAAACAATATTATTTAATAAGGTTGTCTGGAGTTCATAATTATTAAAAATCTGATGTGCAACGCTACTACTAAAATCCCTATTATTCACAACCATCATAGGAGCCACACCTTGAGCCTTAGCGAGTCTAATAAATGTTTCATCCTCTATTGTTTCTAAAGTCCCAGTGACATTTGCACTATAACTAAAAATACTTAAATAAGTAAGATAAGGTAAAGTTTTGTTTAATACATCTAATTTTATATTTGGATTAATGAAACCATTAACTTCAATATCACCTAACTTTGTGCTAGGAGTATCAATAACTAGGGACTCTCCTACAATAAGTGGAACTGATGCATCTATTTCATTATCAGATGCTAATTTAGTGTATTGTACATTATATTGTTGAGATATCGAGTATAGAGAATCACCCGTTTTTACAGTATATATATTCATTTCAACGCCTCCTTTATACATATTATGAGTACTTTAAAGAATTATGTTTGGAAAATTTCAAAATAATTTATATTAAGAAAAAGTAGGGGTGTATATAAATATTCAAAATAAAATGCATTAAATTGGATATATAACGCTTTAAAAACAATAATATATATGATATAATTTAAAATATAAATTTACATTATTTATCAAGGGGGAAGAATATTGAATACACAAGATATTATATTAAAAACTTTAACAGATTCTGAAAGTCCACTAAAGGCTGGAGAAATCGCAGAACTTTCGGGGATAGATAAGAAAGATGTCGACAAAGCAATTAAAATATTAAAAGATGAGGAGAAAATAATATCTCCGAAAAAATGTTATTATAGTGCAAACAGATAGGAAAAAGGATGAAGTAATAATGAAATGCAAGTATAGTCATACTTGCATTTCTATATAGTGTCAAAAGTTTTACACTACCCATTTCTATAAAGGAGTGAAACTATGCAAGATGTAAATAGCAAAACGATAACAAGTCCTCCATGTATTAGTGCCAGGAGCATTGATAAATTTTTTGGAAAAAAGCAAGTGCTTTTCGATATTAGTTTAGAAGTGCCTTATTCTCAAATACTAGGGCTTCTCGGTCCGTCAGGCTCAGGGAAAACAACTTTAATTAAAATAATTTCGGGAATAGATGCTGCGAGCAGTGGAGAAGTAAATGTACTAAATGAAAAGATGCCTAAGCTTTCGGTAATGAGTAAAATTGGATATATGGCACAGTCTGATGCACTGTATGGAGATCTCACAGCAGAAGAGAACCTAAAGTTTTTTGCATCTATGTATAATTTAAATGGGACTAAACAAAAACAAAGAATAGCTGAAGTTATGCAGCTTGTAGATTTGTCAGATCACCTAAAAAAGCAAGTTAAGCAATATTCAGGTGGTATGAAACGTCGTTTATCCCTTGCTATTGCACTGATACATAAACCTCCAGTTTTGATATTAGATGAGCCTACTGTTGGTATAGACCCTGTTCTTCGTAAATCAATATGGAATGAATTATATAAATTAAAAGATGAAGGTACCACGATTATTATTACCACCCATGTGATGGATGAGGTAGAGAAGTGTGATTATCTTGGAATGATTCGTGATGGTAAACTTATTGCTTCAGGTACTCCAAATGAAATTAAAAATGCAACGGCTTCAAACACAATCGAAGAGGCATTTTTATATTATGGAGGTGCATCTAAATGAGAGTGATTGCGGTTATGATTAGGATTTTACTAGGGCTTAAACATGATAAACGTACAATAGCTTTGATGATTATTGCGCCAATAATTGTATTATCATTGATGTCAGTCATATTTAATGGCTCAGACTACAATCCAAAGATAGGAATAATTAACGCACCAATTAATTTTGTGAATAAGCTAGAGGATAATGATGCAAAAGTAAGTAGATACGATGAAAGTGCAGCTGAATTGGCACTTAATCAAGAACAAATAGATGCAATCATCAATTTCAAAAGTGGTGTTCCTCATATAAAGTTAGAAGGTAGCGACCCAAGCAAAAATAGTGCAGTGATTAAACTTACGCAAACTGTAATTCAACAAATAGTCCCGACCACAAAGCCTGATATAACCTATCTATATGGTTATGAAAACATGTCTAGTTTTGACAACTTTGGACCGATACTGATTGGATTTTTCGTATTCTTCTTTGTTTTCTTAATTGCAGGAGTTTCATTTTTAGGTGAGCGTACTTCAGGTACACTAGAGAGGCTACTTGCTACACCACTTCGTAGGTGGGAACTTGTTTTAGGATATATTCTTGGATTTGGAGTTTTTACGATTATACAGGCAACGCTTATTGCATGGTTTGCAATCAATGTATTAAATATAATGATGATAGGGTCTTTTGCACTCGTACTTCTCATAACTATACTAACTGCAATGGTTGCTCTTTCAATAGGAACATTCATATCTGCCTATGCTAATAATGAACTTCAGATGGTTCAATTTATACCATTAATAGTAGTGCCACAATTTTTCTTTTCAGGATTATTTGATTTGAGTACTATGCCTACATGGCTACAAGCTATTGGAAGATTTATGCCATTATGGTATTCAGCTGATGGTCTGAGGAATGTTATGATACGGGGAAAAGGCTGGAATGAAATACAGATGGATGCATATGTTTTGATTGCGATATGTTTAGTTTTCATGATGGCAAATGTATTAGCTCTTAAAAAACATCGAAAAATATAACATGAACGGGAGGGATTTTATGAAAAAATTAATTATGAGTATGTTGCTTATTGCTTTTACAATCACAGGCTGCGGTTCGAGTCCTGATAAGCTAACACTAAAAGGGGATATTCAAAATAATATTATTTCAGCCACAAGCACGGTAGCAGGTAAAATAGTGCAAATGGATAAAGCTCAAGGGGAGCAAGTAAAAAAGGGAGATAGTATTGCTATAATAGATAACGCAAATCAAAAATATACAGTAGATCAGTTACAAGCAGTTGTAAATATGAAAAAGGCGAAGCTTGAGGAATTACAAGCAGGGACTCGTCCTGAGCAGATTGAGCAGTCACAAGCACAAGTACGCGCAGCTAAATCACAGGTAGACCTTTTAACTTCTGGTAACAGAACTGAACAAATAAAGCAATCTAAAAACGGTGTTTCTGTTGCAGGTGAAGCAGTAAATACAGCACAAGTAGCATATGATTATATAAATACCCAATATGATAAAGCCTTGAAATTAAATGAGGTGGGTTCTTTATCTAAGAACGACTTAGACGATGTAAAATTTAAATTAGATACAGCAGCAAATCAGCTTTCTGCTACAAAATATCAATTACAAAGTGCCAAAGAGCAGCTAGCATTATTGCAAAGCGGTTCAACTACGCAGTCAATTAGCGCTGCAAAGGCAAATTATGATGCTGTTAATGCACAGTTAAAGTTACTAAAAAGTGGAGCTACAAAGCAATCCATCGATATTGCACAAGCGGATCTTGACCAATCTACAGCACAATTAAATCAAGCTCAAAACAATTTAAATAACTGTAATATTATCGCGTTATCCGACGGAATAATTATCAGCAAGAACTTTGAGTTAGGTGATGTTGTTGGCATAGGTAGCAATATTGCTGATATAGCGGTTGCGAATGATTTATACATACTTTGCTATATCCCGGATCAATATTTAGATAAAATTTATTATAATCAACAGATAAATGTTATAACATCTACAGGCACACAAATTGGAAGAGTTAGTTACATAGCTTTAAAGCACGAGTATACACCTAAAGATAAGCAATCCACAACGGATAGTGGACGTATTGCTACTAAAATAAAAGTTGCTATAAAAGATGAAAAAGGAATCTTAAAATCTGGAATGACTGCAAATGTTGATGTTCCATTAAAATAAAATATAAAAAGTGTATTTCATCATAAATGAATACACTTTTTTATATTTGATCTCTTTGGGTTTAATTCCCCGTCGGCTTGCCACGAGGAGATTCATTGTTTATTTTGTAATAAACATTTGTGTGAACATTTTCCCATAAGTTCCACCGTTTTTTATTCCTATACCAATGTGAGTAAAGTTTGCATTTAAAATATTTGCCCTGTGTCCTGGTGAATTCATTAACGAATCATGTGATTTTTGAACAGTTTGATTACCAGCTATATTTTCACCTGCGCTCGAGTAAGCTATACCAAAGCTTTTCATCATGTCAAATGGACTACCATATGTCGGAGAATTATGATCAAAATAATTATTATTTATCATATCTTGTGCTTTGGTCCTAGCAACATCAGTTAACTTAATATCTACAGTTAATGCTGGTACATTATTTTGGGCTCTAGCTGCATTCACAAGGGTAACCATTTGTTGTTCGTCACTAGATAAAGATGTATTTGTGGTATCTGCGGTAGTAGGAGGGGGTGCGGTATTTGTATCTGTATCTGTATTTGTTGTAGGTGAAGGAATAGTAGCGCCAGCTCCAGTGTTTTTAGAGGTTGTGTTTAAAAGAGGGGCATTATCAGCTGTTATCGTTTTACATTGGTTTGTAGGGATAAAACCAATTTTATTGCCAGGTAGCCTTACAGCATAATAACTAGAAACTTGATTGATAACATCTAAGGATGCATTTTTATTTACTTTTTGAAGCACCTGTGAGCTATTATCTGCACCTACTCTTACATTTGATTGGTCAGTAAGTACTTTTACTTTTTTAGCATTTGCAACTCCAGAAATCGAAGATTCGATACTTTTTGAAACCTGATTAGAGCATGCAGTGAAAACGAGTAATAAGACTAATGCTAAGATTAAATAAAGTCTTTTCATATTTTAAAGCCTCCTAATTTTAAAAAAATAAGTATATATACTATAGTATTGCGTAAATTTAGGGTTTTATTTAATAATTAAAAAATTAATGTAATATATGAATACCAAAAGTATTGTACACTTGTGGGAAAATGTATTGAGAAGACCAATAAATGTAAAAGATTGTAAAATACACTTGACATATGTAAAAATATGGGATATAATGTGTAGATATTTTATAAAGATGATATTATTATAAAGGAGTGGCAAAAGATATGGAAATTGAAAAACAAAACGTACAAGATATGTTTAAGTTAGTAGAAGCTATTGAAAGTGCTGCTAAAGCTGAAAAACATAATGAAGAAATGGGTATAAAAAATGTAAGATGGGTTCAAAAATATAAAGAATTACAAAGTTTAAGTAATAATAATATGTTAAAATCAGTAGAACTCCATATGTTGACATCGGGGGAACCTAATAATGTTATTTCAGTAGAAAACAAAGAAATTGATGGAGTATATCAAGTAATATGATAAAAATACAAACAAACAAACTGGTATTGTAAAAAAAGAACATAATCCTAATTTTATAGGTATGTTCATTTTTTTTGCAATATATTATTTTGAAAAATACTTTGATAATATATCGATATATGTTATAATATATTGAACTTTCATATAGCGCATTTACTTATGTAAATAACATAACAAAACAGGAGGTAGAGAGATGAAAAAGATACTAATTGGTGGGAGTATGAAGTATAGAGATATAATAAAAAATACAATGAAGGAACTAGAATGTTTAGGTTTTGAAGCAATATTTCCTAATATTGATTATACACAAGAAAATAGAGATGTCGCTGAAAGTATTGAGGAGAAATCGAAATTGGTTTGGGCTCATCTAAAAGCAACAGAACAAGTTGATGCGATATATTTTATATTGCCTAATGGTTATATGGGAACTAGTTGCAAAATAGAGTTAGGATATGCACTTGCTCTAAAAAAGCCAATATACTTTTCAGAAAAAACTAATGACGATGGACTTGATTGTTTTCCAAAAGAGTTTATAAAGCTTGAAGAATTAGATGAGCTTAAGAGGATATTATGTACCAATTAGTTGAGGGTAGTGGGATACATATTACATACAGTTTGCTTAGATAAAAATGGTAATTAATTAGATTGTAAATAGACATGATAAAATCATCTAGAAAGCAGGTATAAATATGTGGTTTGTTTTAGCAATTTCGGCAGCAATAATTTGGGGGTTTTCCGAGCTGTTCTTCAAAAAATCCACACAAACAGAAAATAATATATTATTGTTTTTCTGGCAGTATGTTTTACAAGGCATACTATATATATTAGTTTATTTTGTTTTGGGAGAAGGGTTACTTAAAAATTTTAGATTGGAGTTATTATTTATAATATTACCTATCGCTTTTGCTTTTTGGGCGTCAATGTTTATTTATATTAAAGCAATATCAAATTCTAAATTATCTATTGTATCTCCAATAATGTCATCTAGCTATATTTTAGCAGTAATACTTGGTATAGCATTTTTAAATGAAAAGGTTACCTATTTGCAGACAATTAGTATAATACTAATATTAATATCAATGGTTTTACTTATTAGATGTAAGAATATTGACAAAGATTCTGAAGTTAGCAATAAAAAATATGTATATGGAATAATCTTAGGATTAATATATTTTATTGTAGTAGGCATAAGTAGTTTCGCTGAAAAAGCATATCTTAATTTTTATGTTGAGCCAACAGAATATATATTTTACTATGGGATACTTTGCTTAATTATGACTACTATTATGTTTTTTACTATTAAAAATGTAAAAAAAGATTTCATGTTCAGATTACCTAATATAGATACATGGAAGGGAATAATTTATTGTAATATGGCTGGGGTTATATACATATATACACTATCAATGAATAATATTTCTCTTGTAGAACCAATAGTTTCATCATATGTTGTAGTCACCGAAATATTAGCTGCATTTATATTAAAAGAAAGAGTAAGTTTGAAACAAAGAATATATATTATTTTAATAATTTTAGGTGTAATAATGATAAGTTTATAATATTTAAAAAGATATGCAAAATAAAGGAAGGGGATTTAAAAATGGCTGAAAAAAATGGAATTTACAAATGTAATGTATGTGGGAATGTAGTAGAAATGGTAATAGTTGGTGGAGGAACATTAGTTTGTTGTAATGAAGATATGGAGTTTTTACCAGGAAAAGAAGAGAATAGTTCTGCGGAAAAGCATGTTCCGTTTATAGAAGAATTAGAGGATGGGTACTTGGTAAAAGTTGGTGAGAATGAGCAACATCCAATGTTAGATAAGCATTATATTATGTGGATTGAGATTATAGTGAATAATAAAGTATATAGACATGAACTCAAACCTAATGATAAACCAGAAGCAACATTTAAAGTAGAGAAAGGAAATGTTATTGCAAGAGAGTATTGCAATATACATGGACTTTGGAAAAATATAAAGTGATAATTGACAAATAATGAGAATATATAATCCAATGTATAAAATTATACTTTTTATTTATACTATACAAGAGGTGATATATATGTCTGAGAATACACTTAAAAACAAGGTTAAATGTGGTGTTCATAATTGTACTTATAATGAAGATAAAGCGTGTAACGCAGAAGCTCTTGAAGTTAATTTAATGGACGGAAATGATAAGGCACGTATAAGTGACGAGACTTGTTGTTCAACATTTAAAGATAAATAATAATAGAAAAACATTAGAATAGATATTATGCAAAATAACAATTCATTATAGAATGAATTGTTATTTTTTTGATAGTGTATATTACTTACATTTATATGAAATATAAGGTTAGACTAATAAGAATGTCAGAGAGGTGATGCAAACGAAAAATCTAATTATATTTATAGTTACTATAGTTTTATTCTTGGGGATTAGACATGTATATGCTTCACCTAATTACAATAACATAGATACTATAATTCAAAACTACATGAGGGATTTTAATATACCAGGGATAGCTGTCACGGTTACTAAAGGTGATAAGGTTGTTTATTTAAAGTCATTTGGAGTGGGACATAATAGTCAACCACTAGCTAAAGATACAAAAATGTACATCGGATCACTTAGTAAATCATTTACAGCTTTAGCAATTATGCAACTAGCAGAAGAAAGAAAAATAGATATAGATAAGCCAGTTAAGACTTACTTACCATACTTTAAAGTAAATAATAAATATTCCACTGAGAATATTACTGTTAGACATTTATTAAATCAAACAAGTGGTTTATCTGAGATGACCTGTATATCTAAACTCAAAAATACAACTTCACAAAAAGAAGGGGTACTTGATTTAAAAAGTGCAGAACCTGTATCAAAACCTGGTGAAGAGTTTCATTATTTTAATCCTAACTACATGATACTAGGTGCAATAGTGGAAGAAGTGACAGGAGAGAAGTATGAAAAATATATGAAGGATAATATATTAGTTCCTTTAGAGATGAGAAATACAGTACTTGATATTGAAAATGGAGTTACAAATTTATCAGATGGATTTGGAGCTTTTGCTGGTTTTCCTATAAAGAGGAAAGAAGAGTTTATAAAATCAGCAATTTCCGCAGGGTATATTGTCTCAACACCAGAGGATATTTCAAAATACATGATTTTTCAAAATAAAATGAATAAGACTTTATCTAATGTTTTATCAGATAGAAATTTAGATGAAATGCATATGCAAACATTAAAAACAAAACCGGGTTATGGAATGGGATGGTTTGTAAATGAAAAATATAATGGTATTAAAGTGGTTGAACATAAAGGGGAACTTAAAAATTTTCATGCAGACATAATTTTACTACCCAATTTTGATTATGGAATATCGATTATGACAAATCAAAATCATGCCTTATATGATATATTTGTATATCCAGAGTTACGGGAAAACTTAACCAAATTGGTGATAGGAATGAGCTATAAAAAGAGTAGTACATTTGCGTTTGGTTATTTATTTCTAATTTTTGTTGGGATAACTACAATTATAGCTAGTATATATAAAACAGTTAAAGTAAAAGAAATATTTCTAAAAACTAAAGAAAAAGGTTTGAAGAAAGTTTATTATAGTATTATTATAGATGCAATAATGCCAATAATTTTTTTAACAATTTTTCCATATATTTTTGGTAAGATTATTAAAAGAGGCTTTAGTTTTGAGATGATATGGGGACTTACACATGACTTGGTAATATGGTTTTTAGTTATTTGCATATTAGCTCTTATCAGGGCCTTATATAAAATATCAATTTTGCACGAAGTAACAAAAAAAGAAATAATTTAGCTGTAAAGGAATAAAAGTCCAATTAGCATAATACAAATATAATAGTAAAATGTATTTTATAAAGGAGGAAAAAATGAAAAAAATCAGTAATGCATTACTATTAATACTAGTTTGTATAGTTGTTGTCGCTGTTTCAGGTTGTAAAAATGCAGAAAATATTAAAAGTGATACACAAAAAGTAGAAGAAAAAATTAATCCAACAGAAGAACCTTCTAAAGAGACATCAACAAATGTTATACCTAAAAATCAATATGTAGAGGTTGAGTATCCTACTCCAAATGCAGAAATATCAAATCCTGTGACAGTTAAAGGCAAGTCCAATTTTTTTGAAGCCAATACGAGAATAAGGATTAAAGATGAAAAAGGCAAAATACTAGCTGATACATTTACAACAGCAGAAGGATGGATGGAAAAATTATTTCCTTTTTCAAAAGAAATTGCATATAAAGAAACGACTGCTAAAACTGGAGTTATAGAGGTATTTGAATCTTCACCTAAAGATGGCAGTGAAATTAATAAAGTAACGGTACCAGTAGTATTTAGCGCAAAAACTCCAAAAAAATAATTGTTGGAGCAGGACAATGGGGACGGTTCTTCATGTCCAGTTTTATTAAAACTGGACATGAAGAACCGTCCCCGTTGTCCTATGGAGGAACTAAAAAAATGAACAGGACAACATACATTTTATGATAAATATAATATTATTATAATGGAACCATTTAAACGAAGGGGGAGATTATAATGAATAATAATAAAGAAAAATACGAGGTACCAACATATTATAAAACAATAACTGAGGCATTAAAACTAGTAAAAAATGCTGTCGAAGGTGAAAGGGAAGATGAGTTGTTCTACGACTATATGCTTTCTATCGCACCTACTAGGGAAGATAAAGACATAATAGCAAGTATTAGAGATGATGAGATAAAACATAATAAAATGTTTAGGGAAATATATAAATATTACACAGGCCAAGATATAGTAGCGCCGAGAGATGTGAAATTTGAAAAGCCAAAATCATATGAAGATGGATTGAAAAAAGCATTGTTTGGAGAATTATCGGCGGTAGAAAGATATAGAGATATAAGAGCTGGTTTACCAAATGAATATTATAGAGATATGGTTTTTGAAATATTGACAGATGAACAAAAGCATGCAGATAAATATAACTACTTACTTAACCTAAGCAATAGCGGTGAAGAAATAGCAGATGAATACACACCAGATGAATGGATAGGATATATTGAACCTTTGGTAGAACATGCACTAGATGAGGTAAAGGAAGGAGTAAATCCTAGACATTTATTCCAAGAATTTATTCTTATGGGAGTACTAGTGGGGATGGGAGATGAACCAGAAGATGCATATAAACAAGTGGAGATGTGGGAAAAAACAGGAGCATCTAAACTACTTGTAAAAAGTAAAAAGATGGGTGGAAATCATGAAAGAAATAATCGTACCATATAATAGAGAAGCAGTACTGCAATATGCACATATATGGGCGAATAAACGTAACCCAGCGTATACTAATTTTGAAAAAATGGGTGGGGATTGTACAAATTTTGTATCACAGTCAATTTTTGCAGGTAGTAAAGTAATGAATTATACACCTACTTACGGTTGGTATTATATAAACTCTCAAAGGCGGTCGGCGTCATGGACAGGAGTAAATTTCTTGTATAATTTCCTCATAAAAAATAAAGGAGCAGGACCATTTGCAGAAGAAGTTAGTATGCAGGGTATCATGATAGGTGATATAGTACAATTATCATTTAGGGGCAACGATACTTATAAACATTCCCTTGTTGTAGTTGAAGTAGGTACGCCAATGAGTTTATCCAACATACGTACGGCTACACATACAATAGACAGAGATAATTATGTTCTAAGTAATTATGTGTTAGCGGATAATATGAGATTTTTACACATTAAAGGGGTTAGAAAGTAGTACATGAGACGGTTCTTTCTGTAAAGTTTCTAATAAAACTTAACAGAAAGAACCGTCTCATGTATTAATCACTGTGGAGTATATAATATGTATAAATTGGAGAAAATAAAAAATGAATATTATAAATATTTCTGTTGTATATGGGAGATAGTGTAGTATTTAGTATTATAAATATTTTACACTACAATATGGGAAAAGGGAGGTATATTATGGCAAGCATATATTGGTATTGTAGTTTGACTGTAATTGGTGTGATTACTGCCATCTTTGTTATGTATAAAAAAAGATATATTACAGAGATTTCTACATTTATTATATTCTATTTATTTGCTACATGTATCACTTGGTTATGTGAATTTACCGTACTTGGCATTTTTAACGGTTATGCATACAAACCAGGTGTGTTCACCGATCCTTGGGCAGAAAATATAACGGCACATCTATTACTCAATTCGGCCTTATGGCCTGGTGCAGCATTACTATTTGCAGCTTACTCGCTAAGATACACTGGGATTACTATTATTACTATTATATTCATCCTGCTCGAGTATTTGTTTGAGATATTGGGTATATATGAACAATATTGGTGGAACTATTATATGTCAGCAATCCTAGTTGTAGTTTTTTTAGTTGTTTCAAAAAAATGGTTCATCAAAATGAATAAAATACGTCATGGTTTTACTCGAAATTTTACATTCTTCATGGTTGCGATGTTCATAATTCATTTTCCATTTGCTATAACTTTGCTTTTAGGAAAACAATATTATGATGTTGGATTGGTTGACAATGTATATCGTTCAAGTACCATATTCATTGTTATTTATCAATTTGTTGAATCATTATTATTAATGTTTTTTGTATGTATATTAAAAAAGTGGTATTGGAAGCTAGTTCCATTTTTTATTGCTTTCATAGGACATGGAATACTTGCATACATGAATATTCTTGTTTTTCAAGATGAATGGAATTTATTTTACACATTTATCCTTTATACTATAAGCATATGTGTTTTTATTCTACTTGAAAAGTATACATTGAAACCACAGTTAGAATTAATTGAGAAATAAATCAGTATTAGACAGTATTATAAACAAAAAATACTTTAATCTCTTTGGGTTTAATTCCCCGTCGGCTTGCTACGGGGAGATTCATTATATAATATGTAATAAAAAGATAAAACTTTTAGGATGTGAAGTGATGCTCGACAAATATCTTTTATTTCAGTATAGTGGCGATTCGCTTTGGAATGAAATGGTGCAAAAACGCATTGAATTAAGAGATATCAATTTAAAACTTTATTTAGAACAAGATTTATTTTCTTTTCTTTGGTGGTTGAAAATAATTGCATTTATTTTAGTGTGGGCTATATGGTGGAAATGGGTAGATAAAACAAGGTTACTCGAAATAATTGCATATGGTTTAATGGTATCATCTTTAGCAACAGTGATTGATTTAATTGGTATGAATATGGTTCTTTGGGGATATCCAATAACGCTATTACCATTCACTTTGCCACTATATGTAGCAGATCTAGGCATGATTCCGGTAATATATATGTTAGTATATCAAAATTTTTCTAATTGGAAGTCATTTATTAGAGCTGTTTTTGTAATGGCAGTAATAGTAGCTTTTGTTGTAGAGCCCTTAAATGTATGGACAGGTATTTATGAGATGAACAACTGGAACTACCTTTACTCCTTTCCAATATATATTATTTCAGCCATATTATTAAAATGGATTATCAATAAAATACTATTTAAGCAAAATTCTCATCATTACTAAAAACCGTTACAGACCAGCGGATAAATTCTAAAGAGTCATACTTAAAGATTTTACTTTTATTTGTTTTATCTTTTATCCTTTTATAAATTCGCGTAGCTCCATTTGTCTACCTTGCCATGGTAGACAAATCAAAACTCCCCTTTAACCCCGGCAATCTAAAAATAAAATTCTCAACACTATAGTCACTATCCTCAAAGCTAGTTAAACTTTTTCTAAAGCCCTTAACCTCATCAATCAAAGGCTGTATAGCAGAAACATAATCATCCCCAGTTATAATAGTCCGTGCAGCAAGAACTCCACTTTCTATTGAGTTAATAATCCCATGCCCAAGAAAATCATCAATTAATCCACCCGAATTTCCTATAAAAAAGGTATTATTAATCCTAATATGTTTAATAAGGAAAGTATAATAATCAAGATCAACCGTTGCAATAAATGTATATTTATTTTCAAGAATAGAAAGGAATTCTTTCCAGTAAAACTCCATTTCACTATAAGAAACATCATTTACTACTAATGTAATAATAGCTTGTTTATTGCTATGAGCAATCATATAGGCATAAGAGCTTTTTGCAAATTTTTCATCGAACCATACAGTAAGAGTACCTGTCTCAAATTCACCGTATATGAGTGCCAACTTGACACGAGTACTAGATACCGAAGTACTAAGGTCTAGCGACTTAGCAATATTATAATTGCCAGTAGCTACTACGACATGGTCAAAGCTTTTACTTAATTCTTCTGTACTATTAATATAAGTATCAAAAGTTATAGGGCTCTTTAAATTTTTAGATAGCTGATTACTAAGTGAATACTCTTCCATTCCTCTTTTAAATATATAACCTAGATTTTTCTCTAATATTGTTTGATTATCTGGTCCATTTAAAATTACTTTAGTTAGACGAGCTATAGGATGTAATTCTATCCCATACTGTTTTCTTAAGTACTCTATTGGATCACTATATAATTTACTTGAATTATTAAATATACATATGTTTGTATCAAAAGAATTATATATGTAACTTTTCTTTTCAAATATTGTAGGAGAAACACCGTTTCTTTCTAACTCGCAAGCACAAGACAAACCCGCTATCCCTGCACCTATAATTGCAATTTTCATCATATTTAACCTCCTTAATAAAGCAAAGTATCATCTTAGGAGCTGTGCTTATGTCCGGTTCCTACGTATAATATTAACATTTTTAGTGGAAAATATTTATAGATTATAAATTATATGGGAGGAAAATCATATGCAAAGTGTATTACAACAAAATATCCAAGAAATAGCCTTTAAGTTATCTATTGAGAGAGAAGAGCTGCTTATTAAGAAATACAATAATTATTATAAGGAAATTAAAGATAAAAATCTCATAGACATGATGAAAGAATTTGAAAATACTTCTAGGGAGCATATTAAAATAGTAATGTATAAGATAGAAAAACTAAATCCGCAGGGGAGGTTAAAACAATGAGAGAAGAAGATAT
Source organism: Clostridiales bacterium GWD2_32_19 (assembly GCA_001795385.1). Lineage (GTDB taxonomy): Bacteria > Bacillota > Clostridia > Lachnospirales > UBA12420 > UBA12420. The sequence continues at coordinate 22,026 of MGOU01000019.1, forward strand.
ATTAAATGATATACTAAAGGACAAAATAATAAATCAATGCTTTTATAATGAAAGTCTATTAGAAAATAAGAATCCAGAGGTTAGAAATGTATTTATGGAAGCACGGGATGATGAAACGAGAGATATTGTAAGACTGCAACAAAAAGTAGAAAGGATACACAATAATTCTAGTTCGATAAATAAGATTTTCACAACTAAGGATGACTAGTTTAGGGTTTTTTGATAAGTTTGGAGGGATAAAATATGAATGTTGCAATAATTGGGGCAGGAGTCGCAGGGCTAGCTTGTGCTCACGAGCTAGAAAAGCATAACATAAGTCCAGTTATATATGAGCAAAACGCTTATATTGGTGAACAATACCCTCATGTTGGAGCAATGTTAGAGCTTATAGATAGGCCTGTTGTTGATGTTATTATCTATATAAAGAATGAATTTGATATCGATATAAAGCCTCTAAATGTTTTAACTAAGCTTATAACATATTCCCCAAAGGACTCCTATGAAGTTAGAGGGAACCTCGGATATTTTGTAGAAAGGGGTAGAAACTCAAATGATTTAAAAAATCAGTTATATGCTCAGCTTAATAATACAAAAATTAAATTTAATGAGGTTGCTGATTATGAAACATTGAAGAATCAATATGATTATGTCGTCATAGCGAATGGTTCACCTTCATTTTCAAAAGAATTAGGATGCTTTAATGAATTATTTAATGGTTTTATAAGAGGAGCTATTGTTTTGGGAGAATTTGATCCTAATGCTCTTATAGCATGGATTAATAAAGATTATTGTAAAAGTGGTTATGTTTACCTAACACCATTTAATAATAAAAAGGCATTTATAGGACTTATCGCATCAGATGTAAATGAAAGTGAAGTGGAACATTATTGGGATCTTTTCAAATCTACTGAAAATATAAATTATCCTATTGTAGAGGAATTTAAGCTAAATCATATTAGTGGTTTTGTGTATCCACACACGGTTTCTAATACTTTACTTGCAGGTAATGCTGGGGGAGCACTTGATCCCTTTCTAGGATTCGGACAGTTTACTTCAATCGCAATGGGTGTTATGGCTGGAAAATCAATCATCACTGGAGATGATTACGATAAACTTTTAAAATATTATATATTTAAACAAAGAAAAATGCATCAGTTTAGAATAGCTTTAAATAAAGGTACAAATAAGGATTATGATAAAGCGATTGCATTAGTCAAAATACCGCCTTTAAAGCATCTAGTTTATAATACGAAAATTGATTTTGTAAAACATGGAGCCAATATTATAAAATTTCTATCAAAGAGAAAGGGATAATTAGTAAGGTACTGAACCTACATATTGAAGGGGACGGTTCCTTCTTTATAGGAACTGTCCCCACGAAGAAATTAATATTGAGTTAAAATCGAAGTCTTTTTTTGTTGCAAAATCACTCAAAAAATGGTATAGTGTAGGAAATGATAAAGATTATAAATATAAGCGGAGTGATGTTTTGAAAAAGAATTTGTATATAGCGGAAAAACCAAGCGTCGCTCTCGAGTTTGCGAGAGTACTTGGGATAACCGGACCGAAAAGAAATGGATATATAGAGTCAGAAAGTTCTGTAGTTACTTGGTGCGTTGGACATTTGGTAAATATGTCGTATCCGGAAAAATACGATGAGGAACTCAAAAAATGGAGACTAGAAACATTACCATTTATACCTGACGATTTTAAATACGAAGTAATAGACAATGTGAGAAGCCAATTTCAAACGGTAAAGACACAACTCGAGAGAGAAGATGTCGAGACCATATATGTATGTACTGACTCGGGGCGTGAGGGAGAGTATATATTTAGATTGGTAGATATGATGGCTAATACGAAAAATAAAATCAAGAAGAGAGTATGGATTGACTCTCAAACTGAAGAAGAAATACAGCGGGGAATAAGAGAAGCGAAAAATCTAACAGAATACGATAACTTATCTGATGCGGCGTATCTCCGAGCTATAGAGGATTACCTCATAGGGATAAACTGCTCTAGGGTTTTTACGCTTATTTATGGTAACATAATAAGCAATATATTAAACACAAAGTATTCAGTAATTGCGATTGGGCGAGTTATGACTTGCGTACTTGGAATGATAGTGCAAAGAGAGCGTGAAATAAGAAATTTTATAAAAAGTACATATTATAAAATAAATGCAATAAGCGCAGGTAATAGCTTTAAGTATAAAGTAGATGAGGAGTCTATTCACTTTAATTCGCCCAGATTATTTAATGAAACAGGTTTTAAAGAAGAAAAGGATGCACAGGATTTTGTGAAATATTTAAAGGAAAACAACGAACCAATCATGGGTGAAGTCGTGGAAGTAACAAAGACGAAAGAAAAAAGGAACCCACCTTTGTTATATAATCTAGCTGAGCTTCAAAATGATTGTTCAAAGAGGATGAAAATATCTCCTGATGAAACTCTGAAAATAGTACAAGAACTTTATGAAAAAAAGCTAGTTACATATCCAAGAACTGATGCAAGGGTTATATCTACTGCAGTAGTCAAAGTAATAGATAAAAATTTGACAGGACTCTTAAGCTACAAATTTAAAGAAGAAGTACAGAAAATACTCGATGAAAAGAAATATATTAACCTAGGTAAGACAAAATATGTAGATGATAAAAAAATAACAGATCACTACGCCATAATACCAACAGGGGTTGGAGTAAATGGTGCTGGCAAATTAGGACATGAACAGGCAATCGTTTTTGAAATGATAGTCAGAAGGTTTTTAGCAATCTTTTTTGAAAGTGCGGAATATAACAAGCTTACGATAAAAGCTAAAATAAAAACAGAAAGCTTTTACCTAAACTCAAAAGTATGTATTAAGAGAGGGTATTTGGATATATTAGATGATACTGAAAAAGATGAAAACGAAGGAAATGCAGAAAGCAACCTCAGCTCTTTCAAAAAGGGACAAAGTATCACAATAGAAGAATTAGAAATAAAAGAAGGTGAGACGACACCACCGAAACGATATACATCAGGATCTATCATACTAGCCATGGAAAATGCGGGGAAACTGATAGATGATGCACAACTCAGGGAACAGATAAAAGGCAGTGGAATAGGAACAAGTGCGACAAGAGCAGAGATTTTAAATAAACTAGAAAGAATAGAATACATAAATCTAAATAAGAAAACTCAAATACTAACCCCTGCATTAACGGGAGAAATAATATATGACATAGTGAAAAACTCTATGACATCACTACTAGAACCGAATTTCACAGCGAGCTGGGAAAAAGGTCTATCCATGATAGAACAAGGTGAAATAAGCAAAAATGAGTACATGCAGAAATTAAATGGTTATATAGAAAAAAATATAAACAAACTAAAACAAATAAAAAATCAACCAATGATATTTAAACAAATTTTAAATATACCAAAAGATATTATAAAAGGAAGATGTAAGTGCTGCAATGGAGAGATATTAGAAAATAGCAAAACTTTCTACTGTAGCAACTATAAATTTGGCTGTGAATTTAAAATATGGAAAAATGAACTTGAAAGTTTTGATGCTACGATAGATAGGAAATTAATAGACGAGGTTATGTGTAAGGGTAGTGCAGTTGTAATACGGGATAATGGAGAAAGTGTTGAAGTCATAATAAAGGATAATAAAAAAGGCGGATTGGTTTGTGATAAAAAATCAACCTAAAAAGTTGATTTTTTATTTGCCAAATTTTTTTAAATGTGGTATATTATTATATATTATATATCAAATATTAATACGGAGGTAAAAACCATGCAAATAACAAGAAAAGATGTGCTACATGTTTCAAAATTGGCAAAGCTATATTTAAATGATAATGAAGTTGATAAATTTACGAAAAACTTATCGGATATAGTTAATTTTGCTGATAGATTAAATGGAATAGATGTGAGCGGTGTTTCACCAACAGCTGCAATATTGCCACTACAAAATGTATTTAGAGAAGATAAGATAGAAAAATCAATGGATAGAGAAAAAATATTACAAAATGCACCAGAAAAAAGTTATGGATGTTTTTGGGTGAAGAATAAGATTGTAGAATAAAACCTCAAATTTGTCATTGCGACATCCTAAGACTTGGTTTGTGTATTGTGCAAACCTAGACATAGGGGTCCTCTAGGAGGGTGAACGAAGCAATCCTGTTTTTAGGAAAGGATGATATAAATGGCGAATCAATGGCAAAGAAAACAAAAAGATGAATTAACTACCAGATAAAATTAGGAGGTAAAAAAATGGAATTACATGATAAAACGGTGCATGAACTTTGTGACATGCTAGATAATAATGAAACAACAAGTGTGGAGCTTACAAAAGCTTGTTTTAATAGAATAAAGGATGTAGAAGACAAGGTACAGGCTTTCATTACGATAACTGAAGATGCAGCTTTAAAGCAGGCAGAAGAAACAGACAAAAAAAGAAAAAATGGTGAAGTGTTAGGTATATTACATGGAATACCTATGGCGATAAAAGACAATATGTGTACAGAAGGAATACTTACTACATGTGGATCAAAGATGCTTAGTAATTTTGTCCCACCTTATACATCAACAGCTGTAAATAAATTAAATACTGCAGGTTGTATTTTGCTTGGAAAAACAAATATGGATGAGTTTGCAATGGGTTCATCTACAGAGAATTCATATTTTAAGAAAACTAAAAATCCTTGGGATTTAAATAGAGTTCCTGGTGGAAGTTCTGGAGGTTCGGCAGCTGCTGTTGCGGCTTGTGAGGCACCATTTTCACTTGGTTCTGACACGGGTGGATCTATACGTCAACCTGCTCATTATTGCGGTGTTGTTGGTATGAAACCAACTTATGGTTCTGTATCAAGATATGGATTAGTTGCATTTGCATCATCACTTGATCAAATAGGACCGTTTACAAAAGATGTACATGATATGGCACTTATTTTGAGTACAATAACTGGACATGATCCTAAAGATTCGACATCATACCCTAGAGAGTATCCTGATTTTACAAAAGCATTAAATCAAGATGTACGCGGCATGAAGATTGCCTTGCCAAAAGAGTTTTTTGGCAAGGGAATAAATGAAGAAGTAAAAAGTGCAGTTATGAATGTTGCAAAGAAATATGAAAGCATGGGTGCTAAAGTAGAAGAAGTAAGCATGCCAATGAGCGATTATGCATTGCCTGTATATTATCTCATTGCTTGTGCAGAAGCTTCATCTAACTTAGCAAGATATGATGGTATAAGATTTGGATATAGGGCCCAAGATGTGGAAAGTCTAGATGATTTATATAAAAAGACACGTTCAGAAGGATTTGGAGACGAAGTAAAACGTAGAATTATATTAGGAACTTATGCACTAAGTTCAGGGTATTATGATGCTTATTATAAAAAAGCACAACAAGTTAGAACGCTTATTAAGAAAGAGTTTGACGATGTATATAAAAATTATGACATGATACTTACACCGACAGGTCCGACAGTGGCATTTGAGTTCGGTCAGAATTCTGATAATCCACTAGAAATGTATATGAATGATATATGTACAGTTCCTATTAATATAGCAGGAGTACCTGCAATGAGCATGAATTGTGGATTTGACTCAAAAGGAATGCCGATAGGCATGCAACTAGTAGGAAAACATTTTGACGAATTCAACATATTAAAATTAGCACATGCAATGGAAAAAGAACTGGGACTTAATAATAAATCCAAATTATAATTGCATAAATGGTTTGGGGTCACACCACAATCTACAAAATATAAATTAATAAGAAGTCTATTAATTGCTTATAACCGAAAGGAGAATTGAAATGGCATATAATGATTATGAAATAGTTATGGGGCTTGAGACACATGTAGAGCTTAAGACAAATACTAAAATATATTGCAACTGTACGACTGATTTTGGGGGAGATCCTAATACCCATTGCTGTCCAGTTTGTATTGGGTTACCAGGTACATTACCAGTATTAAATGAAAAAGTTGTGGAGTTTGCTATACGTGCTGGACTCGCAACAAACTGTGAAATACAAGAATATAGTAAACAAGACAGAAAAAATTATTTTTATCCCGATCTTCCAAAGGCATATCAAATATCACAATTTGACTTACCACTTTGTTATGAGGGTAAGGTTGACATCATTGTAGATGGTGTGAAAAAAGATATTGGTATTACTAGAATACATATAGAAGAGGATGCAGGAAAGCTTTTGCATGAGAGCATACCAGGTTCTTTAGTTGATTATAACAGAGGTGGAGTGCCACTGATTGAGATAGTATCAGAGCCAGATTTGCGTTCTTCTGATGAAGTAAAAGTGTATTTAGAAAAGATAAAAACGATGTTAAAATACATAGATGTTTCTGATTGTAAAATGCAAGAGGGATCGCTTAGATGTGATGTAAATATATCTGTTCGTAAACACGGAGAAACTAAATTTGGTACTAGAACTGAGCTTAAAAACATGAACTCATTTGCATATATAATAAAAGCGATAGGATATGAATCAAAAAGACAAATAGATTTTATAGAGGCTGGCGGTACGATAGTACAAGAAACTAGAAGATGGGACGAAGTCCATGGCGTAACAGAAAGCATGAGAGGAAAAGAAGAAGCTCATGATTATAGATACTTTCCAGATCCAGATTTGATGCCTATAGTGACTACAAAAGAAAAAATAAAAAATATAAAAGATACATTGCCAGAACTTCCAGAGGCTAAGAAAGAAAGATATATAGGCCAATTTGGTTTGACGCCATATGATGCAAACCTGATTGCGGACTACAAAAATGTAGCTGAATTCTTTGAGACTTCGATTGATGGGATAAAAACTCCAAAAACAGTAGCAAACATGATTATAGGAGATATTTATTCTAGATTTGATACAGAAGAGGAAAAAGAAGATTTCAATATACCAGTTAGTCCTAGTCAATTTAATGAACTTGTAAAAGTTATAGAATCAGGAATGATAAGTAATAGTATTGGTAAAAAAGTTCTTGAAGAAATGTGGGAAACAGGTAAAGCACCGATGCAAATAATAGAAGAAAAAGGTTTAAAACAAATGGATAATCAAGATGAGTTGAGAGAAATAGTACGAAAAGTATTAGCAGCAAATCCACAGGCAGTAGAAGAATATAAAGGTGGAAAAGAAAAAGCCTTTATGTCACTTGTTGGTGGAGTTATGAAAGAAACAAAAGGAAAAGCAAATCCACAGATGGTTAATGATGTAATGAAGGAAGAATTGAAATAGATGTTAGTAGAGCTTGAAATCCTTAAAGATTCAAGCTTTTTTATCTTTTGTAGTATCCAGAAAAACAAAAACAAACAAGAGACCTAAAAAATAGAAAATATTAAAGAAATATTATAGTAACATAAAGTAAAAATTTAGAAAAATGGAGGGTTAAAAATGGAAAAAAGAAAGAAAACTATACTAGAATACAGATTTCCTTTAGTACTAAGACCATGGGAGCTTTATTATATATTTATATTTATGATTATAACTGCATATGCCATAGTGTATGGATATGCTTACTTTAAAGGAATAGCATTTGATAGTCAGATGTTTAAGTTTCTCTTTCTAGCAATATTTACAGTAATAATAGGTGTATTAATGTTTGTAATGATAAAATTCGACTTCTATGTAAAACTTTACGAAAACAAGTTATTAATCAAACACTCGTTTGAAAAGAGCTTCGAGATTAAATATTCAGATATAAAAAATATTTGTTTGAACATAGAGATGGTGAAACTAATAGAACTTGAAATACCCAACATATTTATGAACATAATATCTAATAAAGAAGGTGAGGCGTACAAACTTAACATTTCAAAGCTTAGTGATGAAACTAAAGGGTTATTGATTGAAATAATATATATTAGGAATCCTTTGATAGAATTAAATGAACACGCGAGAAATATAAAAAGTTATAATTATAAGAAGTATAGACAAGCATTAAATAAAGCTAGTATTGGAGTAGTGGTAGCAGGTGCAGGTATAGTTATTATACATATAATATTAATAATATTTTTTAAATGATAAGATTAAACTAAAGACTTTTTAAGATAGTAGAAGATAATAACATGCCACTTGTTGGTGGAGTTATGTAGGAAACAAAAGGAAAAGCAAACTCACAAATGGTAAATGATATGATGAAGAAAAATTAAAGTAAATATTATAAAGCTTGAAATTCCATGAGATTTCAAGCTTTTTTATGTCACAAAAAGTACACAAATATTTCACAATTTTAACCTTGAAAAATTAAATACTATATATTATAATATACTATGTAAAAATGTAAAGTATATAATACAACTGTATTTATTACTATTATTTAAATGTGGAGGTGTTTTTCATGGATGATGAGAAAGAATTATTGGAGAATGAAGAAAACAATGATGTACAACAAATTAAGAAGGAAGTAAAGGCAAGGAAATCTAATCATGTAGGTATGTTTATAGTTGTTGCATTAATATTTACGGTACTCAATATAGGGATAATAGTGGGTGGTGACTATATAAAGCCACTTGTGGAGAGTGCATTTAGCAAGAGTGGAAGTACAACTAATGATAAAAAGACAGAGGAGTTTAAGTTTAAAGATGTAGTATATAATGATGTTAATAATTATGGTGAAGGAGTAGAAAAACCTGGTATTTCGGGTATGGTAAAAAGTGTAAATAATGCTATAGTTGCGATAACTACGAAGACAACAGTAACAGACTGGTTCGATATGGAGTATGATTCTGAAGGGGCAGGTTCTGGAATTATATTTAATATAACAGATGATAAGGTAATGATAGCCACAAATCAACATGTTGTTGCAAATGCAAATAAGGTAACAGTTACATTATTAGTAGATAAAACATATATTGCGTACTCAGTAGGAAGTGATGTAGATACAGATTTGGCTGTAATATATATAAATAAAAAAGATATAGAAAAAGATGTGTTGGACAAGCTAGTCGCAGCTAAGTTTGGAAACTCTGATGAACTAGAAGTAGGGGAACAAGCAATTGCTATAGGAAATCCTTTAGGGTCAGAATTTACCAATACAGTTACTGTAGGAATTATTAGTGCGCTAAATAGAGAAATAGAAGTTTCGAATAGAAAGTATAAACTTATTCAAACCGATGCAGCAATAAATCCTGGAAACAGTGGAGGCGCATTGCTTAACTACAAAGGTGAGGTAATAGGCATAAACTCAGTTAAAATAGTCGACACAACAGTAGAAGGAATAGGATTTGCTATTCCAAGTAATACTGCAAAACCGATAATAGAAGAACTCGTAAATAATGGAAATATAAAACGTCCGTTTTTAGGAATATATGGTGCAGACATAACAGATAGCTTATCAGATTTATATGAATTGCCTGTGGGTGTATATGTTCAAAATGTAGTTAAAAATGGGAGCGCAGGTCTTGCTGGAATAGAGAAAGGTGATGTTATTATATCAGCAGATGGACAAAAAATATTGTCAATGGAACAACTAACAAATATAATTAAAAACCATAAGGTTGGAGATAGTATTACGATAAAATATATAAGAGAATTAAAAGATAAAAAAGAAGTTAAAGTAAAACTACAAGACAAATCAACATATAATCAGGGTAGCGCAGATGACACTGATAGTGAAGAAAATATACGAGAAAAAGCAGTGCCGAGATTTAATTATTAGACTTGCAAATATTTTGCAAGTTTTTATTTTTTTTGTTATAAAAAGTTTGAAAAAAGAAATGAATGTGGTATAATTGTATAGATAACTACAAGCTGAATTCTAGGAGGTTAAGATATGAAAAAATATATAATTACCATACTAATACTATTCACATTAGTATTTACCACAAGTGTAGCACACGCTAATAAGCAAAGTAGTATAGCAAAGGTAAATGTTGATGATATTACATATAACGAAATAGTTGATTCACTTACTGGTGAGTCAACAAAACGCTCAATTGTAAAAATTAGTTGGGAAGATTCACCAGATTCTTTTGAAGTAGATACTAGTGAAGGCATTGTTCAAGGTGATCTAATTCATCCTACTACTAAATACGAAATATATTTACAGAACCTTTCTCAGTTAGGAGATAAAAAACTGTTAACTGTAGTAGATAGTTCTGTAAAGCAATATGAAATTGGTACTTCGGCTTGGCTTGTATCAGGAAATCTATACCAAATACAAGTTATACCTGTACATTATCATGATAAAATTTTTAATAGTGTGACAAGTCAAGTTAAGGCAGAATATGTAATTACTAACTTAGAGAATCATCCAAAAGTGATTGCTTTTACTGATTATAATATTACACTTAATGCAGACGGCAAAGAGATAACTGTCGTTTGGGAAGACGCAGGAATTTGGGTTAATTATGATATATATTATGAAAAAGGTGACATATCAGATTATAATAACATGTCTGGTAAAATAGAAGATGTTAGAGATTTGTCTACAAAATTTATAGATACCGATAAAAAGGTAAAATTGAGGTATGTGATAAAAACGAGTGATATAAAGTCAGGACAGCTTTATTCAGTAAGTATAAGGCCTAAAATTAACAATATAAATGGTGTAAATGTTTATGTAAATCCTAGGACGAATGTTGAAGAAGTGACTACAAAGGTTCCATTTAAAATAGAGGCTGAAAGCGATAAATACATAAAACTTTCGTGGTGGGGAATAGACAATACGGTAGGAATAAGTGGAGAAATAACAGAATATTCGGTGAGAAAATTGCAAATTATGAGGAAGGACACGGATTCAGCATCAGAACAAATAATAGCAACAATAGAAGGTCAAGAATCAATAGACATAGGGTATTATACAGATTTGAGGTCGGAGAATAAAACAAATTATAGAATAAAAATAACATACACAAAAATGGAAAATGGAATGGAGAAAACTATATATATGTATTCTGATTGGGAGATGTATGATCCTGGAGCTTTTAGAATCACCCCTGCTAAACCGGAAGTACCAAAATTAAATGAGATATTATCAAAAGATGATAATGTTGTAATTAATATTGCTGACTATGATGGTGCGTTTAAAATAAACAAGACTGAAAATATTATAAATATTGTTTGGTCTGTATTTGAAAGGCTTGATTATAGCGCAGAGGATCCTGCAAATACTGTTATTCAAGATTTGGATACATACTATGATATTTGGCTGACAGATGATGCAAATTTATTATATACTGATAATGATTTATGTGTTGAATCTAACTTCTATGTGTCAGAAGAACAAGGTAGTGCTACTTATGTAAAAGACAAGGTTGGAACAAAGATAGGTTTCTATAAGGAGTATTCGCAATATCTTGCTGCAATAAGAGAAAATGGATTAGTAATTGGATATAAACTGAAAGATTTAGATCCTAATAAAATATATTATATAAAGATAGTGGCTAAGAAAAAACTATTAAATGAAGTACTAGAATCAGAGCCAGCAATGCTTTCTGTGTACTATGATTCTGATGAAACTATATATGCACCACCTGTGTTGTCAAAGCCACCTCTGAAAATTGATCAATTAGAATCTGATAATATAAAACTTATGTGGAGGCTTAGTTGGTGGGAGGTTGTTTCAAGCGAAGATATAGAACAAAACTGGTATAATCAAATATGGTTAATAAACGATGATATTGTTTTTACTGAAACAGCAGGAGCAGAAAAAATAAATTTAAATTCACAGGAAGATGTAAATAAGTTAAAAGCAAAGATAGATTTAGCTTATTTACCCAAATATACATTTAGACAGATTAATCTAGGCGATAATATCGGTTATGAAATGAAGACACTCCTTTATACAGATGTTGAGGCAGCAATACTCAATGCACAGCAAATGGATTCAAATTATACATTAGAAGACTATATAAAGAGTATAAAGGATACAACTGGTGAAATAAATGGATGGGAACAACTGATAGTGAAAGTTGATCCAGCAGATAAAACTAACCAGACATTATACTTTACAAAAGAAAAACTAACAAATAATACTTCATATATGTTTGTAATTAAAACATATAGAACCATAGTAAATGGTTCTGAAACAGAAAGATTATATTGTTTAAATCCAACTACGATTATAGGAACCACACTAATAAATGGAACAGAAGTAATACCAAAACCAACTGTACCTAATTTGTTTTTAGATGAAGCAAGAGATATTCAAGTAGAATTGAAATGGGAATATAATACTAAAATGGAATATGAGATGAAAATTAATGAAAAAGAAGATTTTAATACAGCTAGAGACAATGAAGTTATAATACCTACAAATTCTACAGATCCTAAATTTCCAAAAGATGGGGAAGATTATGTACTTACGATTATAGACTTACTACCGAAGACAGAGTATTATTTCTGGATAAAATCTAAACAAAAAGATGGAAATGAAGAATCTGCATGGAGTAATCCAATTCTTGTAAAAACGACAGACATATTACCAAACCCAATTAATCCACCAGAAGGAATAGGTGTTGCAGATATAACTGATCCAATAGGCGATACATATATTACTATTGAATGGACACGATTACTTGAAGACCTTTCATCAGAAGAAACTAATAAAAATTATAAAGTAAAGAAGTTATTTTCATATATTCTCATAATATCAGATAATTCAAAGTTTTTAGATGCAAGACAAATAGAAATTAAGGATGATAATGTTGGTTCAACTGAAAATGGGTTTGAAATGATTGAAAAATCACTTGTAAAAGTAAATGGTCTTGAAACAAATAAAAAATATTATTTCAAACTAAAATCAAAAGTTTCTGCTAAAAAAGGGGATTCAGCAAAGATTGTTACAAGTGAATCTAATTACTCACTGGTTAAAGCCGTAAAGACATCAACTGATAATGAATTTGATGCGAGTACTGGAGAGTTTGTTACACCGCTAACAGACAAAGCAACTACTACATATGTTAATGAAATACTAACATATACAATAACTGACGGACAGAGAGTTATAAACGATATATTAATGCAAGATGAATATAGGTTCACTATTGATATGAAGAATTACACAACTACAAGCTCAGCAGGTAAAACCACTGTTGCAAACAAAACAATTAATAAAAGAGTAGCAAGTGTTCCATATGAAGTAATTGAAACCTTAAAACAACAGAAAATGAACTTTGATATTGTAGTTGATGATATGAAAATTAGTATACCAGTAGAAAGCTTAAGCACACCAACCCTAACGCGTGCAAAGCAACTGGGCGGGCTGAAAAACTATTTATTTACGATTTCTACACCGTCAGAAACGAGTGGAACATCAAACATAGTAGTTAGCAAATCAAAAGAAATAACAATAACGATACAAACAAAACATGGAAATATAGATGAAAAATATCTTAATGGTTATGTTGTAATATCATACGATACTGCAAAAGCAAGTACTACAACTACTAGCAAAACAGCAACTAGTACGACTACAAACAATGTTTCACCAAATGCAAAGGCATACAAATTTGATACTAATAAAAACATATGGATAGATGTCCCTGAACAATATAATTCATATAATGGAACTATAATATTTAAAACAAGTGAACTTGGAAAATTTGGTTTAGGTGGAATCTAAGCAATTGGAGGTACAAGATTATGAAAATGTTTAGAATATTCATTTATGCAGTGATGATGATACTTGCGTTCCAATTTAATGTTGCGAGTGCAGAGCAAGGTAGAGTAGTTTATCAAATTAATCAAGAGAGTAAAAGTTATATAAAAGTGGAACTTAGCTTTATAGACATAAATTCAACTAATAAAATTCAAATAACTTCGTATAAAAAATATAATGACTATACAATTATACTTACATATATAACAGGCAAAAATGCAGAATTATTTGATAAAATAACGATTAACAAAGATGAATTAGGTCTCAAACTCGGAAATGATATTCTGCCTAATATTATACTTAAAAATGAACAAGACGGAAATCTCTATTCTTTTAAAGATGTGGGGGAACAATATTTATATCGTGACTCAATATTAAATTTGTATAATAAGGGAGTATTAAATGGATACCCTGATGACACATTTAAACCTGAACAAGCAATAAGCAGAGAAGAGTTCTGTCAATTATATATTAAAGCTATAGACCTGAAGTTGAGTGATATAGATGTAAATATATTTACTGATGTAGAAAATAATAGATGGTCAAAGGATGTTATAAACACACTCTCAATTAAGGGTATATTAAAAGGAAAAGAAGCAGGAAAGTTTAATCCAACTGATACTATAACACTTGCAGAAGTAGCTGCTATACTGGATAGAACATATACATTTTTGAATTTTATAAATAGAAGTGATTATAAACATACACAAACTAATCACTGGGCAAATGCATATATTACCAACCTTCTTAATGTAAATATAATTAATGAAGAAGACAGTTTTTATAAAAATAATTCGTTAGATAAAAAATTAACAAGAGCTGAAAGTGTATCCATAATTAATAAAGTAGTAAATGGATATAAAACAGAGAAATAATTTTAATCTCTTTGGGTTTAATTCCCCGTCGGCTTTGTAATTTTTTTATTTTATATATTGTATTTTTAAAAGAAATGGTATAAGATATGTAAAAGATGATAATAACAGATAATAGATAAAAATAATTTCCTTTTGTAAATGGTATACGATAATTGACTTGAGGGGTGAGTATTTATGGCTTCTAATTTTATTAAAAATCTTATAGCAAATAGGTTAGGTGGAAAGAAGTTTGGTGATAAGACTTGCGAATATAAATTTACAAAGATAAAGAATGCACACGACGAAGCATTGATGAAAAATCCTAATATGGATTTTATAGATATGGGAGTTGGAGAGCCAGATGCCATGGCTGATGAAGGCGTGGTAAGAGCATTAACATATGAAGTTAAAAAGTGGAACAATAGAATGTATGCTGATAACGGTATACAGGAATTTAAAGATGCCGGAGTTACTTATCTAAATAATGAATTTAATGTACAAAACATAGACTCGAAAGATGAGATAAATCACTGCATAGGTTCGAAATCCGCACTAGCAATGATTGCTCAAATCTTTATAAATCCAGGGGATATAATGCTTATGCCCGTGCCGGGTTACTTTGTAACAGCCACTTATACTGAGTGGCTTGGTGGTAAGGTGTACAAGTTGCCCTTGTGTAAGGAAAATAATTATTTGCCAGAGCTAGATAAAATACCGAATGGAATACTAAAAAAAGCCAAGCTGCTATATTTGAATTATCCTAATAATCCTACAGGAGCAGTTGCAACTAAAGAATTCTTCACTAAAGTAGTAGCATTTGCTAAAAAGAATAATATTGCTGTTGTACATGATGCAGCATATGGTGCTTTGGTTTATGATGGTGAGAAGCCACTTAGCTTTCTAAGTATTGATGGAGCGAAAGATATAGGAGTGGAAATTCATTCACTTTCAAAAACCTTTAACATGACAGGATGGAGAATCGGATTTATTGCGGGGAATGAAGATATTATTAGAGCATTCAGAATAGTGAAAGATAATAATGATTCAGGACAATTCAAGCCTATACAGTATGCAGGGGTTTATGCAATGGAGCATTCAGAAATAACTCAAAATACAATTGAAAAATATTCTAGGCGTTTGAATTTATTAGTTAGTACTTTGAGTGAATTGGGATTTAAAGTAGAAAAACCAAGAGGTACATTCTATCTGTATGTCAAGATACCGAAGTCTATCCCACACGAGAGAGTATTTAAAACAGCAACAGATTTTGCAGAATACTTGATAAGAGAAAAAGGGATTGTAACGGTGCCCTGGGATGATGCAGGACACTATGTGAGATTTTCAGTTACATTTTTAGCGTATGGAGAAAAAGAAGAAAAATATATAATGGGTGAAATATATAGCAGGTTAAAAGATGTAAAATTTTCTTTTTAAATATTGACAATTTTAGACAAATGTGGTAAAGTCTTGATAAGTTAATTATGAAAGGAATGATAAAAGATGAATAATATAGTAGCGGGCAAAGATTTGGAAGGCAGAATTATTGGAATTTATGTAAAAAATGATGTTGCGAGTTTTGAATGGGATAAAACGATAAAAGAATTAGGAATAGATATAAAATGTAATACAGATGTTATCAGAAAAAAAGTATTATATGGAGAACATGTATATAAACATTATATATATACTAAATGGTTAATAGATAGTAAGTTAATAGAAAGATCAATATTAATAAGTAGTGATGCTATGGATGTTCTTGATAGTAAAAAATATAATGACGGATTGATAAATCCAATAAACAATGCCGATATATTAAATGTTATTAGGATAAATAAAGATGTGAATCCAGTACTTAAAGAAGTTTCAGAAAGTGCTGAGTGTTTATTTGGAGAAGATAAACTAGATGCAAAGATGGGTAAAGATAATGTAGATACGAGTAGTCTAACTAAGGAAGATATTTTTTCACTGGAGATGGAAAGTATGTGTTGCTCTTAGGTAAGTTAATAGAAAAATAAAAGTGATAAAATGATATTTAAGGAAAAGTATAACAAAATAACTTCTATTAAGTTATTTGCATTTCTGGAATAGTATAGTATACATGTACATACTATGAAACTAAGGAGATGTGAATATGAAAAAAGAAATAGAATTTGAGGGTTTAGATATATTAAAAGAAGAAATAAATATAGTTAAAATAACAGATGAAAGACTTTATATTACTGAATTTTTAGATTTAATGGCTGAGTTTAAAGATTACAAAGAATTATCTAATTATTATAAAAAAGAGAAAGAAGATATTGTAAACATAAGAATAGTTACACCGTCATTAGCGGACTTTGAAACAGAGTCGCAACAAAATAGTAGAGAAGCAAGGTTAGATAACCTTTTTAAAAATGGCAAGAAGTTGTATGCTGTATTGCAAGAAGAAGGAAAAGAAAACTTGATGGGTGAACTATATTCTGCAAATACGCAGTTAAATAATGGACTTGAAAGAGTAAAAGAACGTGGTTTAAATATACAAAATGAAAGATACTTAGAACATGTTCTTATTAAATACGGGATACCAGTAGAAGATAAGAAACAAGAAATATCTGGTATAATGGAAAAACATGAAATATTTGATTTAAGATGTGAACAAGACCTTATTCTAGCCGTTGAATTAGTTGAAAATATTGAACCTATTGAATAATAAAAATTGATTAATAATACATAAAAAATCTTTCATTTGAAAGGTTTTTTCATTTACATTAAAAAAATCCATTCTAAAACTTGACAAAGTATGAAAAATAATGTATAATAACAACGTTGTTATTCCGCACAAATAAGGCTATGAAGATAAAATGCAGCGATGCTGCCTAGTTTGGCGAGATTTATGTAATAGGAGGTGTACAGATGTACGCTATAATCAAAACTGGAGGAAAGCAATACAGAGTACAAGAGGGAGATTTAGTTAAAATAGAAAAACTAGATTTAGAAGCAGGAAGTGAAGTTGTTTTCGACGAAATTCTTGCCGTTTCAAATGATGAAACATTAACTTTTGGAACTCCGATTGTTAAAGGAGCTACTGTTAAAGCAACTGTTTTAGAACAGGGAAAAGCAGCTAAAATAATAGTATTTAAGTATAAGGCGAAAAAAGGTTATGCAAAGAAAAAAGGTCATAGACAACCTTTCACACAAGTGAAAATTGAAAAAATAAACGCGTAGTGTTAAAGGAATGATAGTTTAATGATTAAAGTTAAAGTGTTAAAAAAAGAGAATATGATTTATGGATTTGATATAGTAGGTCATGCAGGCTTTGATAAGCATGGAAAAGATATAGTGTGTTCGGCTGTTAGTGTTTTAATGATAAATACTATTAACAGTATAAGTAATTTTACCAAAGACGATATTGTAGTAGATGAATATGTTGAAAATGACGGTCATATAAAGTTCTTGGTAAATGGAATTTATTCAAAAGAAACAGAGATTTTACTTAAAAGTCTAGAATATGGGCTTTATGATATAAATGAACAATACGGAAAAAAGTATATAAAAATCGAGGAGGTGCAGTAAAATGTTATTAAAATTAAATCTTCAATTTTTTGCTCATAAAAAAGGTGGCGGGTCTACAAGCAACGGACGCGACTCAAACTCTAAAAGACTAGGAGCAAAAAGAGCAGACGGACAATTTGTTTTAGCAGGAAATATATTATACAAACAAAGAGGAACTCACATACATCCAGGGAAAAATGTAGGTAGAGGTGGAGATGATACTCTATTCGCATTAATAGACGGATATGTAAGTTTTGAAAGAAAAGGTAGAGATAAAAAGCAAGTTTCAATATACACAGAAAGAAAAGTAAATGAGAAAGCTGTAGAAACAGTTATAGAAGCATAAAATTAAAAGGGCAAAAACCACAGTGGTTTTCTGCCCTTTTTTAATCTCTTTGGGTTTAATTCCCCGTCGGCTTGACGCGTTCTTGTCATTGCGAGGAGGTTCTTTCGACGAAGCAATCTCGTTTTTGAAAGATGAGATTGCTTCGCAAAAACGCTCGCAATGACAACATGATACCCCGTCGGCTTGCCACGGGGAGATTCATTTTGTAATTTAGGCATGATAAGATATAGAAAATCAAAATATAGAGATAGGTGATAAAAATGGAAAAACTTTTGAAGTTAGTGAGAAATTTGTTCTTTGAAAATGAAATAATACAAGTTATTTTAAGTAAGTCAAAGAATAAGGATGATAATGAGCTAAGTAAAGTGAGGATATGTCCTTTTTATAAAAAGGATGAGTTATTATACCAATTTGAGTATTTTCAAGGAAAAAAGGTTTTACACGAAAATATGAGTAGTGAAGATGCAATAGAGTGTATATTTAGGCTGGTAGATACGCAGTTTGAAAATTTAGCTATATTTTCAAAGAATGCTGATTATCAAGTTTTGACAAATAAAAAAGGGAATATTAAAATTATAAAATCAAACGCTACTAAGAGGCTAGAAAGTGCTTCTCACAATAGAAAAAAAGAATATATTTTAGAAGAAAATAATCCGGTGGATTTTTTAGTATATTTAGATATCATGAATAAACAAGGTAGAGTTCATGACAAAAAGAGAGATAAGTTTAAACAAATAAATAAATTTTTAGAGGTAATAGAAGATAGTATAAATGATTTTGAAAAAGAGGATATAATAAATATAGTTGACTTTGGTTGCGGTAAAGCGTATATTACATTTGCCTTATATTATTATTTGGTAAAAGTCAAAGGCAATAAAGTGAATATAGTAGGACTTGATATAAAAGAAGATGTAATAGAATTTTGCAATAAGGTAGCACTTGAACTTGGCTATGTTGGGTTAAAATTCGAAATTGGAGAAATAAAGGACTTCAATGAGTTAAACAATGTTGATATGATTGTAACACTCCATGCATGCGACACAGCTACTGATGACGCGTTGGTTAAAGCTGTAGGTTGGGGGTCAAAAGTGATACTATCTGTGCCTTGTTGCCAACATGAGCTATTTAGCAAGATAAATAACGAGTTAATGTCTCCCATGCTAAAACACGGTCTAATAAAGGAAAGATTATCTGCACTTATAACTGATAGTATACGAGTTAAACTATTAGAAGCACTTGGCTATAGTGTGTCCGTAGTCGAATTTATAGATATTGAGCACACACCTAAAAACCTAATGATAAAGGCAATAAAGAAAAGTAATAAAAATAATCAAAAAAGCATGGACGAGTATAAAAAGTTTGTGGAGTTTTGGGGAGTGAAACCTTACTTAGAAAAACAATTAATAACTAATGAAAACAATAAAATACAAAAAAGGAATGAAATATTATGAAACTTGGTGAATTTGATTATTACTTACCGGAAAGACTAATAGCACAAAAACCTCTGGATGACAGGAGTAGTTCTAGAATGTTAGTGATCGATAAAAATACAGGAGATATAGAACATAAAGTATTTACAAATATCTTGGACTATGTAAATCAAGGTGATTGCTTGGTATTAAACGACACAAGAGTCATACCTGCAAGATTATTTGGAGTAAGAAAAGATACAAATGCTCCTATTGAGTTACTTTTACTTAAAAGAAAAAATATAAATGAATGGGAAACACTTGTTAAACCGGGGAAAAAGGCTAGGACAGGAGTAGATATAGTTTTTGGTAATGGAGAGCTCACAGGTACTATAAATGAAGTATTAGACAATGGTAATAGAGTGATAAAGTTTAAATATAATGGTGTTTTTGAGGAAGTGTTGGAAAAGTTGGGGCATATGCCGTTGCCACCATACATAACTGAAAAATTAAATGATAAAGAGAGATACCAAACAGTTTACTCGAAAAATAAAGGTTCGGCAGCAGCACCAACTGCAGGGTTACATTTTACTCAAGAACTACTAGAAAAATTAAAAGATAAAGGCGTAGAAATAGCTTTTATAACTTTGCATGTAGGACTTGGTACATTTAGACCAGTAAAGACTGAAAATGTCTTAGAACATGAAATGCATTCC
Source organism: Clostridiales bacterium GWD2_32_19 (assembly GCA_001795385.1). Lineage (GTDB taxonomy): Bacteria > Bacillota > Clostridia > Lachnospirales > UBA12420 > UBA12420. Next base: position 42,492 of record MGOU01000019.1, read on the forward strand.
GAATATTTTAATATAGATAAGGAAGAGGCTGCTAAGATAAACAGGATGAAGCAAGAAGGTGGTAGAATAATATCTGTAGGAACTACATCAACAAGGACATTAGAGTCTGCCTGCGACGATCAGGGCAATGTAGTGGCAGGTGATGGATGGACAGATATCTTCATCTATCCAGGTTACAAATTTAAAGTGATTGATGGACTTATAACAAACTTTCACTTACCTAAATCTACATTACTCATGTTAATATCAGCACTTGCTGGAAGAGAAAATGTTTTAAATGCATATAAAGTAGCCGTTGAGAGTGAATATAGATTCTTCAGTTTTGGAGATGTGATGATCATAAAATAAAACTATAGCGGACATTGGGGACGGTTCTTGTTGTCCAGTGGACAACAAGAACCGTCCCCAATGTCTCGAAACACTTAATAAAGAGGGGAGTATACCAAATGTTAGAGAACATAGAACCAAATAGAGTTATGTATTATTTTGAAGAGATTTCTAAGATACCTAGAGGGTCGGGCAATGAAAAAGCTATAAGTGATTATATTGCCAATTTTGCGCGTGAACATGGATTTGAGTATATACAAGATGAAGTAAATAATGTTATTGTAAAAAAAACTAGCACAAACGAAAGTTCTGATACTATTATATTTCAAGCGCATATGGATATGGTATGTGAGAAAAATAAGGATGTCGAACATGATTTTTTGAAAGAAGGTATAAAACTAAAAATAGATGAAGATTTTATAAAAGCTGAGGGGACTACATTAGGTGCAGATGACGGAATAGGGGTAGCTTATAATTTAGCTATACTTGAAAGTAATGAAATAAAGCATCCTAATTTGGAAGTTGTATTTACCGTTGATGAAGAAGAAGGCATGACAGGTGCAAATGGTCTTGACATGAGCAAATTGAGCGGAAGTATGCTAATTAATATAGATTCTGAAGAAGAAGGAATAATAACTGTTGGTTGTGCCGGTGGAGCAAGGATTAATGCTGATATTTCGGTAGATAAAGTATGTCTAGAAAATATAGATAATTTTCAAAAATTTGAATTATTAGTAAGTGGTTTGAAGGGTGGGCATTCTGGGATAGATATAGATAAAAATAGAGGTAATGCTGTACGTATACTTACAGAGTTACTTAAAAATTTTGAAGACTTTAATGATGATTTGTATATTTACAGTATGGAAGGTGGCATGAAGGTTAATGCCATTCCAAGAGAAGCAAGTGCTAAAATTTTGGTTAACACAAAGGCTTTAATAAAGTTTTTAGGATTATATAACACTTATGAAAGTGAAATATTGGAAAAATATATAGAAAGTGAAAGTGAACTAAAAATAGAATTAAACAAAATATCAGAAGATGAGGTGCGTGAAGTATATACCAAGGAAACAAGTAATAAAATGATAAACATAATTAATAATATTATTGACGGAGTATATACAATGTCTGAGGATGTAAAAGGTTTGGTAGAAAGCTCTAGCAATCTAGGAGTGTTAAAATATGAAGGAGATAAAATAAAATTAAGCATCTTGCCAAGAAGTTCTAAAGATGAAAAATTAGATGAAATAATAGAACGAATAACAAGTGTTATTAGCAATCAAACTAATGCTAAAATAGAAGTGACAACAAGATACCCAGCATGGGATTATGCAAAAGACTCAAAAATAAGAGATATAGCGGTACAAGCATATAAAGAAATAACTGGTGTAGAGCCGATAATTAATATAATTCATGCAGGACTAGAATGTGCGGTATTTAAACGAAATAATGATACGATAGATATTATATCAATAGGCCCCAATCTATATGATCCACATACACCAAATGAAAGAGTGAGTATATCATCAATACAAAAAACATGGGAGTACTTGTTAGCAATAATACAAAAAATATAGCGAATTAAAAAAGCAAGTAAAAATTTTACTTGCTTTTTTGATGTATATAAAATATAATAAGATTAGAGTGTATTTATCTCCAAATAATAAAGGAGAGAGTAAATACTTGAAAACTTTCTAAGTGGTCGATTATGTGTATTTTTACTAATGAATGTTATCACTACCAAATGTGTATTGTAATGGGGGAGTAATTATGGATATTTTTGTAGCTAGACAACCAATATTTGATACAAAGATGAATGTATTTGGGTATGAACTATTATACAGGGATAGTTCAGTGAATAAGTATACTGAGATAGATGGTAACAAAGCCACGGCAGCTGTACTTGCCAATAGTTTTATGGAAATAGGATATGATGCTATAACTAATGGTAAAAAGGCTTTTATTAACTTTACAGAAGAACTGTTATATATGGGTGCTCCAACACTTTTTCCGAAAGAGCTAATAGTTATTGAAATATTAGAGGATGTGGAGCCAACGGCAATATTGTTGGGAAAGTGTATAGAGTTTAGAGAGAAAGGTTATATAATTGCTTTAGATGACTTTGAGTATAGATATATGGAAAAGTATAAATCACTATTAAAAGTTGTAGATATTGTAAAGGTTGATTGGTTACTTAATACAGTACAAGAACAAAGAAAGCTTGTAGGAGAAATAAAGAAGATAAATCCTAGAATAAAGTTTCTTGCTGAGAAGATAGAAACGAATGCAGAATATGAAGAAGCATTAAAAAGTGGATATTCACTATTTCAAGGATATTTTTTTAGTAAACCAACTATAATAAAGGGAATCGCGGGACAAGGTAGTAAAGTGAATTATTTACAAATTATAAATGAAATTGCAAAAAAAAATCCTGATTTTGATAATATTACACATGTTATAGAAAGAGATCCTGTGCTTGCGTTACAACTACTTAAGCTTATTAACTCTGTAACATTTAGGTCTATGCAAAGGGTAACTTCGGTACACGAAGCGTTAGTACGATTAGGTATGAAAGAAATAAATAAATGGGTTTCAGTGCTTATGTTACGTGAAGCAACCAAAGAAAAACCGGTAGAAGTAATGAGGATATCATTGGTAAGGGCATATTTCATGGAAGAGCTTGCAGGGAGCACTATACTTAGGAATAGAAAATCAGAAGCATTTTTATTCGGGCTTTTCTCTATGGTAGATGTTTTGTTTAATTATAATAAAGAAGAACTCTTACATGATATACCTCTTAATGAAGATGTGAAAGATGCTTTACTAGGAATTGAAAATGACTTTAGTGATATTTTTAAAATAATTACTTATTATGAAAAAGCAGAGTGGAGTAAATTAGAACAACATATAAAAGAAAAGAACATAATAATAAATCCATTTCAAATATCAGAATTATATTATAATGCTTTAAAACTTGCAGAAAACTTGATAGATTATTAAAACAGTAAATAATTAACCTTAAACTGTAAAAAAATAAAAAAAATACTTTTTTATGATATTTTATAAATAATGCTTGACGAAATGGGAAATATATGATAACATAGGAAATGTAGATATTTTAATTAAAATATTTAAATTTAATTTTCTGGAGGATTTAGAATATGATGAACAAAGGAACAGTAAAATGGTTTGATGCACAAAAAGGTTACGGATTTATAGCTGCGGAGGGCGGAGATGATGTATTCGTACATTACACTGCAATTCAAAACGAAGGATTCAAGACTTTAGAAGAAGGACAAAAAGTTTCATTTGAAATTACAAATGGACCTAAAGGAAAGCAAGCTGCTAACGTAACTGTAGAAGCTTAATTGTAACAACAAACTAGAATAAGAGATAGTAATATCAAATATATGGGTTTGTCAAAAAAACTATTGACTATGTCAATAGTTTTTTTGCTGTATAATATATAAAATATTGTCAAAACTATTATTAAAAGTATCTATAAAACTTTCACATATTAAACAGGTTAAGGAGATGATAATATGTATCGTTATAAGACTAGAGAAAAAAATAATGCATACACTTTGATTATATTAATAATACTGGCATTAATTGCTTTTGCTTACTTTTATAATACAAATAGTAACCCACCCAAAAATAATGTGACAATAAAAAACTATTCTATAAAAAATGATGAGAAGCCAGACATTAGTGCCTCTAATATTATTGAGGTTGCTCCTGTTGCCAGTATAGTAGAGAAAATAACACCTAATACTGAGATTGTGTATCAGTATTATTATGAATTAGATCAAAAAACAGTAGAAGAAAGAGAGCAACCACCTTATTATATGATTAATATGGCAGAAGAAGAGTTTAGGAGTAAATACAGTGATTGGGAGATAAAGGTTTTTTCAAGTAAACAAGTCGTTATGCAAAAGAATTTAAATGGGAAAAGTCCATTTTATTTTAGGATTGGTGAAAAGGACGGATATATAGCAGTATATTATGAAAAACCTGTAAATGGAATATCGCTTAGGGAAATAACAGATACACCAGTGAATACATTACCGAAAGATGAACAAGACAAAATAAGAAGTGGTATAACAGTTTATGGAGAAGATGAGTTGATAAAGATATTAGAAGACTATTCTTCGTAAGTGGTATAATATTGATTTTACAGTTTTGAAACAAACCAAGATTTTGGTTTGTTTTTTTGTAGCAAAAAAGTGATAGATTAATATTATATAGTAGTTATTATAGTTTGCATTGCGAACTGAAGAAAGGGGAGTAGTTATGCAAAATAACATTATTTCTATTATAGGTGGAGATATAAGGCATATATATCTTGCAAATTTATTAATTGATAAAGTAAAAGAAATAAAAGTTTTTGGATTGAATCATGTAAAACTTGATTCTAGGATAACTAAATGTGATAATGTTCTAGAGGCGATTAATAAAGTTGACATAGTTATTGGACCTATACCATTTAGTACAAACAATACAACCTTAAAAGCTAGTTTGTACAACAAAGATATATATATAGAAGAATTATTTATGTCCATGACTAATAAACAGAAGCTGATAAGCTCAAACTTTTCTGAAGATGTTTTAGGGATGGCAATCAATTATAAAATAAATATAATTGATTTAAATAATATAAATGAATTTGCAATATTAAATGCTATTGCAACTGCAGAAGGCGCGATAAAAGAGGCAATAGAAGTAAGCGATATAAATTTACATGGTAGTGAAGTACTTGTACTTGGGTTTGGGAGATGTGCAAAGGTACTCGCAGATAAATTAAATGGTATACGTGCTAAAGTGTCAGTCGCAGCAAGAAAGAAAGAGGATTTGGCATATATAGAAGCATATGGGTACACACCACTAGACTTAAAGCAAATGGATGTGTTACTAGATAAATATGACTTTATTTTTAATTCAATACCTACTCTTATACTAAATGAAGGTATGTTATGTAAACTTAAAAAGGATTGTTCAATAATAGACATAGCCTCGAGTCCTGGTGGAGTTGATTTCTATGCGGCTGAAAAATTGGACATAAAAGCTATCCTATCATTAGGTATACCAGGCAAAGTATCGCCAAAAACATCTGCTAAAATTATGTGGAAAGTTATCAACGATTTATAGAAACATTATTATATATGAAAGGACACTCTATTTCATATAAGAATGAATGAGTGGAAAATTATAAGGGGAAGGTGATAAATTTGAAAGAATTAAAAGATTTGAAAATCGGATTTGCACTTACAGCTTCATATTGTAATTTTAAAGAAGTGATAACATATATAAGTAAGCTCATAGAAACGGGAGCAAAAGTAGTACCGATAATGAGTTATAATTCATATACATACGATACAAGATTCGGAAAAGCAGAAGAGTTTATAGCGGAGATAGAAGAAATGACTGGAGAAAAAATAATGAAAACATTAGTAGATGTTGAACCACTAGGACCTAAAGATCTTATTGATATAATAGTTGTTGCACCTTGTACAGGGAACACTCTAGCAAAGCTAGCTAACGGTATAACCGACACATCAGTGCTAGGAGCAATAAAGACGATGAGGCGAAACGATAAGCCGGTGGTGATAGCGATAGCTACAAATGATGCGCTGGCGCTAAACATGAGGAATATATTTACACTACAAAATACAAAAGGAATAACATTCGTGCCATTTAAGCAAGACAATGCAAAAGATAAACCATACAGCTTGGTGGCTGAGTGGGATAAGATGGTGGAGACGATAGAAGATGTAGCTAAGGGACTTGAGTAATCAAGTCTTTTTAGTTTTTGAAATGGAAAATCTGATAGAACCAATTCCTGATTTAAGTCTTTAGAGTAATGAATAAGGTATTTAGCATGCTTAGTACCTTTATTTATGTGTTACGGGTATTTCTTAGAACGCTACTATTTACAAAAATAGTGAAACATGCTATAATGTGTAAAATAGTGAGGTTGAAATATACTTCGAATAAAATAAACAGTGCTATTGAAATAAGTTGATAGCATATAAAAGAGACCAGTTAATAAATGTCAAGTAGTTTTGTAAAAAAACTCTAAAAAGTTTTTTATGCTAAAAATGTGCATAGCAAACAAAGCAATAATAAAGCT